>JAVBLD010000027.1:0-16101 GCA_031553705.1 Marinifilaceae bacterium | reverse complement strand
TTGTCCTGACGGTAGTTTCGTCTCTATACCTGATCAGGTAAGGGGCAAGCAGCGGAATGTCATATTTCCGTTCAAAGGTTTTGACATTATCTCTAAAGTCGTGCACTGTATTGAATTTGAAGTTTTCCTTCTCTCTTTTCTTATTTGCAGAATAAACTTAAACAACAAACCACCCCACTTTTTCATAAGCGATAAAAAATGGGGTGGAAGAAAACCAACTAGTTATAAAATATTTCTAAACTTTTCTATAAAATAGATATATCTAATACGTCTGTTTTAAAAAAGGATCCAAGGCCAAGGATTCCAATCCTCGGGAGGAGTAATCTCGATCGTCTCACCTATTATATCCGATAAGTTATAATAATATACATGAAAATATCCATTGTATTCAAAACTTATTATCACTTCATAATATTCCAGGCTTGTATCTGGAAGATAAGGATCATATACATTAAAAGTCGCTATTCTCCAATTTGTTGACGGAGCAAGGGTCTGGTTATAAATACAAAAATTACCGAATAGATTATTATATACCCTGACATCTATTCCATCCTCATTATCAACACAATATACTACACTGAAATTATAGTTTTCAGCTTTTGCAAAAGTTGTAAATGACATAAACACTAATGCCGTTGCAATAAAAAATTGTCCTAGTTTTTTCATGATACAGTTTTTTGTAGTTAAATCAAGTTAGTTTTCTTTATATATAAAACAACAAAAGGACTGAAAAAGACTAGTCATTTTTCTTTTTTTTTCAAAAAATATTTTCAATAAATAAGAACAAACACTTTAACACATTATATATCAGTACATTTCATTACAGAAAAATAAAGCTCTATTTAAGTGAAGTTAACTTCTACTATTTAAAAAGGCCTTGTGGAACTGTATCGCATTATAACATCATAATAAAACCACCCTATTTTACCACAAAAATCGAAAACAGGGTGGAAGTTAATAATGTTAGCTTATCCTTTAATTTCCGGTTTTTGATTTACTATAGGAATATGGAGCATCTTCCTCTTTTACTCTCCTATTCCGTTCCGGCTCTTTTCCCATCCGGAATTTTAATTCTGTCCCCTTTAGCAGATCGAAGTGATTTTAATAGTTCTTCGTATAGGTTTTATTATTCCATTTCAATGACTGGATATACCGGTTCTCTGCACTGTTTTGTTCGACTTTTATAGAGATCTTTTCTCCATTTTCCAGATAAATTGTTGCCGCCGTAAATAAAGGAGAACCGATCACATATTCGTCGCCGGCAGGACAAACCGGATTATTTTTCTGTCCCCATTTTTTTTTCAAAAATATCAGCGATATAAAATATTTTTATAATTTCGTATGGACAAATAGTGTGCAACAAATTTCCCATACCATTCGTGCACAAACAATTAAATCAATAATGCATTGATTATTTACCGTTTTGGAAGAACAGGTTCAGGATATAATAACGTATTTTAATGCGGGAAATGAAAACGCATTCCGGAAGATATATGAACAATATGCCTCCCCGTTGCGTTATTTTGCTTCGAAATACCTTGCAGATAAAGAGGCAATAGACGATCTTGTGCAGGATGCGTTTGTCCATCTGTGGAAAAAACGCCGGGATTTTACCTCAGTAAATACAATAAAAGCCTTTCTCTACCAAGTAGTGCAACGGGCCTGTCTGAACATTATCCGTCACCAGAAAGTAAAAGATCGCTACACCGAATACTACAATCCGGAAGAGGATGTCTCATTTCTGGATAATGTAGTCGAGACAGAGGTATTCCGGGAAGTACTGGCTGTTTTTGAAGAGTTATCGCCTGCCGCCAAAGCGGTATATAAAATGAGCCTCGACGGCATACCCCACGAAGAGATCGCCACACAGCTCCGGATCACGATCCATACGGTAAAGAAGCATAAGAATAACGCCAATCACTTTATGCGCGAACGGCTAAAGCATTTGCTGGAATTGATTGTATTGCTGTCATAAAGATGTTACCTAGATATTACAATCCAGATTCGAAGCCTCCTCTATTTTCCTTCCACCAGCTTCTGCATATCGGTCTGGATCTGACTGGAAACAATATCGGCCAACTGCTGTGAATCGAAACCGTATCTCATGATCTTTCCCGGAGACTGGTAACCATCGAACTGATTCTCTTTATATTGGCCCAGCTTAAACTCCAACAGCATATCTTTCGAATCTTTCAGGAAAACATAATCTTCGATCCGGTTATCCCCATCGGATATCCTCCTCATCACCCCGGTATTCAACGAATAAATGCCTAAACCCCGGAGATCATGCAAATCGATCACTCCATTTTCATCGGTATCTTTGGACGCAATGTAAAAAACAAGCAAGATATCATCTTTGAAATAATATGCCCGTACTTGGCCTACCATTACCCTTTCACTGAACAGAGATATCGTACTTCCCATTTTGGGCGAATAAAGCAACAGGTTGGTATATTGACCGTCAAACGATCTCCAAGTGTAGTTATCGCTTTCCATTTTGGAAGACGTAACATCGAATAAACGAAGAGAGTTGTTTTCCCCCGATGCCACCTCTTCCGGTTTCTTCAGGGTCTTTATCGATACCGGTACGACATAAACGGATTTTACCGTATCGATCAGCCAAGGGGTCTCGTATGATATAACCTGCTTCCGTAAATTATTCTGGTTTAACGTCTCTACTTTCTGACCGGCAATCAATCCAGGAGGAGTGTCATGATGCCCCCCTCCGCCCGGCAAGGCTTCAATGATTAAAATCGTAATAACGACCAACAGAAGCACTATGCCAAGACTAACAAAGACCGCCAACATCTTCTGATTATAATTTTTTACTTTCTCAATATCCATAACAAACGGTTTTGGTTTATACAACACGGCAAAGATATAAAACCTTACAACATAATATATACATTTACTTTATTCCATACGATACGCCTATTTCGTATTATTAAACTTATACTCGAAAGCTATCGAGAAAAAACTGGAAGATAGTTGCTTATACTGATTATTGACAAGCTGATTACTAGCCGTAGTTATAAAATTAGCAGTACGGTCAAAGATATCGTAAGCATTGAACGAAATGGTCCCTTTGCGGTTTTTAAATACCCGGCAACCGACAGAGGCATTAAGTATATGATTCTCGATAGCATCGGAGTAAGTATTCTCTAAGTATTCAAATGTATACAAACCCGTCAGGTAAGCCCTCTCCAGAAAATCCCACCGGAAATTAACCCCTGCAGCCTCCGACCAGTTTTCATCAACATTTTTTAGACTATTCTCAAACCGGCGGTATTGGGTAATATTTCTCAACTCGGCACGAAACTCCCGGGAAAAATTGGACGTCAAACTCATCGCAACATTCCCGCTATGCTGATAAGTCCGCACCAATGTATTATTAACACCCTCCTGCGGATTTCCATAACGATATTCGGCCTTTATATTAAAGATCGATTTGATCGAAAGGAGCTGGGTCTTATATTCGATACTTGGACTAATTTCTATCGAACGGTCCGCATTTACAGGTAACATCAATGTCGCACCTGCCGGTACTTCATAATTGCCATAATCAGACAGTATTGTGGGATTAGCAAAATAAATACGATTATTTATAATCTTATTACAATACAAATAGGCAAATAATTTCAATTGACACGTTTTTTTATCATCAAAGACAAACCTCAACAAACCGAAATCATATTTTCGGGGAGATTTCAGATCGGGATTGCCGGTTTTAAGATACACCGGATTAGTGGCATCAAGCCGGGCAGAAAGAAATGCCAACGGGAAAGTTTCTTCTCTCATTGAAAGATATATCTGCCATTGCTTAGGAGTATATTGCCCGATTAAATAAGTTACCTCAGGAATAAAAGCATAAAAACGTTTCTGTCTGGCATCAACATCGGGAAAACGTTCATCACGGCGAATAAATATCCCCTGATAACTTAACGATGCAGTAATACTATGGCGACCTTTTGTAAAGGCATACTCTATACCTTCACGAATCATTGTCGAACTTGACGATTCGTCTCCGGAAAGTGCATAGTCAGGAATACCGGTATATTGATCTATTGCACGTTTATAAAACGACGATTTTTGATATCCAACCGACGATTTAAGGGTCACTCTGCCAACTCGATTAAAATTAATATTATAATTCAAGGATGAATACAATTCCATCGTTGATTCATCTGAATCAATGTGTAGAAGAGTACGTTCGGTTAATCCGATACTATATACACTGTCATTCTGCACTCCCACGCTGTTGGATTTAAAATGGGCCGAAGACATTGAAAATGAGATAGAATGATGTTTTATCTTTTTATCAACATTAAGTTGAGAAGAAACAGAAAAATGATCTGTATGATAATCCCAGTTCTGCTCTGTTTTTGATAATAAAATGTATGTCCAATCTGTAAATCTTTAATAACCGACTTCCCATCACAGCCGGTTATTAAATCTATTATATCTAGAAATATTATTTTCTTATCAACTTACTATAATCTTTTGAGATTAATGTTACCAACGAACTATTATTTCAACGGAGGACCTAAATGGGCTGGTATATCCTGCAAAATATGCCGTTACTGTTACTGTATAGGTCCCTGGTACATTAAAAGTTATTAAATGCCCGTCTAATGTTCCTCCGGTTGAAGTAACATTCATTGATGTAGGTATACCTATCGTTGAAATCATAAGAGTTACTGACTCTCCTGCATTAATTTCTGTTTTGTCTGCAGATATAATAACAGCTGGCAGCCCTCCTGCAGCATGTAATATAATAGGTGCCAAACCAATAGAAACAATGCCTAATGCCAAAATTAATATAAACCGTTTCATAATTCTTAAGTTTAAAGTCAATATTCTATTTATAAAACAGATGGGCAAAAGGAAATAAAATTACTCTATTTGCAAACTACCTAAAAACCAAACTTATCAATTATCTGCAACCGATTTTAATTTATACACACTCCACTTTTATCTTTTGCATTTAGTTTAATTACTGCAGATATATAACTTTTAACCACAATGGCAACAAATTATGCCTTTTATTCAATAATCTTTAAAATTCAGCTATATAAGGAATTATATATATATATATCAAGCTCCAGCCGAATTTGTAAAAAGCTGTCCGATTGGACAGCTCTTTACAAATTTATATTATCAACTATCAATATGTCCATTTCCCCTTTAGAACCATCGAAACAATCTTTCCGTCCACCTCCATTGGTTCTTCCAACAACGCTTTGGTAAGGATGTCGATCACATAGATATAACTCTTTGTTCCGTCGTAGGTAGCGATAAAAAGGCGTTTATCGGCTGCGTCCTTTGTTTCGTCGGTCATCATTGCGATCACATTTCCTTTCGGGGCGGTAAACCAGACGGCAGGCTCGCCGCCGTCACGATGAAGCCGTTTTATTACATTATTATTGGCAATATACCAGTACAACGATTTGCTAAAGATACAAACAGAATGCTCATCTATCAGATTCTCTTTTTCCATTGTTTTGGCAGAAGCAGTCACATCGCCTTCAAATGTAAAAAAACTGAACCCTACGGTGATGGTGTAGAAATGAGCTTTATTAGTGCTTTTATCGTAAAGCATGATATGTTTTTTCACATCCATGCTGCCGGCTTTCTCGCTTCCGGCGGCAAAAAACTTCTGACCAGAGGTACTTTGATTCTTGATCGTTAAAGGAGTCACTATATCATAAGCCAGTACGTCATTTCCAGGCTTTAGCGACACAAACCGCTCGCCCTTATTATCATAACTTACCCATACATAGCTATCGAATGATTCATGGGTATCAATCCAGGAAGCAAACTCGTAATCCCCGGCAATCGGACGGTAAATCGCCTTGTTGCGCATATAATTGTAACCGAATATCTTTCCGCCGCTGACAATCATACCTCCCATATATAACGAGATCTTTTCCGGCTTAAACTCCCCTTTATACCCACCCCGGATCACCTCTTCGGTATAATACTGGGTCATCTCCATAAAAGAGGGATCCAGCAATACCATCTTTTTATCGCCCTCCGCGCTGAGCACTCCGAACATGGTTGTCGGAAAGGTCTGGTTAAAAACCTGCCGGGGCTTTTTACCCAAATGCCCGAAATCAGGATTGGCATTTTCGAAAACATTATGTACCAACGGGGCATCCGGTTTATCCCGACGTTGAAACGACAACATCGACCGCTCTTCGCTCTGTTCGCTTAAGATATAAAGCGCATTGGTAAACGGGGTTCCGACCACCACTTTGAAATCCTTATAATACTTCAAATTGGTCGCATTATCCGTTACACATAAACCGGCGGTATAATATCCGTTTCCTGCCTTCGGTTTATCGGATACCTCCACACGACACACCGGATCTGTCGATACGATTTTATGGTCGATCTTCCATTCATAACTCAGATCTGTCGGTGCTCCGGATTCAAAATGCAATACAGGGTTGATTTTCAATGTGTCATACTGATCCACCCGGAATGTCGTGTCCGCAGCAAAACCATCGATCTTTATCGTATTCAGGACGGCATACTGGTAATTTCCTTTATCTTCGGTACATCCGGTCACCAGATATAGAACAAGCAGGTATATTATATACTTTCTCATATCCACAATTTTAAAATTCTTATTTTCCGTTTTATTTAGGCCCCGGTATAATAATCCGTACATCATTGCTATAATATGCGGAATTCGCTTCAAAAAACTTCTTCAGATCAATAATAGCCGTCAGCACCTGCGGAGCCTCAAACCAACTGGTGCCCGTATAACCGCTCAGATCGCCGGTTCCTCCCCATATTTTAATCCACTGTCTGTAGATCTGGTGATCGTACACTCCCAGAATAGGACGCCACATCTCCCACCAGGACGGCTCTTCAAGGATGTCGGACACCTGTATCGCCACCAAAAGACTCTCTGTAATTCCCTGCACAAAATCTCCTCCGGCTTTTATCATAATCTCAATCTTACACGCTTCCCGCTGCATATCTTCGGTACGGTTAAATACAACCTTCAACGAATCCAGCATCTTTCCCGCCGGAAAGTGCTGCTGTTCGCTGATCGCTTCATAATGCACACCGGATTTTGTATTCTTTACATTAGCTACTTTTATCGTATAGGTCCTGTCGTGACTGCTGGCAAAGCCGATTACCTCAACCGGGATGTATATCTCCCGCTGGGTAAGCACAGGATCGAAAGCGAAAGAATAGATCACCGTATCCTTCCGTATAATAAGAGTCGTATCTCCCTGCGGCATCCTGAAATAGATCGACTCGGGTCCCCGGAACGTCTCCTTGTCCGCCTCGGTACAAGCCCCCGCAAACAAAAGGGCTATGCCCAATATTCCAATATAATTATATAATCGTCTCATTATTTTCAATTCAAAATGGATCATTCAATATTCATCACTTACTTATTTCCTCCGTATTCGATCTCATCCTTCGGCAGAGGAAGCTCGAATATGGTGTGGGAAGCCGGGATAACCGCATCCCGGACAATGATATCATGGTAAAGGCGCTTGTACAGATAGAACAATCTTCCCTCGCCCCAGAATTCCTTTTGATATTCGTATACAATCTGTTCCAGAAGGCCGGCAGCGTTCTCTTTTAAACTCTCCGACAATGCCTCGATATTCCTTGACTTTCTGACAATATTCAATAACCGGTATGTTTCCGCATTATTGGTTCCCAGATTCGCCTCCGCCGCAATATAGTACACCTCGCTCAATCGTATCATGCCGATTATCATGTCATAAAAAGTAACATCTCGTCCTGCCTCATTAAGTGTACGCTTGTACTTGGCTAAAACATGATAGGTCGGCGTCGTTGCTGTCTGTTCCCACCAATAGCTTAGGCGGTAATCACCTGTGCCGCCCTGGGATTCCTGGCGCGTATATACATAATCCCTGAAACTGACATCGATATTAAACCGGGCATAAGCATGTTTATCGCTGAGATGGGTCTTGATCTGAGGATCATAAAGCCCCCAGACGATCTCCCGCTGAAACATCAGATCCTTGTCGTTTACAAGGTCTTCCCGCTTTACAAGTTGGAAAATATGATCGGCATTTATCACCTCCTGCGCATATTTCAATGCGCCCGGCTTATCGTTTAGCAACAGATACATCCGGGCCATTGTAGCGCACACCGCATAGTAATTCATCCGGAGCCCCCTGTATCGAAGGGCAAAAGCCTTATTCTCCAATGTGATATCGGTGGTCGCGTCCTTTCTTCCGTAAGTATTGATCGGATCCTGTTTCAATAACTGATAAGCCTCTTCCAGATCGGTTTTGATTTTTCCAAGCACCTCTCTGGCGCTCATCCGCCGGGTGATTATATTTGAAAACTCTTCCCGGTAAGGAATAGCCGGTTTGTCCATTCCATCCCTCAGCACCGGACCGAAAAGCTGTAACAGATCCAGGTGTAGGTAGGCCCGCAGTGCTTTGGCTTCTCCGACAACTAAATTGTAATTTTCGAGGGTAGCCGGAATTTTATCCTTCGCATGATCCAGCAAAAGGTTCAGGTTAGCTATTGTTTTATACATATCCCGCCATGTGCCTCCCAACCGGATCGCGGCGTTCACATCGCTATAATTGAACTTGTAGAATTCACTCTGCTGGTTCCAGTATCGGACAATCTCATCCGGGAATCCGCAGGTAAGCTCCGTACTATATGTACTATCCGAAAGAAGCAGGCTGTAGCTTCCCGCCAAGGCTTGATGAAATCCATCCGCATTCTCAAACATTTTATCTTCCCCAGTCTGTCCCAACGGTGTAACATCCAGCCAATTATTACAGGCTGAAAACACCGGAAAGCAAAAAGCAAGAATAATAAGCTTCGCAATTTTCAATCGTAAATGAATTATATTGTTTCGTTTCATATATATTGTTTTTTTAATGGTCATCTGGAACTTGCCATAAATGCTCATATTCTTTGGTACGGCTCGTTTCATCACATTAGAAATTAAGATTAAGAGAGAAGGTAAACTGCCGCGCAAAAGGATAATCCAATCCCCGTTCCCGTTTCACTGTCGAGAGATAAAACAGGTTCCCGCTATTCAATCCGATCCGAAGGGCAGACAAACCACACTTTTTTAGGGCATCGGGATGAACCCGGTAAGAGAGGGAGACATTGCTCATCTCAATATAATTATTATCCTGTACAAACCGGCTGGAAGCTTTCGACACGGACCGGTCGGCAATATCTTTATAAAAAGAGTAGTCGCCCGGCCTCTGCCATCGCTCATTCAATACACGCTTGTCGGCATTGGCATAAGGATCGGCTCCCTCCACCCGTTCCGAAAGCGTACTGTTATATAATTGTCCCCCGAAACCGTAACGGAAGAGCACATTTAACGAAAACTGCTTCCACACCACATTGGTTCCGATGTTCCCGACAAGCTCCGGTGTGGCATCGCCGCAAACCACCTTATCCTGATAGTCCCATACCTCGGTGATAGCTCCTGTTCGGGTCAGGTAAAGCTCCTTACCGCTTGCCGGATTTATCCCCAGGGAACGTACCACTTTAATCGCCGTCAGCGACTCTCCTTTCTCATAAAATGAAATAGGTTTCGTCTGATTTTCGGGATTTTCATTATTCTTCCGGTTCAGATTTGCCAACGCATTGCTGATCTTTTCAATCCGATTTTCATTATGCGTACCGCTGACATTGACAGCCCAGTCAAATCCCCGATTACGGATAAGCACAACGTTGATATCAAACTCATACCCTTTATTACTCTGTTCCCCATAGTTCTCAATGTAACTGGGAAACCCGAGGGACGGAGCCACGGTAACAGGCAGTAATAATCCCTCTGTCCGTTCATTATAGTAATCAAACCGGGCCGTCAAACGGCGGTTCAATAGCTCTATATCCAAGCCGGCATTCCGTTTCAGGCTCTGCTGCCATTCCAGGTTTGTATTTCCATATCCGATAAACGTAGCGCCGACTGCATGATAATAGATTGAAGCCGTATTATATTGCAACATCGTTTTAGCCATGTACGGTTCAAACTGCTGATTACCGGTCATTCCGACAGATGCCCGGAGCGTAAGGCGGCTCAGCCATCCGTTATCATGCAAAAATTTTTCATTATGGAGGTTCCAACCGGCCCCGGCAGACCATAGAGGAGCAAACCGCTTACTCCGTCCATACTTGGAAGATCCGTCGATACGAGCCGAAAGGTCAACAAAATAGCGATTGCCATAAGAATAATTGACATTGCCCAAAAAACCGACCATACGATCCGTTCCCTCCGAACCTACCGGCGACAACCCCTCCGGATAGGCCATAGCAAATCCTATTTCATCAAAGCGCTCATCCAAAAAACCGATACCGGTCAAAGAATGGGAAGATATGTAGTTCTGAACAAGATTGATACCGACACCACTATATAGCAAATGCTTGTCCAGACGGAAGGAATAGGCCAGCGTACTGTTTATATTATATGATAATCCTTTGCTGTCGGACACCGTGTAACTCCCCTTCCGGGCGTCATCCTCCAGTTCAATAAAACTGGTATGGTTCGGGGAAAGATACTTGTCACCGTTACCGACCATCTTCGACAGATAGGCCGATCCCTTGAACCGTAAATCCGGCGTAATAAAATAATCCACACTCAGGTTATCATTGATTGTAAGGATCTCCTGCTCATCCCTATACGGCAGACTGGCATTATAAAGCGGATTACTGTATTGGGGAAAAGTGATGCTACTACCATGATGTACCGGATAGATACGTATCATTTTTCCATGCTCATCATAGATCGGATTATAAGGGTTTGCTTTGGCATAATCTGAAAACGAACCGTAAGGGGAGTTTTTTATATTCACTTGCCCGTATGAAAAACTATTCCGAATATTTATTTTTTGCTTAAGCCGGTAAGTAAAATCAAACGAAACACCAAAATTTTCCCGAAACGACCTCTTGATTACCCCGTCATTCTTACTATAGTTAGCACCGACACCATATACTACCGCATCGGAACCACCTTCTATGTAAAGGGAATGGGACTGCGACACCGCATTTCGGACAGGCTGTGCCAACCAATCGGTATTTATCCCTTTTATCAGATTGCTTTTATAGTATTCCAACAGCATATCCATCGTATGTTGAATCTCCGGATCGGAGCTTGTAAACAATCCGGCCTTGATCTCGTATTCCAGCTTCTCATTTGCATTCATCAGGTCGTAATCACTCAGGTCCGCGATGGACATACCGGTACGGTTGGAATACGAAACGGCAAACTTACCGCTTGTCGGACGGCGCGTCTCGATCACCACTACGCCGCTTGCAGCCCGCGAGCCGTAATGAATCGTCGCGGAAGCATCTTTTAAAATATTCAAACTCTCTATACGATCCAGATCCAGGTCAAAAACATATTGCAATGAAACCTCATTTCCATCGACAATAAAAGTAGGGATATTGCTATTACCCATAAAACTGCTCTCCCCGCGGACAAAAAAATCGGGCAGGGCGTTCGGGTCGGAACCCCGATCATTATTTTCCCGGATTTTAAATGACGGATCAACCATTTGTAGGGCGGAAATAAGGCTTGCATTCCCGAACTTGCGAAGCTCTTCCCGTTTAACAGAGGTTACCGAACCGGTAAAACTGTTCTTTGTACGCTCGAAATAACCGGTCACAACCACCTCGTTCAATGCTTCCACCTCCTCTTCCATCTTAATATTGATAACCGGGCTATTCCCGACACGTCTCTCCTGGGGTTTCATACCGATAAACGAAAACACCAGTACATGATCCCCGGTCGCAGGCACATCCAGTTTATAGCCTCCGTCAACGTCGGTAGCAACACCGGTCGGCGTGCCCTTCAGCAAAACGGTCACACCGGGAAGAGGAGCATCCCCTGCATCCGTTACTTTTCCGGAAACCGTTCTGACTCCCTGTTTTGTGTTTGCAGCAGCACGCTTTTTAATAACAATCGTCTTATTGTTCATCGACCAGGTCAATCCGATCTCCCGTAAACAATCGGCCAGAACGTCATCTATGCTCGCTTTGTTAAATAAAATATCCCGGTTTTTAAAAGCATTTAAATCCGCATCGCTATAAACAAAATCGTAGCCTGAGACACGTTTGATTTCATTCATAATCTCCTTTAACGATGCGTTTTTAAGGCTAAATGTGATTTTCTCCTCCTGTGCAAGCGCCTTCTGAGGGATTTGCGTGACGAAAATCAGGAAAAGAAGGAATAAAAGCCGTCTTTTCGACTTGACAATCAGATTTTTCTTCATAACTTTGTATTTGATGTTAATAATTCATATCGCTTTATGCGGATATGGAATATAAAGTAGCGTTCCCAGCGCTACTTTATTTTATAAGGATAATATCTCGTATTATTTTACAATCACCGTATTATTTTTTTGTTCAAACTGTACCTTTCCGGTCTCTTCAAGCATTTGCAACACCTCCGTATATGTTTCGTGTTTCTTTATGTTCAATGAGAATGGAAGCTGGCGAATCTCCTCCCGGTCATAAACCACATCAAATGCGTACCATCTGCCCAGATCTCTTAATATATCTTCCAAAGAGGTGTTATCATAAACCAGCCGCCCATCTTTCCAGCCAAGGAAAAGGCTTATATCTACACAATCCATAGCCAGTGTTGCTTTCTCTTTATAATAAATTGCCCGGTAGCTGGGCACAAGAACAACGCTGTCCCCTCCACCCTTTACCTTCACTTTCCCGCTTTCCAGGACGGTTTGAATACTTTGCTCATCAGGATATGCCCGTACACCGAATGTGGTACCTAAAACCTCTACTTTTAACCGGTCGACCTCCACGACAAAAGGCTTATGTTCATCTCTCCGTACATTGAAATAAGCCTCTCCCTTCAGGTAAACCTTACGTTTTGATCCGGAGAAAGCCACCGGATAGGTCAATTCCGATTCCGCATTCAGAAATACGGCGGAGCCATCGGATAAAACGACCATATACTCTCCCCCACGGGGAATACGCAATGTATGATAGGTGACCATCGTATCTTTTCCCGCTTCCGAATAAACCAATGAAGTCTCATCTGAATGTAAACCGGGCAACGAAGCCAATGCATTTTTATTATCCAAGCTGATGGTGGAACCGTCGGATAAAACCAGTGTAGACTGTACTTTAGCAAAGATCCCGTTTCCCGGATAAGCGAAACCGTCTTTCCGGTCCCCTACCCTTTCCCAAAGATAATAACCTGCTCCGCCACCCGCCGATAACATCAACAATGCAACCGCCGCGTACGATAACCACCGCCTGCGGTTTATCCGCTGTGAAACAATCGTTCGGCCACGGATCGCCTGCCATTCCGCTTCCTTTTCACACCCGGTCTTCACGAACTTTCTGATATGTTCATCCAGATAGCTCTGCGAAATCATCCGCTGAAAGATCTTTTCATTCCCGGAAGAGGCAGCCCGCCACTCCTGCAGCTTCTCAGCTTCCATGTCGTTTAATTCCCCCTTCAGGTACCGGACAATTAACCTTCCGATGTACTCTTCCTTCTTAAATATCATAATATCGAATTTTATACTAAAACACGTACACCTCCGTTTGGTATAATAAAAAAAATCATCTTTTTACGATTTAATTTTTATACCCTATGGATTCAATGGCCATTCAAGAAGCATGATATTGATAATCAGATTATTTGGAAAAACTACAGAAACAAGATATAAAAAAGGATTATATGCTATAAAATACTTTTGAGGGCGAAACACAGCGATCTTAAAAAAGTGTTTTCAATATATGGGATAACTTTATTTTATATCTTTGAGTCAACAATATAAATACATAAATATGCAAACAACCCCTAAACCCAAAACTATCGACGAATACATTGCGCTTTTCCCGGCGGAAGTAAAAGAGTTGCTGGAAAAAATAAGAACAGCAATCATACAAACAGTCCCTAAAGCGGAAGAGTATATCGGCTATGAAATGCCGGCTTACAGATTGAACGGCATATTAGTTTACTTTGCCGCCTTTAAAAAGCATATCAGTCTTTTCCCTGGCCCGACAGCGATCGATGCCTTCAAAGAAGAACTATCCGTCTATAAAACCTCTAAAGGTACCATCCAATTTCCGATAGAAAAGGGAATTCCGGTGACTTTGATAAAAAAAATCGTTAAGTTCCGGGTAAATGAAAATCTTAAAAAAACGGATAAGAAAAAACATTGAAGAAAACCTCCTCATACAACCAAAACAAAGACTTAAGGTAAATGAAACAAGGATGCCCTAATCGGTATCCTTGTTTTCATATAATCAATTATGACAATATATAAACACTAATTTTATTGCCACGTATAAGCGAAAGAACAGTATCGGACTTATACAAACTACTATTCAACATTCTTTATTAAAAAACTAAAGTAAAAACATTGGAAAAGTATGAAACGATTATTTTTATTTGCTCCGTTATTACTGCTGGTAGCATGTAATAGCAATCAGACAAAGAGTTTTGTACAGAATACCTCCATTACCACTTTTGTTATAAATAACCCGGAGGAAAATGCGATTTGTAGGAGAGCGTTTGAATCGGCCGTCTGGGGGATGCCTATCGGGCGTTTGACGCTATGCGACAGGTTTTTCTTCGTGATGCGTGAGCAAAGTATAACGATGTCGTATATTGGTCCAAACAGGCCGATTGGAAATTTCAAGTCACTACACCCAATGCATCATCATGGTATGTGTATATTGCCATTAATACCAAGGAAGGTCCCATAGTGCTTGAAATACCGCCTGCTGCCAGGGCAGGCCTATTCGGCTCGATGAACGATGCATGGCAGATTCCGCAGGCGGATGTCGGTCCCAACGGAGCGGATGCAGGTAAAGGCGGTAAATATTTGCTGGTTCCACCTGGCTTTAAAGAAACGATCCCTGCCGGTTATATTCCGGTATACTTCAAAACCTACAACGGATATTCCATTTTAAGAACCATCCCCAAAACGTCTTCTCCGGAAGATGTAACAGAAGCCATTGACCTGGTAAAGAAAATCCGCATGTATCCGTTAGCGCAGGCAACCAATCCTCCAAAACAACATTTTATTGATATGGCCGACAAACTGTTTGATGCCGTTGCCCGTTTCGACATAACATTCTACGAAAGCCTTGCCCGGATGGTAAACGACGAACCAATACAGACACAAGACCTTATGGCTACAGCTATGCTAAAATCGATCGGCATTGAGAAAGGGAAGCCTTTCAATCCCGACTCGACAACAAAAGAGATATTGGGAAAAGCGATTCGGGAGGCACATCAAAGCTTTATACAAACAAACAGGTCATTCAAACCTTTCTATGAAGGAGAACAATGGACGATTCCCGCCCCTGCGACAGCTCACCCGACAAAGTTCTCATTCCGCACGGACAACATGTATGCATTAGATGAACGTGCCGGATTTTTCTTTCTCGGCTGTGCGCCTCCAGTACAACCGGACGAAGCTTCGTTTTACCTCCTGGAACAAAAAGAGGCCGGAGGAGCTCTTTTGCAAGGCGATAAAAACTATAAGCTCCATGTCCCCGCAAATGTCCCCACCAAACAGTTCTGGGCAACAACAGTCTACGATCTTAAGGAATCGAACTTCATCCGCAAATCCCCAAAAGTTGAAGTCAACTCTTATCAAAACCTGCAAAAAAAATCAGGAGGGTTCGGTGGATATCTTCTTCGGTCCAAAAGCTCCCGAAGGAAAAGAATCAAACTGGATCTATACGACTCCGGGAAAAGGCTGGATAACACTATTCCGTTTTTACGGACCTGAAACATCCATTATAGATAAAACATGGAAGCTATCCGACATCGAGGAAATAAAATAAGCGAAAGACAGAAAGCGGTACAATGATACGTATATAAAAAAAGAAGTAGCTACTTTTATTGTAACTACTTCTTTATCAGCGTAGCGAGAGGCGGGCTTGAACCGCCGACCTCATGATTATGAATCATGCGCTCTAACCAGCTGAGCTACCTCGCCATAAAAGCCGCAATTACGCGGCTTTTAAAAATTCGGCATCGACCTACTCTCCCACCCAGGGGCAGTACCATCGGCGCATAAGGGCTTAACTTCTCTGTTCGGAATGGGAAGAGGTGGGTCCCCTTAGCTATAGACGCCT
>JAVBLD010000018.1:0-78080 GCA_031553705.1 Marinifilaceae bacterium | reverse complement strand
AACAGGTATGTCATTACGTGACATGCTCAGCTTGACTGCATTTTCTTTAAACTCTCGATCGTACTTTTTGCTTGTTGTCATCTTGTAAAGATAAGCTTTTTTGCCGCTTAACTTTTTGTCCGAGCAAAGGTAGGATATTCAGTAAAGCGGATACCCGAAAAGGGAGAGCAAAAGGTTTACTGCTTTCCTTCTTTAATAATTCCAGTTCTTTTATCAGATGCGTAGCCAGCATGTCGTTCGCCATGATTTTGGCCACCTTGAAATCGCCGTTGGTCGAAAACAACGGGGCGCGTTCATAGCGGACATCCGAAGCAAACCATTTATGATTTTCAATTAGTTACCTCCATCTTCGTTCTTTCTCTTTTTTCGCCTCTTGTTTTTTTGTCTTACAAAAACAATTCAATAATAGAAGAAGGCAAGGTTCAAGAAAACTTTTCACCCTCAACTCACTATTTTCTTGTCCCTTTGCCTCCAAATTGTTCATTATTAGTTGTTCATTATTAATTTCTTCACATCTTCTTCGACAGTGGAAATCCCACCGATTCCAAACTTCTCTACCAATACCTTTGCAACATTCGGGGAAAGGAACGCAGGAAGGGTTGGTCCGAGATGTATATTTTTAACGCCCAGACTCAACAAAGCCAACAGCACAATCACCGCTTTCTGTTCGTACCATGCGATATTATAGACTATCGGCAGGTCGTTGATATCTTTCAGACCAAAAGCCTCTTTCAGAGCCAGCGCAATCACAACCAGCGAATAGCTGTCGTTACACTGTCCCGCGTCCAATACACGGGGTATCCCGCCGATATCTCCCAAAGGAAGCTTGTTATAACGATATTTGGCACAACCGGCCGTAAGAATCACATTGTCTCCCGGTAAAGCAGCAGCAAAGTCGGTATAATATTCTCGACTCTTCATACGTCCGTCACAACCGGCCATTACGACAAATTTTTTAATTGCGCCCGATTTAACAGCGTCAACCACTTTATCGGCAAGCGCCAATACCTGGTGGTGAGCAAAACCGCCGATAATCTCACCTTTCTCAATCTCCTGAGGGGGAGCACACTTTTTAGCATGTTCGATCACTGCCGAAAAGTTCTTCGGTTTGCCATCCATCCGGGAAGGAATATGCTTTGCTCCGGGAAGTCCGGCTGATCCGGTAGTATATATACGGCCGACATAAGTGCTATCTTTCGAAGGCGGAACAATACAGTTGGTTGTAAAAAGAAACACCCCGTTAAAACGCTCGAACTCTTCGCGCTGTTTCCACCAGGAATTACCATAATTCCCGATAAAGTGCGGATATTTTTTAAACGCCGGATAATAATTGGCAGGCAGCATCTCACTGTGAGTGTATACATCTACCCCTGTTCCGGCAGTTTGCTCGAGCAACTCTTCAAAATCCTTCAGATCGTGGCCGCTTACCAGGATTCCTGGATTTTTACCGACACCGATATTTACCTTTGTAATTTCCGGATGGCCGTATGTCGATGTATTTGCTTTATCAAGCAGTGCCATCGCCTTCACGCCGCACTCCCCAACATTCAGCACAAGCCCGGTAAGCTGGTCAGCAGAAATATCCTTACGGCAGATTTCAGCCAAAGCATTCTCAAGCGTCTCATAAATAGCCTGATCCTCATATCCCAGATTCAACGCATGTTTAGTATAGGCAGCAGCGCCCTTCACTCCATAAACCACCAGCTGTTTTAATGAACGAATATCTTCGTTGTTTTCAGCCAATACTCCTACTTTAGCCACATACCTCTCATAATCTTCCGATTTGATAAAAAACGTCGCCTCATCGGCTTCCGGTAGTGCTATCCCCCGCTTCTTCATCTCTCCGATAAGCTCGTTCTTAGTAGCAAAGGCCTTCTCTATACGTTTTCTGATTGCTTCATCGTCAAAATTAGCATTGGTTATCGTACAGAAAAGTGCATCCAACATCTGCCGGCTGGCATCCTCATTAGCGGCACCTTTTTCACGAAGGGTGCGATTCAGGATCGCCTCCCCCCGGACTACATAAAGTAATAAATCCATTAACGCAGAGGTTTGCGGTTCCTTACCGCACACACCCTTTATGGTACAGCCTTTTCCTCCGGCTGCTTCCTGACATTGAAAACAAAACATACTCATAATCCAAATTTTTATTTATTAATATAAAAAACAAAGCGCTGGATAAAAGAAAGCAAATTCAGATCGTTTCTCCAATCAATATTTACGTTTCCGAATCCATATCTATTGATATACTACAGTTCATAATCTTTAATCATTTCGCCTTCCACCGACAAAACAACCACTCTTATCGGTATTTTGCGTTCGGCTTGTTCCCGCGCCATACCGGCAATCCGGATCAATCCGCCGCAACAGGGCACTTCCATTACAAGCACAGTCAATGTTTTGATCTGCGCCACATCGATCAATGTGGTCAGCTTATCTATATAAGATTGAATATTTGCATCGAGCTTCGGGCAGGCAATCGCAAGCATTCTGCCTTTTAAGAAACGACTGTGAAAGTTGCCTGAAGCAAATGCAGTGCAATCGGCAGCTAACAATAAATCGGCTCCCTGTAAGAAACCGGCATTCGGATTCAGTAACTGAAGCTGCACAGGAAACTGCCTCAATTCGGACGGTTGAGCCGCCGGAGCCACCGTAAAAGCGGCAACTACAGGCTTTTTAATCTCCCGCATCATCGACCCGGGGCAACCACACCCCAACTTCTCTTCGCCTGTCACTCCTTTCTCAAAATCAATCTTGATATTATGTCTCTTAAGATAATCCAATCCTTGTTTAAGTAACTCTTTTTCCCCATGTGCTTTCAAATGGTTCAGATGCGCCAGAATAACCTCCTCGCCTTTCGGGGCAATGCGTTCCATCACAGCTTCCTCGCTATACGGTTCGGCCTCCCGTTTCTCCAACATAATGGCGCCGACAGGACACTCGCCGATACAGGCTCCCAATCCGTCACAATATAACTCACTAATCATCACCGCCTTCCCATTAATAAGCTGTAATGCTCCCTCATAGCATCCGCTCACGCAGGCTCCGCAACCATTACATAACTCTTCATCTATTCTTATTATTGTTCGTTCCATATTCTTCTCTATTTTTTATGCAAACTTAAATCTATTAGATACTGCAAAACTGTCACAAATGTTACATTTGTGAAAATTTATGCCTGTTTGCTATTTCCAGGATTTTCCGGACATTAATTCATGCTTGATTGTTTGTGTATAGGTTTTAAAAATAAAGAATAATTTTTTTTGACAAACAAATAAAACTAAACCTCAGTCTTTCATCCGGAATAAAAGTACAAATCATTTAAAAAGACCGAGTAAGGTTTATAACCTCCAACTAAAATAACTATTTTTGCAGAAAAGACCAGGCACAAGGGTATCGGAAGTGGAAAAAATTCCTGTCACCTGTTACTTGCCGCCTGTCACTTATACGACATTCTGATGATTAATTTTTTGATTCTGACAAAAATTCCTCTTTTCCGTTCGGTAAGAGAAGATGAGCTAAGAAATATCTGTGCGGAATTAAACCTCACGGAGAGCCGTTTTCATAAAGGTGACATACTCGCTATGCAGGACGAACCGTGTAACCGCCTGATCATCCTGCTTGACGGAAGTGTCAAAGGCGAAATGAACGACCCATCCGGAAAAGTAGTTAAAGTGGAGGACATCGAAGCTCCCAACCCTTTGGCGATCCTCTTCCTGTTCGGTCAGAACAGCCGCTTTCCGGTACAGGTGACAGCCCGGGAAGAGGTAAAAGCCCTGGTCATTCCGAAACAGGCTGTTATCAAGCTGCTAAGCATGAACGAAACCCTATTAAAAAACTATCTGGATATCTCTGCCGATTTCGCTTCCAGATTAAGCCAGAAACTCCATTTCATGACATTCCGTACCATCCGGCAAAAATTAGCGATGTATATTCTCAGCCTGTCCAAAACAGCGCAATCGGACACAATAGAGCTGGATAAAACCAAAAGCGCACTGGCGGAATATTTTGGTGTATCGCGCCCGGCATTGGAACGCGAATTGACCGCTATGCAACAAGAGGGACTGATTGCAGCGGACAAGAGAAAAATTACCATCAAATCCAAAAACAGACTCTTACAACTTATCCATTTTTAAAAAATAGAGGCGTCCGAACGAACGCCTCCACCCTTTTTTCTACCCTGTTTATTTTTTTGCTCCCATATGCATTCCTACATTAGGAAAACTCTCCATTATTTTGGCAATCGCAGCATTGACCTTTTGATCCGGATTACTGACATTCCCATCAATTTCTTCATCACCGATACTTTGCCAGAAAACTTTCGAGTTCTTTGCATCGATCATATCTATGATGATCGATCCCTCCTTGTAGTTCTCCACATCAAAAGTCGTCGTAGAAGTTCCCATTCCACCCCAATAACCGTAAGGCCGATATATACCCCCGTAACCGTAAGCACCGTCATAGTCGGTATTAGCTACTACGGATTGCTTGTTCTTGACTATTGCAATTATATTTACCAGAAAATCGGGATTTGAACTGACTTCCTTATATCCCTTAGTATTAAGTTCATTCTTCACGGCGTTCTCTATACGTTCCTTGTTTAAGGTGCTTACCGTTTGATTCCCCTTATTACCATCGTAAAGGGCGTAAGTCTTTAATGGCGAAAAGTCTTTCAATCTATCATAATCGGTAGATACGTGCAAAGTTGCGCAGGACGACCATACAACTGCAATCACCCCAAGCGCCAATGTCTTTTTAAATGTTTTTTTCATGAGAAGATAATTTAATTAATTAGTGGATATACCGCCTCACAGGCAGTCATGTCTATTTAACGTAACGGTTACCGGATAGGTTACAGAAGATAGGGGCAAGAAATAAGGAAAAGGAGGCAAAAAATAAGAGTTTTAATAAAATTTATTACCAGAAAAAGTAAGTAAAAAAGGGGTCCGGTATGATTCCCGGCCCCCCTTATTACACCTGTATAATCCGCTTACTCTCCCAACTCAAACGCCGACAACTCCGCGACAGCCTGTTCAAAATCCCTTTCCGCTTCCAGCACTTTGTTCACGGTATCATAATAATAGCCTATCTCCAACAGATAACTCAGCAGCGAAATCTCACCGGCGTCCAGAGCTTTCTTTAACAAGGGTTCATTGCTGTACGTCGAAAGGGCCTTTTTACCTTGCATGGCATTCTGCTGTAATGCAAATGCCCGGAGGTAGGTACTTTGAAGCCGGTTATAGAACTGGATCTTTGTATCTTCCAAAGCAGCTTCCGAAGCTTTCACCTGCACTTTTGCCTGCTTTACCCGATTTTTATTCTCCCAAAGAGGTATCGAAACGCCCACTGTAACACCTTGAAAATGCTCTCCTGTCACCTTTTCACTCATATAACCCGCAGAAAATTTAGGTAATCCCATCGCTTTATTTAGCTTTACCCGCCGCTGGTCGATTTCAATCTGGCCGCTCACATACTGCAATACCGGACTTTTCGTTTCGGCTGCTGCATACCATGTTTCAAAATCGCCCGGCAACACTCCGGCAGGATACATATCCGCGGCAAATGCAATCTCCTTACCACCATTCAGTCTTTTCAATTCGGATAAAAGCATTGTGCGTTCCGCCTCTATCCGGGCCATCTCGTTCCGAACCGTAATCAGGTTCAATTGCGCTTTATTGCTCTCCAGCAGGCTAACTTCCCCCTTTCCAAAACCTGCCATATAGATTTTGGCAATATGTTCGGCATGTTGGAGCCTCACCGTATACTCTCTTGCAAGAGCATTATAATATATCAATCCGATACACGCCTGCCGTGCCGAAAGCAATAGGTTAATCCTTTCAGCCTTATACCTCAACTCAACGTTCGTATTTTCCAATTCCGAAATTTTATTCCGGTGACTGTATACTGTCGGAAAATCAAACGACTGGGCGGCACTGATGTCGGTACGGTTTCCTATTGCTGACGGACTCCCCCACAGGTAATGGAACTCAACCTCCGGATCGGCAAGATAAATACCGGTGCGGTTATTCAGTTTCTGTGCCTCGACCTGTTCACGGAGCGCCTGTAATGCCGTGCTGTTCGCCTCGATCTCTTTCAGAACCGGCTCATAGAGATTTTGCGCCGCCAGCGGGCTTGTAGCAACTGCAAACAATATGCCTATCATTATTCTCTTCATAACTCTTGATTCTTAATTCCTAACTTTCGGTTCTGTTGCAACCTTTCTGATTCCTTTTCTGAATAATCTCATATACAACAGGTACGATATAAATATTCAACAATGTCGAGGTCAACAGGCCTCCCAATACCACAACAGCCATCGGGCTCTGGATCTCGTTACCCGATTTATCCCCGTTAAATACCAGCGGAATAAGGGCCAAAGCAGCGGTCAATGCCGTCATCATGATCGGATTAAGCCTGTCCAATGAACCGTTTATGACCGTCTCATGCAAAGAGACCTTACCTTGCCGCATATGTTGATATTTCGAAATAAGCAGAATACCGTTACGGGTGGCGATACCGAAAAGAGTAATAAATCCGATAATGGATGGAATACTTACGATATCCGACGTAAAGAAAACGGCAAATACCCCTCCGATTAAAGCCAACGGCAGGTTAAGCAATACAATGGCCGAAAGGGTAAAATTCTTAAATTCTCCGTATAACAACAGGAAAATCACAAAAATAGCTGCGATCGACGTAATAAGTAATGTGCGGGAAGCGCTTTCGGCACTTTCAAACTGCCCGCCATACTGAATATGATATCCTTCTGGCAAAGTAATGCTCTTGCCGATATTCTCCTTGATCTCCTTCACCACACTTTTCAGATCTCTATCCGCCACATTCGCCGAAACGACTATTTTCCGCTGTACATTTTCGCGGCTGATCGAATTGGGTCCACCGACAGAAACAATTTCAGCCACCTCTTCCAACGGGATTTTCTTACCATTTCCGGTATCTATCAAAGCTGATTTTACCTGTTCCATAGTCCCGGTGTAGTTCTTGTTCAAACGGATCACCAGATCGAAACTCCGTTGTCCCTCGTAGACATCAGCCAGTTTTTCCCCGGCAAATGCCAGTTCCACAAAGCGGTTAAACTCTTCAATGGTAATACCGTACCGGGCAAGCATTCCGCGATTGGCCCGTATCTGCAACTGAGGCGTTTCCGTCTGCTGTTCAACGCTGATATCCACCAATCCCTCAATACCCTCTATCGAGATTTTAATCTGATTTCCGAGCATAAAAAGACGGCTCAAATCGGTTCCGAACAATTTGATAGCAATATTCGCCCTAGTTCCCGAAAGCATGTGGTCTATCCGGTGGCCGAGGGGTTGCCCGACCGTCGCGGCCACACCCGGAATAGCAGCCAACCTTCCGCGCACTTCAGCCAGAAAATCCTCGTGTTTCCGATCCTTCAACTGAAAATTGACATCTATCTCTGCACTGTTGGTGGCCTGCGAATGTTCGTCGAGCTCCCCGCGTCCGGTCCGTCTCGCCGTATGAGTCACTTCGGGAATCTTCAGCAATTCGGTTTCCATCAGATTCCCCAAACGTTGACTCTCCTCCAACGAAACACCCGGTTTTACAACGGCCGAAATAGTGAGCGATCCTTCATTGAAATCAGGCAGGAAACTCCGCCCCATCATAAAAAACAGCCCCATAGCAATAAAGAAAAGAGCGATCGTCGGATACAGTACCTTTCTTTTATTCCGGAGTGCCCATTCAAGAGAAGCGCGATAAACGGACGAAAGCTTCCGGATCAGCCAGCTGTCTTTCTCTTTCTTATCCAGATATCCTTTATCGGAAAGCATCATCTTACACATCAACGGTGTTACGGTCATCGCAACAATCAACGACATAAAAAGAGCTACTATGTAAGCCACCCCGAGCGGTTTCAACATCCGTCCCTCCATACCGGAAAGGAAAAACAACGGGACAAATGCCACAATAATAATAAAGGTCGCATTCAGGATAGAGGCTCTGATCTCTTTCGAAGCTTCAAGCACGACCGTGAATACGGATTCTTGCTGTTCCTCCGGCTTCTGATGATTTTGGCGCAACCGTTTATATACATTTTCCACATCGATAATTGCATCATCCACTAACGATCCGATAGCAATACACATCCCTCCGAGCGTCATGGTATTTATATTCATCCCAAACAAAGAAAGGACTATTATCGAACCCAACAAAGAAAGAGGTATCGCAATAACCGAAATAACGGTCGTACGGAAACTCCCGAGGAAAGAAAAAAGAATAATAACGACAAACAACGCTCCTTCAAGCAACGCCCGTCCTACATTATTCACAGAGGCTTCGATAAAATCTGCCTGACGAAATATCTTCGTATCCATCTTGACATCAGGCGGCAACGATTTCTGAATCTCCTGCAAATTCCGTTCGATATTTTCGGTTACATTGAGCGTATTGATATTCGGTTGCTTTGATACGGAGAGGATCACCGAAGGTTGGGCATTTTGCGAAGCATGCCCCATTTTCACCGCACTTCCGACAATTACCTCAGCCACATCCGATATGACCACTGGTCTGCCGTTCACCGTTTTAATATAGGTCGCCCCCAACTCCTCAAGATCGCTGGTACGTGCCATTCCGCGCAAAGAGTACTCATTACCGTAATCACGCACCACCCCGCCCGACGAATTAACGCTGAGCGTACGTCCGGTTTCAGCCAATTCGTCCATCGTAACACCGTATATATTCATTTTTTGCGGATCGGCAAGAATCTGGTACTGCTTGCTGTCACCACCGATAATGGTCACCTGCGATACTCCGCCGGTTGCCAATATCGCCGGCTTCACCACCCAGTCGGCCAATGTGCGGAGATCCATCTGAGAGGTGGAATCCGCCTGTAAGCCAATAAAAAGAATCTCACCCATCACACTGGATTGAGGAGCCAATACGGGCACCATTCCGACAGGTAGCGAGTTAGCCAATGTAACCATCTTTTCACTCACAATCTGACGGGCTTTAAAAATATCGGTGCCCCAATCAAACTCCACCCACACAAAAGAGTTCCCCTGCATCGAAGCCGAGCGGACACGACGTACATCAGTGGCCCCGTTTACAGCCGTCTCTATATGGAAAGTAACCAGACGCTCCACCTCTTCGGCAGACATGCCATGGGCGTCCGTCATAATAACAACCGTCGGCGCCGTCAAATCAGGGAACACATCTATATCCATCCGCTCTGCGGTAAATGTTCCCCCAACAATCAGCAACACCACTCCTAATAACACAAATAGCTTATTATTAAGAGAAAATCTTATGATTTTGTTTAACATAATCTCATAAATTACAATCAGAAATCACGTATCAGGACTCTTGGTATTTGATACACTTGATGATATTATCCATGCTTTTAAGCAACTCGTCACAATCAGCCAGCAAGGAGTCCGTCACCCTTTTTTCAAGAAAATCGGTTTCACTCAAAAGGCGAAGCCAATAACGAGACTCTTTTGCTTCCTTATAAGCAACAGATAGTTTTGCACGAAAATCTTCCCCTGAATAGCTTCCCATAGCTTTCTCCACATTGGCGCCTACAGACGTCCCACACCGTAAAAGCCGCTTGGACAAGACAAACTCACTCTTATTTGCCGTTATATATTTGTAGCAATTGATAATACGAACCGCAAAAGCATAACTTCTTTCAACAATAATATCATCATCTTTCATCTCAAATTCTGATTCGCAATTTCTAACTCCAAGTTAGTAATACTAGTGCACATGTCCCGAATGTGCATCCAGCGCCCCTGCCGACTGGGCCAGTTTAACCAATATTGCCCCCTTACTTACCACCCGTTCATGGGCAGCTAAACCTTCGGTAACCTCGGTACGGAAACCGTCTGTCGCCCCTTTCCGTATTGTCCGTTTTTCAAAAAGCTCAGGAGTTAACTGGACAAAAACAAAATAATTGCCCATCTCCTCTACAATCGATTCATTAGGAACAGCAATTGCCCGGTTGATCGTCTGAGTTTTAATATACATCTCCACAAAACTACCGGATAACAACCCGGTATTGTTTTTCACCTGAAATACGACAGGAATAAGCGGATTGTTGACATCGACCGATTTTCCGAATGAAACGACTTTTCCTTCCAGCTCTTCAAGGGTGTAAGTCTGACTGCGATCCAAAACCCGTATGTTGGCCGAAACAATTCCGCCCAACACTCCGAAATATTTTGGTTGCAGCTCTGCTTTGATCAATAAATCACGATTCTGAGATACGACCATTACAGGTTGTCCTGCTTCGACATATTCGCCGTTTCGCACCAACACCTGAGTCACAAACCCATTGATTGGAGCGGATACGCTCTGTCTGCCAGCAGAGAAATTCCGCAGATTATCGTAAACGGCTTTGGCGTTTGTATATGCTGTCTGTACATCCAACCACTCACGTTCCGAAACAACCCCTTCCTTTACCAATCCCTTTTTACGCTCATATTCTGCTTTGGTCTTGTTATATTCACTCTCCGCTTCCCGGTAGCGAACTCCGATATTATTATCGGCCAGATCACTGCCCTCGATAGCAAACAAAGTATGTCCCGCCTGCACTGCTTTTCCATTCACCACCTGGTCTCCGGGAAAAAGAACAATACCGTTCGTTTTCGCAATGACCACCCGCTCATCTCCCTGCGACGGAAGAATTTGTGCTGTAGTCCGGATAATTTGTCCAAACGGTTCTGCTGTAATTTCCGTTGTAGCAAAATCGACCTTCCAACTCTGCTCTTTGGTAAAAACCACACCATTACTAGTGGTGATTTCAGCCTCCGCAGCAGCGTGTTGCGCATCATGAACATCCGTATATACCCTCACATCCGGGATGATAATATGCGAAGTCCCTTCCGGCGTGACAATATCGAATAGCAACTTTCCGTTTCCGGCCACTCCGGGTTTCAATGAAAAACGGTAAATACCGGATTTCGCAGGTTTTTCAAGGGTCTGGCGGATACCATCGGTGCCGACAATCAAATTCACGGTCACCTTTCCTTCCCTCAACGGTTTAAAGTCCGCCAAAGACGAAAAATGGGCCAATATGTCCCCCTGCTCTCCCACAACAAACGGAGTTATTTCTGCAAAAAGCTCCAATTCATTATTATATGATGTAAGCAGAAGCTTTTCATCATGGGCATGTCCATGTCCTTCTTTCGCACTATGATTACTATTACCGGAACACCCCGGTAAGGCTATTGCCAAAAGCAATACGGCAATCAGATTATATATGCTCATATTACAAAATTTTGAATGATCAATGATGATGGTCATGATCATGGTCGTGATGATCATGATTATGCTTTATCGTATCGGTTTTGGATGTACTATCCGCCGTCACCGTAAAACTCTCCTGTTTTGCAGGAGCCGACTCTTTACAATCATCCCCTTCGTGAACCGTTCCGTCCGAATGAGTATGGGTATGGGCATCCTGTTTCTTCGAAGATTTATTGCCACAGGAAGACAAACCGCATAAAATAGCGGCAAATAATAAAATAACAATTTTTGATTTCATAATTTACTGATTTTAAGAATAATATTCAACCAACAGTTAATGATAATTCACTAATTGTCAGCTATTTATTACCGATTAAAAATCAGCAAACCGGCGGAGCCCTCAGACCAAGGGCCTCTGATATGAAGGTCGTATGGTAAAAAAACAGATACGGCTTTTGCCTGAAATGCAAATATCCGCAATCCGTTACTTTAATAACCGAATCGAAATAAAACAACGGCAGATCATCCGAAAGCTGGGTATCATCACCGGAATCAGCAGATACTACCTGCTTACAACTATCCGCCCGGATATATCCCTCTTTTAAAGGGCAATCCTCCGTAGAATCATCGTGTTGACCGGCTTCGTGATTATGATGGCATGCTTTTCCACAATCGTTGCAGTGGGAACACAAAATGAAAGTAATACTCCCGCCATGATGGTGATGGGGCACCACAGCATGAGCCAGCAAAGCGATATTGGCGAGTAATAAAAAAATGAATGTTACGGCTCGTTTCATGCTACGATTATACTTTTCGTAATTACCCGGTACAATATTACAAAAAAATCATTTCATGTCTAACATATCAACATTTTTTCTTTAGGGTAGAGGCAAGTATAATGAAATTATTAACATAAAATAAGATATCAACCCGTTAACGAAACAAGTTAATATCTTAATTTAACAGTAATTCTATTCAAAACAAATGTTGTCTGCTTTTGCCGCGATCCGCACATCAATTATCGCAGGGAAGCCAATTCCATAGAATTTTGCAGATCACCCTTTTCATTATATGATTCCGTTTTTATAGTACCAACTCCAAGAGCATACCATGAAACGGTCTTCGACACTATTGGCTTTTTCATGATAGTAGTAGTTGTCGTCTGGGTAATTTTATGGCATTTGAATGTACCGGCCGGAACTGTTATCTCCTCAATAACCAGGCATTTACCATCGGTCATTTTAATTTCTGTCCTCATCTTCATAATTCCCATGTCCATCGTCATAGTAGCATTTGCATCTTTAAGCACCTGGCCGGGTGTCATGCTGCCAGGTAACTCCATCGGCACACCAACGATTTCCACTTTAAACGGTTGGCCCTCTTTCTGCATACCGGCAAACAACTCGTTCATATCCAACACCACGACATCGTCCTTGATGACGACCTTACAAGGCACTTCAACAGGCGGATTGGACGGCCTTTGATCCTTGTCCAACATCTCCATAACATACGAGATCGACATATTGCTGCCGGATCCCTCCACATCCTTGATTGTCTGGCGTGAATAATTATCCACCTTCCCTTTGCCGTTTTTATGTGCATATACAAGCACCGTACCAGGTTTTGTAGAAAAAAAGCTATTTTGTGCGTAGGTTCCGATCACAATAATAAAGGAAAGGAACATTAAAACCATTGTTTTCATTGTAAAATTAAGATTTAGGTTAATGACATCATATTCCTCCGTTAAGAGTTCTCACACTTTCCAAAAGTACATATAGTCAATAAAATAAACAAACAAAGAGAGAAATTTCTATACATTTTTTGACAATCTCTTTCTACATGTAAGGCGAAAGGATATCCTTCTATTTGGAAAGCATCAATGATAACTTTACTCCTGCACTATGGTATCGGGAATGGTCAAATCCGGTAAAAACACTTAATTCCCCTACCATAAAGATATTACTCAAGCCGTAACCCCATTCGGTGTAATGTCGGACCTGCGACGTTGAAATATACGACAGATAGAGGTTTTCACGTATTATGGTACGATTAAGCAACGGAAGGTATTTCAATAACAGGAACGGCGTTTCGTAATGTGCATCAACCGTTACATACCATTTCATCTCACTCAGGCTATATACGGGTGCTAAGCGATATCCCGTGTTATACCTAAAGAAAGAGGCAAAATAGGGCTTTGTATCGAAATGCTTCAACTCGGAAAAATGCATCTCACTGGTGCGAAGAAACCAACCTCCGATGACATCGTAACGGAACGACTGCATAAGCCCCATATCTACTTTCTGATGGACACCTATCTGTAATAGATCGAAGTCGGATTTACCTCCCCATATCCCGGGGATAGCCTTTCTCCACACCAGGCTCATCGCAGGATAAAGCGAACCCAGGTTTTGTTTCGTACGATGCTGCCGGACATAGTGCATCTGCGGCGTATAAGATAATGCCACCTGCAGGAGAACCGCTCTTTTCGAATCCAGCAAGTCCGGTCTACCGACGATATATATATTATCCGGGTCGTTCGGCCGGAACTCTCTCGAATCACGATAGAAAAACGAATAATCGCTCTGGTTATACAACCGTCCATAACGATGAAATGACAGATCTACGACCGTCATCAACCCATTCAACGGCTCTATGGCATGCTCCATATAGACAAACGCATCATTAAAATAATTTGCGTAGCTCTTCCGGGCAAACAGAGTCCATAACATATTATCCAAAGGCGGAACATCGGACCGGCTATTAAAGTCTTTACTCGTATATCCTCCCCCTACAGCAAATACCCCCTGCTTTTCAGGCCAATAACCATAAGAAGCTTTTCCAGTAAATAACATACTCTTACGGGCAAAAGCGTATCCTCCGCTCAAGGTTACTGCCAACCGGGTCGTATCTCTAAAGCGTTTATCGATAGAAAGGCTCTGCCGGTAGGACAATCCGTCCACTAAATTAAATCTAAAACTCTGGAAATCATTAAAATCAACAAATCCGCTATATTGTATCCTCATTGAGCTATCGACCCGGAATTGAGAGCCGAACAATATATCCACAGCAATCTCTCTTTTATTACGGTTATCTGTCGTGCTATCCCTATGTTCCTCCCCGGCCATCCTGATCGAGTCGGATCTCTGGTAACTTTTCAGCTCATCCGAAGTTAACGGGATAGGACGTACCAAATTCCAATAAATGCTATCCTGCTTCTGAAACAAGCTATCTTTTATCATCTTATAACCGTCGGTAAGATCGAGTGAAGGTTTCCTAACCAGCGAATCGGGTAAAGCTTTACCCTCTTCTTTCTCTTTCTTCTGTACCAACCGTGACATCTTAAATGCATCGCGATTGGAAATCTCCTCCTTTGATGCAAGTTCGGCCAATTGCTCCTCTATCCTGGCCGCCTTAGCCGACTTTTGAACTACTGCCGGTGGGTTTTCCGGAAGCTCTGCTTTCCGGTTCGCTATTTCGGTAAACTTCCCTTTTTTCAACGGATTTACTTTGAAATCCTCATATTTGATTGAGTGAACATAATCACCCCGGCCTCTATTTCCCAACAGATCAACATAAGTGTCCATCTCGAGATTGATCGGAACCCATACATGCTTATCGATTTCACGATAGTTTTGCTTTATATTAAAACGTACGCCCGTATATTTACCTGCCAACTCAAACCGGTATACATACCAATATTCATCCGCAACATAGATATATCCGCTCAACAAGGTCGAGTTCTGATATTTAGGAGTCACTTTTATCTTGTTGATCATGTCTTCCCCCTCCTGCGACGATCCGACATATTGAAAAGTATAATAAGCAAACGCCTGCGGCGATATCGGCGACACAAATAACCTATTATCAGCATCATAAATATTATACCCTGCGGTGAACCCCATGCTTATCTCATTCTCTTTCATCTCCGGAGGCAAAGTATTGGATTCCGAAAGCACCTTATGATTGATCCTACCCTGATTGTAATTGATCTCGTTGACACTCTCCAACAGATATCTCTCCCCTTCCCTGATTTTAGATTTCTTCAATTCCTTACGCGCCATCATCTTCACAACCCCCGAAATCTTTTCTACCTTTATGGCTCCCTTTATATAAACATTGGCTTTATAAAAAATAAGCGGCTCATTATAAAAAGGCGCCATACCGATCGCTTTCCGGATCATGGCATAAGCAGGATCCTCACCACTATTCTTACCCACATGAACCGCAGGAAGCAGATAGCTTTTCTCTTTCATCACAATTGTACACGCCTGTTGCCGGGGAATCGTGATTTTTTGCACAACCGTCTCGTAACTGATATGCTGAAAACTCACCGTATAAATACCGGGCCGTATCTTCACATCAAAATCCCCCGCTTCATTTGACGACGTCCCCATCGTCAACTCTTCAATATAGATTGAAGCATAAGGTATAGGCCTCTGTTGCTCATCCGTAATCCTCCCATAAAATGATTGTCCGTAAGCCAAAAGGTCCGCAAGCAACAAAACAGGCAATATCAGCCGTCTAAAACAACTCATCACAACGATTTTTTAATTGAAGGAATCCGATCAGGCAAATTTCCGTCCATCGAATAAAGACAAATACGTCCGCCTTAGCCATAAGAAACACGTAAGTCAAACATAAACCGATCCGAACACTATAGCTTATGCCGTCACAAAATAAACGAATTTTCTCCGAAGCACAAAATTCCTGCAATAGTCGATATATTTCCCACAAAAAAAATATTAAAAAGAATCTATTAACCGACTCACTGTTTTTAACTGTAATTAGTTGCCGTCGATCCCGGATAGATCGCCGGAACCCCTCTGTATCTCTGTCTCCGAAATAAGGATCTCCTACTGTTTGCCCTCTGCTGGGATCACCAGCAAACACAAGGTTTTGCTGGTGATCCGAAAAATAATCACGAACTAAATATTTTAGTTGAAAAACTATGCAAAATAGTTGTACAACTAAAAATTATAGTTACATTTGTGTCGTGTAACTTTCAAACGAAAATATCATGAAGCAATTGACTGCAAAAGAAGAGGAGATTATGGGCTTTTTCTGGGGAAAAGGGCCGATGTTTGTCAAACAATTGGTTGACGAATATGAAGAACCCAAGCCTCATTACAATACGTTGTCCACCATTGTACGTGGTCTGGAAGAAAAAGGTTATGTAGGATATAATGCTTTTGGCAATACCTACCAATATTACGCATTGGTAACGGAAGAAGAATACCACCGGAACACATTAAAGGGTGTTATTTCCAAATACTTCGGCAATTCGTACACCCGGGTGGTTTCAACCCTGATTGAAGAAGAAGAAATCTCTATCGACGAACTGCAAGACCTGATCCGTCAAATTAAGCAACAAAAATGACCATAGCTGCTTTCACTTTATATCTGTTTAAATCCACACTTTGTTTGTTGCTATTTTATGTATCCTACAAAGTGCTGCTGAGCCGGGAAACTTTCTTTCGCTTCAATCGATTTGTACTGCTGACCGGAATGTTGGTTTGTGCCATCCTTCCATTGGTAGAACTAAAAACAGAAAATGCAAGCATGCTACATCAACCTCTGGCTAACTTGGAAACGATGATTATGAATGAAAAAAATGAAGAGAATGAAGAGAATAAAGGGATTTATAGAATGAATTTTATTCAGACCAGGTTCACGAACGGAAACGATACTACATCCAATTCATTTTCTTCATTGCCTTCATTTCTATCATTTCCCATCGTCGTATACAGCCTTGGCCTCTTCACTACCCTTGCCTTTTTCCTGATCTCCGTGATCCGGATGAGCCAACTGATCCGCAAGGGAAATAAATTCAAAGAAGGCAACTATACCTTAGTATTGGTCGACACCAAGATTTGTCCTTTTAGTTTTGGGAAATATATTGTCCTTTCTCAAACCGACTACGGCAGCAATCCGGATGAGATTCTGACCCACGAAAAGGTACATGCCCGAAAACGGCATTCAATTGATTTATTATTTGCCGAACTATTTATCTTCCTGCATTGGTTCAACCCGGCGGCTTGGTTGTTGAAGAAAGAATTGCAGGACGTTCATGAATACGAAGCCGATCTCGGCGTACTCCAACAAGGCATTGATGCAATTAAATATCAACTCTTACTTGTGAAAAAAGCCGTTGGTGCAAGGTCCTACACTATTGCCAACAGCTTTAATCAAAGTAAACTTAAAACAAGGATTACTATGATGTTAAAAAGAAAATCAAACAGTTGGGCGAGACTTCGGCTGGTGCTGATGACTCCTCTCGCGATTACTTTACTACAAGCTTTCGCCCATCCGGAAGTGTCCGGGATCGAAGAATCGCTTCACAACAGCGAAGGTACAACAATTTTGCAGAACGACCAAGGAGGGACGAAAGAATATTTCGACCGGAAAGTGGATGAGTATCTGAAAAACAATGGAAAAGAACTCAAACCGGATTGGATCAACTACAAAATGATTCTTGGCAAAGGAGAGAAAAATGTCAGTTATATGCAATTTAATAATTTAAACGGAACTAAAGAGGTTGCTTACTTAACCAAGGCGAGCTATTCCGGAAGCCGTGTGGCAAAAAGTTTATGCAATGAAGTTCTTAAGCAGGTAAAAAATGAGCTGAAGAAAGGCAGTTTATCCCCACAATTCATTTTTGTACAAATTGATACGGATGTTTCGAAAGCAAGTAGAGATAGTTTATTGAAAGCCTTCGCCAAAACCAATGAAGAGATCAAAGAAATGTTGAAGAATCCCGAAAAATACTCAGGTACAAAGAAAATTGCAGTAAAAGACATGATACCTTTTGAACCTGTTTTCGTGGCAATCAACGAAAGAGCACAAGAGTTCCCAGCCTATTCCAAGTATGATAACATCCCTAAGGATAAGATGGTATACAAAGAAACAATCAAGTACACTCCTCCTGTAATGGTCAAAGACAGCGTTATAAAGGTAACAAAAAAATTCACACCCTCTGTGATTGTGAAGGATGAGCCGGCAACCAAAAGCAGCCAACAACCCCCAAAGCCGATGAAAGAGGCCCCAAAATTCACTCCGCCGGTAATGTCAAATGACACAACAAATTCAAAAACGGCCAACAAGCCCGCACAAGTGAAGAAAACCGTTAAATTCACACCACCGGTAATGCCGAAGGATACAGTTAATTAATGCAGCAATTATTTCTCCCGTCAGGAAATATATATAGGCAATCCCTACGGGATAAGGAGATTGGAGGAGGGCAAATATTTTCTACCGGTATGAATTCCAAAGGGAAGTTCAGTACCCTTATATTACATGCTGTCCACAAAAATAATGGTCGGGAAAACTTGTATATTATTAACAACATAGAAAAACGTCTCCTCCGGTTTTTACGGAGCGAGACGCTTTCTCTTTATTTCTTCTGCCCGAAAGCAGGATTTTTCGATAACGTTTTTGATTATTTGAGCGGAATTCTCATCTTATAGAAGGAACGCCAAACAAATAGTAATCCGATGATCAGGAACGGGATCGCGATATATATCGAATAATCGGTTGCCGGATCGGCTCTCATTTCGATACAGATTTCGGTAGCCAGAAGTCCGAACAGTGTTGAGAATTTGATGATCGGGTTCAATGATACAGATGATGTATCTTTGAAAGGATCGCCAACCGTATCGCCAACCACAGCGGCTTCATGCAACGGCGAGTTTTTCTCGCGAAGATCGACTTCGACTACTTTCTTAGCATTGTCCCAGCTACCTCCGGCATTGGCCATATAAATCGCCTGGAATAAGCCGAATACGGCGATGGATACCAGATAGGAAACAAAGAAGTTTGGTTCCATAAAAGCAAAAGCCAGCGTAAGAGATATCAATGCAATAAAGATATTCCACATCCCCTTTTGGGCATATTGGGTACAAATCTTTACCACAGACTTGGAATCCTCAATATCCGCTTCCTTCTTATCTATATTGAACGTACGTTTAATAAATGCTACCGCACGGTAAGCTCCGGTAGTAACAGCCTGCATAGAAGCCCCGCTGAACCAGAAAATAATGGCGCCACCGCAAATCAAGCCGAGGATAACCGGCGCATCGGTAAGTGACAAATGCAACAGTCCCGCCTTCTCGAGCAGCAGAATGATAGAAAAGATCATTGTGGTCGCTCCGACTACAGCAGTCCCGATCAACACCGGTTTAGCCGTCGCTTTGAACGTATTACCCGCCGAATCGTTGGCTTCCAGATAGTGTTTTCCCGATTCGAAATCAGGCTCGAACCCGTGCTCTTTCTTTATTGCTTCGGCTACTCCGGGTACCTGCTCTATCTGTGACAATTCGAATACAGACTGTGCATTATCGGTCACCGGTCCATAGCTGTCTACGGCAATCGTCACCGGTCCCATACAAAGGAATCCGAAAGCAACCAATCCGAAGGCAAAGATAGAGGCATGAGGCCCGAGTACGGTATCCAATCCGAGCCCTGCCGTGAAGTAGGCAATGGTCATCAGAGTAACGATCAGCAAACCTGTCCAGAATGCGCTGAAATTACCTGCGACAATCCCCGACAGGATATTCAATGAAGGACCGCCTTCGCGTGATGCCGTTACGATCTCATGCACATGCTTGGATTTGGAACTGGTAAATATCTTGGTAAATTCCGGAATTAAAACGGCTGCCAAAGTTCCGCAACTGATAATAACGGCCAGTTTCCACCAGATGGTTACATCCTGCATATCGCCCAACAAAAGGTGACTCATAAAAAAGGTCGCCGAAATACAAAGTATTGCTGCAATCCATATCAAACGCATAAGCGGTGCCTCGAAATCGAACTCTTTTTTCTTTCCGTACAATTTCTGTGAAACAGCCTGATTGATAAAAAACGAGCACCCCGAAAGGAAGTCCATCAGGAAACGCATTCCGAATATCCAAACGATAAGTTTGGCCTGGATATGGGGATCTCCTACCGCTAAAGTGATAAATGTGATCAGGGCCACTCCCGTAACGCCATAAGTTTCAAAGCCGTCAGCAGTAGGTCCTACGCTATCTCCGGCATTGTCACCGGTACAGTCGGCAATCACACCCGGGTTACGGGGATCGTCCTCTTTCACCTTAAATACCACCTTCATCAGGTCGGAACCGATATCGGCTATTTTGGTAAAAATACCGCCTGCAATACGCAGAGCACTTGCGCCCAACGATTCGCCGATGGCAAATCCGAGGAAGCAGATCCCGACAATATCACGCGGAACAAACAGCAAAATAAATACCATCATCACCAACTCGAGCGATATCAGGAACAAACCGACGCTCATTCCGGCCCGTAACGGGATGTTCACTACATCCAGCGGCCGTCCCCGCAGGGAAGCAAAAGCCGTCCGGGCATTGGCATAAGTATTAACCCTGATTCCGTACCATGCTACTGCGTACGAACCCGCCATACCTATTACAGAGAAGAACAGTACTTGCGCTACCACAGCCACCGACTGGCCGGCCAATCCGAAGAAATAAACGCTAAGTACGGTAGCAATAATCGCAAAAAGCATTAGAAGGAACTTCCCTTGCTGAAGGAGATAAGTACGACATGTCGCATAAATTATATTCGCCACCTTCAGCATCGATTCATGGGCAGGCAGCTTCTTTACCTGTTGGAACAGGTATAAGCTGAATCCTAATGTGCCAGCAATAATAAGGGCCCCATAAAAAAGAAAATCCCACGCAGAAATAGTTCCGCCAAAAATGTGAAAAGTACCTTCATGCAGGTCGGGGATGGCCAGATCGGCTTCACTCGCCAGCACGCTAAAACAGGATCCCACTAGGATACCTATGATAAGCAAGAAACGCTTGATGATGTTATACATGATTATCAGAATTGAGATTGTTTATGAATAATGAATTTCTGAATAAACTTAATACTCATTCGGAAGTTCGGACAACTGTGCTGCAGTAAAAACAGGGCCATCCTTACAGACATAGGTTTTCCCGACATTACAACGACCGCACTTTCCAAAACCGCACTTCATCCTGTTTTCTAATGTCGTATATATATTATGCTCTTCGAATCCAAGCTTTTTTAATACCGGGAAGGTATTCTTTATCATAATCGGAGGGCCGCAGACAATAGCGATGGTATTATCCGCCGAAGGGGCTATTTCGCCGAGTACAGTAGGTACAAATCCCACTTTTCCCGTCCATCCCGGTTGATCTCCTCCCGGATCGACCGTCTGGTAAAGATTTACATCAGATCGTTCTTCCCACTCTTTCAGCTCATTTTTGTATACTAAATCGGCCACTGTTTTTGCCCCGTAAAAAATCGTAATATTTTTATACGCCTGCCTGTTGTCCAGGCATGTCCAGATAACGCTGCGCATGGGAGGCAATGCGATTCCCCCGGCAATAAACAATAGGTTGTGTCCCTCCCACTCCTCTACCGGGAAAACGTTCCCGTATGGTCCCCGGAAACCCACTATATCTCCCTCCTCCAAACGCGATAAGGCGGTCGTTACGCGGCCGGCCTGACGGAAAGTACACTCTACATACCCTTTTCTCGTGTGGGGCGAAGCAATACAAAAAGTACTCTCTCCCTCGCCAAACACCGAATATTCGGCAAACTGTCCGGTACGAAAAGAGAATTTATCAGCATCTTCCGGCTGGGTGAACTCCAGGCGGAATGTTTTTACTCCGGGCGCTTCTTCGGTTATTTTAGCCAGCCGCATCCGGTAAGGAACATATATATTGTTATTCATTTCCATTTATTACGTTAAGATTCTCGACCAGATTAATATCTACCGGGCAGCTGCGCGAGCAACGGCCGCAACCGACACATCCGGTTGATTGACTGTTTTCGGGTATATAATAAAATTTATGCATCAAGCGTTGACGCCACCTTTGCCCTTGTGTATTGCGCGGGTTATGCCCGGAGGTATGCAGGGTAAACAACCCGAATCCGCAACTGTCCCAACAGCGGAGACGTTGTCCGCAATTTCCTCTCGACTCATCCTGAATATCGAAACAACTGCATACAGGACAAACATAAGCGCATGTACCGCAACCGATGCAACGTAACGCCTGCTCGTCAAACACTGCCGACTCGAACATAGCCGGCAACTTATTCGACAACTTTTCCTTATCGATTTGATTCTGGACTTCAGCAAGATATTTATTTTTATCTACATTATCCCGTTCATCTTCAAATAAATCGGAGTAGCGATCGCTCACTCTTTTCCCTTTTTCGGTAATGATCTCCGCCAGAAAATCGCCATCCTCGACCCGGGTAAGTAAAATATCGCTACCTACGGTACTCCCCGGAGTATCCTTCGGGCAAAAACAATAAGAATCTGTCTTGTCGCAAGACATTCCGATCACTGTTGTTTTTTCGATACGCGCTTCGAATATCTCATCTTTCGGATCGTCCGAGAAAACTTTATACAGCAGCTCGATTCCCTGGGCATCGCATGGGCGTACACCCCAAATAACCCGGCTAGGGAAATGAGCAGTATCTATATTCCGGACCTCTACATCGCCTTTGCTCTTTTTATAAGAAAAAAGCTGTTCTACCCGCGGGAAAACGAATGATTTGGGAGACAACCGGGGTAAAATATAATCCTCTTCGATCTCTTCGGGCGATTGTATCGACCGGTATAAAACGACATTATTTTTAGTTACGGGAGCATATACCTGGTTCTCTTGCGCAAGTCGCCGTACCAACTCCGGGTAAGATTGTTTCCGTAATAATTTAACAGATATAAACATCATGGTATGATTTAACGAATAAAACTTTCACGGTCTTCCGGACGATAGGTGCTCATGGCCGATCCCTCTTCCAGACTGGTTCCGGCCTGTATGCCATAGGTCTCCTTCACGGTATCCGCGACATGGAATGTCAGTAGATGGATCGGGATATCCATCGGACAGGCATCACCGCATTGTCCGCAAGTAACACAACGTCCTGCCAGATGCATTGCCCGCATAATGTGCCATTCCGTATTTCCCAAACGGTGAGAAGCCACAGATATCCACTGCGGCTGGTTCTCCTCAACGGTACATTGCGAACAATAACAAAGCGGACAAGCCTGACGGCAGGCATAACATTTAATACATCTCTCAAATTCCGTTTGCCAGAAATTCCATCTCTCCTGACGCGATGCAGAGCGCAGCCATTCCGAAAGCTTTTTATCCTCATCAGCCTGATTATATTCCCGGCCTTGCAGGAAATGCTCTATCTCCGCCAATTCGCGCAGTTCGGTAAACTGTCCGGGCGTCTCTTCCACCAAAGCGGAAAAAGAACCGTTAGCAAGCTGATTTTCCACAGCCAACCGCAGAATGCTCCGCAATGTCGGGATATTCGCCACAATAACCGGCTTCCCGAGCCGTGTCACCTCTTTTTTGTACAGATAGCCGGCAAGATTCTGCACGCATCTGTCATCATAAATCAATTGACCGGCCTGGTCGGGAGTCCGTGCAAAGACCGGCCGGACACGACCGTTAGTGCCTTCGGCATATCCGATCACGACACATGTACCCTCTTCAAGGACTCTTCTCCCGGTTTCCTGTATATTTGCCATGATTATACTTCTTGTGTTTCGTTCATTATTTCTCGGTACTCCTGATACGGTCCGAGCTTTTTTATCTTTTCAGCGGTCGAATTGACCACATCCGCCCACTTGCCTCCTTCGGCAGCCGATACCCAGGTGAAACTGATCCGGTCGACATCTATTCCCGAGAAATCGAGCAGGCTTCTGAATACCGTCCAGCGCCTCCGGGCATGGAAATTTCCGGAAGTATAATGACAATCGTTCGGATGACAGCCCGATACGATAATACCATCGGCTCCATTAGCAAAAGCTTTTAAAAGAAGCATAAAATCGATACGACCCGTACATGGAAAACGGACAATTTTCACATTGGGCGAATATTTTATCCGGCTTGTCCCGGTAAGGTCCGCACCGGCGTATGTACACCAGTTACATACAAAAGCGACTATTTTAGGTTCAAAATCCTCCATATATAGTGATCACTTAATCATTCAACAATGCCTCTACTTCAGCATATACCTGGGCGTTCGAATATCCTTCCAGATCGATGGACTTCGATTTACACAAAGAGGTACATGTTCCGCATCCCTGGCACAAACCGGGATTAATCTGAGCTATTACCTTCACTGTATTCCCGTTGCGGTCCCTGATCTCCTCCTGGCCGATAGCCTGGTACGGACAAACGGTAGCGCACATCATACATCCCATACAAGTGGAGAATGGCGGAGCCACAGTCCGTTTCACTTTAGCGATCAAAGGTTCACGTGTCAGTTCGCTCTTAGAGAACAGGCCTATCACTTTAGCTGCCGCTCCGGAAGCTGCCGCCACGCTTTCGGGAATATCCTTGGGCGCTTGGCATGCTCCTGCCAGATATATTCCGGCGGTATTTGTTTCAACCGGTTTTAACTTCGGATGCGCCTCCGCAAAGAATTTATATGCATCGTAAGAAACATGCAGTTTTTGTGCCAATGCTTCAGCCCCGTCGCAGGAAACCCCGGCAGTAGCCAGTACGACCATATCCGCTTCAATTTCAACAGGCCTGCCTCCCAGCAGGGTATCAGCCCCCCGTACAACTAATTTGCCCTCTTTTTCATAGATATTGGAAACCCGGCCGCGGATATATTTTGCTCCGTCCTCCTCGATCGCCCGCCGGGTAAACTCGTCATAGTTCTTGCCTGCCGCCCGGATATCCATATAAAACACATACGGGGTCCCTTCATGCACTTTATGCTTGTAAAGCATCGCATGTTTAGCGGTATACATACAACATATCTTTGAACAATACGGAATTCCTTTTACCGGATCGCGCGAACCGGCACATGCGACAAAAACAATTTTCTGAGGCACTTTTCCGTCCGACGGCCTCCGGATTTCGCCCAATGTGGGACCCGATGCCGACGCCAAGCGCTCGAACTGTAATCCGTTGATGACATCTTTATATTTTCCATATCCGTATTCGGGGAAGAAATCGGTCTTCTTTACCTCGAAACCGGTAGCCAATACGATGGCTCCTGCCTGCACATTAACAATTTCGTCCTCCTGATCGAAATGGATCGCTCCGGTAGGACATACTTTCTCGCATACCTTACATTTGCCGGTAGCAAAAAAATGGCAATGCGCCCGGTCGATGACCGGTTTATTCGGAACGGCTTGCGGAAACGGTACATAAATAGCCCTACGGTAAGCCAATCCCTGTTCAAACTCGCTGGGAATATCCTTAGTCGGGCATTTCCCGGTACAAACCCCGCAACCGGTACATGTTTTTTCATCCACACTCCGTGCTTTACGCCGGATCTTTACATTGAAATTGCCGATAAAACCATCCATGCTCTCCACCTCGGAATAGGTATAAAGCGTAATATTGGGATGCTGCGCCACTTCGACCATGCGGGGCGTCAGGATGCATTGCGAACAGTCAAGTGTCGGAAATGTTTCGGACAATTGCGACATGTGCCCGCCGATCGAAGGATCGCGCTCCACCAGAATAACCTGATGTCCGGCATTGGCAATATCCAGCGAAGTCTGGATACCGGCGACACCACCTCCGACCACAACGGCAGCCCTGCACACAGGCACACGGATAGGCTCAAGCGGTTGATTTTTCTTCACTTTCTCAACCAGCGTGCGTACCAGATCGACAGCCTTCTGGGTTGTTTTATCCCCTTTATCGTGTACCCACGAACAGTGCTCCCGGATATTGGCCATTTCGCACAGATACGGATTCAAGCCCGCCTCAGCACAGGCTTTCCGGAACGTCGGCTCATGCATCCTCGGCGAACATGCCGACACGACCACTCCCGTCAGCCGGTGATCGCGGATAGCTTCCTTGATTTTTGTCTGACCGGGATCAGAACACATATATTTATAATCCGTGGCATAAGCAACTCCGGGTATCTTAGACGCTTTCTCAGCTACCTTAACGCAATCAACCGTCGCCGATATATTTTCACCGCAATGGCAAATAAAAACTCCTATACGTGCCATATTATATTCCTTCCTTAATTAATAGATTCGAGTGATTGCCGTACCGGACAGCATTTCCGGATATCAACCGACACCAGATGGCGTCCCACTCCCGTTTGTTTCTCATTCAATCCGATAGCCATACCGATAGCCTGGCTCAAATAGAGCACCGGTATATCATGCTTGGCGCCGACATATTTATTAATGGCATTTCGCCTCATATCCAGATTGGCATGACACATCGGACAGGCTACAATAATTGCCTCTGCCCCGCGTTGTACCGCTTCGTTAACAATCTTTCCCGAAAGGCGAGCCACCACATCGGTCCGGCTAACAGACAATCCTGCACCGCAACACTCCGTCTTAAACGGCCAGTCCACGGCTTCAGAACCGATCGCCTTCATCACCTCGTCCATCGACTGGGGATCTTCAACACGGTCAAAATTCAATACTTCATGCGGACGAACCAACAGACAACCATAATAGCTGGCCGTTTTGGCAGCGAACGGACGGATTACCTTTTCCGGTAATCCGGGCAATATATATTGTTGTATAAACTGTATCACATTGATGATCCGCAAAGAGTCCGTAATGGGTTTCCCAACCGCCTGCTCAATCTCCTGTTTCAACGATACATCCCGTTGCAATTCGTGCAATGTACACGACAAACGATTGTAACAAGCCGCACAAGGTACCAGGATCTCCCGCATTCCTGCTTCGGTAGCGTTTGCCAATATCCTGGCCGGCAAAGCCAGCGATAATCTCTTGTCCAGATTATGCGCTGCCGTAGCGCCGCAACAATTCCAGTCGGGCACCATATCCAAGTGTATATCGAATACTTTGGCCAGCGACATCACCGAAATATTATATTCTCCGGCAGTTCCCTCCAACGAACAGCCCGGATAAAAACCAATTCTTTTTTCCATCTGATTCATACTTTTGCTTTCTTGAAAAGACGCTTCACCGCTTGTCTATTTTTGACAAACTCGGGAAACAGAGGCAGCTTTCCCTTGACCAACATCTTAGGAACCAGTAATATGTCCTGCATCCATTTCTTACTCCGCAATTTATAATCAACCACCAGACCCACTTCATAAGAGCGTCCGGTTTGCCGCACCATATCCATAAACGAACGATGGAATCTGATAATGTTTTGTGCAGATTTATTCCGGTATTTTCTGCGAAGCGATTCCTGCCGCAGGAAATCCATGACTTTAGGTATATCGACCTGCATCGGACAGCGCGAAACACACATCTCGCACGACAAACACAGCCAAATAGCCCCGGACTGCAGAAGCTCCTTGTCAGTATCCTCCTCTTCACATTGTAACAAACGCATCGAAGTGCTTGATGTAATATCCATGTCCGTCGCTATCGAACAGCCGGCCGAGCATTTTCCGCATTGATAACAATGACTGACATTCACGCCCGTTTCTTCGAAAATTCTCCCGGAAAGCGAACAATTTTTTATTTGATGTGACATATAAAAAGACTAGCTATTTACTTTTCCATAACGATTCTGAGTTCCTCTTTTTGCACTTCACCACCTTTACCCGTTTTGAGCGGCTTTCAACGTATCGCTATAATACACTCACCTATACAGAATTCTATCCTATTGCACACAATATTTATGCTTTTTTTTTGTGACCCACAAACCTAATCATATTTTTCCCGATTTCAAAATATATTTCCGCACAAATAAACACCCGATCGGACACAAAACACCCACATATAATCTCTGAATTATTCACTTTTATATCAAATCAGAACAAACAGGCAGCAGGTATTCTACCAGTTGAAATAATATCGTAATGCAAACCGAAGCCCGATATAAAGCTCGTTGTGCCGATCGATCCCGGCAGAATAGAGTGAATAAAATGGTGTATTAAGTTCCCCGGTACTCCTGTTCTGCCATGACAGGGAGGGAGCCGCAAGTACTGAAAAATGGTCATTGAACCGATAACCGAAGTTGGGATAAATCGAATAAAACGAAGCAGCCGGACTTTGAAAGGTAGAAATATAATTCAGCTCGGGATTAAAATAAAAACGACCGTTCATCGGTACAATGCTTCCCAAGCCGACCCCGACGGCAACCGGCCTTGAAAAATCCGGATTCAATGCACAAATCAAAGAAGTGTAAAACTTCTCCACACCAGTTTTCAGCGCTATGTTTACAGGGAATAATTCATTCGTACTGAATTCTACGGCCTGATATCCGCCGTGCTTGATAAACGAGAACAAACCGAAAGGCATACCACGTTTATACGTATCGGCAATATTGATGACACCAAATTGGGTCCCTTTTACCTCTTTTGCCAGATTTACCACGCCAAACTGAACTCCGTCAATGCCTCTTAATACTGCGTTTATGACACCGAATTGGGTAGCTTTCGCACTATTTCCTATCAGATTCAATACCCCGAAATGTATTCCGTTCGCGTCTCCTAAATGGGTGTTTACGATACCGAACAAAGCTCCCCGCTGATTACCCTCTGCATAATTTATAATTCCAAAAGCCACACCTGAAAGGTCACCGCCGACATAGTTTATAATGCCAAACCGGGCTCCTTTAGCATATTCACCTACTAAGTTCAATAAGCCGAACTGACTCCCGCTTTGCCAGCCGTACGTCACATTCCCAAAACCAATCTGTACCCCTTTGTTATTACCCAAAGCGACATTCGTTGCACCGATCATCGCAGGGAAATTACTATGCTCCAAAGATTGGTTATAAATAACGGTATACAGGTTACTCCGAGGAGCATTCTGAGCTTTTAATACTATCCCGGTCAGGACAAAAAGAATAATCATCAACCTTCTCATCTCTCTTTTTATTTAAACTTTACACAAAGTAAATCAATTAAATTAAGAATTCTTTGTAATCCGCTGTTTTTTCTCACGCTCTGAAGCCTATCTTTATGAGATTAAATGTATTATATTTGCAGAAATAAAGTAGCATCATAACGGTAAGGTCAAAAGCCGACACCTGCAGATTACAACAGCTACATGGCCTACGATACTAAAACTGTACTCATGAACATCAGAATAGCCATATCCGGAATCGGGGGCGTCGGCGGATACTACGGAGGTAAGCTGGCAAATTTTTATGAACATTCAAGAACGGTAAAGATCTATTATATCGCACGGGGTTCCAATCTGGAAGTAATCCGGAAAGACGGGCTACAGGTCAGAGCGCCGAATGGGGTATTTATAGCGCATCCGGCACTTGCAACCGACCGACCGGCAGACATCGGGCCGGTCGATTACCTGTTCTGCTGCACCAAAGAATATGACCTGGAGGAAAATATTTCCCAGCTATCCCCTCTAATTGATTCCGGTACGGTAATCGTTCCATTACTCAACGGAGTGGATATCACCGAAAAAATTCAACAATGGCTTCCGGATCGAAAAATATGGTTCGGCTGTGCTTACATTGTAACACGCCTGACCAAACCGGGAATTGTCACTCTATTTTCTCTGGATGGTTCACTCTATTTCGGACACCCCACCGACGACAAAAAGAGGCAGCAAGAGCTTCTGAAATTATTAACCGATGCCGGTATTCAGGCTTTCAATCCGGAAGATATCATCAGCCGGATATGGCAGAAATTCTTTCTTATTTCTTCCGGAGCGACAATCACGTCCTACTATGACCTGAACATGGATCAAGTTATTGCAACCCATAAAGAACCCTTTTTTCAACTTCTCCACGAACTGAAAAAGATTGCCGATGCAAAAGAAATCGTCTTGCCGGATGATATCGTCGAAAAAACATTTGATCAGCATGGGACTATGCCCCCGGGTTCCACCACATCAATGCACTCCGACTTCAGAAACGGCAAACGTACCGAACTGGAAACATTGACCGGCTATGTTGTAAATACCGGAAAGGCCTTGCATGTCTCCACACCGGTATTTGATATGATGTACAAAAAACTACGCTCTTCTCTAAAGCAACTATAGAGACTTTTTACTACTTTTGCCTTTCTTTTAGGATAAGCCGCTTGCCGGGTAACCATAAAAATTCGTTACACTCGCAATAAAACTTCACGACATAATGATACAGCTCGCGATATTTGACCTGGACGGAACATTGCTAAACAGCATCGCCGATTTAGCGGCCAGCGTAAACTACGCCCTTCTCCGGCACGGGTATCCGGAACATGATTTGTCGCTTTATCCCGGCTTTGTGGGCAACGGTGCTCTGCAACTGATCGAACGGGCATTACCGGAGACGGCACGAACAACAGAACAAATTCTGCGATTATGTGAAGACTTTATTGATTATTATTCCCGGCACAATACGGAATTAACCTGTCCTTATCCCGGAATTCCAGAGTTATTGGACGGATTACATCTGCGCGGCATCGGATTGGCTGTAGCTTCGAATAAATACCACGAAGGCACGGTAAAACTGGTCGACCATTTTTTCGGCAGGATTCCTTTTAAAGCAGTGCTGGGACAACGCGAACATATACCGATAAAACCCGATCCTACCATCGTATATGAAATCCTGGACAGAACAGGAGTAGAAAAATCAAATACTCTATATATCGGGGATTCGGGAGTAGATATGCAAACAGCTGTAAACAGCGGTACAATTGCCGTTGGCGTCACATGGGGACTACGTTCCCGGAGCGAACTGGAAGATAACGGCGCCCGCTTTATCATAGACCGGCCCGAAGAGATCAAAGAAATTATAAGAGGGATAGGGAACAGGGGGCAAGGGGCAAAAAAATCAACTTTTAATTATTCATTAGAATTCATTTTCAACTACTTTACACATGAAAAAGATTCTGCTTGTTTTCGGTACACGTCCTGAGGCGATTAAAATGGCTCCTCTGGTAAAAGAATTTCAGAAATACCCTGAGATATTTGATGTTAAAGTATGCGTCACCGGACAACATCGGCAGATGCTCGACCAGGTTTTAGCCATTTTTGACATCCGGCCCAATTACGACCTGAATATTATGGCCCCTAACCAGGATTTGTATGATATCACCTCAAAAGTATTGTTAGGAACGCGCCCGGTGTTAAAAGAGTATTCGCCGGATATCGTTTTGATCCATGGCGATACCACTACATCAATGGCCGCAGGCCTGGCAGCCTTTTATCAACATATAAAAATCGGCCATGTCGAAGCCGGTTTAAGAACATATTGCCTGGATTCCCCGTGGCCGGAAGAGATGAACCGACAGGTAGCGGACCGGCTCTGTGATTACTATTTCGCCCCAACGGAACAAGCCCGGCAAAACCTGTTGCATGAAGGAACCCCGGAAGAAAAAATTTTCGTAACAGGCAATACGGTTATCGATGCCCTGTTTATGGCGGTCGAAATGATCAGCTCTAATCAGGAAATAAAGAAAAAAGTAAAACAGACCCTCTCAACGAGCGGCTATGTGATAGGCAACCGCCCTTATATCCTGGTCACCGGCCACCGGCGGGAGAATTTCGGCGACGGATTCCGGCATATCTGTATGGCATTGAAAGAGATTGCTCTGGCTTATCCTGATATGGACATTGTCTATCCGGTTCACCTTAATCCGAATGTACAGAAACCAGTATATGAGCTATTATCCGAAGTAAAAAATATACATCTGATCGCACCTTTGGATTATCTGCCGTTTATCTACCTGATGCAACATTGTTGCCTGATATTAACGGATAGCGGCGGAATACAGGAAGAGGCTCCCTCTTTGGGAAAACCTGTATTGGTTATGCGCAATACCACCGAACGCCCTGAGGCTGTCACGGCAGGAACGGTAAAGCTATTGGGTACCGATCCCCAGGCTATTGTGAAACATGTGCATCAATTACTGAAGGATCAAACGGTCTACAACCAAATGACCAAGGCGCATAATCCTTATGGCAATGGAAATGCTTGCCAGAAAATTGTATCCCAACTAATGTAAATAATAAGATGGACACGGATTTCTGCTATTTATAGCGTGATTCCACAACAGTCCAGTCAATAATTTTCCAAAGTTGATCGATATGGTCCGCCCTTCTGTTCCGGTAGTCCAGATAATAGGAGTGTTCCCATACATCTATTCCTAAAAGGGCTGTATAACCGTAGGTTAATGGATTTCCGGCATTGCTCTCTTTTAATATCAGAAGTTTGCCCGACTTATCTTTGGCCAGCCATGCCCAACCGGAACCAAAAATAGAATTGGCAGCCCCGGAAAACTCCTTTTTAAAGTTATCAAACGATCCCCACTGCTTCTCTAATGCTGCCAGCAAGTTTCCGGTAGGTTTTTGTTTGGCTTTCGGAGAAAAAGTATTGAAATAAATTTGATGATTCCACACTTGCGCCGCATTATTAAAAATAGCACCTCTCGATTCTTTCACAATCTTTTCGAGATCGATATTTTCAAAAGAAGTTCCTACAATCAGGTTATTCAGGTTATTAATATATCCATGCAAATGTTTACCATAATGATAATAAATCGTACTATCGCTGATAACCGGTTCCAAAGCATTCTGAGCATATGGCAACGGCGGTAATCTGAATTGCTTCACTTCCGTCTTACTGTCTTTCGAATCTTTTGTCACTGTCGACTGGGCAGACAGGGAGGAAATTGCCATAATATACACAAACGAAAAAAGGACAGGTCTCCAAATAAAAAATTTCATCCGTATCATATACTTATTCTTTTAAGTGATTATATCGTATTATTACAGATCCGGGTTTATCGACATCCTATAATGATACGTAAATTTACAGATAAGTTTTGACAAAACATACAAAATATTTTAAACGGAGAACGTAGATAAACGAAACCTGAGAAAGCCGTTTCTAGAAGATGACGATTAAAATAAAACAAAATAATATATATTGTTACACTAATATTACATCCCACTTACTCTTTAGAAATATTTAAAAAACTTTCCATAAACGACTAAAATAGCTTATTTAATCATTATATCCTTAATCTTCTTAAAAATAACGACGGAAAAATGTATTACTAAATAAATATTGATTATCTTCGCAGCCGCAAGGTACCTATGTCTAGTGCGTTATTTTTATGAATGAGAACTGTAAAATCGAATTTAGTAGGCTGAAAGAGCTGCTTGTGATGGCTCGTTTCGGATGGTGGAGAGCTGATTTTCACACAAATGTTCTCATTTGCTCCGATTTTATAATCGATTTATTCGATCTCAAAACGAATATCATACCATTTAAAGATTTTTTCTACCTTGTCAGGGAGGATTGCCGGGCACGTATCATCCGTGATTTTGATATACGATTGGGGGAAGAGGTCTATGAGCAGCACTTTCCGGTTCGGACCAGGCTCGGTGAAACATGGATACTGGTTAAATTCGGATTAAAAGAAACAGACAACAAAGGATATCCATCCGCTTTGGGTTTTATCCAATGTATCATGGAACAGACGTTGTTGACCTGTCCTCAGTCTCAGCAAGTCAACAATCTGCTTTATCAGCAGAATAGCATCTCCAAGTCTTTGCTTTCGTTTCTGAAGACCGAAGATATTTCGAATGTCATTCATAAAATTCTGCATGAGGTACGCGAACAATTTGCCGGAAGCAGGGTGTACATTTTTGAATACGATAAAAAGTATACATTGCAGAGTTGCACGTTCGAAGTCACTGCCGAAGGCGTCTCTTCGAAGCAGGAGCAATTGCAAAATGTATCAACGGTCGACACTTGCTGGTGGACCCATCAACTTTTAAACTACTCCCCGATCATCCTATCCAGTCTGGATGAGCTCCCTCCCGAGGCTGCTTATGAAAAACAGATGCTGGAAGAACAGGATATCAAATCCATCATGGCCGTTCCGATGATCACATGGGACCGTGTCTGGGGATATTTGGGGATTGACCTGATAAATACGAACCGGAAATGGAACGATAATGATTATCAATGGCTTGCCGCATTAGGTAATATTATCAGCATCTGTATCGAATTGCGTAAATCTGAAAACCAAGCCCGTACGGAACAGGAATATTTCAGGAACCTCTACTTTCACATGCCGTTAGGATATGCACGGTTAAAAATGCTGCGCAACGATGCAAAAAAGATCGTCAACTACCGCTTCGAAGAGGTCAATCCGGCATTTGAAAAAATCGTTGGGCGTCCGCCAAGCAATTTTATAGGTAAAACAGCCTACGAAGCAGGAATAGATCCCGATTTTATCGAAAAACAGCTGCAATATATGACCCTGGTGCTGGAAGAAAACAGATACCAGGAGCATAATGATAAACTTGCCGGAACATATTGTCACTTTATGCTCTATTCTCCGGAGAAGGAGGAAATCATCTGTCTATTCACCGATATCTCGGAATCGATTCAAATGCACCAGTCGCTGGATGAGAGCGAAAAGATATTACAAAATATTTACAAAAATATACCGGTAGGTATTGAGGTATATGATAAAAACGGGAACCTCTGCGATATAAACGACAAGGACATTGAGATATCCGGGGAGCTGAACAAAAAATGTAAGCCGTTCAATCTTTTTGAACATCCCAGCATTCCGGCACATGTAATAGAGCTGATCAAGGATCGTAAATGTGTTGATTTCATTATCAAACACGATCCGAGCGACTCTTCCGACCGCCTACTGGAAAACAAAGAGCCCAAGGATTTAGTAATTAAAATCAATCCATTATTCGATTCGAACAATGAACTGAAAAATTATCTGGTAATCATTGTTGACAATACGGAGACCTCATCCACCTGCACAAAGGTAAGAGATTTTGAGAGCTTCTTCTCTGTGATCGCCGGATTTGCAAAGATCGGCTACTTTAAATGGAACCCGCTGACTAAAAAAGGCTTTGCCATCTGGCAATGGTACCGCAACTGGGGAGAGTCGGAAGATACTCCGTTATCTGATATCATCGGCGTATACCAACATGCCCATCCGGATGATGTAGATAAATTGAAAGATTTCTTTAAAGCCGTACATCATGGCAAGGTGAGAAATCTCAAAGAAGAAATCCGGGTAAAAACACCCGAAGGAGGTTGGAAATGGATTCTCTGCAATGTTACGGTCAAAGAGTTTGATCCGGAAAATAATATCATCGATATTATCGGTGTCAATTTCGATATTTCCGAATTAAAACTGATCGAAACAAAACTGATCGAGGCAAAAAACAAAGCCGAAACATTAGACAAACTGAAATCCGCTTTCCTGGCCAACATGAGTCATGAAATCAGAACTCCGCTGAATGCGATTGTCGGTTTCTCTAATCTGCTGATCGATACGGAAGATTATGACGAGAAAATACAATATATCTCGATTATTCAGGAAAATAACGAACTATTATTACAATTGATTTCCGATATTCTGGACTTATCGAAGATCGAGGCCGGCACATTTGAAATCATCTATAATAAAGTTGATATCAATCTATTGTGCAGCGAGATTGTCCGCACGATGAGTATGAAAGCGACAAACGAAGTTAAAATCAGATTTGAAAACCAACTCCCGCATTGTTGCATATACAGCGACCGGAATCGTTTGATGCAGGTGATTACCAACTTCATCAATAATGCATTGAAATTCACGTTAGTCGGAAATATTAATCTAGGATATAACGTATTCGGAAAAGAAATAGAATTTTACGTCAGGGATACCGGCATAGGCATCTCTCAGGAACAGGCGGATAAAATATTCGACCGGTTTGTTAAGCTCAATAGTTTCATAAACGGTACCGGATTAGGGCTTTCGATATGCAAAAGCATTGTGGAACAGATGAAGGGAAAAATCGGCGTAACCTCCGATAAAGAGATCGGTTCGCGTTTCTGGTTTACTATTCCATACCTGCCGGTAGATGGAGACGAAAATGAAGAGTCCACCCAGTCATTATATGGCAAACCAAAGCCGATTATACTGGTGGCGGAAGATGCCGACAGTAACTATATCTTAGTATCCACTATGCTTAAAAAAGAATATGATATTGTCCGGGCGTATGATGGAAAAGAAACGATTCGATTATATGACACTGTTTCACCGAATATGATCCTGATGGATCTCAAAATGCCAGAGATAGACGGCTTTACCGCTACCCGCCATATCCGGGAAACAAATCCTGACATTCCGATCATCGCTCTAACGGCTCTTGCCTTCGACAGCGACCGGGAGAAAGCATTCGAAGCCGGGTGCAACGAATATATTGCCAAACCGATCACACCGCATATATTAAAAGAAATCGTAAAGAAATACCTGAACTAAATAAGGGTCACCTAGGAAACACTTTTCCTGTGTATCATGTCCGCACTCTGTCATCTCCCCGGGGTTTCCAGCAAATTATTGTCATTGCAAGTGAAACGGGCCTCCGCTGTCTCCCGTAGCGAAACCTTATTGAAATACCAGCTCAAGGTAACAATCGAAACAACAAATGCAATCAGATCGGAAAGCGGCATGCTATACCACACTCCATCTACTCCGAAATGGCGGGGCAGAAAAATAAGCAAAGGGATCAAAAACAGCAATTGACGGGAAAGGGAGAGAAAAATCGAAATCCTAGCCTTACCCAACGACTGAAAAAAATTAGAGATTACAATCTGACAACCCACCAATGCGGACATCAGGCATGTGATTTGCAATCCGTTCTTTGCCAAACCTTTCAACACTTCATCATCGGTAAACATCGCAACAATCGTTTGTGGAAAGATCTCGCACACCAGAAAACCGAAAGTCATAACCACCCCTCCGGTAATAACCGCACATCTGAAGGTACTCTTCACACGGTCCCAGCGTCCGGCACCGTAATTATAACCGATTATCGGCTGCATACCCTGATTAAGTCCGAGCACAATCATAACAAAAAGCATTAATACCCGGTTTACAATACCATAAGCGCCGATAGTCAGGTCACCCCCATAGTTCCTGAAGCTGTTATTCACAAAAACAACCACAACACAACTACATGCATTGATCAGGAAAGGCGACATACCTATACCCAGAATGTGCCTGACAATACTTCCATTCAACCGGAAAAAACCGGACTGAAAGCGTACAAGACTATTCTTATTCAAAAAATGGACAAGCACCCATATCATCCCGGTAAACTGTGCAATGATAGTAGCAATGGCTGCACCCCGGATTCCCCATTTAAACCCGAAAATAAAAACAGGAGCCAATGCTATATTTATTCCGACCGTCAACAATGAGGATATCATCGCCTTTTTCGGATAGCCGGTTGCACGCATTACATTGTTCAGTCCCAGAAAAACAAAAAAAAATGGATTCCCCAACAGAATAATTTGCATAAACTCGCGTGCATATGGTAAAGTCGTATCACTGGCCCCAAAGAGAAGCAGAATAGGATCCAGGAATAACAGTGCTATCGCACCGAAACCTACCCCACTTATAACGGAAAGTATCAAAACATGGTGTAGTGTCTGGACGACCCTGTCCTGGTCCTTCTGTCCCAGATATATCGAACTGATCGTTGCTCCCCCCACTCCTACCAGCGTACACAAAGCCATCACCAGATTCATCAACGGAAACGTGATGGCAAGCCCGGAGATGGCCAACGGGCCGACCCCTTGCCCGATGAATATGCTGTCAACGATATGGTATAGCGACACCACCGTCATCCCTATGATAGCAGGAATCGAATATTGTAATAGCAGTTTGCCTACCGGTTTTGTTTCCAATATATGTGGCGTCATTTAAATCAGGAACTAAAAATCAGACACTCTAAGACAGGTGGTCAGAATTCCAAGATCACCTTCCATCTTCTTTATTCACTCTTTATTAAAACTTATTTTTTTTATCTACCTCCCCGGTTACCTTGTAGTATTTCCAGATACCGGACCGTCTACCCTTCCGGTACTTCCCCTCTCCGAACAGATGCCCGGTGGAATAGTAAAAGCGAACATCTCCATGCCGTAAGCCTTTGTTATATTCCATTTCCATTTTCAATGTTCCGTCCGGGAAATATTCTTTATAACTACTGACCTCTCCTTTATCATAAGAAATCTGAGCCATAACGGTTCCATTCTCATGGAAAAAACGAGTCTCCCCGTCAGGCCTGTTCTCCCTGTAACTATATTGTCCAAGCAATCTTCCCTGCTTATCGCGGATTTCCCAGATACCGATCAAATCGCCATTACTTAACATACCTGAATAGAAGAGGCGGTCCGTCTGATAAGCATAGCTTCCTTTCGTACTTATTGCAATGCTATCGGGGATCACCGGCAAATAGTAACCCGACTCAATCTCATCCGCCAAATCTTCCAGTTCCCTGTTCAATGTTTTAATCTCATACTCCTCAGGAGCATTCACGTCATAATCGGCGATGATCTGTGTTTCAAACATACTACCGGAATTAACCAAAGCAAACCCGATTGTCTCAAAACTCAAAAAAGCACCTTTATTTTTAGCAAGCTCAACCCGTTTATCAGAAACAAGCAACTCGTCCATATAATGATACATATTATGCGTATTGACATAACCGTACACACTATTCCGGCTACCCAACTGTCCCATTAACTGATTATATTTCTCGTTGTTAACCAACGTATTACCCAAAGAATAGGTTTTAATCATGTCTGCTAGTGTTGCTGGAGAATTACTGAAAACAACATAATCCTCAATAAATGTGTAATAAGGACGTTCCAATTTATTAAACATCGAACCTAAAAACAGGTTGAAGAATCCCTTTAAACTAAGAAAATTAATAGTATGCCCGTTATACTCTATCACCTTAAAACGAACGGGTGTCTTCCGTTCAATCTGTTCCGTAAGATACCTCATCTGATCCTTAGCCTCTAAGACATCTTTACTACGGATGGCAAAAACAACATGATCCACGCCCTTCTCTCGATCCACAGCAGGCTTCAATATAGCAATCTCATTTCCGATCCAGGAAGTAAAGGATTTCATCACATCCAATCCCAGATACTTATTAATCTTGTTCAAATTCTGTTCATACTGTTGATAAGTCTTCAAATCATGGAGTTTATAGTTCTCCATAAGTATATTTTCCAACTCCGTGAAAGAATCAAAACAGATAGAGACATAGCCGGCTATATTATCGCCGGCTATATTCTTTACAGTCGAATTCCCTCCGTTCATTAGATTCAATGCACTCAGTAATGAAAATCGTTCCCGGTTGAGAGTCGTCTCTCCGGTGCAATGTAACCCTTTATCACTCACCTTCAACAATAACGAAGTTTTGTCAAACATCGATGTGTCGCCGCCTGACGATGGTGTTGCCAATATGCCGTTTATCCATTTCCCAACTTTCCGGTGGTCGAAGTCGATTGTAAGATCTCCTCTGGAGATATTACGTTCGACTTTAGGAGCCTGTACAACTGCATCGAGCGAACGCTTTACAAGCGATTCGGTAAGAGAAATACACAATAGATTTGCCTTGATTGCATAATATATTTTTATATCATCATGAACCAACTCTGTGATCTCGCCTTTCCGACGTATCCTTATATGATCGTCCTCGATCAGTTTGCCCAAAGCGCTTTCAAAAACCCTGATCACATTTAACTTCCCCAAATCGCAAACATAAAGGAAATCGTACGTTGTCGAAGATAGCATATGACAAGAGATAGCAAACGGCCGGTCAATTACCAACCGCTTTATGGCCGGATAGGCATCGCACAACGAATCGACGTAAGCCATATTTGCATGATATTCTTCAAAATAAGGATATGTTTTCAGGGAAGCCCATACCTTATTACGGCGCAAATGCTCATGTATCCCGTTAAACGATGCTGTCTCCACAACAAAAACAGCATCTTCCGGTATTCCCTGAACAACCGTATACCGGTCCGACTTATGAAACACCAGAAAATACACTCCAGCCGTAACCAACACAATAATAATCAACACAATTGCTATCCATTTTCTCATAATACATCCTTATTTAGCTCTGGCAAAAATAAGGATTAAAATCCGATTTATTTCATTTTAACCGAAAGAGCATCCGGAACATTTTTAATCCCCGATTTATCTCCTATCTTTGCTACTCATTACAAAAAATAAACCCTAAAATGAGAATCCAGATGCTCCTAATGAATTCATTCTCAACTTTTAACTTTAATACAGCTTAGCTGTCTTGATTTTCTGTCGTCATTCGGCAATATTTAAGCATACTTGACGCTGCACTCATTCCTAAGAAAATTCAACTTTCAACTAGTTTATATATGAGATTCGGTTTTTTCCTGATTATAGCTATATATACCCTCTTAAACATATATGTATTCATCAGAGGATGGCAGATTTTACCGGCCTCATTTTGGATCCGGCTTATTTATGGCATCTCAATTCCGGTATTTGCATTATCGATATTTGCAGCCCTGTTCTGGGGAGACTCTCTCCCCGAATTCTCCGCACAGATGCTGGCATTCATTGGATACACCTGGATGATAACGATGATCTACCTGGTATTCCTTCTTTTAATCATCGACATCTTACGTATCGGCAATTACCTGTTTCATTTCCTCCCCACCGGAATGCATGTTGTCAGGATATGGGCGACTCTGGGAGGTACTGTATTTATTTTCCTTTTGCTTGTCATAGGATATTATCGCTTCAGCCACCCTTCTATTACCACGCTGGAAATCACTGTCGACAAACCTCTACAAAATAAGGAAATGAAGATTGTTATGGCCAGCGATATGCATCTAAGCAAAACCATCGGAAAAAAACGGTTACAACAATATGTTTCGCTGATCAATGCGCAGCGACCCGATATAGTAATGCTAGCCGGCGATATTTCCGACCGCAAAGTCGAACCACTGAAAGAAGCACACATGAATGAAGAATTGTCCGCCATCCGTGCACCGCTGGGCGTCTACGCCGTTTCGGGGAATCACGAGTTCTACGGTGGCGAACCGCAAGCGATTTATGACTATCTCCGTAACTCAGGCATTAACCTATTGATCGATTCCTGTATATTGATTGATAGCAGTTTCTATCTGATAGGCCGGCAGGACAGAACCGACCGGCACAGGAAGACATTGGCCGAACTGGTCCGGAATACGGATAAAACATTGCCTTTGATCTTATTGGACCACCAGCCTCATAATCTCACGGAGGCCGAAGAAAACAATATCGACCTGCAACTTTCGGGGCACACCCATAACGGACAATTCTGGCCCGGTAACCTGATCGTCAAGCGAATGTTCGAATTAGGCTACGGATATAAGAAAAGAAGCAGTACACACTACTATGTATCGTCTGGTCTCGGCATTTGGGGACCGGAATACCGGATCGGTACAAAATCGGAGATTGTCGTCATCCGGTTCCGGTATTGATACCAAAGGCCTTGTTCTGTTCCGTTTTATTCAATTACTCTCTCTTCCAAAAATTCGGTAGCGCAATACTCTATCTCATAAACTACCCTCCGCAACTGGGGAAGAATATTTTGTTTAATATAAATGTACTGGGGCAATTGGCGAAGCGCTGCCTCCCGTTTATCGAGATCAGGGATCCGGTCAATGATATCGAATATCTTGGATTTGTCGGTTATTGTCGTCGACTCATCTACCAGTTTCCTCAATCCTTCCCAGTCTTCTGCAATATAATCCACTTTAATCAAACTGTCAGACAACTGAAAACGGCCTACTAAATATTTTCTGACAGAGCTCGCCCGCTCTTTTGCCAATCTCTCATTATTCAGATAAGATCCGTCAGGCGAAGATACTCCGGTAATTACAATTTTCTTCACACGAGCCAACGTATCGTTCAGCACACTTTGGATAAGGTTGGTCATGCTATCCAAACGGGCCTGGTTTTCATACAATGCCGGATCAACTTGATAGCGGCCGATCGGATAGTAGAAATGGGCGAATCCCTCTTTCTTTTTTGTTACGTCATGTTGAACATACCTTATGGTCGGACAATCAGCTATCGGCGCCACACAGATCACGCTATCGGCAAGCGTCTTCCCGGAAAGTTCCGTTTCACGGTCGCAGCCCTGCAATATATTCGTAACAATCAAATCGGCCGAAGCCATCCAAGGCCGGAAAAGTATCTGCTCGTTTATATTTACCTTTATATCGCGATTCTGCATTGTGATATGCTTTGCTTCGGAATAGTCGGGTTTTACTCCCTCAAAAAAAGATTTCCGTTGCTCTATTTTGTTATAGGTCTTTCCGGAGATCACTACCGGAGTTAACATATACACACTGTCCTGAGTAACCAGCCGGGGCGTATGGATTAACCGCCCGCAAGGTGGGATGTAATTTTTCGGTACCTCTAAAGCATAATTTACATCTATAGTTTTAGGATTGGCTTGCTTACTAACCATTAATACCATCTTTTCAGGACAAACGGATAACGGTGGTTTTTTCTCTACGTGTTTCACTCCGATACAGGCCTGCAGTATGAGTATCCATAGGAACAGGAAGCAGAAAGCAGAAAGTAGGGACTTTTTAGTCAGAACCATATTGATCTTAGACTTTAATCCTGTTTTTATCGTCAGTTCGCTTTTCATCTCTTGTTTTTATTTTGTTTTTACCATAAAAAATAAAGGAAGCTAATGCTCACTTTTGTCGGGCCGAAATAATTCCGTTGATCCGAACCGACAAACTTACCGCATGCCGTACGATAATACTTATCGTAATTCATATAAGCATATCCAACTCCAAGTTCTACTTCCAGATTCCAGCGCCGTCCAAGTACCCATTGATATCCGTAAGAAACTCCCCCGCCAACCAGCCATCCATCATAACGATAGGTTTCGAGTCCGCTGTTATACCGTGCATAATGAGCATGTACTCCTACAAAATGACCATAAAATTTTTGGCAGGTCCAATAACGCCATTCCGGCTGTATGCCCCAATGCATGATTTTCTTATTATCGCTAAATGTAAAAGGGTTATAAGTTCCTATCAGGTCTATTGTCATTCTGGGAGCAATGGCAACCTCTGCTCCCAGGTTAAGGGTAGCCGTTGCCCAATAAGCCGCATTAGTCGTTACCGCCACCTTCTGAGCAAAAGCGACTGACGAGAATAGCAATAATATACATGTCAATTTATTCTTCATTATTCGTTCTCTATTATACGTTTTTAATAAACAACCGGGTCCAAGTTATCAACACTCTGTAGAGGTAAATTAACAGGTACCGAAACAGCTATATTTTTAATCGGTATAAGGACCGACGATGGAATTCCGCTTATCAGCATATACCTTCCAATATACCGTTAATATCGGAACGGATCGCTTTCACCATCCTTTCAGCCACCAAAGTGACCGATTCTATATATCCGGGGATACCGGAAACAGTTACCGAAAGTCCGCTTACAACCCGCAGTAAAGTTCCATTCAGGTTCATTGTCATTCCGGATTCGGAAGTAAAGGTTGTAAGCATTTTGCTTGTTTTGACCAAACAAGCAAAAAATCAACATGCTATTCATTACGGAAAGCGACACTCGAAAGTTACTCATCTATTCGTTATAGTAATTGTCCGTTCTGAAATCTACGCTAAAAATAACGCCAGTACTCAGATTAACAGAAAATTGCCAGTTCAGAGTGGCAAACAATTCCAATACCGGCAATTTTTAGAACGCCGTTAAATTTCATTTTAAGGGTTTGATTTCACTTGAAATAACACTAAAAAGACAACTTTTTGCAATATTGATACGTTGTCTTATAGTATGTAGGGAAAAAATATACAGATATTTAATTGCAGATTTAATAATATAGAGATGAAAAGTGAGAACGCGAAACTCTTGATCGGATTAGGCATAGGAGCCATCGTTGGAGCGGCCATAGCCTATCTGATGACTAGCGAGAAAAAAGAAAAACTGGTGGAAGATTTACACCAATCGATGGACGAGGTGAAGGAAAATATCAAAACGATGGCTGCAAAAGCAAAGGTAAAGGCTGAAGAAACTGCTGCCGGTATGGCCGAAAAGACAGAACATGTTGCAGAAAAAGTAGCGGAAAAAGCCGGGCATTTTAAAGAAAAAATGCGAGGTACGCCGCCACCTGAGAATACTCAAGCTAAAAATGAAAAAAAGCGCCGGACAACTCTTTAACCAGTTGAAAGATGACGTTTCAACCTATTTAGAGTTGAAACTGAAACTATTCAAGTTAAAAACCGGTGAAAGAATTGCCAGGTTAATAGCAGTTCTTTCACATGGTTTGATACTGATATTACTCGCTTTTTTCTTTATACTATTCCTATTCCTTGCACTCGGCTTCTTTCTTGGTGAGCAATTGGGAAGTCTATCCCTCGGATTTAGCATAGTGGCGGGATTATACCTGGTTCTATTTGTTATAATTATTCTTAGCAGAAACTGGATACAACACAAAATCATAAATACTATTCTTGAAGCACTTATGACAAAAAACGAATTATATGACGAAGAAGAGGAGCAAAAAATCACGGACTCCTTTGGAGATATGGACGAGTGAACGACACCGGACGGAACGGGAGTGTCATATGCAAAAGCAGAAGTTGAACAGTCATTTTAATTATATTCAGCAAAACCCCGGTCAACTGGTTGCATCCGGGATCATCGAACTTTTTTCAGTACCGTCCGGAGTAACCTCCGAATGTCCTCCTTCAAAGTCGAAACTGGGAAAACTGGGAGATTTTCTGAAATCCTCCGGAAACGGATTACTACCTGCTATGTGGGAGATTTCCAAACCATTACTTCTGAGATGGGCAATGGCAGAAATCGGAGTTGTACTTCAAAGGATAGGTAAAAAGCAAGAAACCGATTGTTAGTTTAAAAATAATCTATATATGAAACACATTGTCATTATCGGCGCCAGCGGATTTATCGGATCCGTCCTCCTTAAAGAGGCTCTTTCAAGAGGACATCAGGTAAAAGCTATTGTACGAAATCCGGAAAAAATAGCCTTTCAACATAATGCTCTCCAGGTTGTCAAAGGAGATGTCACCGACGAAAACAGAACTGCCGGCTTTGTATGCGGCGCAGACATAGTCATCAGTGCTTACAATCCGGGGTGGATGAATCCGAATATTCATGACGACACCTTAAAAGGATACTCAGCAATCATCAACGGAGTGAAAAAAGCCGGTGTAAAAAGATTACTGATCGTAGGAGGAGCAGGAAGTCTACTGGTAGCGCCAGGTATTAAACTGATGGATACCGGAGCGATACCCGAAAACTTTTTGCCGGCGGTAAAAGCATTGGCTAAGGTCTATACTGATCTTCTACAGGCTGAAAAAGAGATAGACTGGGTCTTTTTCAGCCCGGCGGGAACCATTGCGCCCGGTGAACGTACCGAAACCTATAGATTGGGTAAAGACAACCTGATCGTAAATGAAAAAGGAGAAAGCCACATCTCCGTGGAAGATTATGCCGTTGCAATGATCAATGAAGCAGAAGCACCTCAACACCACATGGAACGCTTTACAATAGGATATTAAAGAGTGGGATATAAAAAATCAGGAACGATAAAAAAAAGTTCATTCCCAATTCTTATTTCACTGTACCTCCCGCTATATCAAGCAATTCGGAAGTAATTCCCTGCTGACGCAGTTTATTATATTCGAGTTGCAGGTCATCCAGAAGCTCTTTGGCATTGTCATTGGCCATCTGCATGGCTATAATACGGGCAGCCTGTTCCGAAGCCTGGTTTTCAAGCAATCCTTCATACATGATCGCATTCAACATCAACGGATAGAGTGTATCAAAGATTGTCTGGCAATCGGGTTCATATATATACCATCTGGCTGTTCCGGTATCTTCGGCAGCTACCTCCGGCTTTAACAACGGCAAGAATTGCCGTTGCACAAGAGTCTGAACACTGACACTCTTATAATGGGCATAAATAATATCCACCCGATCAACCTCTTCGGTAATAAACTTACGTATCAGTTCGTCAGATAATCCGGCAGCCGTTTGTGAAGCCTCTTTCGGAGAAAATAGATGAGACGTGTCAACCATCCGGACATCGGACAGTTTATTCACTTCGTTCATAATTTTTTTCCCGATCGGATAAACCGATATCGACTTGGCTCCTTCCTGCCAATATGCATGGAGCGTCTCCAATAACTTCTTATATAACGTGATATTGTAAGCGCCGCAAAGTCCGTCATCCGAAGCAAAAATCACGACTGCCACCTGCCGCACCGGCCGTGCCTGACTCAACACCGACCCGTACTTGCAATCCGTCGTCATCATGTGGGCATACAGATGCTGCAATTGCTTCCGGTAGGGCAACGACTGAAACAAAGCCGCCTCGGCTTTTCTCAGCCTGGCCGACGAAATCATCTTCATTGCCCCGGTAATCTTCTGAGAAGAATGTACGGATTTAATCCTTCCCTTTAATTCACGCATGGATGCCATAACGACTATCTATTAAGATTTTTGCTCAACTTTCTGGGAAACTTTCTCACCGACGGTAAATTTATCGGCAACGTCAGCCGCTACTTCTTCTAACAATGTTGCTACCTTATCATCCAACCGGCCGGCAAGCAACTCGTCCAATATCTCATGCCGGTAGCGGGATCTCAGTATTTCCAGAAAATATTTCTCAAACTCACCCACTTTTTTCACCGGCACCTGCTGTAATAATCCTTTCGTACCGCAGTAAATCACGGCAATCTCCTCCTCTACAGGCATTGGCGAATATTGTGGTTGTATTAATATCTGTACATTTTTCTGTCCTTTATCGATCACCATTTTGGTCACCGGATCCAGATCACCTCCAAACTTGGAGAACGACTCCAGCTCCCTGAACTGAGCCTGATCGATTTTCAATGTTCCGGCGATTTTCTTCATCGCTTTAAGCTGGGCGTTTCCTCCCACGCGGGACACCGATACTCCAACGTTAATAGCCGGACGTACCCCCTCATTAAACAGCGATGTCTCCAGGAATATCTGTCCATCGGTAATAGAGATCACATTGGTCGGGATATAAGCCGAAACGTCGCCCGCCTGCGTCTCGATAATCGGCAAAGCCGTCAACGATCCGCCCCCTTTAATCATCGATTTCAGAGCCTCAGGCAAATCATTCATCGTTGCTGCTACCGCATCATTGGATATAATACGGGCCGCTCTCTCCAGCAAACGGGAGTGCAGGTAGAAGATATCACCAGGATAAGCTTCACGACCGGAAGGACGACGCAAAATCAATGAAATCTCGCGATACGCCACTGCCTGTTTCGACAGGTCGTCGTATACCACCAATGCGTGCCGGCCGCTATCCCTGAAAAACTCTCCGATCGTAGCTCCGGCAAAAGGAGCATAATAGCGCATCGCTGCCGAATCGGACGCATTGGCAGCCAAAATAACCGTATACTCCAAAGCTCCCTTTTCACGCAATATATTTACCAACGCCGCCACAGAAGAAGCCTTCTGGCCTACCGCTACATAAATACAATATACCGGGTTACCGTCCAGGAAATTTTTCCGTTGGTTCAGAATCGTGTCAATGGCAATGGCCGTCTTACCGGTTTGCCGGTCGCCGATAATCAACTCCCGCTGTCCGCGTCCGATAGGTACCATTGAGTCAATTGCTTTAATACCTGTCTGTAACGGTTCTTTCACCGGCTGGCGATAGATCACCCCCGGAGCCTTCCGCTCCAAAGGCAACGAAACCAGATCTCCCTGTATGGGGCCTGCTCCGTCTATCGGCTCGCCCAAGGTGTTAATCACACGACCCAACATTCCTTCCCCAACGTTGATAGAAGCTATACGTCCCGTACGCTTTACCGTCATATTCTCTTTCACCCGGTCGGCGGCATTCAATAAAACGACTCCCACATGATCCTCTTCCAGATTCATTGCCACCCCACGAACTCCATTCTCAAACTCAATCAACTCACTGGCGCGAACCTGATCTAGCCCAAATATATTGGCCACTCCATCCCCTACTTCAAGTACCGTGCCGACCTCCTCAAAAGCGGCCTTCATATTCACCTCTTCCAATTGGGATTTTAATATATCCGATATTTCACTTGGTTTTATCATAACAATTTAGTTTTAAGTCTCCTGACTTTTCATTGCAATCTTAATCTTATCGTGCGGGGCAAACTCTATATACCTAACCGGTTATCCGGATCACTATTTATCAATGCCACAATCTACTCATACATAGCATTTTCGTCGAACTGCATGCGCAATTCCTTCAACTCTTTACGGATCGAAGCATCCATCTCGACAGAGTTTATTTTCAATATAAAACCGCCGATAATAGAGGGATCTATAACATGCATCACCTCCATTCTATTTGAACTTCTCGTCTCCGCCACCTTCCTGATTCGGGCAATCACCTCCTTATTCACCTCTGTTGCCGTCGTAATCCGTACTTCATCAATATGATACGCCTCCCGGTAAAGCTTCTGGTACATCAGGCAGATTGGTCTGGCATACATCTCCCGGTGATTCCGGATAAGTAAACGGATCCCTCCGATGTATGCCCCGTCAGGCTTAATATTGACTGCCGTCGAAAGCAACAACTCCTTATCTTTAGCAGACAAAACGGGGCTCAGCAACGCTTTGTGCAAATCCGGATGAGTGATGTAGTTTTGTTCCAACAACTTCATCTTTCTGTATACAATAGCCGCAGCATTCCGTTCCTGTGCGAATTTCAGCATAGCCGTCGCATACCGTCGCGCTATTAATCCTTCATTCATACAATCAATTAATCAAGGTAAAGGGTGCAAGGCACAATAATAAATCTCGGATTCTTTTTCAACCCTTATTTTTCAACTCATTAAGCCTGAAATCCAAAACCGGAATTTTCACATTCTTACTTCTTTTCAACTTCGTCCAACAGCGTATTGATCATCTCTGCCTGGGAAGCGTCACTGGACAGATCTTTCCGCAGGAGTTTCTCCGCAATATCCAACGAAAGCTTACTCACCTGCTTACGCATTTGCATCTCTGCTTCCCGTTTCGACTGTTCAATAGAGAGTTGTGCTGCTTCGATCACTTTTTTCGCTTCAAGAGCCGCGGCCTTTTTGGCATCGTCAATCATCCCTACTTTTAAATGCTCCGTCTCCTGTAAAGTTTCCAGTTGTTTCCGGTGAGCATCCGCCAACAATACACGGGCACTTTCCTTGGCCTCTTCCAGTCGACGGATAGCTTCTTCGGTATATTTCACACCGTTGTCGATGAATGCCGCGCGTTCTTCCATGCTCTTGATAATAAAAGGCCACGCATATTTTGCGAGGACGAGCAAAATAATCAGAAAGACAACCAGCATCCAAAACACTAACCCGAATTCCGGTTTAAATAGTGCCATAATTTAATTTATTATAAGAATACGATCAACAGACAAACAATAATAGCGATCAGGGCTACTCCCTCAATCAAAGCGGCCACAACAATCATATTTGTCCTGATTTCATTGGTCGCTTCCGGTTGGCGGGCAATTGCATCCATTGCATTCGAACCGATCTTACCGATTCCTATTCCAGCTCCGATAGCCACTAACCCTGCCCCAATGGCAGCACCTACTTTTGCCAGACCTAAGCTGGCCGCTGCTTGTAATAAAATCATGCTTAACATAACGTATAAAATTTAAGTTTTATTTTTTTACTCTAGCCAATCCTATAAATATAGTTGAAAGCATCATAAAGACATAAGCCTGAATGAAGCATATCAACAAATCTATCAAATTCATAAAAACAGCAAATACAACCGAAAATAATGTAGAAGCACCCATAACGACCTCTCCCATAGCGCCCAGGATAAAGATCAATGTAATCAACACCAGCGTGATCAGGTGCCCTCCGAAAATATTTGCAAAGAGACGGATCATCAATGCCACCGGTTTGGTCAACACACCAAACACTTCAATCACCGGCATAATCGGTATCGGCACCTTAAGCCACAATGGAACGTCAGGCCAGAAAACCTCATGCCAATACTCCTTCGTACCCGAAACATTCACCACAACAAAAGTGCAAAGCGCCAGAGCCATCGTAACCGAAATATTTCCCATTACGTTCGCTCCACCCGGAAAAACAACAATCAGCCCCAACAAATTAGAAAAAAGGATAAAGAAAAACAGTGTCAGCAAATAAGGGGCGTAACGCTTGGCATCTTTGCCCAATGTAGCTACGATCACCTCCTTGTATAGCATTTGAATCACCATTTCCATCATCCCCAATCCCCGGCGCGGAGCTTTGAAACGATTCTTTTTATACCATCGCACCAACGGAAATATGGCGATGCACATCATAAGCGAACTGATAATAACGGCCATCACATTTTTTGTGATCGAAAAATCTACCGGGCGGTAAGTATTCCCCGCTCCATCAACCCCCTCGATTTTACCCTCATTGGTTCCGGTGGAGGCAATATAAAAACCTTCATGGTTCCCTCCATGCTCCAGCCGTTCCGAACTAAAGAGATGCCATGCCCCTTTGTGATCGCGTACGATGACCGGTGAGGGTATGCTCGTTCCCCATACATGCCAGCCATATTCATCTCCTAGATGCTCGAATATCATGTCTTTCGGGCTGAACGACTCCTTTTCTTCACCTTCGGCCATTACAGCCTTTGAAAGAAACAGGCTCGATACGATTACCCAAAAATATATCACTCTCCTTTGCATATCTATAAACTCAAACCTATCAGATCGTCCGGAAAAACTCCAACACAATCCCGATTCCTACATTTTCCGGTCTCCGATTTATTGTTTTCCACTATTTGATACAAATCACAACCCGGTTATCAAGCACCTCTACAACTCCCGACATAATGGAAATCCGCTTCTCCGCATTCCCGGTACGATATATAATATTACCCTTGGTTAACGTCGAAATCAGCGGCGCATGGTTTTCCAGTACGGTAAATGTACCAAGTGAACCCGGCAGTGTCACCATTTGAACATCCCCTTTAAAAAGCGTCTTTTCAGAAGATATAATCTCTAATCTCATGCCTTACAATCTCTTTCCTATTTTCTACTCTTAACTCTTTACGCCGGCTTTTGCCATCATCTCTTCTCCTTTCCTGATTACTTCGTCGATGGTGCCGGTATTCATAAACGCCTGTTCCGGGTATTTATCCATTTCACCGCTCAAAATCATCTTGAAGCCGCGGATTGTCTCGGCTAAAGGCACCATGACCCCCGGGATACCGGTATATTGTTCGGCCACATGAAAAGGCTGCGAGAAGAAACGCTGTGCCCGGCGGGCCCTGCTCACCACCAGTTTATCACTATCGGAAAGCTCATCCACACCCAAAATAGCGATAATATCCTGTAATTCATTATAGTGCTGCAACAATTCAACCACCTGCTGAGCGGTATTATAATGCTCTTCCCCCACAATATTCGGATCCAGGATCCGGGAAGAAGACTCCAGTGGATCAACCGCAGGATAAATACCCAACTCGGTAATTTTACGGCTTAACACGGTCGTTGCATCCAGAAAATTAAAAGTCGTAGCCGGAGCCGGGTCGGTCAAGTCGTCGGCAGGCACATAAATCGCCTGCACCGAAGTGATCGAACCATATTTCGTCGAAGCAATACGCTCTTGCAATTTTCCCATCTCAGAAGCCAATGTCGGTTGATAACCAACTGCCGAAGGCATGCGTCCCAACAAGGCGGATACTTCCGAACCTGCCTGGGTGAAACGGAATATGTTATCAATAAAGAATAGTATCTCTTTTCCTCCTTCATTGGAATCGCGGAACATCTCCGCCACCGTCAATCCGGACAAGGCCACCCGTAAACGGGCTCCGGGAGGTTCATTCATCTGTCCGAACACCAAAGTAGCCTGTGATCGGCCTACCTCCTCCATATCCACACCATCCACATCCCACTTTCCCTCTTCCATTTCGTTTTTAAACTTTTCGCCGTAATGAATTACTCCCGACTCAATCATCTCGCGCAACAAATCGTTTCCTTCACGGGTACGTTCTCCTACTCCGGCAAAAACGGAATAACCATTGTGCCCTTTGGCAATATTATTGATCAACTCCATAATCAATACGGTTTTTCCAACTCCGGCTCCCCCGAAAAGTCCGATCTTACCTCCTTTCGAATAAGGCTCGAGTAAATCGATCACCTTGATTCCGGTAAACAGCATCTCCTCGGTTGTCGTCAGATCCTCGAATTTCGGCGGCTCGCGATGAATCGATTGCACATTTGTATAATCCAACGGTTTCAGCCGGTCGATCGTATCACCGATCACATTTAACAAACGTCCTTTGATCTGTCCCCCGGCAGGCATTGTCAATGTCCGCCCCAAATCCAGCGCTTTCATTCCGCGATGTAAACCGTCGGTCGTGTCCATAGCAACACATCTTACCGTGTTTTCACCAATATGTTGTTCCACTTCTACAACTAATTTTTCACCATTGTCTCTCTTGATCTCAAGCGCCTCATAAATAGGAGGCAATCCCCCGCCGTCGCTTTCAAAAATAACGTCTACAACAGGACCGATCACCTGTGTCACATACCCGATCTTTTCCGCCATAATTCAACAATAAGTAATATATAAAACAATGCTGTCACATATCATTATGAGTATTCAACCTAACAAGAAATACCCTATACGACAAAAATATAAAAACCTCTCCTATGTCATGGCAACACGCCGAACAGACTATGCCAGAATATAACAAAGGACAAATTACACAACAAAAAACTATATGATTAGTTTACTAAAAAAGTAAATATAAAAACCGTCCCGATAACGCTCCGACAATAAACGTATATAACACTCATTCTCAGCAACTCCTGCCTGTCCGATCATCATGCCACATATACGGTGCAGCTTATTCAACAAGTTGCAACATCCTTTTCCCCTATCTTCCGAAACATATTCCTTTTTCTGCTGGGTAACACCACCTGCATTCCAGTCATAGCATGCCAAATCCAGCGAAGGGACCGGAACTTCCCGCTCCACATCTGAAAAATATTCCTTCGACATATTCCAAAACATACCTGCACTCACCGTCAGCAAGAAAAAGCATAGAATTATATACATCAAAAATAAATTCATGTCGCAACATATCGCATCCAAAGATAAACGCTATTTTTCAAATTAAAAACTATTCATCGCTTTTTTTATTTGTCCGTCCGGGCAATAAGACAATCCGGTCCGGATATATCCTAACCTCGATAAACACACTGATACAACATAATGGTAAAATCTATATCTTTGTATCCGGATTTTAAACCAGGACGGGAAGACACAAAACAATCTTGTCACCCGCTTCCTGCTATTTACCACATAAAATACTTGTATGAAGCATTTATGAATTTTTATTATATATCAACGAGTTATAAAAAAGCTCACTTTCAATTGTCAATTTCCAATTCTCAACTAATTACTTATGAAATTTAGCGAAGTCCCCTTAGACGAAAAAATATTACAAGGCATTGATTCCATGAATTTTGAAGAGATGACCCCGGTACAGGAACTCACAATTCCGGTACTACTGGAAGGGAAAGATGTTATCGGCTGTGCACAGACCGGCACCGGAAAAACGGCAGCTTATACACTTCCTTTATTGAACCGACTGATCCAGGAAGGCAATCCGGAGAATGTCATCAAAGCCATTATCATGGTTCCGACACGCGAACTTGCCCAACAAATTGATGTACAGTTTGAAGGCTTCTCCTATTTTCTCCCGATCTCCACAACAGTGGTATATGGCGGAGGCGATGGTTCCGGTTGGGATCAGCAAAAACGCGGCCTGCAAATGGGTGCCGACGTAGTGATCGCCACTCCCGGCCGCTTGCTCTCTCACATAGCCCATAGCGATATCGACCTGTCGAAAGTCGGCTACTTCATCCTCGACGAAGCGGACCGTATGTTAGACATGGGATTTTTCGACGACATCATGCAAATCGTCAAACGGATCCCGGAAAAACGCCAAACCATTATGTTCTCCGCCACCCTACCGCCTAAGATCAGGCAACTGGCCAAACAAATCCTGCACAACCCGGTAGAGGTAAACGTCGCCGTCTCGAAACCGAACGAAGCAATCATGCAATCGGCGTATGTCTGCTACGAGGCACAAAAGATGGATATCATCCAGGAACTGTTTAAAAAACCGGTACAAAACAAAACGATCATATTCTCCTCATCGAAAAAGAAAGTAAAGGATCTGGCCTACTCGTTGAAAAAAATGAAGCTTAACATCGCCGCTATGCACTCCGACCTGGAACAGGAACAACGGGAAGCGGTAATGCTCGACTTCAAAAACGGAAAGATCGATATTCTGGTAGCCACCGATATCGTAGCCCGTGGCATCGATATCGAAGACATCGGCCTTGTGATCAATTACGACGTGCCCCACGACCCGGAAGACTACATCCACCGCATCGGCCGTACAGCACGCGCAAACGCCGACGGCGTTGCCATCACATTTATCTGTGAAATCGAACAGGGGAAATTCCACCGGATAGAAGAATTTATCGAAAGAGAGGTATATAAAATCCCCCTCCCGCCGACTATCGGTCCCGGCCCCGAATACACCCCGAAAGCTCCCCACCAGAAGCCACACCGGAGGAACTTCAAACAAAAAAAACAGGATCACCGCCCGTTTACAAAAAAGAAAAACATAAACAAAACGCCATAAATATCGTTAACGTAAAAAATTATAATATAGGGACTGTCCGACAAACATTGACAGTCCCTTTGCTTTAATCCCGACCTATAGATATTATTCATAAATAAAAGATAAAAACACATTCCGGACACCATAAAAAAAGAGATTGTCTTACAACAATCTCTTTCTTATATTCAATGATTTGAAATTTCTAATTCTCCGGCTCCGTGCTATAGAGCATATCGCAAGTACAAACCAGATTACGGTCGCCGTAGCCGTCGTCTACCCGACCTACCTGCGGCCAGAATTTATTCTCAGCTACCCATGGCAGCGGATAGGCCGCTTTACTGCGGGGATAAGAACGCGCCCACTCATTGGCCGTCAACACCTTATGAGTATGAGGTGCATTCTTTAATACGTTATCAGTCTTATCCGCTTTTCCCTCTCCCACTTCAATCATCTCTTCGCGGATGGTCTTCAGCGCTTCAATAAAGCGGTCCAGTTCCTCTTTCGGCTCGCTCTCGGTCGGCTCAACCATCAATGTGCCATGCACCGGAAAAGAAAGTGTAGGAGCATGGAAACCAAAGTCCATCAAACGCTTGGCTACATCCAGTTCGGTAATGCCATACTCTTTATTAAACATATTGCAATCCCAGATCATTTCATGTCCTACCCGTCCTTGGCTTCCTTTATACAGGATCTTAAATCCCAACTTCTCAAAAGAAGAAGCTAGGTAGTTGGCGTTCAGAATAGCCATTTCGGTCACTTTCTTCAATCCTTCGCCTCCCAGCATCAACAGATAACCGTACGTAACAGGAAGCATTCCCACCGAACCGTAAGGTGCGGCCGCTACGGCATGTATACCTTTTTCACCGCCTGTTTTCACCATAGTGTGCGAAGGCAGGAACGGCACCAGATGGCTTGCGGCACAGATCGGGCCTACTCCCGGACCGCCACCGCCGTGAGGCATGGCAAAGGTCTTGTGCAAGTTCAAGTGGCATATATCGGCGCCGATGACTCCCGGGCTGGTTAAACCGCACTGTCCGTTCATATTGGCACCATCCATAAATACCTGACCGCCGTTATCATGTATAATTTTGGTCAGCTCTTTGATCGACTCTTCAAAAATTCCATGCGTGGAAGGATAGGTAATCATCACTCCGGCCAGACGGTCTTTGTTGGCAATAGCTTTGGTACGGAAGTCCTCCACATCGATATTGCCTGCAGGATCTGTTGCGGTTACGATAATCTCCAGTCCGGCCATTGTGCTGGAAGCCGGATTGGTACCATGGGCGGAAGCCGGGATCAACATTACGTTCCGGTGTTCCTCTCCACGGGATATATGGTATTGGCGGATCACCATCAAAGCGGCATACTCTCCGGCAGCTCCGGAGTTTGGTTGCAGGCTGCAACCGGCAAATCCGGTCACCTCTTCCAGCATCCGCTCCGTCTCTTTGATCATCTCCTGGTAGCCTTCTGCTTGAGAAACAGGAACAAACGGGTGTATGCCGCCAAACTCAGGCCAGGTGATCGGTAGCATCTCCACAGCTGCATTCAGTTTCATTGTACACGAACCGAGGGAGATCATCGAGGTTGCCAATGATACGTCACGACGCTCCAGGTTTTTCATATAACGCATCATGGCTGTCTCCGAACGGTATACATTGAATACCGGCTGTGTCATATAGTCGTCTGCACGAAGCATCGCCGGATCAAGCACGGTACGGTCGTCCAGGAAAGACACTTTTTCCGCCGTCTTATCGGCTGCCCGGGCAAACACGGCGATAATCGTATTCAACTCCTCTTCATTAATTTTCTCATCGGTTGAGAGCCCCACGGCGCCACAACTGCAATCGCAATAATGGAAATTCATCCGGTGCTCCAACGCCAGGTCGCGTATCGCCTCCTGGGTAACGCCTTTCGGCAACTCGAAACGGATCGTATCGAAAAATTTATCGACGACCAGTTTGTATCCGTATTTTGGGACCTCTCCGGCCAGGACTACCGCGGCCGAATGAATATGCCTGGCAATCCGCTCCAATCCTTCTTTACCGTGATATGCAGCATAAAAACCGGCCATTGTAGCGTTCAGCGCTTTTGCCGTGCAGATATTGGAAGAAGCTTTTTCCCGCTTGATGTGTTGTTCCCGCGATTGCAAAGAGAGACGTAATGCATGGTTTCCCTGTGCATCGATAGTAACTCCGATGATACGTCCCGGGATATTCCGCTTATACTCATCTTTGGTTGCCAGATAAGCCGCATGCGGACCTCCATAGGACATCGGCACCCCAAAACGTTGGGTTGTCCCGACTGCAATGTCGGCACCCCACTGTCCCGGAGGAGTCAACAATGCCAAGCTCATCAAGTCGGCGGCTACGCTAACCAGCGCTTCATGCGCATGCGCTTTTTCGACAAACGCCTTATAATCCCTTACCTCTCCGTTCGATGCCGGATACTGGATAAAGGCACCGAAAACATCGGGTGTAAATTCAAAGGTGGCGTAATCACCATGCACCAGCTCGATGCCCAGCGGAGCAGAACGGGTAATCAATACATCCTTTGTCTGGGAGAAAACCTGATTATCCACAAACAGTTTGTTTGCCCCGGCTTTCTTCATTTCCTTACTTCTCAAAGCCTGCATCATCTGCATCGACTCTGCCGCAGCCGTAGCCTCATCCAACAGCGAACAGTTGGTTAGCGGCAAGCCGGTAAGCTCTACAATCATTGTCTGATAGTTCAACAGCGCTTCCAGTCTTCCCTGGGAAACCTCCGCCTGGTAAGGGGTGTATGACGTATACCAGGCCGGGTTCTCCAGAATATTACGGATAATCACCGCCGGGGAAACGGTATCATAATACCCTTGTCCGATCAAAGAACGGTATAACTTATTCTTACCGGCCAAAGCTTTGATCTTAGCCAAAAAATCAGACTCGGTCAAAGGGGCGGGTAAATCCAGTTCCTTATTTAAACGGATCGAATCAGGCACAACCTGACGGATCAACTCATCGACAGATTTCACACCGATCACCTCCAGCATCTCTTCGATATCTTCAGGGCGTGGCCCCACATGTCTCCAAAAAAATTGTTCTGTTGCCATTCTTTAAATTCTTGTTGTTTTATATTTGCTAATTCTCTTTATCGAATGATCTTTCCGTGAAAGATTCGCTCACGAAGCATCTATCTCTTTGATTATTGCGCGCGTAAAATTATAAGATAATTCCCTTAGTCGCAAAGAAAATATTAAAAACTTTTAAGGCAAATGAAACACCTGGTAATAAAGAATCACCTCTTTTTCAAGAGGCGATTCTTTATGATTTTCTATGGTTCCTAATTCTTGACGGAAGATAAAAAGCTCCATTGGGAAGGCCTTGCTCCGGTGCATTTATATTCATACACATACTTTACCGTAACGCTGTCATCGGCGATCGCTACCGTCACCAATGCGTGCACTTCCACTCCGTTAACCGAAGGTATGGCATCAGGATATTTCAGGCCCAGATAAATCCCAACTGCTTCCTCCGTTCTCTGCTTCAAGAAAGCTATCCGTCCTCCTTCCGATAAATCCTTAAAAGCCTGGTCTTTTTCCCTATAAGCTTTTTTCCAGCTGATGTACACGCTGTTCTTATAAGCATCGGCTCCGTAATACCACTCATTATCTTTATATGAACTATCATAAAATGCCGGATATTTATCTTTCACATAATTTACAATAAGCATATAATCATCTGCCTGCATGATAACACGGATTGTCGGATCAAAAACCCATCCGGTATTTTCCCATCCGGAGAAGACAAACTGATCGGTCCGTTTCTCCACTACCGTAGAGGGTTTCCACCCTCCGGACTCATATATATACTCATCTACCGTATAAGCGGTAGCGCTTGTCTTATAACCGACAGCCACCTTCTTGCCTTCCAATGCATAAGGATATTTCTGCAACAGAAACTTAGGTAGATAAACAGGTGCAGTGGCAGCAGAGAAATATGAAACTCCCATTGCATCATAATCGGGTTGATTTATCATCTCTGCACCGGCATACGGTTTCCATGCCGATGAGAAGTATGTATATATATTATCGCAGACATACCCTGTCACGGGCGGTACATCTTTTTCGACCAGGAGAATTTTATCAATCTGGTAAGCCGTCGTGCGCTTCGGTTCAGACTCACTGTTCCCATCATATACAAAAATCAGGTGCCTTGCACCACTGCGACCGGTAAAATGATATGTCCCAGCCGTAACCATTGTTCCATAACCAGTTGCCGGAGTCTCCGGGATCGAAAAAAGGGAGGTAATATCCTCGGCTCCAGGGTCATCCGGATTAGCGGACGGCGAAAGCAGTACCCGTAAACAAGGAGCCGTATAGTAGCCGACACATATATCAAACGACAATGCATACTCTTTTGCGCCATCCAAGATGACCGCCGGACTGACATAAGCCACCCGGCCTGTTCCTGTAATGATTCTGGCCTGAGCATAACTATTCCCGTTAAATGAAGCGCGTGTCCACGCAGTAGCCCCGGTCAACGTCCACCCATGCTGATTCAGCGCTGTGGTACTCTCGAAATCTTCCGCCAGGGCATTTATCGGTTCTTTATCCGAATAACGATACCGGACAATAACCACATCACCTTCGACAGCCGCAGGATATTTGTTCCGCAGCACTACCGGCAGGTATATATCCGGAGTATGCGCCGAAGTCAAAAAATAGACCGGACGATTCCATGCTGACTCGTAATCCTGATCGGTCAATGTATACACCGGAGCCCCCCTGAGTGTCGCCAGATAGGCAGGAGTCTCTCCTTTATAGGAATAGGTTACCTTTGCCGAAGCCCCCTTATCCATCGTCAGGTATTTTGATGCCAATATATAAGGAATCAATTTATCTGCCGGAACATCGGCCGAAAACATCTTATCGGTATTCAGCCTTTTCGCAATAACCGAATCCGAAGCAGTCTTCAAGCCATTTAGTTTATTTACAATGGTCGTAATATCGGCAGTCGTAACTTCCAGTTCATATTTTGCAATATTTACCGGCTTGACCATCTCTTCCAACCCGGGGAAATTATAGTCGTTGTAATCCTCACATGCTGCAAAAAACAGAGCTCCAACGACCGACGGAAGCAATAATATCCTTTTCATACTATGTCCTTATTTCCTTTTAAATTATATCACGGGATTATAAAATACTTCGACGAAACAATTAAAATTCAAGTTTCAACCGGATCGAAAAAGTGCGTCCGAATCCGTAGAACACCCTTGCGGTCTTCCAATCCTGGGCCACACCGGCCGTAACATCGGCATCGGTAATGTACTCTTCATTTAACAGGTTGTTTATATTCCCGGACAACACCGCTCCCAGTTTACCGAACATAAACCGATAGCTCACGTTGGCATCGGCAACCCCTGCGGCAGGTATTCTCCAAGGAGTCTGATAGGTCTTATCGCTACTCCCGAGTGTCAGGCTGTAGTTTGCATAATTATGGTCATAATAGGTATAATCCGCACTAAGACAGAAGTCTTCCATCATTTTATACTTGACACCCAATGCCCCGGTCCACTGCGCCGAGTTCCCGACACGTACATCCTTCAAGTTGACCTGTACCTTTGCATGATCCGGTCCGGCAACGGTCGAAACCTCTTTTCCGTTTTTATCTATCGGTTGCCCGTTCAGGTTATAAGCATAGCCGGTAGCGTTACTGGCCCATTTCCAATCGCCGATTGAAAGCATTCCGGTAATATCCAGGCATTCAAATGACCGGAGGACAATGTCAAGCTCGATCCCCTGATGCAAAGCATCTAATCCGGACATATTTATCGTTCCGCGTTCGGAACCGAGGGTTAACGAAGTAGTCATCGTTTTATCCGACCAAAGTGTACGGTAAACATTCAGATCGGCGGTAAACATACTTGAACGGAACCCATATCCGAATTCCGCCGAAAAGACTTTCTCATTTATAGCATTCTTATTCGTGGCATTACTGGTAGTCGACTGCAGGAAAGCCCCGCCGGAAAAGAACGGAGCACGTGAAATCGCTCCGATATTGAGAAATATATTCTGCCTCTCACTTAGATTATAGTTTATTCCTCCCTTCAGGTTATAGCCTATAAAATTCAGTTTATCCGACATTGCCCGGTCCTTCGCATAATAAAAACGGTCGTACCGCCAATAGGCGGTATTGGATAACGAACCGGAAACAAATGTATTGAAAGCGCTCCTGTTATACTCAATCTGTCCAAAAACACCCTCCTGCATCACATATCCGTCATAATCCCGGTATATAATGTCCCCCACTTTCAGTTTTTCATTTTGCCAGGCCAGGTCGTCCTTTTTGTATACCACACTGGCGCGACTGTTATCTATATAATAGCTGCCTCCGTAAAGGTCGATCAGTTTATTGGTATGTATCCCCTGGTAATAGCGCATATCAATCCCGCCATATACATCAAAATTTTGTCCGATCTTTGTGGAATAAGTCGATATCAAGCCGTACCAGTTGTGATTGTTCACCGATTTCGACATCACCATTTGCGAACCGTTCACGCCATTTTTATTCAACTCATAAATCGCTTCATAATCAAAGGTTCCGTCCGCAGCCCTGAATTTGGTATTCGGGACACCGGTAGAGGAATTTGCACCGAACCAGTCGTTTTTAGCGGCCGATGTTACTCCTTGTCCGCTATACCCGTATCCACGTCCGATAGAGACATATAAAACGGTCGAAAGACCGGAATGATCGCCTATTGTCCAGAAATGGTTCAATGAAAGCTGAGGTTTATGATATCCGTTTTTTGCAGACGTTTTATACTGTCCGTTTACTCCGAAGCCATACACCGGATTATACCGGTATTTACCGGGCTGTTTTTCCCACTCCGCAATAGTCAATTTGTCATACTGACTCCGTTGGTCATGCCATTGGGGGGCACCGACTGCCGTAAACGACAACAGATGTTTCGCATTAAACTGTCTTGATATGTTGACAAAATAAGAATAAGCTTCAAATGCCGTTCCCTGGATATAACCGTCTCCCCAGGTTTTTGCCCCGAGCAGTGACATTGCCCAACCGTGCTTCAAACCGGTAGATACATTGAACGACAATTTATTATATCCGTCATTTCCGATAGCATAAGAGAGCGATCCCCCCTCGCTTATATTGGTCGAATTGGTCACAATATTGATCGAACCTCCCACCGAAGGGGCAGACACCTTCGAAGCGCCGAGTCCCCTCTGCACCTGCAGTGAACGGGTGACATCCGACAGTCCGGCCCAATTGGACCAGTACACACCGCCCCACTCCATATCATTCATAGGCACTCCGTTCACCATAATAGCAACGTTCGGCGCCTCAAAACCACGCAGATTAACCCGCGCATCCCCATATCCTCCACCTACCTTAGTGGCGTATGTACCCGGAGTAGACTTCAATATCTCCGGAAACTCCTGGGATGAAAGTTTACTCTCGATTTCAATCGGAGTGATGGCGGATACGGCAACAGGGGTCTTTCGCTGCACGGCCACCGAAGCGGTCACCGTCACATCTCCGAGCCCGAAGTACTCCGTTTCCATCCCAATCTCTCCCAACCTCACCTCGTTATCCACTACTATTTTTCTTCTCTGCTCCCGATAGCCGATGTGCCGGAATACAAGAGTCTGTTCTCCCCCTTTACTGATTTTTAAGATAAAACTACCATCCAATTCCGACGCGGTTCCTGTCATACTGCCATCTACGACAACAGAAGCCCCAACCAGCGGCTTCTTTGTCTGGGCATCAACCAATCTTCCCTTCACAACCCCTTGAGAAACGGCAGTCAACGACATAAAGAACATAGCAAATACCACTATCGCACTCTTCATAAACACCTTTTTCATAAAAAATAATTTACCGATAGATTAAAAACAGTGCCATACAAAAATATATATTAAAGCGGATAACTCACATTACAGACTCGAATAAGTATCGCATCCATAGCATTTATCCGTAATAACATACCTTTTGGTCATCCCCTTCATGTCAGACTCAAAAACATAAAAGTCAATCAAAAGCAATAATTTAAAGTCCATAAACCACACATCTAAAACTGTTTATAACATGCAAATATACAAAAAATCATCGATTCCTGAAAATGAATCGTACTCTACTTCATTTTTTTTAATTACTTTTGGCTTATCTTGGATTATCATTGATAAAGTATTAAAAAGCAAAATATGAAAGACATTTTCACTCTGATTTCAGCCCTTTGTTTCCTCTTGGGAGGTTACTTTATTAGTTATGGACAACGCAAAGAGTTAAACACAGGCTGGACATTCCGGCAATACCAGATCGGGCGCTGGCTGCCGGCAACTGTCCCGGGTACGGTACACACGGATCTGATGGCTAACAAACAGATCAAAGACCCTTTTTTCCGTAATCAGGAAAAAGAGGTGCAATGGGTGGACAAAGTAAACTGGGAATATGCCGTAACTTTCCAGATTGACGACACCACCTACGCAAAAAGCCACCAGCAGCTTGTTTTTTATGGTCTGGACACATGGTGCGATATCTTCCTGAACGATGAAAAGATCATGAGCACCGATAATATGTTCCGCACATGGAAAGTACCTGTGACCGGAAAACTGCAGAGAGGAGAAAACAGGCTGCATGTCAAAATCTGGTCCCCGATCATTAAAGGGCTGGAAGAGATAGAAAAGTATGGTATGGCGCTTCCGGCTTCAAATGACTATAGCGAATATGGCGGAATGGGGCCGGTGAGAGTAAGCGTATACTCCCGGAAAGCGCCCTATCATTTCGGATGGGATTGGGGGCCCCGACTGGTAACCTCCGGTATCTGGCGACCGGTCGTACTGGAATCGTGGGATGATGTCAAAATAGATCACCTGTTTATCCGGCAACCCTCGGTCAACCGGTCGCTGGCCAATCTGGAAGCAGAAGTAAATTTTATTGCCGGTCCCACTTCACCGTTACAGATTGAGCTATTTCATAACGGAAAGGTTATGGCCAAAACAGGGATCACCCCTCAAAAAGGAGAAAACCGAATAACACTCCCGTTTTCAATAAAGAATCCCGAATTATGGTGGAGCAACGGACTGGGCAAGCAACATTTGTACCATTTCACGGTCAGAATCAAAAAAGAGGGCCGGATTATTGCACAGGAGAACATCACCACCGGCCTGCGTTCATTAAAACTGATACGCCAAAAAGACCCAAAGGGCGAATCCTTCGGTTTTGAGTTGAACGGAGTTCCGGTATTCGCCAAAGGCACCAACTCCATCCCGAACGACGTTTTCCTGCCCCGCATTACCCGGTCTGACTACAAAAAGATGGTAACGGACGTAGCGGACGCCAATATGAATATGATCCGGATCTGGGGCGGAGGTATTTATGAAGATGATTACTTCTATGAGCTATGCGACCGGAAAGGCATCCTGGTATGGCAGGATTTCATGTTTGCCTGCGCAATGTATCCCGGCACGCCGGAATTTCTGGAAAACGTACGCCAGGAGGCTACCGATAACATTATCCGCCTGCGCAATCATCCCTGCATCGCACTTTGGTGCGGAAATAACGAGATCGATCTGGCATGGCGCCACGACACCCCGGGAGGTTGGGGCTGGAAGCAAGCCTATTCAAAAGCACAACAGGAAACCATCTTTAAGGCATATACCGATGTCTTTCACCATATCCTGCCGGAAGTTATAGCCCAATACACCGACGGTGACAACTACTGGCCTTCCTCTCCTATGGCCGGCCCGGGAATCAATCAGCACAACGTATACACCGGCACCAGCGGCGATAATCACTATTGGGGGGTATGGCATGAAAGCCATCCGTTGGAAAAATTCGAAGAAAACATCGGACGCTTTATGAGCGAATATGGCTTTCAATCCTTTCCTGAATTCACGACTGTGAGAAAGTATGCCCTCCCCGAAGATTACCACATCGAATCGGAAGTGATGAGCGCCCACCAACGCAGTGGCATCGGTAATCTGCGTATCAAAGAATATATGAACCGGTATTACCGTTTGCCCGAAGATTTCGAACAATTCCTCTATCTGAGTCAGGTACTTCAGGCTCGTGCCACCACAACAGCTATGAAAGCACACCGCAAAGCGATGCCTTATTGCATGGGGTCGCTGATCTGGCAATTAAACGACTGTTGGCCGGTGGCCAGTTGGTCCACCACCGATTACTATCACAACTGGAAAGCAGCCCATTATGCGATCCGTGAGGCCTGCAAGCCTGTGATGCTTGCCCCGGTAACTAAAGACAAAGAACTATTGCTGTGGATTGTGAATGACCGGATACAACCGGTTCAAGGCAGCTATACCGTTGAACTATTTGACTTTAACGGCAAATTACTGAATAATCTGTCCGGCCGTTTTACTGCAAATGCAAACAGCTCCGGGACAATAACCGGCATTGATATCAAAACGCTTTTACAAGAACATTCCGCCAAAGAGGTTGTCGCCGTAATTTCAATTCATAAAGGTAAAGAGCTATTGGACCAAGTGTACCATTATTTTGCCCTTCCGAAAGAATTAAACCTATCGGACCCGATAATCTCAACCCAGATTACCGAAAGAAAGGGAGAAAAACAGATGCTCGTCAAAACGGACAAGCTAGCCTGCAATGTAATGTTTTACATTCCGGACCATCCTGCTTTCTTTTCCGATAACTATATTGATCTGCTACCCGGGAAAACATACCAAATCATAATTAAAACAGAACTTCCAGCAGAAAAAATTAATGTAAAAACAAGGTATATCCGGTAATCTACCGGCAAACTCGTTTGATCTGACGCTTTATCATTGATCAGTTGGAAAATAAAAAAACACCCTTAACCGGAAATTACGGTAAGGGTGTTTTGTATGCTTATCGGATCACCGGATCTCCGAACCGGGCTTTACACTCTTGTCGGGAGTGACAAAAGAGAGCGTTCCGTCGGCATTCTCGGCCATCAGGATCATACCTTGCGATTCGATCCCTTTCAATACTTTCGGCTCCAGGTTCACCAGGATACTGACCTGGCGACCGATAACCTCCTCAGAGGTATAGTGTTCGGCTATCCCGGAAACCACCGTACGGGTATCAATTCCGGTATCAATGGTCAATTTCATCAACTTCTGGGTCTTCACGACCTTTTCGGCAGCGACAATTTTACCGACACGAATATCGAGCTTGGCAAAATCATCGTATGAGATATTTGCTTTGGCAGGAACAACTTGAGTCTGTTCCTGCTGATTTGCTTTTTTGGTAGCCAGCAATTTATCGATTTGCTGCTGGATTTTATCATCCTCTATTTTCTCAAACAACAATCCGGCCTCATTGATCCGGTGGCCGGTAGCAATCACCTCTCCACCGATCTTATCCCAGTCAATTGGTCCGATATTCAAGAAACCCCGCAGCTTTTCGGCGCTGAACGGCAGGAAAGGCTCGGTCAGCGTACTCAGATTTGCGGCGATCTGCAAACAGATATTCAAAATGGTTCTTACTCTCTTTTCATCCGTTTTAATCAATTTCCACGGTTCGGTATCGGCCAAATACTTATTTCCCAAACGGGCCAATCCCACACACTCTTTCAATGCTTCACGGAAATGAAAGGTATCCAGATTCTTCTCCACCCTCTCGATAATAGCCGGAATCTCGCCCAACACCTCTTTGTCGTAAGCATCCGTCTCTCCCGGTTCCGGCACAATCCCGTTATAATACTTATGCGTCAGCACCAACGTACGGTTAATAAAATTACCGTAAATGGCCACCAGTTCGTTGTTATTGCGCGCCTGGAAATCCTTCCAGGTAAAATCGTTATCTTTCGTTTCCGGGGCATTGGCCGTCAACACATAACGCAACACATCCTGTTTGTCCCGGAAATCTTCCAGGTACTCATGCAGCCATACAGCCCAGTTACGTGAAGTGGAGATCTTATCTCCTTCGAGGTTCAGAAATTCGTTGGCCGGTACATTATCCGGCAGGATATAAGTACCTTCCGCCTTCAGCATCGCAGGAAAAATAATGCAATGAAATACGATATTATCTTTCCCGATAAAATGGATCATCCGGGTTTCCGGATCTTTCCAGTATCTTTCCCATTCGGGAGTTAAATCCTTTGTCGCCGAGATATAACCGATAGGAGCATCAAACCAGACATACAGGACTTTACCTTCGGCGCCATCAATTGGTACCGGTACGCCCCAATCAAGATCGCGGGTAACCGCCCGGGGATTCAACCCGCTATCGAGCCACGATTTACATTGCCCGTATACATTGCTTTTCCACTCTTTATGCTCTTCCAGTATCCACCGCTTCAACCATCCCTCATACTTGTCCAACGGCAGATACCAGTGTTTGGTATCTTTTAATTCCGGCTTGCTTCCGGTAAGCGCCGACACCGGGTTGATCAGATCGGTGGCATTCAGGCTGGTACCGCAAGCTTCGCACTGGTCGCCGTAAGCGTGATCATTGCCACACCGGGGACAAGTACCGATAATATACCGGTCGGCTAAAAAACGACCCGATTGCGCATCATAAAACTGTTGAGTGGTCTTTTCTATAAACTCCCCCTTATCGTATAATTTTCTGAAAAATGCGGACGACAACTCGTGATGTACTTTAGAGCTGGTACGTGAATAAATATCAAACGAGATACCAAAATCTTCAAATGATTTTTTTATGATATAATGATAGCGGTCCACAATATCCTGTGGTGTAACACCCTCTTTCTGCGCCTTGATTGTGATCGGCACGCCATGCTCGTCCGATCCGCCGATAAAAGCGACCTCTTCCCCCTTTTTTCTCAAATATCTCACATAAATATCCGCCGGCACATAGACACCTGCCAGGTGACCAATATGAACAGGACCGTTCGCATATGGTAACGCTGTGGTTACCAGACTTCTTTTAAAATTAGCCATCTATTTTCCATTTATTTTAGATGCACAAAGGTAGAAAACTTTATCAGATTTTAAATTTTAGATTTTAGATTTTAGCTGAGGCGCGGAGTTTCTAGCCTTCTACAAAACAACTGATTTTCAATACTTAACTTCTCAATAGCTCATTTCTCATATATTAAATTTTCAATTTTTAGCCGTTCGTCTTCAGTTTTTACGTATTTTCGCAAATAATTTTCTAATATCAGTTCTGCAATGCTCAGACCACCATATTTGCAACCCGGCGACAGCGTAGCGCTGATTTCTCCGGCAGGTATAATTGAATCGGAACCTATTGAATACGCCGCAAACTTATTGCGTTCCTGGGGATTAAATCCAATTGTAGGGAAGCATGCGACGTTGCAATGCGGCTATTTCGCCGGCACGGACGAACAACGGGCCGAGGACATGCAACGGGCGATGGATGATGAAGAGATACGGGCCATTTTCTGTACCAGAGGAGGATATGGTAGCCTGCGTATCGTAGAGAAACTGGATTATTCGAAGTTTCAGGGCGATCCTAAATGGCTGATCGGATTCAGTGACATTACCGTATTTCACACCAAACTCAACTCATTAGGCATTGAAAGTATGCACGCTCCGATGCCGAAAAACTTCCGGACGACTCACCCGGAAGCGCTTTTACGGTTAAAGAATTTTCTTTTCGGAAAAATCACACCATATATAATCCCTTCTCATCCGTTTAACCGGGAAGGATTTGTCCGGGCGGAACTGGCAGGGGGGAACCTCAGCTTATTGCACTGCCTTCATGATTCGGTAGTAGAGGTAAAGCACCAGAGTGCGGCATTGTTTATCGAAGATGTCGGAGAACAACTTTACGCCGTCGACCGGATGATGCAAAGCCTGAAACTGTCCGGAAAATTTAAAAAACTACAGGGATTGATTGTAGGTAATTTTATCAATATGCAGGGAGAACTTTTCGGAAAGAACGCGTACGAAATCATCAAAGAGGCCATTGACGAGTACGAGTATCCTGTATGCTTCGGATTCCCTGCCGGCCATGCTCCGGAAAATTACCCGTTAATTATGGGAGCAAAAATCGAATTTACCGTGAACAATGAAAAAACGGAGATAAATTTCCTGTAATTTGAAATAACAGGTAGGAAATAACTACTAATTGTCAACGATTATGATAAGATATTTTATAATATGCCTGTTGGTAATCCTGACTTCCGGTTGCAAGAAAGGAGTTGTTTTTGGAATATACCAGACGGTGAAAGACGAAAACTGGTGCAGATATGACATTCCCGAATTCCGGGTGAATATCCCCGAAGCCGGCAGGTACAAAGTAAGCCTGTGCATGCGGCACACGTCCGACTATGAGATGGCAAACTTGTGGTGTTTTATGGAGATCCGTCACAACGCCGAAAGATTGCGGAAAGATACCGCTAATATAAAGATTGCGGAATCGGACGGACGTTGGCTGGGCGAAGGCGGAACGATCAAAACCCTTGAGCAACCGCTGAATAAAGAAGGTATCCTATTACCACAAGGAGAGTGCCTATTCCGAATTGAGCAAGGAATGAGGATCGAGTGTCTGAAAGGGGTGAAAAATGTCGGATTGAAAATAGAAAAGATAAATGAGTAGCAGGGAGCAAGCGGCAGGTGGCAAGAGAAATCTACAATTTTCAACTCCTAATTAAAAAATCATGTCTAAAAATAAGCTTGCCAAATTTGCAGAGAATGAAGCATTGCCAAATGTTTTTCAACCGGGGCATGACGAAATTTTCCGGACAGATTACAGGCTAAAAGGAAAATGGAACAGCGATATATTTCACAACAACCACCCGGTTGTACTGGAAATCGGATGTGGCAAAGGGGAATATACGGTCGGCTTAGGACAGATGTATCCTGAGAAAAATTTTATCGGACTGGATATCAAAGGAGCCCGGATATGGAGCGGAGCGAAAACAGCGCATGAAATAGGCATGACAAATGTTTCCTTCATCCGGATGCACGCGGAGATGCTGGATTCGGCATTTGCCCCGGACGAAATCGCGGAAATCTGGATCACCTTTCCCGATCCGCAGATGGCAAAGGCAAGAAAACGGCTGACCGGCTCCCGGTTTCTAACCCTATACAGAAAGATATTGCAAACAAACGGAAAAATACACCTGAAAACCGATAGCTCTTTTCTCTACCACTATACGATGGAGCTTATTAAAGCCAATCATCTCAAAGCCTTTATCTGCACCGATGATTTATATGGCTGCGTAACAAACGACAAGATACTGGAGATAAGAACATTCTATGAAAAACAATGGCTATCCAGAGGAAAAAAGATCAAATATATTCAATTTACACTCGAAAATGCCGGAACGTTAATCGAACCGGATATCAAAGTTGAAAAAGACGATTATCATAGCGAGGCCAGGTTTATGGGCCATTGAAATGATATAAATATACAAAGAATGAATGATTCTCCGCACACTGCATTCAGCTCCTCGCTTCCGCCCCCTCCCGCTACTGTATTAGTAGCCATGAGCGGCGGGATCGACAGTACCGTGGCTGCAATGTTATTGCTCGAGCAGGGATACGACCTGACCGGTGTAACCTACCGGGTCTTTGACAATATCTCCCGGGGATGTATGGAAAAAGAGAAAGGCTGCTGCAGTGTGGATTCGCTATTCGAAGCGAAACGGATGGTGGAGGAACTGGGGTTTGCACATCATATCCTGGATATCCGGCAGGAGTTTAAAAACTCCGTAATCTCTAATTTTATTGATGAATACCTACACGGGCGCACCCCAAATCCCTGTGTGCTTTGTAACTCTTACATCAAATGGGGTAAGCTGGTAGAAATGGCCGACACGCTCGGCTGCCGGTATATCGCTACCGGCCATTATGCCCGAATCGGCCGACAAGACGGCCGTTATTTTCTAAAAAAAGGGGTGGACGAATCGAAAGACCAGACCTATTTCCTCTGGATGCTGACCCAAGAAAACTTATCCCGGACCCTATTTCCTCTGGGCGGACTGACCAAGCCGGAAGTACGAAAGATAGCCTTTGACCACGGATATGAAAAATTATCGAAAAAGACCGAAAGCCAGGAGATCTGTTTTATCCCGGACAATGATTACCGGGCATTTCTGGCCGCACAGGCAAAAGACTTTGAAGAATGGTGCCGCCCCGGATGTTTTCTAAATACTGCCGGAGAGAAGATCGGAGAACATCAGGGGTTCCCAAACTATACGATAGGCCAACGTAAAGGCTTGGGTATAGCATTAGGCGTTCCGATGTATGTAGTGGCGATCAATGCGCGCGAAAACACGGTCACTCTTGGTACTAAAGAGGAATTAAAAGGAAAGATGTGCTATGCGGAACAGATCAATCTGATGAAATACGCCAGCATTCCCGAAGGTATGACCGTGACAGCCAAAATACGCTATCGCAACGAAGAAGCAACAGCTTTTCTGTTTCCTGAAGCCGGCCGGATACGGGTGGTCTTCGAGCGGGAGGTCAACTCGATCACTCCGGGACAAAGCATTGTCTTCTACGAAGGAGACGACGTTGTCGGAGGAGGAATCATTATTTTAGAATTATGAGTTATAATTAGGTAAACGCAAGATATAAGAAGGGGGTAAACTCCCTGCAACTCATCCCCATTTCTCATTATTCGTTGTTAATTCCAATTTTATCTTCAATAATTTCGGTAATAATATTGGTCAGGTCTGCTCCCATCACCTGCACCATTTTAGGGATAAAACTATTAGCAGTCATACCGGGAGTGGTGTTCACTTCCAGCATAATCACCTCTTCCCCCCTCACAAACCCATCGATCCGGACAAGCCCTTCACACCGGAGAATCGTATATACCCGCACGGCCATCGCCTGAATCTTTGCGGTAACAGCCTCGGAAAACCTACCGGGAATAATCTCGTCCGACATCGCAGGATCATATTTTGCCTCAAAATCAAAAAACTCTTTTTTCGGTACCACTTCCGCCACCGGAAAAACAATACTTTTTTTCTTCGTCCGATAAAGCCCGCAGGTAAACTCCACCCCATCAATAAAGGCCTCTACCAATATCTCGTTCGATTTTTCAAATGCCAGCCGGATGGCTTGTTCGAGCTCCCCTGCCTGCTTTACCTTCGAAACACCGAAACTGGAACCTTCAGCATTAGGTTTTACAAAACAAGGCAATCCTACCTTTTCCAATATTGCTTTCGGATCGTAAGCATGTCCGCGGATCAGCATCACCGGATCGGTAGTATGAATCCCAAATCCCTTCAGGTAATTCGTACAGGTATATTTGTCAAAAGTCAAAGCTTCACACAACACGCTACAGGTAGAATACGGCACTCCCATCATATCCAGGTATCCTTGCAACATACCATTTTCTCCCGGATTCCCATGAATTGTAATATAAGCAAAATCAAAATCCACCCGCTGCCCGCCCAAATCCGCCGAAAAGCTATTCTTGTCCACCGGATAACTGTCATCCCCTATCTTTACACACCAATCCCTGCCTTGTAGAATCATCAGGTATTTATTGTAACGTTCTGCATCAATTTTCGAAAAAATATGATTCCCGGACTTTATCGACACCTCATATTCGGAAGAGTTACCTCCCGCAATTACGACTATATTCCTTTTCATTTATCTTTTTTTACATCAACGACAAAAATAATGCAAATAAATACACCATCTGATTCATTGACCGCTGATTTTTTCCTCATTTCTTATTTTCTTAATTGACAGGTGGAAATGTCTTTTTAAAATCGTATATTTTTTCCGGTTTTATCTGGCTAAGAGTGACGACTTCGACCGGAGGCCCGTGAACGGCAAAAGTTACAAAACCGGCGACGGAGACCTTTCCCGGCATTATCTTCTCCGAAATAAAGAGGCATATTCTAAAAAGAACGATTGATTTCCTCGCAATTGTAAAAAGAATTACCCGGATTTACCGTCGAACCAAAAAAAAGCATAAATTTGGCGGGAATATCGGACTGGCCTTCTGATTATTTGTTTAAATGATTCGGCCATTCCCGGACTCTTTTGTTTTATCTGACACTCAATAAATTAATGTACAATATAAATTAAAAGAAAGCATGAAAGTAACAGTTGTTGGAGCCGGTAACGTTGGTGCAACATGCGCCAACTGTATCGCAGAAAAAGACATCGTAAACGAAGTGATCCTATTAGACATCAAAGAGGGTATTGCGGAAGGTAAATCACTGGATATGTGGCAGACAGCCCCTATTAATCTTTATGACACCCGGTTGAAAGGAGTCACGAATGATTACCCGGCGACCGCAAATTCGGAAGTAGTCGTGATCACATCAGGTCTTCCCCGTAAACCGGGAATGAGCCGGGACGATCTGATCTCGACAAACGCCGGAATCGTTAAATCGGTAACGGAGAATATCATCAAATACTCTCCTGATGCTATTATTATTGTTGTGTCAAATCCGCTGGATGTAATGTGTTACTGCGCATTCCTGGCTGCAAAAGTGGATTCATCCAAAGTATTCGGTATGGCCGGTATACTCGATACGGCCCGTTATAAAGCATTCCTCGCCGAAGCATTAAACGTTTCTCCGAAAGATATTCAGGCACTCCTGTTGGGAGGTCATGGCGATACGATGGTTCCGCTACCGCGCTACACTTCCGTAAGCGGTATCCCTGTTACCGAACTGATTGATGCGGATAAACTGAACGCAATCATCGAAAGGACAAAAGTAGGCGGCGGCGAACTGGTAAAACTGATGGGCACTTCGGCCTGGTACGCACCCGGAGCGGCGGCGGCCCAAATGGTAGAAGCCATTGTCCGCGACCAGAAAAGGGTATTCCCGGTTTGCGCAATGTTAAACGGAGAATACGATATGAAAGACATTTACCTGGGCGTACCGGTTGTTTTAGGTAAGAAAGGGATTGAAAAAATCATCGAGGTCTCTTTGAACACCGATGAAAAGAAACTGCTGGCCGATTCTGCCGCAGCTGTAAAAATCGTAATGAACGTATTGGACGATATGAAAATGTTCTGATTACAGAATCCTAAATATTGAATCAATATCTGATATATTTTTATAGTTAAGAGGCTGTCCTTTTGAACAGCCTCTTTTTTTTCGGGATACTTTTAACGGATATTTTGCCGATGAAGATACTGAGAGTGAACAAACAGAATATATATCATCCGATTAAAATCGGAGGGACAAATAATAATTTTATATAATTAAATGAATAACGATTATTTTCATATATCTGAAACATTTTGTTATTCAGTCAATTGAAGTATTCTTGAAAAAATCGAGCGTAATTATATATTATATACACCAAAGATAAAAAATTGAAATTATTTCCGCAAATTGGAAAGATAGTCCTAAAAATTGATAAGGTCGTTATTGAATAGCTTGATCCTAACCGAAACTCACATCACTAACTTTATTCTTACTAATAATTTGTCGAATTCTTTGTCCTTGCTTTCTTATTTTTATCTTTATAAAAAATAATTTCCATTTTGCGTAGACTATAGAACATAAGTGTAAGAAAAAGCAGATTATAAAAGAGATATAAGGCATAAAAATAGATAGATATCTGATTGTCATTAATGTATTGCATGAATTATCTCCTCCCTGATAATCCCATAAAAGAGCAATTATGAATGAAGATGCAAATATAAGACTTGTTATTATAATGACTTGTAGATTATTTTCTGAATCAGGACTAGGAGATGATATTATACTACGAAAAACCAACCATTCTTTTATAAGAAAGTACACAAGATAAATAAATGCACCTATCGAAAAGATCGCCCACGCATCATCGGTGATAGAATGATATTTATAATCAGAAAGAATAAACAGAAGAAAAATGCTATATAATCCCAACATCAAGCAAGCATCCCGAAAGTATACAGGATTCGAATCAACTCTATAGTCAATCTTACATTTAGTGAAATCAATATCTCTGTGAAGATCATTAATTTCTCCCATTAGAACCTCTTTTACCTCTCCTTTTATTTGAGATGTTTCTGGAGCTTCTTTCAATAAAATAATTTGATTTTCAATTAACTGGTCCGATTCTTTTATTTTCTTTACAACTTTATCAAATAACCCTCGAATAATTTATTGGTACCAACACCTTTTATATATGTGAAAGCAAAATTAAATGCAACAGCTAATTGTGTTAAGCCAATATAATCTCTATAATCCATAATATGATTATGTTAACCATTAACTATAGAAACAGAATGACAAAAAGAATTATTATTAAAAACAGATTAGAAAATGTTCTTTAAGATAGTACATTGTTTTGAATCGTTAAAGTTACATTCAGCTTTTCTGTTATCAGTATCTTTTTCTAATCTATACATGTGGCTGTCTGCAACACAAAAGTGCACTACTTGACCTGACTCATCCTTAAACGTCTTTCCACCAACTATTTCTTTGACAATAACCTTGCTAATATATCCCTTCAATATAAAGACTTATCTGTAATCTTTATAAAATTTACGGAAATGAAAAATTTGGTTCTTGCTTTTCAGGTTAGTATGATTAATACTATATTTGCGCCATTATCAAAAATCTCCTTTGTTATGGACGAATATTCCCGTTTTACAAATGTCATACGATGTCTTTATTGTCTAGATGATAATTTAGAACTAGTAGAAACAACTATTTACAATATAGACAAGAAGAAATCTGTAACATTATCTATAATCAAATGTTCGGAATGCAGTGGATTTAGCTGTGATTCCCACTCATAACTCCTTAGAAACGACGAATCGGACAAATTTATAGTCGTCCGGTTTAGGAGTTATCATACATCCTCCAGCATAATCAAAAACCAATATTCTGGGATCATTTACCGCCTCTTGTAAGAGTTTATTAAGCATATCTCGAACCTCGTATATCTCTTTAGCAATTTGTTCTGGGGTTTTCAAAGATTCTTTTATTGGGGGAGAAATCATTTTTACCCATGGTCCCATACTAGGTTAGTTTCATAGAACCTACCGTTCCTTGTTCTTTTTTTGCTTTTCGTATTCGCTTTTAGGGATATAAAAAGGATCTCCAAGTTTTTTACGAGGAATAAATATTTTATCAAAATCGTCTGTTTCACCCGGTATATCCAAGCCATCAAGGCCTATGCCTGTGCTAAAAAATAGACTATGTGCCAAACCGGTATCTTCCCAAAAATAGACTTCAACATGAAGATTACTTATGTCCATTTCTCGGTTTGACGTATCTCTTGCATAAAATACAATATATTCTACCCTACCGGCACGCAGACCACGTTTTTTTTGCATCTATCTGGTTCTCATATTCTTTTGATAGTATATGCCTTTTAATGACCGGCGTTCGATTCTCATCATAAAAATCAGGGCCATATTTCAAAATAATCTCCTTTGCCAGCGATACCAGAATACTGTCCCGCTGTTTCTGCGAAAGTTTATCCAAATGCTTTGTTTGTGCTTCCGTCATCAGAAAGGGATAGCCGATAACAAGCAAAATCATCATATACTTTTTCATCATATTGAATTTTTATAAATCAAACTTAATATTTTTTAACAACCATGCCTATTTGTCCATAGTCGATCAAAATCACGACGGACTCAATCCTCCTGTGCATAGTAATCGCTGTTTCTCTGATTCTCTTCGAAACGACATATCTTTGCCAGGGAATCTATCGAATCCCCTGAAGTATGTTCTCATTTTGATCCTATATAATCATAGACAAAACATGGATAGTAATTTGGCAAGCAAAATCAATTCGAGGAAATTAGTTAAATCCAATAAGTAGGATCTGTTTTGATCTAAAATCTTACCTCCACTGCAAACTTTTGCAATGGAGGTTAATACAGAGAATTGTATAGTAATCTCTACTATATTATTATATTATTCAAAAAGGGTAACTTCCCTTCCTTTTACTTTAACCAAAACAATCTTTTCTATGATATAATCTTTTAGATAATAAAGAATAGCATTTTTACGGTTCCTCATTTCTATCATTTTTCTTGCTATAGGATTTTCTTCCTGGCAGTATGGAGGTGCAAAATAGATACGAAGACGATAAAATGGTTTTTGAGCATCTCTATATTGATCCATTTTAATCGAATGTAGGTAAAAAAGGGTAATTCCACAAATATATGAAGGATCCACCCCACCTCCTCCTTCATTGGTGCCCATAGGAGGAGTATTTGCCAGTAGTATTTCATAATCAAGGATTAGTTTCTCCAATTTTTGACCGATATATCGACTTTTATTGTCAATAAAATTAGTTTTCAGATAGGCTAAAGTATCCTTACAAAAACCGGCTAGTGGACGATATTCCTGGGCTTGTCCCATATTGCTATATAGTATCACTACAGCTATAATTAAAATTAGTTTCTTCATATTATTTGCATTTTATAGGAGTTAAATAAGTTTTATTCGGTTCTTTTTTTACATCATAAGTTTCAGTCTGTCCATTTGATAGCCGTTTTACAATCTTCATTCCGGCATCAAACTTTGAGAATACGGCGGCATGTTGGAATACCAGTTGATCATCGGTAAAGTATAAAAAATCTTCCAAAGTATCTTCAAAATAACCACCAATATCCGACCCCGGAACATATTTCCGATCGCTTCCAACATCAGAGTTGTAGGTATCATAAAACGCTATCGCTTTAGTCCGGTCGACAATACAGACGGCATAATAGCTTGAATCTAACGCATTATAAGCAAGCAGTGATTCAAATTTTTCACCCTCTTTGGCTAATCTCGCTGCCGTCATAACATCCAATATGGAAGGAGGGCCACCGGTGACATGATTGTGAACAGCACATACAATAGAGTCATGCCAATTAATATGAACATCAATAGATGTTCCATGTTCCACCGGAGTCAACAGGTTTTTACCCCCATAACAATACCAACTGGTGGAATTTTCAATGCTGGGGAAAGAAGCCACCGAATTCAGGAAATCGGTAAAACTGATATAATTCTTTGTGCCATGGGTATTTCTGCCTATCCCATTTAAAGTATTGATAAGACTGCCTGTTTTAGTACGAATAGTTTCATTGACACTATTACTGCAATCTATCACCGGCTGTGTCGGCGGCAATTCAGGTTCCCCGTTGCTTTCCGGGCCGGGATTAGTACCGCCTCCACCACCACCGCCATTGTTATGCCCGAAACAGTACCAGGAACCGCAAACAGGGCATAGATACGGACAAGTACATGGAGTCATCAGGCAAACCGGACAGTTATTGTTACACACGCACGGATACCAGTGGCACCTGTCGCAACACTGGCATGGACGTTGATAACACACGCTGCAGGGGGGGAGCGGGAGTTACAATCACCTATTCCAGCTCATGAATCCTGCATCTGATGCAATCGTTGGGAGGGATGCAACCACAGGGATTGTCCAGGCCTGTCTCCGCTCCGTTCCTGGTTCTAAGAATCAACCTCTCATCCAGCCTCAGACGGACATACTCCCCCTCCACCAGATACTGGTACTCCTCTCCGGGATGTACGATACCAAGCCGTCCGGTCTTCCGGCCATCCTGGTAACGGAAGATAGCCCCA
>JAVBLD010000001.1:0-163642 GCA_031553705.1 Marinifilaceae bacterium | reverse complement strand
AAAATTTAGTTGTTAAACCGGACATATTTTATCTCCCTTAAAGACCCCGTTCCGGTGGACAACTTTACGCTTTTTTCTAAACCAGCTTCGGGGGGTCATTTTCCTCCGACATTCAGGGGTCTATTTAGCCGTTTTTTCCAATTAAGTACATGCAGGCTGCCAATACACGACAACAGACTGCCAATTTCGGACAAATCGTAACCTATTTTAGTTTCATTAGAATAGGTTACGAATTAGCGATGGAACTCTGTCCATTTTTGGCATTTTATTGGCTTTCGACCCCGACACCATAGACAAAGAAAAAGCCCCACAAATCGTTGATTTGTAGGGCTTGTCCGTCTTTTGTCGCCTGTTGTCTTAGGCTTTCCGCGGAGAGAGAGGGATTCGAACCCCCGGAAGCTTTCACTTCAACGGTTTTCAAGACCGCCGCGATCGACCACTCTGCCATCTCTCCAAATGCGGGTACAAATATAGAGGAAAAATTACAACTTCAAAAATAATTACAAAAAAACATATTGACACTTTTATTATCTTGCGATGATTACGATTTTTTGTTTTTTTGATCCCTTTCCTAAAATAATTTAAGCGGTACAACTTTACTCTTTGGCTGGCGTTAAAATCGATATGGGAGTTTATCCCATAACCTAAAAACGCCCCTTATGAACCTTACTACTGAAAATATTCTATTAGTTGGTTCTATTTTATTATTTACCAGCCTTATACTCGGAAGAACGGGTTTTCGACTGGGAATGCCGACATTATTGATTTTTTTGATTGTCGGAATGCTTTTTGGCAGTGAAGGGGTCGGTATCCGCTTCGAAGATCCTCATTATGCTCAGTTTATCGGTATAGTTTCGTTGACTATCATTCTGTTTTCAGGTGGGATGGGCACTAAGTTATCTGAGGTGAAACCGATACTTGGGCAAGGTATAATCCTGGCAACACTCGGTGTTCTGTTTACCACTATAATTACTGGACTGTTTGTGTTCTGGGTAGTCGATACGATTTTTCCACAAGTAGAAATTCCTTTCACTAACTGTCTGTTGTTGGCTGCAGTCATGTCTTCTACCGATTCGGCGTCGGTCTTTAATATTCTTCGTTCCCGTAGCTTGCGGCTGAAGCACAATCTGCGTTCATTACTTGAACTAGAGAGTGGCAGCAACGATCCGATGGCTTATATGCTGACGATCCTGTTAATCCAGATCATTCGGGTAGGAGGTACTGATGCTTTTCATATCGCCTTAACATTTATCATACAATTCTGCGTCGGGATTATGATTGGTTACCTGATAGGCCGGCTGGCTGTAGTGGCCATCAACCGTATCCATCCTCAAAACGAATCCCTTTACCAAGTAATCTTGCTTACTTTTGCTTTTTTCACCTTCTCTTTTACCGATCTGCTCCACGGTAATGGTTATCTTGCCGTTTATATTACCGGGCTGATCGTTGGGAATCGACGGCTCACCCATAAAAGAAACATATCGAATTTTTTCGACGGTCTTACATGGCTGGCTCAGATCATTATGTTCCTGACATTAGGTCTAATGGTCAGACCCTCTGCATTGATCGACATTGCAGGAATCGGATTGTTGACAGGTATCTTTATGATTCTTATCGCACGTCCTGTAAGTATGCTCCTTTGCTTATCCCCTTTTCGCAGGATGACATGGCAAGGACGCATCTATGTTTCATGGGTCGGGCTACGGGGAGCCGTACCGATTATCTTTGCCACTTATCCATTGATCGCAAATACACCCAAGGCTCAGGAAATATTCGATATTGTATTTTTTATCACGATCCTTTCCTTGCTGATCCAAGGTACTACTGTCACCTATGCTGCGAAATTGTTGGGATTGGCTATGCCTGAGAAAAAGATTGTAAAGGAGTTTGGCATGGAGTTGGCAGAAGAGATTAAATCGATATTATCGGAGATTATTGTAACTCCGGATATGTTAGCAAAAGGTAACCATTTGATAGATATAAAACTGCCAGATAACACATTAGTTGTATTGATAAAACGCCTCGACCGCTTTTTTGTTCCTGACGGTAACACCCATCTGCTTGCCAATGATAAGTTATTGATTATTTCCGATAATGAAGCAGAACTTCACCGTATTTACAAGGAATTCGGAGTAGAAGAGTATGCCATTTATAAGAATTGAAAATGAGGAATCCGGTACATCCGATTCCTCATTTTCAGTTGATTATTTTGGATATCCTACCGGATGGTTCAACAGGATATGCTGAGTCTCTTTTATTTTCAATGCCTCTTTCAGTTTATCTTTTTCCATATAAGCTCTCGGTACGGTTGCCAATCCCGTTCCGGCACAGAACAAAGAGATATTCTGCGACACAATTCCTACGTCTATTGTCGCCATTGTAAGTACCTGATCTCCTCTTTTTGTATATTTAGCTACATCCGTCACCAATACCAAGCATACCGGAGCTTTTGCAATTCCAGCCTGCGGTCCGGCCACCATCGGACGCAAATCACCCTTTACGACCGGCTTTAACATATTTGCTTTGGCATCATACAAATAAGCGCCATCAGGCAGACAAACATACACATCCACCTCTTGTACATTCATTGCTGACGGAGCAGTACGTTTACCCGATTCCGGACGATTTATTCCATTAGCCGCCCATAACAGATCAGACAGATCTTGTTCACTTAACTTCTTGTCGGCATACTCACGGATAGACTGACGTTTTTCCAACGTCTGCATAATCGGCAGTCCTTTCTTGGTATCCGGCTTTTTCAACTGAATGGGTTTCAGTTCTTGCGCACTTAAGTTCGATACAAACATTGCACATAGAAAAAATAACAAAATCTTTCTCATAACCAATCATTTAATTATATTAAACAACATACTCTCTATCCAAATCGGAGCAACCATTCTCATCTTCGTTTTCAATTAAAGCATCCTACCCCTTGTTACTTGCCATCAGTCACCCTAATAATTCATGTACAAGGTAAGAATTTTCGATCAATTAACCATTCTAAATTTTTAATAATTTCAATGCTTCGGTTGTAAAAACAAAATATAACGCCTATATTTGCACTGCTTTTTTCGGGGCGTAGCTCAGCCCGGTAGAGTACACGTCTGGGGGGCGTGTTGTCGCAGGTTCAAATCCTGTCGCCCCGACTACTGAAAAATCAAGAGGTTAGACTTAATATCTAGCCTCTTTTTAAGTTTTAAATACCCTTTTATTTCAAATAAACTTAAATATTTTGGTATATTTATTCAAAAACGCACGGAATATACACGGAGTCAACGTTAGTTACAATGTGTTATTGTTTATTTTGTTTGCTCCAGTTTATAGTTCAAGTCGGATTCAATAAGTTTTTTCTCGGGATTTAGTACATGCAGGACTTTTGTATTGTTGCTAAAGTATACATAATATCTTTGTTTGCTCGCCGGTTTGTCGTAGTTTAGAACAATAACAGTGGCGTCGTTATCATCTTTGAAGCCTCGTTCGGGATTAAATTTTCCTAATGATATTACAGTATCTCTATCAATATACTCTTCTTTTAAAATGTAGGTATTTTCGACTTTGTCACTTTTACTCCAACTCAATGTTAATGTTGTTTTGATGCCGGCGCAATCTGCACACGGAATCGTTCCTTCGTAAACAGTAAGCCATACAGTGTCCTGTAAGACTGATGACACATTCTCCTGGTTATTTTGCTTTTGTTTTTTACCGATACAATTAGCTAAAAACAAAAGAGTAACCACGCTAAAGCTAATCATAAAAAATATTCTTTTTCTCATTTCTATGATTTTTTAAACATTAATTTGGTATTTTGTTTAGCCATAAGATAGTTTTATTTACGACTATATTATAAAGATAAAGATTTTGTTTGATTTTATCAATGCGAGTGTTTGTTAAATTTTATCAAGTAGTCATTTCAAAAACTGTATTTTATGTTTTTGATATGTATATAGGTATGAATATGGTTAATTAACTAACTGAATATAAGCAATTAATATTTTCGATCAGATTTAATGTTACAGATATAAAAACTGTCCGGCAAATGGTGATAATAGGCAAGTAAAATGTAGACACTATTGAAAAAAAAATAGAATTGACGGGGGAGTCAGAGAGCATTTATTCGTACTTGTTTTATATATTTAACATTATATCCATCACTAATTGTTGATATGCTACGTTTAATTAAAAGAATTATAATGGCCTTTGCTCGCTGAAGATTAAACAGTCTGATGACGATATATATGAGTAGTGATATAGATAACATGCGTTCGTTCAGTATATTACAGGAAACGGCAAAGGTAGGATTGTGGCGTGCCAATATTAATAAAAGAGAGCTTATCATCTCTGCATTTTTAGTGAAATTATTTGGTCTTAAGTCGGAGGTACTGACTTTTGATACTTTTATAGAGTTATTATATCCCGGTACCCGGGAGGATATCCTAAAATCTTTACGGGATCTTGCATTATACTCAGGTCGTTATGATAGAAAACTTTTATTAAAAACTCCAAACGGTTACATCCCAGTGCATATCAGAGCTAGTAAGCAGGAGGTAAATAAAGCCGGAGAAATTATTACAGAAGGGATACTACAATGTCTGGAGCATACAGGCGATGATCCGGAATGGATGGATTCTGCGCAGGTAAGCCTAGACCGGTTGTTAAGTTGGCAGAAATCCGTTACCCAAACTTTGCTGGGATTGTTGGACGATTCGAATAATAATGTCGCCATACAGAGTATGTTGGGTCTGATCCTCGAAAATTTTAGTGGGGATCATGCTTATATTTTTTCATTTGACCATAAAAGGCAGATATTCAGTTGTGTATATGAGGCAGTGGCGAATGGTATTATGCCGCTGAGAAATACTTTACAAGAGATAGATTTAAAGACAAGGAAAGAATGGGTATCCCGCCTGTTGGGACGGATGCCGGTTTTTCGGGACAATGTAGACGAGGGATCGGGAGATTATCAAAATGAATATGGCATCTCCAGTCCGGAAAGAGTTAAATCTTCAATGGCTGCACCTTTAGTTTCGAAGCAAGATGTATGGGGTTTTATAAAGATAGATATATCAGGTAAAGAGAAGAAGTGGACTTATCTCGATATAGAGTCATTTCTGGCTATTACAAATGTAATGGGGGTAAGTCTCGCACTTAGTCGTTCGGAAGAACGTGCTATTCAAAACAGCGAATTTTTACATCGGTTGTACCAGAATATGCCGATGGGATATTTCAGGTTGAGGATTGATATTTCGGGTGAAGACGGAATTGTGACGGATTATGAATACCTGGACGTCAATACCAAGTTTACCGAGATGTTGGGCAAGAGTCGCGAACAACTGGTCGGTATGATGCATTCGGAGATCGGTCCTATCTTTGTTCATAAACTCGATCTGCAGATATTAGCCGATGTCGCATATCGAGGAGAGATATATGAAGCGAGGGCTCAGCTCAGAAATAACGATCGTTATTATAATGTTACAATATATTCTCCTCAACGCGGAGATGTTGTCGCTTTGTCTACTGATGTGACCGAAATGGTGGAAGCTACCGAGGCCTTGAAACAAAGCGAAGAGAAGTTTAAGAAAGTATATATGCACCTTCCTGTAGGCATCGAGATATACGATAAGGATGGCTTCATGATTGAGGTGAATGACCGGGAGGTTGCCATACAGTGTGTTGAAAACAAGGATGTCTTACTGGGATTGAATCTTTTTGACCATCCGTCATTGCCAAAATTTGCGTATAACTTGCTTAAGCAGGGGAAGGACGTTACGTTCGATGTCAATATCGACTTTATGAAGGTCAATCGCCGGTATTATGGCGTAAAATCGATGGACCAACTAAAGTATCTGACTATTAAATGTGCGGTGCTTCATAATGCTGCCGGCCAAGTGGAAAACTATCTTCTGATCATAATCGACAATACTGAAATGTATGAAACCTCTGCGCGGTTGCAAGAATTCGAATCTGCGTTTAATTCTGTTGCAGAAATTGCCGAGGTAGGTTTTTTTAGGTGGAATCCGCTTAGAAACAGTTACTTCAATTCGGATCAGTGGTATAAAAATATGGGATTGAAGAAAGAAGCCGATGCGATCATGTCTTTCGACTATTATAAACATTTGATCTATCCCAGCGATGCAAAAGTTATGGATCATTTCATTAAAGAAGCTATTGCCGGAAAGAGAAAATCACTCAAATACGAATTTAGGGTACGTGACGGCAAAAAATGGAAGTGGTTGCGGACCACCTGTTATGTCACGGAGTATGATCCGGCAAATAATGTTGTACAATTCATAGGGATCAACTATAATATAAGCGAACTGAAAATGACGGAGCAGCGGTTGATTGAGGCGAAAGCCAGGGCCGAGGAATCGGATCGCCTTAAATCGGCTTTTCTGGCTAATATGAGCCATGAGATCCGTACTCCGCTTAATGCAATTGTCGGTTTTTCGGGCGTGTTGCTGGAAACGGAAGAGAAGGAAGAGAAGGAGCAATATGTCTCCCTTATCAAACAGAACAATGAGCAACTGTTAAACCTGATTTCGGATATCCTCGACCTTTCAAAGATTGAAGCGGGACCCGTAGATATTTCGATGAGCGACATTAATGTGGACGAACTGTGCGAACAGGTGGTCAAATCTCTTGCCCTCAAGGTTCCGGAAGGGGTTGCATTACGTTTTCTACGTAATAGTAATGAACCGGATATTCTGATTCGAAGCGATCAGAAACGAGTGACACAGGTTCTTTCGAATCTTCTTGTCAATGCTATCAAATTTACAAACGAAGGGCATATATGGCTTAGTTATAAATTTACAGGCAATGAAATCAAGTTTTCTGTCGAAGATACAGGTATTGGTATGACATCTAAACAGGTTAAAGTCATATTCGGACGTTTTATCAAATTAAATGATTTTATCCCCGGTACCGGTCTCGGCTTATCGATATGTAAAGGTATCGTCGATAAACTCGGCGGTAGAATAGGGGTTGAGTCTCGGAAAGGAATCGGTTCGCATTTCTGGTTCACTCTTCCGCTTTAAAACAGAGATTGTTGAAGCAATGCCGGATATCAGAAAACAGAATATATTGACCTCATTTTTTGAAAATATATTTCCGGCAGTAGTATTCGAGGGTTGATTTGTTATCTATACTTGGCAATTACCATTTTTCAGGAAGGTATTTCCAGAAGCGTTTCGGCATATGTTGGCGTTGTAATTTTAGATTGAGGCGTTCTTTGATGGTGGTGGATTGAATATAGTTTTTCCAGAGCTGCTGGTAATCAATCTCATCTTCATTAGTCTGTTCCTCAGATAGTTTCCCGGTACAGAGATCTACGGGAGGAGTGTTAAAACTGACAATTTCCGCTTTCTTCAGATCATAATATATTGCATATTTCCGTTTTGAGTCATAGATAAGCCACTGCTGATCGGCGAACCGGTCTTCAAAAAAAGCTATGGTACAGGGTAGTACATTGTATTGGGGGGCGATACAGGCAAAAAAGATCCCGTCAGCTGTTTTTTGAAAGCGGACGAACTGTCTCATTCTTTCAGTTTCGCGCATCACTTTTCTATATATTTTCGATAGTTCCAACACATCTGGATCTGCAAAATTCATTTCAATACTTTTATCTGCCGTTACCGCTTTTCGGATGTAATTAAATATCAACATTTCGACTTCGTCAAGTTCGGAAAGCCAACAAGCGGAAAGCATCTCTACAGCCGATTTCGAGATTTTTTTCCGTAACCCTTTTAGTACACGGTCGGCTTTTTCCGGATCGGTGACGATTTCGTATTTCTCGACAAAGAGTGCCGGTTTATCTTCGTGTAAAATTTGTTCCGGGAATTGTTTTCGGCTGAAAGCTTCGAAGACGCAGGTCAATAATCCTTCAAATGTATGGTCATATATAAAGTAAAGCATAGGCTTATCCACGAATCCCGGAACACCAGTTTCCTTTATTATTCCGGGAATTCTATTTTCAATTGTTTGTCGTTACTATTTTTTTTAGACGTTTTTTCGGATAATATTCTTCTCAGGTATTCCGGACGGGCTTCGTGTACGGTAAAAGCGGGAAGTTCATGGCAGGTGATAAAGTATTTTGCCCGCTTTAGTACCACTCCCATTTTCCGTAAATGTTCGGTATTCAGGCGCCCGTAGCGTCGGGAGGTTATGATCAGGCTTGCTGATTTGACACCGATGCCGGGAATTCTTAATATCATTTCGTAGTCTGCCTTATTCACATCTATCGGGAATATTTCAGGATGTCGGAGCGCATAGGCCAATTTAGGATCGATGTCAAGGTCTAAAAAAGGATTTTCTGTAATTTCATCTACATTGAATTGGTAAAAACGCATCAGCCAATCGGCCTGGTAAAGCCTATTCTCACGTACGGCGAGAGGAGAGGAGATTACTGGTAAACGGGAGTCGTGGCTGTTGACCGGGATATATCCCGAGTAGTAGACCCTTTTCATTGCCGGGCGTTGATATAAGTCCGAAGCCAAATGCAGGATCTGCTTATCGTCCTCGGGTGTTGCGCCCACCACCATTTGCGTGCTTTGTCCTGCCGGTGCATAACGGGGAGCATGGCGGAATTTCTGCTTATGCTCTTTACCTTCAAGAATACCTTGTTGAATGAAATGCATCGGTTGAAATACACTCGGGTAATCTTTTTCGGGCGCCAGGAATTTCAGGCTCTGTTCTGTCGGTATCTCAATATTCACACTCAGGCGGTCGGCATAGCGTCCGGCTTCGGCCGTCAGCTCGGGGCTGGTACCGGGAATAACTTTCAGATGAATATATCCATTATAGCGGTGAATTTCCCGCAGATCTTTAGCTACCTTTACCAGTCGTTCCATTGTGTAATCGGCATTTCGTACGACTCCGGAGCTTAAAAACAGTCCTTCAATGTAGTTGCGCCTGTAAAACTCAATGGTCAGTTCGATCAATTCGGAAACGCTGAATGTTGCCCGTGGGATGTTGTTGCTACGCCGGTTGATACAATAAGCGCAATCATATATACAATGGTTGGTCAACATGATTTTAAGCAGCGAAACACAACGGCCGTCTTCCGTGAAGCTATGACATATACCCCATCCGGAAGCCGACCCTAATGATTTATCGGGATTTTTCCGGGATGTGCCGCTTGAAGCACATGAGACATCGTATTTCGCCGCTTCCGCGAGAGTTTTTAATTTATCAAAAATGGATGCGTTCATAGGCCAAAGTTAAGGTTTAAATTTGAATTATATATAGTTACAACCTTTTTTAATATATAATTATAATGCTTATATACAGTGTTTTAGTGTGGATGGTGTAATAAATATCCAGTGCTATTTATCCGCTTCAGCAAGTGTTATAAATATTACTTTTTGCGTATTGTAATCATGTTTTCATATTGTGCTTTAAAAAACAATGGATTATTTCATTTTTTTAACACTCTGCAAACAGTATGAAATTATGGAAAGGTTTTCAGTAATATTTTTTACGAGAAAGGGTTCTAAAAGTAACATTTTATTCGTGGAATATATAAATATTGTTAAACCATAAGTTAAAAACATTTTTTTGATCACCCTTTTTGACCTTTTAGGTGTTTTATGCGTAGAAAGACAAAACTAATAAATTAGAAAAAATATATGTACAAAATTTTATTTACGGTAGGGATTATTTTATGTAGCATCACAGCTGTTTTTTCGGAAGAAAAGGACTCTGAGATGCTGGATAATCTGGTGAAAACTTTTGAACAAAATCCGGCAGACCGGCAAGTGGCCGTTAAATTATTGAAAGAACTGGATAAACGGGGTCAATCAGGCCAGGAGGTAATCAACAGTTATTTTAAGACTCAGAAAGAAGATGACTATTTTAAAGATTATAACTGGGCTATTGTCCGGGATTATGTACACGACATTGACGCGCCTCAGATAAGATATGTCTTTGATCATAAGGACAAGTTTATACAGCACTATTCTAAGGATGATGTTTTTCAGAAATTGGATAATGTTTTGGTGAACCATCTGGAGAAGTATTATAACCAGAACAAAGATGATTATAATATTCAGTTACAGAAAATAAAGGAGACCGGTTATGAGCATTATGATGTGGTTTACGACTATTTTAATATAAAAGAGTTGAGGGTCAAGAAGGATGCGGAAAATTATTTTTATAAAGCCCGTAAGCTTTTTCGTTATTTTCCGGAGAACCGTAAAATGATCAAAGAGATCACAGCCGGTGCATTGGAAATTATGGACGATATTCCCCGCCTGAAAGTGATTCAGTTGTGGGCCGGAAAGACAGTAGAGTCAAAAAAGGATTTCGATGCGATATGTAACTATGCATTGATTTCCGATAAATGCGGTTTTAAAGATGTGGCCAAAAAATATACGGATCTTGCTCAGCACTTGGCGACGACAGCTAATGACCAGTTTATGAAACAACGTATAAACGAGCTACTTAAAAGAGTAAAATAATTCGATGATTATAACTCCATAAAAAAAACCGGTTTTAAAACCGGTTTTTTTGTTGTCCTACTATGATTCGAACATAGACAAACAGGACCAGAATCTGTTGTGCTGCCATTACACCATAGGACAGTATTTTGACGCCACAAAGGTATAGTTTTTTTTATATCCGGCAAATGGAGGTGTCAAATTTTAATAGTATAAAATTAGTTTCTGTAAACAGAAAGAACTGGATGTTTGAAAGTATATATAAAAAAAATGCTACTTTCATCCGGATTATTCGTTGAATCAGAATAGAATGAGATTTGCGTATATTTCTTGTTCGTAAAGAGAGAAGATAACCGTATATGGAAAGGAAGAAGTTAAACCAATTTTTTAAGACCTCTCTTATTGCTTCTATCGACCGATATACTATTGATCATGAACCGGTTCGGTCGATTGATCTGATGGAACGGGCTGCATCGGTCTGGGTGGAGCAGTTTTCGGATGTATTCGGTTTCTGCAGGCGGGTGGCAGTGGTTGCCGGTTGGGGTAATAATGGCGGTGACGGTTATGCTATTGCAAGAATATTGTATGAAAAAGGATTGGAAACGATTGTTTACCAATTAGCAATGGAGCCTAAGGCTATGACCCCTGATTGTGAGGCTAACCTTATCCGGTACCGGCAATCCGAGGGAGAGCTGGTTGAAATCCGGCAGGAGGCAGATTTTGATCCTCCTAAAAATGCTGTGATTATTGATGCCATTTTCGGAGCCGGTTTGAACCGTAGGGTAGAGGGCTTACCGGCCGAGATAATCCGGAAAATAAACAGTAGCGGAAACCGGGTGGCCGCTGTAGATATCCCTTCCGGGCTTTTTGGAGAAGACAATACCGGAAATGATCCGGCAACCATCGTGAGGGCCGATTATACGTTCACATTCCAGTTTCCGAAACTGGCTTTTATGCTGAGTGAAAATGACCGTTATATTGGTGAGTGGCGTATTCTGGATATTGGCCTGCATCCGGATGCAATCCGGCAACAACCGACCGATTATTATTATCTGACATCTGAGGCGGTAGCTGGATTATTGCCTAAACCGTTTAAATTTGCCCATAAAGGCATAAATGGTCGGGGAGCGTTAATTGCCGGTTCTTATGCAATGATGGGGGCTGCGGTGTTGGCGGCACGTGCTGCTGTCCGATCCGGAATAGGGTTATTGCATTGTCATGTTCCGGGAGCGGGTTGCAGTTTAATCCAGATGGCGGTTCCTGAGGCATTGGCGGATCCTGACAGGTCAGAACGGCTGTTCTCTGCCATAGATAATGTGGGACAATATGATGCAATCGCCATAGGGCCTGCTATTGGCAGGCACCCTGATACGGTGGCCGGGCTGAAGAAATTGTTGACGGAATGGCACGGAACGACTATTCTGGATGCCGATGCGCTGAATATAATGGCCGACTACCGAGAGCTACTGGACATGCTGCATGAAAAATGCATCTTGACGCCTCATATAAAAGAATTTGAAAGATTGGCCGGAAAATGTGTAAATGATTTTGACAGGTTAAATAAATTAAGCACTTTTGTAAAACAGTATGGAGTTTGCATGATCTTGAAAGGTGCGCATACCGTAATAACTTCTCCGGACGGAAAGTTTTATTTCAATATGAGTGGTAATCCGGGGATGGCAAAGGGGGGAGCCGGAGATGTTTTGACGGGAATATTGCTTGCTTTAGCGGCCAATGATATGGCTCCTTTAGATGCAGCTATCGTTGGGGTTTATGCCCATGGGCTCTCCGGGGATATTGCTATGAAAACGTATGGAATGCGGGGAGTTTGTGCCGGGGTAATTGCGGATGACATCGGAAAAGCTTGGCGAAAACTTGAGATAGAGAGTTTCGGATTATGAATAGGGTATCCTGTATTTCGAGAAACTAAAAATAAAATAATATGAGAAGCATTATTCTATTTGTACTTTTAGTTATGATGGTTGTTTCGGCCGGGGCTCAGAAGAAGAAAGAGGCATCAAATGCGCCTGCGGGTATCAATTATTGCCTGCCGAAAGTGAATTATAGGGTGGAAGTGGTATTGGAACATATCAAAATCATTCCCGGGCCATATCAGAAATATGCTGAAAAGGAACTGGGCTTGAAGCCTGAAATGTTTGATAAGGAAGAGACCTGGGAGATTAAGGATATCATTGTGACGCCTCAGTCCGTACCGGACGAAAATGCGATGTTTTCTGTTTCTGTGAGCGGGGATTATCATGCCCTGTTGTTGGCGCTGAGCGTTGAAGGTTTTCTGGCCGGGGTGGCCGGAGGGGGAAAAGAGGTGTCTTACGAAGACCCGGTTATGTATTATAGTAAAGACGACAAGAAGGAAAGGCGGTTGATAAACAGGATGCACTTGAATACGTTGAAGGAAGTACTGGATACTAATTATACCTATCAGGAGGTAGATAATGTAATGAAAAAGATATGGGACCCGATTGTGAAATATGTACCCAAAGGTGAACGGGATAATGTAGAGGAGGCGGTGAGCGAAATTTTCCGGATCCGGTCGGAACGAATGGATTTGCTGGAAGCTGGAAGCGGAGTGCCGGACGGTAAAGCGTTGGAGATTCTTTTGAAAGAGCTTGGCCGGATGGAGGAAGGGTATTTGAGCCTTTTTATCGGAAAACGCGAAGTACACCGGATTATCAAGGTGTTTGACTGTGTACTTGACAAAGCCGATGAACCGGTGGTGGTTTTTCGTTTCAGTAAGGAGAATGGCATTGTCAATAAGAGAGATGTCTCGGCTATTGCTTACATGTTGCAACTGGAGAATGTTGTGACGCTCGATTCATCTCCGTCAAGGGTCTCTGCATCAGAGGTGCAGCCGGGAATTTACTATCGAGTGCCGGCTATAGCCGAATTGAAATTAATGAAGGGAACTGAAGAGCTTGCTACCCTTAGGGCAATTGTTCCTCAATTGGGAAGCATAAAAAAGTTTCCGATGGATGTGATTATAAACGAAGGGCTATCATTGGAGCTTTATCCAAAATACGGATCATTGAAAAGTGTAAGTAAAAATAAGTAATTCCTGAACGGGTATGATGGCAGGGTTAAAGCGTAATCTGAAATTTACGATAATGAAGATCTGAGAAAGGTGAGTATGATTTGGGGTTGGTATGCACGGTTTCTAAGTTGGCGTATACGTCATGTAAAAGAGAAGAATTTTATTCTCTTTTTGAGTCTGTTGGTGGGTATAGTTACCGGCTTAGCGGGTGTATTGCTGAAAAACATGCTGCACGCCACTCATCTTTTTTTAACCGATCGCCTGCAGATTGACAGCGGAAGTTTGTTATTCTTTATCCTTCCTTTTATCGGGATTTGCCTGACATCGTTGTTTGTACGTTACTTTGTCCGTGAAGATATCAGTCATGGGGTGACAAAGGTATTGTATTCTATTTCCAGGCAAAATAGTATGATCAAGCCTCATAACAGTTACTCCTCTCTGCTTGCCAGTACGATTACGATCGGTTTCGGGGGGTCTGTCGGAACCGAAGCAACGATTGTCCTGACTGGTGCTTCGATTGGTTCGAACCTGGCCCGTTTTTTCCGGATGAATTATAAGGTGATGACGTTGATGATCGGTTGCGGAGCGGCAGGGGCCATTGCTGGAATATTCAAAGCCCCTATTGCCGGGATTGTCTTTACATTGGAGGTGTTGATGCTCGACTTGACAATCGCATCGTTAATACCGTTAATGATTTCGGCGATCTCATCTTATGTGATCGTTTATTTTTTGATGGGGGAAGGGGTAATCCTCCAATTTGCCGTCTATGAGCAATTTGCTTTGGCAAATGTGCCTTATTACATTTTGCTGGGTGTATGCTGCGGATTGATATCGGTTTATTTTATCCGTACAAATATCCGGGTGGAACGATTTATTACCGGGATAAAGAATCCGTTTAAAAGGGTATTGATCGGCGGCACTCTTCTCGGTTTACTGATTTATATTTTTCCTCCTTTATATGGGGAAGGATATGTTTCATTGGAAGCATTGTTGACCAATAATGCAGAGAGTTTGTTTAATAACACCTACTTCTTCGGGGTAAAGGAATATTCTTTGACTGTGCTGCTATATATTGTCGGAATTATTTTTATAAAGGTGATTGCGACGGCGTTGACAAACGGAAGCGGCGGTGTCGGTGGAGTTTTTGCGCCAAGCCTCTTTACCGGCGGTGTGGTCGGTTTTTTTGTAGCTATGCTGATCAATATGACAGGATATGTTACGGTACCGGTGAGCTATTTCGTCCTGGCGGGAATGGCGGGCGTAATGTCCGGTGTCATGAACTCTCCTTTGACAGCTATGTTCCTGATTGCGGAGATTACCGGGGGATATAGCCTGTTGGTCCCATTGATGATTACTTCGGTTATGTCCCATCTGACAGGCCGGGGTATGGAACCTCATTCGATCTATGCACGCCGTTTGGCTATGAAGGGGGACTTGATCACACATAACAAAGACAAGGCGGTGCTGACTTTGATGAAATTGAACAAAGTGATTGAAACGGATCTGAGAACCATCTCCGTTGATGCTACATTAAGGGATCTGATAAAACAGGTGTCGAAATCCAACCGGAATATATTTCCGGTGGTTAATAAAGATCAGGCACTATTGGGAATGGTATTGCTGGATGATATTCGGAAGATTATGTTTAATCAGGACTTGTATGACTCGACGTATGTCCGGGATTTTATGACTATTCCGCCTGCTGTCGTGGATGTGACCGATTCGATGGATACGGTGATGAAAAAGTTCGAGGATACCGGAGCATGGAATCTGCCTGTAATACAGGATGGTAAGTATATTGGATTCGTATCGAAAGCGAAGATATTCAGTTCTTACAGGAGGGTACTACAGCATTTTTCTGACGAATAGATTTTATTAATGTACAGATAATCAGTGTTGTATTTTTATTATATACTATAATACCTTCAATTCCGTATAAGAATAGTTGTTTATTAGAAAAAAAAGTCTACTTTTGCGGCAAATTGGAAAAACGAATAAACTAATTAGGTATGTATTGGACATTAGAACTCGCATCAAAATTGGAAGATGCTCCATGGCCTGCATCTAAGGATGAGTTGATAGATTATGCTATCCGTTCGGGCGCTCCGATGGAAGTGATTGAGAATCTTCAGGATATTGAAGACGACGAGGAGATTTTTGAGAGCATCGAAGACATCTGGCCTGACTATCCGAGCAAAGATGATTTCTTCTTCAATGAAGATGAATATTAGTGAAGGTGCCGGTAGGATTTAGAGAATAAGTATAGAAAAAGTATTTAAATAATCTGCGGTCGCATCAAAGATGCGATCGTTTTTTTTATTTGGTCGTCGATCGATTTTACAGATAATCCGCAGCATCAGGGCCTGCGTTAAAAAGCAGATCCAATATACTTAGATTGGGCGTGAAAGGAAAACGTTCGCTGAATGTCTGATGGTAGGGTTTAGCTATAAAGTCCGGATTGATTGTCTTTTTAGGATGGATTGTATTGCGTAGATCGCAATATGTTGAAGTCTCTTTGATATAATCGTTTGTAAGAGACAGTTTTTTTTTCATGTCCAGCAGATTCAGCATGGTTTTCAGGATATGACCGTTCATGTCCAGTAAGAATTTCTCCTTTTTTTCAAAATAGGTTGCCAGATCATCAATATAGTAATCGTAGTAGGGCGAATTTTTATAAGCAGACTCAATACTTTTGAAATGTAATTTTTGCCATTTGACGGCATAATCGATCAGCGTGTCTTTTATCAGCATTTTTCTCTGAGGAGCTTTTGTTATCGGGACGACAAGTGACATAATGCCGTTGGCAAACATGATCTCACACCGGTTACGGTAGCTTTGTTTTCCATAACTTTCATATTGTTCGATACAGACATTTTCATACTGTTTGATCTTTGAGAAATATTCAACAGGAGGAAAATAAGCCGTATTAAGTAATAATGTGTCCATAACCGGTGATACTTTAATAGGGCAAAACTACATATTTAATCTGTAAAATCATAGAATATACTGTAAGGTCGTTCGTCAATCTGAGGAATAACGTATGTTTTTATATCTAATAAAATTTCTTTGTTACTTTTTTAGTGAAAATTTTGAAAAAGTGAAATTATGTATTATCTTTATAAGCAAAGGAAATAAATAAGGTTTCTTATAAAAAAATTAATATTTACGAACCTGCATAAAACAGGTCAATAAATATGGATTGATGCACGATAAGAATAATGGATTTTTGAGGTCACAAAAGGGTATCTGTCGTTATATGATATAAGATAGAGGGAGGTTTTATGTACCCTTATCGGAAGGCCGACGTATAAAAAAGGATTTACTGGCTATGTATAGGATTGTTTGATATACTCGGTTTAAATCTTGTCTTTTTAGAAAAAATGACAAATATGAATGTTGATATAACAATGTTTGATCCGTTGCTTGATCCGTTTAAAAAAACGATCCAGCGTCGTTATGAAAACAGTGTAATAAAAGAGTTGGAGTTTACCGATCGCCGTAAAAAACTGGCTGACGTATTCAATTCTCATCTGTACTTTGGTTTACACTGTTTCAAGAAAGAGTGGGTTTTTCGGGAGTGGGCCCCCAATGCGACAGCTATTTATATTTTGGGAGAGTCGAACGAATGGCAGAAGCGGGAGAATTTCCGGTTGAAGCCTGTAGACGGAGGTGTATGGGAGATTCATCTGCCTGCCGATACGATGTGGCATGGAATGCTATATCAGCTGAGAATCGAATGGGAGGGGGGAAGTGGAAATCGTATACCAAGTCATGCAAAGAGAGTGGTACAGGATGAGGTGACCAAGATCTTTTCCGCTCAGGTGTGGGCTCCGGAACAACCATACCGGTGGAAAAACGCAAAAGTAAAGAGATTGGAACATCCTTTGATATATGAGGCGCATATAGGAATGAGTATGGAGGCCAGGAGAGTAGCTTCTTTCGGGGAGTTCAAAGAGTATATCCTGCCCCGGATAGCCGAGTTGGGGTACAATACGATACAGTTGATGGGTATTCAGGAACATCCTTATTACGGTTCTTTTGGTTACCAGGTATCCAATTTTTTCGCCGTAAGCTCCCGGTTCGGGACACCGGAGGAGTTGAAGCATCTGATCGATGAGGCGCATGGATATGGCATTGGGGTGGTTATGGATCTGGTACATTCACATGCCGTAAAGAATGAGGCGGAAGGATTGAGCTGTTTTGCCGGGGATTATAATCAATATTTCTATTCCGGAGAACGGGGAGAGCATAAGTTGTGGAATTCGCGTTGCTTTGATTACAGCAAGTATGAAGTATTGAATTTCCTATTGTCGAACTGTAAATTTTGGCTGGAGGAATTTAAGTTTGACGGATTCCGTTTTGATGGGATCACCAGTATGATCTATCTGGATCATGGGATCGAACGGAATTTTACCGAATATAAGTTTTATTATGACGGTAATCAGGATGAAGATGCAATCACCTATCTGACATTAGCGAACAAAGTGATTCATCAGGTTTGTCCGGAGGCGGTTACTATTGCCGAAGATATGAGCGGTATGCCAGGGTTGGCACTTCCCGGGGAGCAGGGCGGTGTCGGGTTTGATTTCCGGATGAGCATGGGAGTGCCCGATTATTGGATCAAATTAATAAAAGATAAAAAAGATGAGGAGTGGTGTGTCGGGGACATGTTTTTTGAACTGACCAATAAACGGCAGGAAGAGCATACGGTTAGTTATGCCGAGAGCCATGATCAGGCTATGGTGGGAGATAAAACTATACTTTTCAGATTACTGGATAAGGAGATGTACACTTCGATGAACATTTACCAGCGGAATTTAAAGGTGGAACGAGGATTGGCATTGCATAAAATGATCCGTTTACTGACGATCTCTACGGCCGGAGACGGTTATTTGAACTTTATGGGAAATGAATGGGGGCATCCCGAATGGATCGATTTTCCGCGGGAGGATAATGGTTGGAGTTATGATTATGCCCGCAGACAATGGAGTTTGGTGGATGACCGGGATTTACGCTACCATTTCCTGAATGATTTCGATAAAGCTATGATCAAATTGGTGAAAGAGGGGAACTTTTTTGATGGAGTTCCCGTACCAGTGGTGCAGGACAATGAAAGGCAAGTACTGGTTTTTCAGCGAGGCGTTTTGTTATTTGTGTTCAACTTTAGTCCGGAACATTCATGTGTTGATTATAAATTTTGCGCTGTTCCCGGTAAGTATACCGAGGTGTTGAATACTGATGATCCATATTTTGACGGTTTTGGCCGGCGAGATGCGTCTATGCCGAGTTTTACAATGTATGAGGGTGGTTCGGACAGGTTGAGCCTGTATTTACCTTCAAGAAGTGCATTTGTGATGCGACGTGAAGTATAAGCGTTTTGCATTTTTGAGATATAGGTAAGTTAGAAATAACATCATTTAGATACTAAATATACTTGCAATATGGCATACCTGAAATTTAATAAAAACGAACTGGTGAATCTGGAATATTCGCTGAAAAGAGAGGTCCTGGCAACAAACAGAACAGGCGGTTACATGTCTTCAACCATTGTGTGCTGTAATACCCGAAAATATCATGGCCTGCTGATTGTGCCGATAGAAGAGTTCGGCGGGGAAAACCATGTGTTACTGTCAGCTCTGGATGAGACAATTATTCAGCATGGACAGGCGTTTAATCTGGGTATTCATAAATACCCCGGCACCTATGAGCCGCGCGGACATAAATATATTGTTGATTTTGAGTATGAGCCGGTATGCACTTTGGTATATGGGGTTGGCGGAGTGAGGTTAAAAAAAGAGATGGTACTTGTGCATAATGAAGCACAAATATTGATCCGTTATACTTTGCTGGATGCTCATTCGGAGACGACGATGCGGCTGAAGCCGTTTTTGGCGTATCGCAACGTGCATAGTCTGTCAAAGGCCAATCTGATGGCCAATACCAAATATGAAGAGATAGACCACGGTATCCGGTCTAAACTGTATAACGGCTTCCCTTTTCTGAATATGCAGATCAGTAAGGCAAATGAGTTTACAGCAGTTCCGGATTGGTATTATAATATAGAGTATACCGAAGAAAGGAACCGGGGTTATGATTACCGGGAGGATCTTTTTGTACCTGGTTATTTTGAATTTCCGATAAAAAAAGGGGAGAGTGTCGTCTTTTCGGCATCAATCGATCGGGCGGTAGTGGCCAGTCTGAAAACAAAGTTTCAAAAATTGGTCGACCAACGGCCTCCCCGCAATAGCTGTGAGAACTGTTTGAAATATTCCGCTTCGCAGTTTATTGTTAAAAACGGAAAGGATACTGAGATCGTGGCAGGTTATCCATGGTTTGGCAGATGGGGACGCGATACGTTTATTGCTTTGCCGGGATTGACGATCTCGGCAAACCATGATCTTAAAACCTGTAAGGATGTATTGGATACGATGACAAGACAGTTGCACAACGGGTTATTTCCCAATATCGGAAAACATGAAAATGCCGCTTACAATTCGGTAGATGCCCCGATGTGGTTTTTTAAAGCCTTGCAAGAATACGGAGAGGCACTTGACAATAACGACCAGTTGTGGAAGAGCTACGGAACAAAAATGAAAACTATTTTGTCCGCTTTCCGGTTAGGGGTAAACCAGTATGTGAAGATGCACGAAAACGGATTGATATGGGCTGACGAACTGGGAAAAGCACTGACATGGATGGATGCTATCGTAAATGGAATTCCGGTGACTCCCCGTGGAGGATATCAGGTGGAGATCAATGCTCTATGGTATAACGCAGTTTGTTATACGATGCAATTGGCTGAAGAGGCTGGCGATACGCTCTTTTTGAAACAGTGGGAAGGTATGCCCGAAAAGATAAAAGAGAGTTTTGTCAAGACATTCTGGAATGCCACAGAAAAATATCTGGCGGATTATGTGGATCTGGAGGGACAGAATATGTTTGTCCGTCCGAATCAGGTGATTGTTTGTTCATTGGAATATAGTCCGATAGATGATGAGATGAAACGGGGTGTGTTGACCGTGGTGAAAAGTGAATTGCTGACCCCTAAAGGACTTAGGACTTTGTCTCCGAAAAATTTGTGTTACGAAGGTACTTATGAGGGCGACCAGACATCCCGCGATCAGGCATATCATCAGGGGACCGTTTGGCCATGGCTTATCGGGCCGTATATAGAAGCGAATTTCAGGCTTTACGATGAAAAGTTTGTGCAGAAAGCAGAGGATTTGCTGTCCGGATTCGATGAGGAGATGACGGTTCACGGTCTGTGTTCGATTGCAGAAATATATGACGGAAATCCGCCGCATGCTCCCAATGGATCCATTTCACAGGCATGGAGTGTCGGAGAGGTGCTGAGAAGTAAAGCAATGATCGATAAATTTAAAGGAGTACATGGCAGAAGGTGTGACCCCCCTAAGAAAATGAAGGATTAAACTCCGAATAGAGAAAAATTCTGATTTGAAAAGGATCACTGCTATAAGAAAAATTATATACCTGATATTATGAGAACTAAAGTTTTAATGTTTGGCTGGGAGTTTCCGCCTCATATTGCCGGGGGATTAGGGACGGCATGCTTGGGATTGACTAAGGGGCTGGCCAAGCAGGATGTTGAAGTGCTGTTTGTGATGCCGAAAGCCAGTGGAGACGAAGACCAAACCGCAGCCAAAATCATCAATGCCAGTGACGTAGATTCGTTGTTTTCGTTTAATGATATAAATGAGTATTGGTCGAATATCAATTTTTTAGAGATCGGTTCAAATCTGATCCCTTATATGACGCCCGAACATTTTGAACGGGAAGTGAATGAAAGTATAAAAAGAGGTGAATCCGAAACTCGGATCAGTTTTAGTAACAGATATCAGTTTTCAGGTAAATATGGGGCCAACCTGATGGAAGAGGTGGCCAGATACGCCTTGGTTGCGGCAACCCTTGCCAAACAGCATCAGTTTGATGTAATCCATGCCCATGACTGGCTTACTTATGCAGCCGGTATTGCGGCAAAGAAAGTCTCCGGAAAACCTTTGGTAATTCATGTGCATGCGACCGAATTCGACCGGAGCGGAGAGAATGTAAACCGCACGGTTTACAATATAGAGCGCCAGGGGATGTTGGCGGCCGACCGGGTGATTACGGTGAGCCATCTGACCCGGAATATTGTTATAACCCGTTATGGAATTAATCCGGATAAAGTAGTGACAGTGCATAATGCCGTGAATTTCCAGTCTTATACGGATATGGATGTCGAAAGAGGGGTAAAGGAAAAGGTCGTGACATTCCTTGGACGGATAACTTATCAGAAAGGACCGGAATATTTTATAGAGGCAGCCAGTAAAGTATTGAAGCGTTATCCGGATGTTCGTTTTGTGATGGCTGGGAGCGGGGATATGCTGAATCGTTCGATCCGGCGGGTAGCTAAGCTGAAGATGGCAACACGTTTCCATTTTACCGGATTTTTAAAGGGACAGGATGTTCAGAAAATGTTTGCCCACAGCGATGTGTATGTAATGCCTTCCGTGTCGGAACCGTTCGGTATTTCGCCTTTGGAAGCCATTCGTTCGGGAGTTCCTGCCATTATATCCAAGCAATCGGGTGTGGCGGAAGTACTGAAACATGCTATCAAAGTCGATTTTTGGGATGTGGATGCGATGGCAGATGCAATATACGGGCTTCTGGCGTACCCGGCCTTGCCGAGATTTGTGGAAAAATACAGTATGAACGAGGTGAACGCACTGAAATGGGAAAATGCTGCATTCAAAATAAAAGATATATACAACGAGGTTAAAAGTAACTAAATAAAAATACTATGAATAAAAGGACATTATGCCTGTATTTCCAAGTTCATCAGCCGTTGAGTCTGAGAAAATATCACTTTTTTGATATTGGAAAGAACAGGGACTATTACGATGATTTTGTTAATCGTAGCCTTATAAAAAGGCTTGCGGAACGTTGTTATTTGCCTGCCAATAATATGATGCTCGAATTGATCAAAAAGTATGGGAAAAATTTCAAGGTGAGTTTTTCAATGTCGGGAATCGTTGTCGAGCAATTTCAACAACATGCTCCGGAAGTTATCGACAGCTTTAAGGCTTTGGCAAAAACGGGATGTGTCGAATTTCTGGCGGAAACCTATTCCCACTCTTTGGCGTCGTTGGCAGATGAAAGTGAGTTTAAAAACCAGGTGAAGCGCCAGTCGGATTTGATGAAAAGTCTGTTTGGAGCGAAACCGGTGACGTTCAGGAATACAGGCCTGATCTATTCGGACGAGATAGGTGCTATGGTTGCAAAAATGGGATATACCACGATGTTGACCGAGGGTGCGAGGCATGTGTTAGGATGGAAGAGTCCTAATTTCATATATACCAACTCGATCAATCCTAAATTGAAATTGTTATTAAGGAATTCCCGGTTGAGTGATGATATCCGGCTCCGTTTTTCGAATCATTCCTGGAGCGAATGGCCTTTGACCGCTGAGAGATATGTGGGTTGGTTGAATCAGACCTCTCCAAATGAGGAGGTGATCAATCTGTTTATGGAGTATGAGACATTGGGGGAATATCAATCCGCAGACTCCGGAATACTTTCTTTTTTCACCCATTTACCGGAGCAGGTGTTTGCCGCGTCCGATTTTGAATTTCTGACGCCGAAAGAGGTCGTGACGAAACATCAGCCGGTAGCGCCGTTGCATGTACCTTTTCCGATATCATGGGAAGATGAGGAGCGCGACCTGACGGCATGGCTTGGGAATGAGTTGCAGAATGAGGCTTTTGAGGAGTTGTTTCAGCTGAGCGATAAAATAAAGGCATTGAAGAATGAAGCGATTTCGCACAACTTCGATTATCTGCAAGCCAGCAATAACCTTTATTACATGTGTACAAAGCTGTTCTCGGACGGAGATACGTATAAACACGATTCGCCTTATGATACTCCTTATGAAGCGTTTATCAATTATATGAACGTCGTGAGCGATTTCGCCATGCGGGTGAATGAAGAGAGTGGAAAAGGTAAAGTACATAGAGTGAAAAAAGATACGGTATCGGCGGCAGAAAGTTGTAAAGATGTATTAAAAGATTGATTATCATTGTTTTAAAATAAAATGAAAATTTGGAAATAATGCACGTAACGTTATTTCCAGATTTTCGTTTTTAATAGATGGCCTATATTTCTATACTGTAGAAGATATATTTTACAAAAAAATATTTACTTTAGAAGCTTTTTATAAAACACACATATGGACAACAATAAATTGAAAAATCCCGCTTATTTATTTGAGGTTAGCTGGGAGGTTTGTAATAAGGTCGGAGGAATACATACGGTTATTTCGACCAAGGCTTTGAACATGGTAAAAGATTATGGTGAGAGCCATATTTTAATCGGACCGGATGTTTGGAGATATACGGCGCAAAATCCGGAGTTTACCGATGATCCCCGTCTATTTAAGTCCTGGCGGTTGAAAGCGGCCCAGGAAGGGTTGAGGATCAAAGTGGGGCGTTGGAATGTGGCCGGAAATCCGGTTGTGGTGTTGGTAGATTTTAGTACTTATATCACCCAGAAGGATGGTATTTTTTCTACCTTCTGGGAAGAGTATAAATTGGATTCGATCAGCGGACAATGGGATTACATTGAACCGGCTTTATTCGGTTATGCTTCCGGAAAAGTGATCGAAAGTTTTGTACGTTTTCACTCTTCCATACGCCAACGTGTAGTGGCTCAGTTTCATGAATGGATGACCGGTACCGGCTTGCTTTACCTGAAATCGACGATGCCGCAGGTGGGATGCGTCTTTACGACCCATGCAACGGTTCTGGGCCGTAGTGTAGCGGGTAATAACCTGCCATTGTACGGCGAGATGAAGAATTATATTCCGGACGTGCTTGCCCGCCGGTTTAATGTTATATCCAAGCAATCGCTGGAGAAAGCGGCGGCGCAGAATGCGGATTGTTTTACGACGGTGAGTGAAATTACTGCTGTGGAGTGTGCTCATTTTTTGGATAAAGAAGTAGATATCGTTACCCCTAACGGATTTGAAAATGTATTCACTCCGCCGGAAGATAAGTTTGAGGCGATACGGGCTGCCGGACGAGAGAAATTCCTGCAGATAGCACAAGCTTTGCTTGGAAGGCCGGTGGCGAATGATGCACTGATTGTCGGGATAAGCGGACGATATGAATTTAAAAATAAAGGTATCGATGTATTTCTCGAAGCATTGGGGCATTTGAACCGCGAAAACGGTTCCGGGAAAGAGGTATTGGCATTTATTCTAGTCCCGGCCGGACATTCCGGTCCGAATAAGGATTTACAGCATAACATGAAGTTGCCGAATCAGCCGGTTGAAAACAAGAATACATTCCTGACTCATGATCTTACGCATGAGGCAGACGATCCGGTGATGAACAAGATCAAAGCCCAGAAGCTGACGAACGGCACCGAAGACAAGGTAAAGGTATTCTTTACCCCGAGTTATCTGAATGGGGATGATGGAGTGTACAATATTCCATATTATGATCTGCTGATCGGTATGGATCTCACAGTATTCCCTTCTTATTATGAGCCGTGGGGTTATACACCGCTCGAGAGTATTGCATTTAAAGTGCCGACGATTACTACTACACTTGCCGGTTTCGGTTTATGGGTAAAAGAACATTACAACATGGAGCACCCCGGTGTGATGGTAATTCATCGGGAAGATGGCAACCATGATGCGGTGGTGGATGCAATTACCGGACAAATACGGAATTTTACCATCATGAACCAATCCGATAAGGAAGGTTGCCGGAAAAATGCAAAAGAGGTTTCTCATATTGCACTTTGGGATAATTTGGTGATATACTATAAAAGAGCTTACGATATGGCCATTGAGCAGGTCAATGAGCGGTTGAACAGTATTCCGGCAAGCGAAATGAACCAGGTTTCCTATATAGAAAAACAGTTGGCGGCCAATAATCCGAACTGGACCAGCGTGATGATCCATCGCTTTATTCCGGAAAAACTGATCGCTTTGGAAGAACTATCGAAAAATCTTTGGTGGTGTTGGAATGATGAAGCGAGGGAGATATTCAGAAGCATTGATATCGACCAGTGGAGATCTTGCGGGCATAACCCGATTGCCTTACTGGATACGATATCATTGAACCGTTATAAGCAACTGGAACAGGATGAGGCGTTTGTTAAGAAATTGGCTACCGTATATGAACATTTCCAGGCTTATATGGCTGAAAAAGAGCACATGTCCGGTTCGGGGGTTGCCTATTTCAGTATGGAGTATGGTTTGCATACCTCTTTGAAAATATATTCCGGAGGTTTGGGAATCCTGGCCGGCGACTACCTGAAAGAGGCCAGTGACAAAGGGACAAAAATGACGGCTGTCGGTTTGCTGTACCGTTATGGGTATTTTACCCAGAAACTGTCGGCGATGGGCGATCAGGAGGCGGAGTATGAGGCGCAGGATTTTATGAAGATCGCCGTAACGCCTGTGCGGGATAGCGAAGGGAATTGGGAGATTGTTAACTTGGTGTTCCCTGGCCGTAACCTTTATGCAAGAATATGGCGCGTAGATGTTGGACGGGTGGAACTTTATCTGCTGGATACCGATTTTGAGGACAATTTGCCGGAGGATCGCTCGGTGACCCACCACCTTTATGGAGGCGACTGGGAGAACCGCCTGAAGCAGGAATTATTACTGGGTTGCGGAGGTATCCAGGCATTGGAGAAAATGGGCATTCAGGCATCTGTCTACCATTGTAATGAGGGACATGCCGCATTTACCGGACTCGAAAGATTGAAGGGATATATTGAAAAAGGACTCTCTTTTTCCGAAGCAATGGAAGTGGTCAGAGCGTCGTCGCTGTTCACCACCCATACTCCTGTACCGGCGGGGCATGATGCATTCTCCGAAAATATGTTACGTACCTATATTTCGCATTACTCTGATCGATTGAAGATCAGTTGGGAGCAATTGCTGGGATTGGGGAAGATCAATGTAAAAGATCCGGGAGAGAAGTTTTCGATGAGTTTTCTGGCGGCAAACTTGGCCCAGGAGGTCAACGGGGTGAGTATGCTGCATGGCAAGGTAAGTCAGGAGATTTTTAAAGATATGTGGCCGGGATATATGCCGGAAGAGTTGCATATCAGCTATGTAACGAACGGGGTACATTATCCTACCTGGACAGCTCCGGAATGGAAAGCGATACATGAGGAAGTCTTCGGGGCGGAGTTCAAGACCCACCACTATGATAAACGGTGTTTCGAGGAGATATATAAAGTACCGGATAGCAAGATACAGGAGGTCAGGAACGATCTGCGCAAGCGGCTGGTTGTTCATATCAAGAAGGTATTGAATTCCGGGGTGGGTGCTTCTTATTTTACACCCCGGCAGGTGATCGATATACAAGATACTCTAAGGGATGATATCCTGACCATCGGTTTTGCCCGCCGGTTTGCTACCTATAAGCGGGCGCACCTGCTTTTCCGGAACCTGCAGCGTTTGGATGAAATCGTAAATAACCCGAAGCATCCGGTTCAGTTTGTTTTTGCCGGTAAAGCGCATCCGGCCGACCAGGCAGGACAGGATCTGATCAAACGGATTGTGGAAGTATCGAAATATCCGCAGTTTATCGGTAAGATTATCTTTTTACCGAATTATGACATGGATCTGGCCAAGAAGTTGGTGCAGGGAGTAGATGTTTGGATGAATACCCCGACCAGGCCCCAGGAGGCTTCCGGTACGAGCGGTGAGAAGGCTGCAATGAACGGTGTGATGCATTTTAGCGTATTGGATGGTTGGTGGGTGGAAGGTTACCGCCAGGATGCAGGATGGATGCTGCCGATGGAAAATACTTATGAGAATCCGGCATATCAGGATGAACTGGATGCCGAGATGATCTATAACATTATCGATGACGAGATTGCGCCGATGTTTTACGCGAAAAACGAATCCGGCATATCTCCTGAATGGATGAGTTATATTAAGAATATGATCGCTAAAGTAGCTTCGAACTTCACGTCGAACCGCATGTTGATTGATTACGAGAACCAATATTACATCCCGATGGCTGCCCGCTACTATAAAATGATTGAAAATGACTATGCCATGGCCGCGGAGATCAGCGAATGGAAGAAAAAGGTGAGTCGGGAGTGGGATAATATTGAAATAGCGGTTTACGAACTGCCTAACCGGTCGAAACAGATCATATCGTTGGGTAGATCCTATTGGGGAGAGGTGACGCTTGAAATCGGAGAACTTAATATGCAGGATGTCGGGGTTGAATTGGTGGTCGCAAAGCAATGCAATGACCGGATGCTGGTACACAATAAGTATGATTTTGTGCCTGTCGAGCAAAAAGATGGCAGGGCAAAATACCGGCTTGATGTAACGCCGGATTCTCCCGGATTGTTTTCGTTGGCCTTGCGTGTTTATCCGAAAAGCCCGCTATTGCCTCACAGGCAGGATTTTGCTTTGGTAAAATGGTTGTAGACCGTAAAGAATAGTGTATAAGAGGCAGGAGGCAAGAATGTTTGATTTTCTTGCCTCCTGCCTTTTATTATTTGGCGCGATATTTATTGTCGCGAAGAATTGTAAGTACTTTATCTTTAACATCTCCTTGGATGATGATTTCGCCGTCTTTTATGGAGCCTCCGGTGCCGCATTTGTTTTTCAGGAGCTTGGCCAGCTCTTTCAGATCGGACTCGTCGCCTACAAAACCCTGAATGATAGTAACCGTTTTCCCTTTACGCTGTTTTGAGTCGAGGACGACTTTCAGGTTTTGTTTTTCGGGGGCAAGAGTCTCCTGCACTTCTCCCGTATTATATTCATAATTGAATTCCGGATTGGTCGAATAAACAATGTTTATCCTCTCTTTTTTATTGTTTTTGTTTCCCATGGTTCAATGAAGCTATTAAATGTTGTTCCTCACCAGATATAGTGTTTGATCTGTTTAGAATACACAAATGTAATGAATTTGATTTAATTTCTTGTTAAACTATTGTAGGAACGAAAATAGAGCTTATTTTTGTATACGCTTATCGTTTGGAGTTATCTAAGTATCTTGATATGTTGAGGTAAGCGCATCGGAGGTAAAATCATGATATCGGATTTTTTAGTTGTATATAAATGAATAAGATTATAAAGAAGAGATATTTTTCTGAGAAAGTCGTTCAGATGGAGGTTGAGGCCCCGTTGATTGCTAAGTCCAGAAAACCGGGCAATTTTGTTATCGTACGGGTTGGGGATAAAGGAGAGCGTATGCCACTGACGATATCGGATGCGAGTATAGAGCGGGGTACCATAACATTGGTAATTCAGAAAATGGGGGTCTCTTCCACTAAGTTGTGTGAGTTGAGTGAAGGGGATTATATAACCGACTTGGTAGGACCGTTGGGTAAACCTACGCATATTGAAAAGGTCGGAACCGTCTTGGCTTGCGGCGGTGGGGTCGGGATGGCTCCGTTATTGCCTATTGTGCAGGCTTTTAAAGCTGCCGGGAATAAGGTTATTACTATTATTGCCGCCCGGACAAAGGATCTGATTATTCTTGAGGATGAGGTGCAGAAGGTGTCGGATGAAGTGATCATCATGACCGACGATGGCAGTTACGGGAAAAAGGGACTGGTAACCGCAGGAATGGAAGACGTGATCCAGCGGGAGAAGATCGATCTGGCGTTGACGTTGGGACCTGCTGTCATGATGAAGTTCTCCTCCCTCTTAACAAAGAAATATAATATTCCCACTGTGGCCAGTTTGAATGCAATTATGGTCGACGGAACGGGTATGTGCGGAGCATGCCGGGTGACCGTCGGCGGTAAGACAAAATTTACCTGCGTCGATGGGCCTGAGTTCGATGCACATCAGATTGATTTTGATGAAATGTTGTCCAGACTCAGAGGATATAAGAATATCGAATCAGATAAGTTTAAGGAGTTAGGCAGATAATGAGTAACAGGCATTTTTGAATTGAAGTTCGGAATCCGAGAAAAATCTAATATACTATGAGTATCAGCGATAGAAACGCCGAGTGGAGAAGAGAGCTCCGGTCAAAGATTAAAGCGAAGGAGAGAAGCACTATCGGGCGGGTAAGGATGCCGGAGCGGGTTGCAGCAGAACGGATTAGGAGCCAACGATTGGAAGTAAACTTGGGCTTTACGGCAGAAGATGCGATCCGGGAGGCAAGGCGTTGTATGGATTGTGTAAACCCTACTTGTATAGAGGGATGTCCGGTATCTATCGATATTCCGGGATTTATTAAAAATATAGAACGGGAAGAGTTTTTACAGGCTGCTGCCATACTGAAACAAGCCAGTGCTCTGCCTGCAGTTTGCGGTCGCGTATGTCCCCAGGAGAAGCAATGCGAGGCGCGATGTTTTTATATTCAGAAAATGAAGGAAGATGCGGTAGCTATCGGATATTTGGAACGTTTTATTGCCGATTACGAGCGGGAGTCGGGGCAAATATGCGTTCCGGAAGCAGCGGCGCCTAATGGCATCAAGATCGCTGTGGTAGGCTCGGGACCTTCCGGCCTCTCTTTTGCCGGCGATATGGTCAAACTGGGGTATGATGTAACGGTTTTTGAGGCTCTGCATGAGATAGGAGGAGTACTGAAGTACGGAATTCCCGAATTTCGTTTGCCTAACTGCGTAGTGGATGCGGAAATCGAAAATCTGAGGCAGATGGGAGTGAAATTTGTTACTAATTTTATTGTAGGATTGACAGCGACGATAGACGATCTGAAACAAGAAGGATTTGTTGGTTTTTATGTTGCTTCCGGGGCCGGTTTGCCTAATTTCATGAATATACCTGGCGAAAATGCCAACGGCGTGCTCTCGTCGAACGAGTACCTGACCCGGGTGAATTTGATGGGAGCAGACAGTGAAGATTCGGATACTCCCGTGTTCAGAGGGAAAAATGTTGTAGTTGTCGGAGGAGGAAATACGGCGATGGACTCAGTACGCACGGCGAAACGGCTCGGCGCCGAGCGGGCAATGATTGTATATCGGCGTGGCGAAGAGGAGATGCCTGCCCGGATAGAGGAGGTTAAACATGCAAAAGAAGAGGGATGTGAATTTATTACATTGACAAATCCGGTTGAATACCTTATTAACGAAAGCGGTCGTGTAAAACAGGTACGGGTACAGAAAATGGTCCTTGGCGAACCGGATACCAGTGGACGGCGACGTCCAGTGCCTATGGAAGGCTCGGAATACCTGATTGATGTAGATGTAGTGGTAGTGGCGGTAGGAGTTTCCCCGAATCCGATCATTCCGAATTCAGTAGAGAATCTGGAAGTGTCGAAATACGGGACAATCATAGTAAATAGTGATACAATGCAATCAAACATCCCGGATCTTTACGCCGGCGGAGACATTGTCAGGGGGGGAGCTACTGTTATTTTAGCTATGGGCGACGGGCGACGAGCGGCCAAATATATGGATATACAATTAACACTTGCAACTGTAAATTAAAAGTAATAGTAGTTTATTTTGTAGATGTTAGTGACATTCAGTTGATAAAATATAAGCTGAAAACTAGAAAATATTGTGATCTTTGTTTGTATAGTAATTTATTAAATAACAATGGATATATATCTTACCCCTGCCAAACGTAGCGACATGGATGAAATATTGCGGGAATATAAGCAGGTGAAAAGTATTGATCATGCCCAGCAAATTTTGGATGCAATGCCATGTCTGAGTGTAGTTGTGAATAAAAACCGGCAGATTGTATATGCGAATAAAGCGCTAATGTCGTTACTGGGGGTTGAACAGATGGAAAATATATTGGGGTTGCGTCCGGGTGAGCTTATCTGTTGTATTCATTCGCATGAGACACAAGGCGGATGCGGAACGGCAGAAGCATGTCGTCATTGTGGAGCCGCTAACAGTATATTTCGAAGCCTGGATACTCGATTGCCCCAGCAGGGAGAATGTTTTCTTACTTCTGATATTGACGGACAGCTTATTCCGTTTGAATTTCAGGTAGCTACTTCTCCTTTTGCTGTTACGGATGGCGATTTTTATGTGATTGTGACGTTGACCGATATTAGTGCGGTGAAGCGCAAGCAAATGCTCGAACGTACTTTTTTACATGATCTTTCCAATAAAACGAGTAATCTGAACGGTTTGGCATACCGTATGAAAGAGGCGGATGCTGAGGGGAAGTTAGGCGAATTGACCGATATATTATTTACCGTGACTGATACGATCAATGACGAGATTACCTCATACAGGCAGTTGATCAATGCCGAATCCAATAATCTTTTGATAAATATTTTGGATACGAGCGCTTTCGAAATGATAGATGTCGCTATTAAATCGGTACAATTCCTGGAATCGGCAAAGGATAAAGTTATTATTACCGATATGATGGACAATGATGTTCGGTTTCAAACCGATATCTCTTTATTGCAGCGGGTATTGCTGAATATGTTGAAGAACGCAGTAGAGGCATCATGGATTAATGACCGGATTACTATCGGTTTTACTGCTGATATTAATTCCATTACCTTTTTTGTTCATAATAAACAGGTTATACCTCAGGACGTGGCAAATATGGTTTTTAAGCGCTCTTTTTCCACCAAAGATTCCAGCCGGGGCATAGGCACATACAGTATGAAACTATTTGGCGAACGCTATCTGAAAGGTCGCGTCGGATTTACAAGTTCTGAAAAAGCGGGTACGCGGTTTTATATTACGTTGCCGCTTTAGGAGATTATTAATATAGAAGAATCCTAATCTATTATGGTATATCTACCTGTAAAATCAGGAGTTCTTTCCTGAAAAATATTGATCCTATTTAGATGCAGGTTGTATAGTTGATGTTGTCTGTTCGTTCACTGTATAAACTCAAGGATATTGTGGGCAATTCTTTCGACCAGCACTTTGCGGGCTTCGAGGGAGGCCCAGCCACCGTGGGGGGTCAGGATCAGTTTGTTCTTGTCTGTAACTGATAATAGGGGGTTGCTTGGGTCTATCGGTTCGCAGGCGAATACGTCTATTCCTGCCCCGGCAATCAGTTCTTCATTCAGGGCGCGGGCAAGGTCTGCTTCATTGATGATATTACCCCTGCCTACGTTTATCAGAATTGCGGAGGGTTTCATTTGCTGCAGGCATTCGTAGTTTATCAGGTGTTCGGTTTGTGGATTTAGCGGTGCATGAATGGATATGATGTCCGAATCACATAAGATTTCGTCAAGGGATTTGCAAGGATATCCGGCAGAGAGATTTTTTCCGGAAGTGGAGTAATAGGAGATTTTGGCTCCAAAGGCTTTCGCAATCGTGGCTACGCGTTGCCCGATGTTTCCCATTCCGATGATTCCCCACTCTTTACCCCGGATTTCCGTGATTGACTTTTCGGTATGGAATATCCGTCCGCTACGGGTATATTCGCCCTCTTTTACATACTTGTCATAGTATGCCAGGTTGCGCATAAGCATCAAAGCAAAGGCAAATGTAGCTTCTGCAACGCTTTCGGTAGAGTAGTTCGGAACATTTTTCACTTCGATGCTTTTGCTTTTTGCATATTCTACATCGACATTGTTGACACCGGTGGCTGCCACACATATTAATTTCAGGTTCGGCAGCTTGTCGATAATCTCCCGGGTGAATTTTATTTTGTTTATTATAACGATGTCAGCATTTATGCAACGTTCGATGATCTTTGCATAGCTGGTATCGAAGTAGGAGGTGTAATTACCAAGCTGTGAGATTGGGAAGACATCTACAGATCCGATAGAATAGGCGTCGAGAAATACGATGTTCATTGGCGATTCGTTTTGGTCCACAGATTACACGAATTATCACAGAAATTTGTTTCTCATATAATATAATTCGTGTAATTTGTGGACAACTTTAGATATTATTTCTGGAGTTGTACAGCCATAGCTTCTGCAATGGCACGACATTGTTCGATGTCCGCCTGTTTCGGAGAACCGGTCGCTTCACAGGAATCTGCTATTATTTCCCACTTTGTCTTTTCGGCAAATGTGCTGAAACGGGGAAGTGCTCCGCCGCCCCAGGTTTTATTACCAAAAAAGGCCAGTAATCGGTTTTTGATGCCGATTTGTTCCACTTTACCGAGCAGACTGTCCATTGTCGGAAAAATGCCGCCGTTATATGCGCAGCTGCCGAGAATCACTCCCCGGTAGCGGAAGATGTCATCAATAATGTAAGAAGGGTGGGTTTTGGATGTATCGTGGATACGGATCTTTTTAATGCCTTTTTCAGCCAGGACACGGGCGATCATATCCGCCATCTGTTCAGTGTGGCCGTACATGGAGCTGAATGCAATAACCACTCCCGGATCGCTTTCGAATTGACTCCATTTGTCGTATTTGGCGATGATATCGTTTATATGGCTCCGCCAGATCGGACCATGTGTGGCTCCGATCATTTCGATAGGCAGGGTTGCCAGTTTTTTCAAAGCTGTTTGCGCCGGAGCACCGTATTTCCCAACAATATTCGAGTAGTAGCGACTGATTTCTTCTTCCAGGTAATCCAAATCCAGTTGGTCGTCGAACAGGCCGCCGTCCAGGGTCCCGAAAGCGCCGAAAATATCGCCGCTGAACAGGATCTTCTCTTCGGGAATATAGGTGACCATCGTTTCCGGCCAGTGGAGCATCGGGGTCATATAAAAATTAAGTTTGCGGTTGCCCAGGTCGAGCGTATCGCCTTCTTTCACTTCCAATAGGCTTGTGCTAATGCCATAATAGCTCTCCAGCATCGGGAAGGTCTTGCTGTTGCCGACAATGGTCAGACCGGGATAATGGCATAACAATGCTTTGATGGCACCGGAGTGGTCCGGTTCCATGTGGTTAATGATCAGGTAATCCACCTTTTTACCTTGCAGAATAGCTTCCAGGTTTTCGATATAGTCATCCATTTTGCTTTTTTCGACTGTGTCGATGACGGCTACACGGTTGTCCACTACGACATAAGAGTTGTAGGCAACTCCCTTAGGAAGAGGCCAAAAGTTCTCAAACAGGTGGGTTCTTCTGTCATTTACTCCGATCCAATATATCTCTTTTTTGATTTCGATACTGCTGTTCATATTCTATGGTTTATTAAATTTTACGTTACGCATACAAAGTTAAAAAAAAGAGATTGTCCGGAAGAAAGAAAGGACAATCTCTTTTAGATTTTTCTGTAAAATATTCCTCAGAAAATACAAGAAGCCGGTATACCGTATACTGTTCGATTATTTTATACCCAGTTTCTTTTTCAGATCTTTCGGAAGGGCATCTTTATGGATCAGGATCGTAGTTGTTTTGAATGCAACAAAAGGATATGATGCATAAAGGTAACCTTTATAGTCGCCGTAATTCCCCCATGAATTTTTTACGATAAAGTATTTGTTACCGTTTTGATCTTTGGCTTTACCAATTACATGCATACCGTGGTCATCGGTTGTCAGGTAATTATCGAATTCGGCTTGGCGCATCTCTTGTGTGATCTGTTTCTCTGCTCCCGGTTTTTTCAACATCTCCAGTTCTTGCTGATTTTTAGGCATATTTACCCATTTCGCAATTTCGGCATCGCTCATCTCTTTGGTGTCGAATGTCGGCACTACTGCGTAACCATTTCTGACAAAACCTTTTTCCGATACGTCGGCTCCCCATGCAAAAGTGTATCCGTTGTCGATAGCTTTATCCAGCACATCCATCAGTTCGTTGATCGGAATATTGTAACAGCTTTCCCAGATCCAGTTGTCCGGTATTTCAAGCACAAACGATTCATAGAAGGGATGATGTGAAAAGGAGGTAAGTCCGATATAGTCATTCATATTGAGTCCGGTAACATCTTTGGTAAATGTCTGCGGAGTATACTCTTTTCCTTTGTAGGTAAATTTAGCCGGCTTTTCCCCCAGATAAGCATTCAATACGCCTTCATAACCTTTTTTCCAGGCCGTACTCAGTCTTTTGTTAGAGTTTTTGATTACAGCGTCTACATATCCTTTCAGTATATCATCAAGCTCTCCATGCGCATGAACGTCCTCTCCATAGTTCAGACCCTGGTACACATTCAACGGTACGATACCGAAATTTTTAACAGCCCATTGTACATCGGCAAACGAGCCTCCCTGTCCGAAGTTCAACGATCCATGCATCCGGACGTATTTGTCGGCCTTTGCATTATAAGTATTCCACACCACATACATTGGAGCCAGGCTAACGGAGTCCTTTCCCTGCCGGATCATTTCCGATTCGAAAAATGAGATTCCCGACCATGACCAACAGGTTCCTGCACGGTCCTGCGATTTAACACTGGTAGTCGGAAGGCGTTTGATATCGGTAAATTGGTATCCGCCTTTTTGTTTATCCTGGGCCGATACGGTAGCAACTCCAATCAACACCAACAACATTAAAAAACTGATTTTCTTCATTTTCTGGTTTTTTATTATTATAAATCAATTCATATATTAGTATAATATCCAACTTTGCAGCCTTGATCTTTGCCGTTGTCCGGCAGTATTCAGAGGACAATTTTTGCACTATGTTCGTTTCCTAAAATCGATCTTAATTTAGACACCCTGCTAATTATCTTTTTTACGGCTTTGTCAAAGGTAGTATTTTTTTCGAACATATTCTGCGACTTGCTTGTCGGAGTAGGGTAAATCGGACTATTTTAGGAAAAAAATAACAATCTTGGAAACCTCAGATTCTCAACCGGAATATGCTAATCTATGCGATCCTGGATTAAACCCCGGTTTGTAGTCCGGAATCCAGAGTATCATTCTCTTTATGAAAGGGAACCGGACCTATTTTTTCGCATAATTTAACTTTGTTGATGAAATGATATTTCCGGTTGCAGATATAGATAAAGAGCAATCCGACGACGAACATCATTAGTGTATCCCAATGAGATGCCGACGGAGTCAGATCCTTAAAAATCGCATGTGTTTGAAGTGCCGAAGAATCGGATGTAAATAATACGGCTGCGGTGATATTGTTTGCCAAGTGTAGGCCAAGGGCTAACTCAAGGCCATCGTCTTTGATTGCAACATAGCCCATAATAAGACCCATCAGGATATATTGGGGCATGGCAACCCAGAATCCAAATTCCTTAACTTCCGGATTTGCAGCGTGCATAACCCCGAACAGTATGCTTATAATAAGCAAGGCAATCCATCTGTACCGAACGAGACGCGCAAGTCCCTGTGTCAGATATCCCCTGAAAAGCAGTTCTTCAAAACTGGTTTGAAAAGGTATCAGGATCAGGACAATAATGAGCAGGATAATAAAGTTCAACGGTTCGAACTGTATTTGAATATCTGAAAAACCGGTGTATAATAGCTGTGCGAAGGTGAAAATAATACTGAGTGCGGCCCAGATTCCTGCGCTGAAAAAAATACGCCTCCAATCGACTTTTTTACGGGCAGTGACGATATCCAGATAGTTTTTGTGGTGAATATGTTTTACGCACAAAAACAGGGTAAAGAAACCGACTGCATAGGAAAGTAATGTCAATGCCAGTCCTGCATTGGTATTGGTGATCATTGCAATATTGACTCCTTGCAGAATTTCCGGATTACGGAGGATCATATATATAACGAGCGGAACACTTCCTAATTGGGTTGCTCCAAAAACGACAAGGAGAGTAGCCAGGTATAGATACCATTTGTTTTCTCCGGTATAGGCTTTTTCCAAAAACATATCAAAGAAAATATAGTGTTAGAAATTGTTTTTTCGTAATAAGATTTCAAGGCTGTATTCATCGGGTATTAATACCTGCCTGGTTTTACTGCCTTCGTACGGACCGACGATACCGACCGCTTCGAGCTGATCCATAATTCTTCCGGCGCGGTTGTAGCCAATGGCAAAACGCCGCTGAATGGATGACGTGGAGCCTTGTTGCGTAGCAACGATCAATCTTGCCACTTCGTCAAATAACGGGTCCTTTACTCCAAGATCGGCTTCGGATACACTTCCTAACGCGCCGTCATTTTCCGGAACATATTTTGGCAATGCAAATGCGGCAGGATAAGATTGCTGGCTGCATATATGACTGGTGACGGCATCTACTTCGGGCGTATCGACAAAAGCACATTGTACGCGCACCATTTCACTTCCTACGGAGATCAGCATATCTCCTCTTCCGATCAACTGGTTGGCCCCGGGAGAGTCGAGGATCGTGCGGGAGTCAATCATCGACGCGACTTTGAATGCGATACGCGCCGGGAAGTTAGCCTTAATCACTCCGGTGATAATATTGGTGGAGGGACGCTGGGTCGCAATGATCATGTGAATTCCTACGGCTCGCGCCAATTGTGCAATGCGGGCGATGGGTTGCTCTACTTCTTTACCGGCAGTCATGATCAGGTCTGCAAATTCATCGACAATAACTACGATATAAGGGAGATATTTATGCCCTTTTTCCGGGTTCAAATGCCGTTTGACAAATTTGTCATTGTACTCTTTGATGTTCCTTACCTGGGCGACTTTCAACAGGTCGTAACGGCTATCCATCTCCATACAGAGCGAATTAAGGGTGTTTACTACTTTGGTCGTCTCTGTGATAATAGCCTCTTCTTCGTCGGGAAGTTTGGCCAGGAAGTGTCTTTCAATGACGGAATAAATGCTTAGCTCCACCTTTTTGGGGTCGACCATTACGAACTTCAGTTGTGACGGGTGCTTTTTGTAGAGTAGGGAAGTAATGATCGCATTGAGTCCTACCGATTTTCCTTGTCCTGTTGCTCCTGCTACCAGTAAATGAGGCATTTTCGTCAGGTCGAAAGTATAGGTTTCGTTTGAGATGGTTCGTCCTAATGCCACCGGCAGGGCATATTTCGATTCTTGGAACTTTTTGGAAGCGATGATGCTTCGCATCGAAACAACTTCCGGGTTCTGGTTGGGTACTTCGATGCCGATCGTTCCGGCTCCAGGGATGGGGGCAATGATACGGATACCGAGTGCCGACAGGCTAAGCGCGATGTCGTCTTCGAGGTTTTTTATCCTGGATATTTTTACTCCCGGAGCAGGAATAATTTCATATAGTGTCACTGTAGGACCAATGGTAGCTTCGATCTTGATGATTTCGATTTTATAGTTCCGCAGGGTTTCTACAATTTTGGTCTTGTTCTCCTCGAGCTCTTGCTGGGTCACTTTCCGGTTGCCGGAGGAGTGCTCTTCGAGCAGATCGAGTGTAGGGTATTGGTAGTGCGACAGGTCGATCGTCGGATCATAGTCTTCCATCGGTACCAGATTGCGGTCGACGGTTTCCTCCTGATTTTTATCGCTAACGGTGAAGGTAACTTCATCGTTTAGGAGTTTGGAATTGTTCTCATCGTCGTCCCGGAGATCGTCCAGTTCTTCTTTAAATTCGAACTCGTCTATATATTGCGGTGTGTGTGCAAAATCAGGCCTTTTGGGCTCCTCGCCGGGAAGAACTTCTTCTTCTTCCGTATGATTGTCTGTCTGAATGTTATCGATGGTTTTAGCCTTTCTTTTTTGCATCATTGCCTTGAAGGCATCCATACATTTATGAAATGCTTTTTCAAAACCGAAAAACAGGATGGTCATAAAAGAGAGCAGCAAGAATAGAAAAGTACCGACCCTGCCGATCAGCGAATCGAGCCATAAGCTGGCAAAATAGCCGTGGCCGCCTCCCAGAAAGAGGTAACCGGTTCCGACGCCGAATAGCTCTACCAAAGTTTCCGTAATAAATCCAAGAAACATGGATATCCACAGGATGATAGCTATACTGAGAACCAGTTTGAGTATATATCCGTTGATTCTTCCTCCGGCGATCCGGATGCCTGTGATAGCAATAATGAAGCAAAAGACGAAAGAAGATACACCGAACCAACGGTTTATCAACAGGTTGGAAATCCATGCTCCGATCTTTCCGGCCGGATTGCTTGCTACGATATCCGGATTGAGAACGATAGTATGTACCCCTCTGTCGATCAGGCTCTGGTCAATTCCTCCCGTAAAGAAAAATCCGATTAATGAGAACAGGACATAAAACGCAATCAGAATCACAGTAATACCGATGATTATCTGTGTACGTTGTTCCTTGAAAAACGAAGGGACGATAGAAGTTTGCGTTTTTTCTCTCTTTTTTTCGGTCTTTTTTTCTGTCGGCCTGCGATTTATATTCTTATTCATTTTTGATTGAATCTATGGACTGTTTTGACGTACGAAGATAAAAATAAATTTTGAATTACGTCTTTAGAAGTTATGAGTTGTGAGTTATGAAGAGTTTTTCAGTTTTTAGGAGAGGTAAATGATAAGAGGCAAGAATCAATCCTTGCCCCTTGTACCTTATCCCTCGCTCCTCTATTGATACAGGAAACGTTTTATGCTTCGTTTAGGCGTTTTTTCAAACTCTTCTTCATATAATTTTATATCTGTAATTTGGCTATAGGCAGGCAGGCGACGGTTAAGTTCTTTTATATTTTCCTGCATAAGTTTCTGGATTTCATGGTCGGCGATCTTTTCTTCATTGAGCATGTCGAAATCGGGATAGATTAACGCTACCAATTTTTCGTTTTTATCGATAATGAGCGACTCGCTGATATAAGGCAAGTTGTTCAATTGATCTTCAATCTCTTCAGGATAGATATTCTGTCCACTTGGTCCGAGGATCATATTTTTACTTCGTCCTTTGATGAACAGGAATCCGTCTTTATCAATAACGCCCAGATCGCCTGTATGCAGCCAGCCGTCGGCATCAATCGCAGCAGCGGTGGCTTCGGGGTTTCTGTAGTAACCGACCATGACACAATCGCCTTTGGCCAGAATCTCTCCTACAATGTTTTCGGGATCGTCGGAGTTGATACGGAGTTTCACTCTGTGCACGGCCTTTCCGCATGAACCTTGCCGGAATGTCTGCCAGTCGTCATAGGACAACAACGGTCCGCATTCCGTCATCCCATAGCCGACCGTATATGGGAATCTGATAGATTGCAGGAATGCTTCTACTTCTTTGTTAAGAGCCGCTCCACCGATAACCAACTCCTTGAATCTTCCTCCGAAAGCATCGATCACTTTCTGCCGGATAGTATTTTTTATTTTGGTATTTACCACCGGAAAACTCATTAATAGTTTGATATGCGGTTTTTCGATTGTCGGGAATATTTTCTTTTTGATAATCTTTTCTATTACCAGCGGTACGGTTACGATCAGGTCGGGTTTCACCTCGGTAAAAGCGTCTGCAATGATTTTCGGCGAAGGGGTGCGTGATAGGAAATGGATGTGAGTACCGTTGACAAACTGGTAGATAAATTCAAATGCCAATCCGTACATGTGGGCCATCGGCAACATTGCCACAATCTGCTCTCCCGGATTGAATCCGAGTACATTCAGGGCAAATTTCAGATTGGTCCACAGGCTACGGTAAGTCAGCATCACACCTTTCGAGAAACTGGTCGTCCCCGAAGTGTAGCTTATCATAGCAAGATCGTCGAGATGATCGTATTTGTAATGTACATCTTCCGGCCGGAAACGTTCCGGATATTTTTTGCCGAAAAGTTCATTTAACCGTTCACGGGCCTGAGTGAGCGATTTCTTGTTCGAATGCCGGATGGAAAAATCCTCTATCCGGAAAATGCCATCCAGATTAGGTATGGCAGCTTCATCCAAACCTTCCCATACGATATCCCCGACAAACAGAAGCCTGGATTCCGAGTGGTTTACAATATGGTGGATATTGTCTGGTTTGAATTCGTTCAAGATCGGAACAGCAACGGCCCCATAGGAGAGTACAGCCAGGAATGTAACTCCCCAGCTGCTTGTATTCCGGCTGCATAGGGCAATTTTATCCCCCTTTTTTATCCCGCAATGTTCGAATAAAATATGTAATTTCTCAATTTTTCGGGCTACATCCTTATAAGAAAAAGTTGCACCCTTATAATCGGTTAAAGCAGGCCTCACCCAATTAGAATGGATGCTTTGTTCTATGTATTTTAAAAAGTTTTCTTCCATAAAATGTAAGGTTATACATCTTGTATTAATTGACTGATAGCAAACCGTCTTCTACTTGCCTGCTCCCGGATATCATGCACCTGTTCATTGCACAAATGTATAAAGTTTCCAATAAAATGAGCTTTTTTCATATAATAATTTAATGATAGAGGTACCTTTTGATGCTTTTCTTGGGTGTTTTTTCGAATTCATTTTTACGTATAATCACCTGAGCTATCTGACTATACGTAGGAAGTTGCTGGTTTACATGTTTCCGGATCTCGTTCATCTCTTTGTATAATATTTCAGGTGCAAGTTTATTGATATTTATCTGCTCGAAATCGGGATATATCAGAGCGATCAGCTTGCCATCCCTTTCGACAATCAAGGATTCGGAAATGTACGCGGTTGCATTTAACCGGTCTTCAATCTCTTCGGGAAAGATGTTTTGTCCGCTTGGTCCGAGGATCATATTTTTACTTCTTCCTTTAATATAAAGGTATCCATCCCGGTCCATAATGCCCAGGTCGCCCGTGTGTAACCAGCCCTTATTGTCGATGGCCTGCCGGGTGGCTTCTTCGTTTTTGTAATATCCCAGCATCAGATTGTCGCCTTTTACCAGTATCTCACCTACAATGTCCTGCGGTTCCGGAGAATCGATTTTCATCTCCATCCGGTCTATGACCTTTCCGCACGATCCGACGCGGAAGGTACGCCAATCGTCATACGAGATACCCGGCCCGCATTCTGTCATACCGTAGGCTACCGTATAAGGAAAATTAACTGCGTGTAAGAATGTCTCCACTTCGTGGTTTAGCGCGGCTCCGCCGATGGCTAACAATCTGAATTTTCCTCCGAATCCGCTGATTACTCTCTTTTTGATGGTGTGCAGGATTCTTGTTTTTATAAATGGTATCTTTAAAAATAATCTGACACGGAATTTTTCTATTTTAGGGAATACCCGTTTCTTGATGATTTTTTCAATGACCAGGGGTACAGTCACAATCAGGTGTGGGCGTACCTCGGAGAATATTTCCAGAATGATTTTCGGCGAAGGGGTGCGGGCGATAAAGTAGATTTGCATGCCGCAGGCAAACGGGAATAAAAATTCAAAAGCCAGTCCGTACATGTGGGCCAATGTGAGAATGGAAACGATTTTTTCTCTGGGGTTGTATTCTATATTATCAAGCGCGTATTTCAGGTTCGACCATATACTACGGTAGGGGAGCATCACACCTTTAGAACTGCTGGTTGTTCCTGAGGTGTAGTTGATAACGGCGATGTCTTCCGGAGCTTCCGGTTCATAATAAATATGGGCAGGTGTAAAACGTTCCGGATATCTTTTACCGAACAGCAGGTTTAAATGCTCCCTGGCATAGGTCAACTTGGAATCGTCGCTATGAATAATCGTAAAATCCTCCATACTGATAATGCCTTTCAACATAGGCATATTGTCTTTTTCCAAGCTGCTCCAAACGAACTCACCAACAAATAGCAGTTTGGCTTCCGAATGGTTGATGATGTGATGTATGTTTTCGGGTGTAAATTCGTTCAATATCGGAACAGCAATGGCACCGTGCGCCAACACCGCCAGAAAAGCAATACCCCAATTCGACATATTACGGCTGCATAATGCAATTTTGTCACCTTTTTGGATACCCGTTTCTTCGAAAAGTATGCGTAACTTTTCAATTTTCCGGGCTACATCTTTATAGGAGTGGGTTAATCCCTTGTAGTCGGTCAGCGCAGGAAGGTCCCAATGTTGCTTGATGCTTTCTTCGATGTAGTATAAAAAACGTTCTTCCATTATTTGTTGTCTATAATCGTTTTTAATTCTCTTTGTCCGGGTTCTGTATTTTATATTTTATTACGGATTTTACGTTATTTGTGCACAAAATGTTTGTATTAGCTGAAAATTGAGAGTTGAGAGTAGCTTGCTCTTGTTTTATTTTTTACGACACCTGATAAAGATGTGTTTGTTGTTGGAAATGGTTGTGGCGAAAAGATAGATATCGCTGCCTTCGGAAATGTGACTGCGTTTTCGCAATTCATCGACGGTAAGATTAAAATTCCGGGTAGTTATATGTGCTTTCGGTATGTGTTGGGAAATTTGTTTCAAGAGTTTGCCGGAAAACGGATATATATCTTCTACAATAAATATCCTGCCCGGAAATTCGGGGCATAACTTGTCGGAAGTGTATAGATGGCTATGTTGGTGAAGTTTATCGATGTGGTAACGGTTCGCTATGAGTTTAAACGCTCCTCCTTTTAAAAGGGAACTGTTAGGTTCATAGAGATATCTTTTGACGGTTGCGGCGATACGCTGCAATGCCTCTTTTTCTTCCGGCAGTGTGAAAACAAAACCTTGTAAGGCGCCGGCAGGGGGGTAATTTACCGCATGTATCAGAGGAGTAATATTATTTTGGTTCCTGTCCAGCACAAATAACAACTCTTTGCATTCGTTTCTGACCGATAAAATGTGTATTTCCGTTGTTTCCGGGAGCAGACGGATCGTTTCGGCAATATCCGCCATAGGTGATATCTTAATAATTGTTTGTTGTGCACGCTCTAACAACAATGATTTCAATTGCAAAACGTCGGGTTCGCAATCGGCAAGCGCATAGACCCGTTTATCAGTGTCCGCACGCCGTGCCGGATCGATATAGAAGATGTCGGTTTCAAGTTGACCTGCAGCTACCCGGGCATCTCCGTTTACGACACGGATGTTGCTTGCTCCGAGTATTTTGAAGTTTTTTTCGGCCATACGGCAATAGTCGGCGTTTTGCTCGATATATATAATTTCGGCCGCTTTTTGTGAAAGATAGAATGTGTCTATTCCGAGCCCACCTGTCAGATCGCATACCCGTCTGCCGGAAACCAGTTGCTGTTTATATATAGCTGTCGTTTCTGACGAACATTGTTCCACTGTTATTTTTGACGGAAAGAGCAGACCGGGATTAGCCGACCATGCCGGTAGCTTTTCTTTTATCTGCCGGCGGATAAGGATTTGTCCAACTGCAAAAGGAATGTCAATATCGGGATATTTTACGGCATTTAGTAACAATTTGTCCGTATCGTCAGCAAGGTGAGCTGCAATAAACTCTTTAATGTCCATACTGCAAAGATATAAATTAAGGACCAGGATTTGGGAATTATTTGAATGGAGTTTCGTTTTTATACTGATAAATTTCTATCTTTGTTAAGAATTTAAGGTATGATGTTTTATAAACTTTTATAGTTTATCATATAACATAATCAGATGAGGCAGGTGTTTTTATATATGTTTTTGTTTTGTGCTGTGGCATTTTGTTTTAATGCTAACGGACGTCTGTATATACCTGTCGAAAAAAACGCCGGAACATATAATACTTGTGAAGCAAAGCAATATACGGATCATAGTATAGAGGCGTGTGTAGCTGCAAATAGCTATGCGCAGACTTCTGTGGAAAACAATCTTACTTTTAATGGTGGTTTAATGAGGCGTTGCCGTCTTTATGGCGCTTTGTCGGATGATGTTTTGATTGCCGCCAAGAATTTTGCAGAAGTGAATGCTTATAAGCATATTCGTTATACTTCATTAGAATATGGTGCCCGCCAGAAACTTGCAGGGTATTATATTTACGCTCTCCGGAAAATCATTATTTAAAATGGTAAATCGTGATAAACAAAGATATATTGTTGTTTATCTGTTTACTTTTTCTGCCGGTTTGACTATCGGTAATGATATAAGCGAAGTTGTTATTTATGAATAGCCTGAACTACTATGTTTGGGTGACGTATGAAAATTCATGAATAATGTTCTGCTGAAAATATCGATTATTTATATATATTAATTAGTTAAATAAAAAGTCACAGACAAAAAATAGGCAGTGGTGTCTTCCTCTGTAATGTTTGTCACTTTTATAGATATAAAGTTATGGAAAAATATAAAACAATAGCTGAAGATATAGAGACAGTTACTAATAAAAAAGTGGTTAGAAAAGGTGGTGTATCCGGAATCGGCGTCGGCTTGATTATTGCAGGCATAGTTTGTGTCGCAGCAGGATCTCATTCACTATGGCCGACATTTCTATATTCGGCCGCCGCAATCCTATTCATTGCAGGAATCATCAAATTGCTTATGGGGCGGAGTAATTACATATATTGTCCGACTAACAGCCGTTTGAAAAAGCTGGAGCTTTATTTTGATGATAAAGAGAAATACCCTTTACAGGCTTGTCTTGAAAGTAAAGAATTTGAGAAGTTAAAACAGATGAAACGTCAGGTGAACACCGGGATCAAAGTGGAGGCAATGGTTGCCAGGGATAGCTCCTTTATAGCTGTTCAGATTTCCGAGTTCGTACCGTATACGTATGAAACAATCACTCCGGTGATATGTTATTATGATGAGGATGCAAAAGCCTTCGGTCGTTTTTTTACTTCGAAGTAATTCGATAAATGGAATATTAAGAATGTTCTTATAAAATAGAATACCCCCGGAATATTAAATTCTGGGGGTATTTTTACTTTATCCTATTTTTTCCGTCTCAAACGGTCGTTTTCTTTCTTTAGTTTTTTGATTTCTTCCCGTAGTTGTTTAAATCGGCTGCCTAAACTATTAATAAGCGCAATATCATTCTCTTCTTTTTCGACCGGGGCTTTCCGATAGCTGGGAGATAGTTCGGTTACCATATCTTTGAGGCCGTTACCGGTTTCTAACCATAAGCGATTGATTAGAAGCGTTTCGCAAAGCGAATCTATTTTCTTTGCTTGGGGCTTTGTTTTGCCTTTCAAATAATTACTTACCGTAGTTTTAGAGATCCCAAGTAACACAGCAAGTCTGTATTTTGAAAGCTTTTTTTCTTTCATTACACTCTCTAACCTCTCATGAAATTCCATACTTATTTAGATTCGTTATAAATTTAATCATTTCACGTAAGACGTGGTCCATTTAATTTGTTTTGGACTAAAAATGTACTATATTTGTATCCGTGTTGTATACAAATATAATGATACCGCATAGATTTTTCAATGATTTTTTTTTACGTTAAAAAGATGGTGCCGCCAAGTATCTGATAAGCATTTGATTGTGGTTGATTTTAATTTTAGAATTTTTAATTGTCAGGGTATTTAGGTATTCTTTTCTGTTCCCCCATGTGTCTTGGGTGTAGTGCATGGGGGACTTTTTATATAATGCGGAATAGTCCAATTTATCTTTCTTATATTAATCCTTCTGTTGCATTTTAATCGGATTGATTTTCTTTAGCCTTAAATTGATGAAAAGATGGACAAATTTCAATGTTATATTCTTTTGATAAAAATTGACAGTTGAAAAACAAAATGATACCTTCACAATTTGTATCTATAAAATAGTATTTCTATGCAAGAATACAACTATAGATAGTAAAAAAGAGATTACTCATATTTGTGTTTTAGACGACTGTTCTCTCTTTTCAGTTTCTTGATCTCTTCCCGCAACTGTTTGAGTCTGGTTTTCAAATGACTCATAAATATGATATCCTGCTCTGCGCTTTCTATCAAAACTCTATGATAATCAGGATCTGACTCGGCAAGCATACCTTTAGGACCATTTCCGTTTTCTAACCATGCACGGTTGATCGAAAGTTTTTCACAAATACGATCCAGAATTTTCGAATGAGGTTGTTTTGTTTTTCCGGTCAAGTAGTTAGCCAAAGTGGTTTTAGAAATACCAAGTAATAATGCAAGTTTATAACTTGTAATTCCTCTTTCTTGCATTACCTCATTTAATCTATCGCTAAATTCCATAGTAATTTAGATTCATTTTAAATTTCTGTTTTTATATGAATTTAGTCCATTTTATTTTTGATGGACTAAAAAATGTACTATATTTGTCATCGTGTTATATACAAATATAACGATATCACACTGATTTTTCAAAGAATTAATGTGATACTATAGATGAAAATATCATCAATTGATTGATAATTACGTGTTTACATTTCGGAGTCTGTTTTATATATTTCTAAACGTTAGTAAAATTTTGGTGTTATTGTGGTTCCTGTGTGTTTTAAATAGTTCACACAGGAACTTTTTTATTACTATTTTTTGATGGTCCAAATTATCCTATTTGGGTCGCGTCTTTTTAGGTAATGTTATATAACATTGTTGAAAATATAGAAGATCTTATTGGGTATTATTTCCGATCTGTTTAATGTTTTTTAACCACTTGTTTTTATTGACAATGTTGTGATCGATTTTAAAAATGGTAGCTTTGTACATGATGTGAAAAATGATTTAAACCATAAAATTTATGTCCGTAGAGAATACAATAGAAAAAGTGAAGTGTCTTATTATTGGTTCGGGACCTGCCGGTTATACAGCTGCTATTTATGCTGCCAGAGCTAATTTAAAACCGGTTTTGTATACCGGTTTACAGATGGGGGGACAACTGACGACCACTACAGAGGTAGAGAATTTTCCGGGATATCCCGAGGGAGTTACCGGTCCGGTGATGATGGAGGATATGAGAAGGCAGGCAGAGCGTTTTGGTACGGATATACGTTTTGGCATTGTTACTGATGTGGATTTTTCCGGTTGTCCGCATCTGATAGTGATTGACGGGGCTAAACAACTGGAGGCCGATACGGTGATTATCGCAACCGGAGCGACCGCAAAGTATCTGGGACTTCCGTCGGAAGAAGCCTTTAAGGGGTTGGGCGTAAGCGCATGTGCAACCTGTGACGGTTTCTTTTACCGGGGTAAAGATGTTGCTGTTGTCGGGGGGGGAGATACCGCTTGCGAAGAGGCTACTTATTTGGCCGGTTTGTGCCGGAAAGTGTATATGATTGTACGTAAGAATTATCTGAGAGCATCCAAGGCCATGCAGGACCGGGTGTTTAAGACGGAAAATATTGAAGTATTGTTTGAGCATAATACCAGAGAACTTTACGGTACGGATATGGGATTGGAGGGAGTGCGACTTATATATCGCGCCGGAGGGCCGGACCAAGAGGAAAAGGAAATATCCGTTGACGGATTCTTTTTGGCTATCGGGCATCATCCGAATTCCGAAATATTTAGAAAATATATTGAAGTGGATGAGCAAGGATATATTTTTACCGAAGGGAATAGCTCCAGAACAAATGTGCCGGGTATATTTGCAGCAGGGGATGTTATGGATCCGGTATATCGCCAGGGCATCACCTCAGCTGCTGCCGGCTGTCGTGCGGCGATCGATGCGGAGAGGTATATCGGAGAGTTGAATTAAGAATCAGGAGCCGGAACCAGGAATAAGAACTTTGGCATGCCGGAGTTCTTATTCCTGGTTCCGGTTATTTTATTGTTACCATCGTAGCGCCGTAACCATATTGTTTGAAAGAGGCGTCCTGATGATGGAATCGTTTATATTTGGTTTGTAATTCCCAAAGAATGCGTTGGCGGAGTATGCCGTCTCCTTTCCCGTGGATAAAAATAATTTTCTTCCCCTTTCGTAGTTTGTATTCTTCCAGTGCTTTACGGAATATATCCAGTTGATATTCGAGTATGTCTTTATTTTCCATGCCTGCGGTTGTCTTCAACAATTGGTCAATATGCAAGTCGATTTCTACGATATTGCTTAAGGGTTTAGAAGGTGGTTTTACCGGTTGTTCCTCCTTCTTTTTAATATCGTCGGATTGCGTAGAGAGGGTGTCTTCTTCCGGCATATAATGTATATCGCTGCTTAATATCCGGAGCTGGGAGACCGATCTGAACCATTTGGTTTGTTTGTAGATTCCTGCCTTACATAGGTTGGCCGCATGGATTTTTATTTCGGTGTCGATTGCTGCTTTCGGAATACAGATACCTTTCTGATAAAAGATGGCTTGTATGTGAACGGCTTTTATATGCGAGTCAATCTCTTTCAATGGATAGGAGTCGAGCACGCAACTACTGTCCGGACTACAATTGCCGGCTGCAATACCGGTATACTTCTCCCCGTTATAGAACGCTATCGAATAGAGGCAAGTCTGCGCTGTATCGTTTACAAGATGTAACTCGTATCGGGACTCGTTCAAATGGCTGAAATCTTCAGGTACGATGGCCAGGTATAACGCATCCGTTGATTGTATTGATATGGACTGGTTGCCGCCGGTCATACCCGTTACCGAACTTTTAAGCTCAGAGTGGATCACTACCAAATCGTTTACTGAAGCAGGGATCTCAAATCCATAATCATCACAGTATACGTTTACGGTGTTGTTATCAATGATGCCGGTTACCTTACCTTCCAGTTTTTCCGTGATAAATCTTACAATATCGCCTATTCTTACATGCATTTGTTTATACTTTACAGATTTTTGTGCAAAAGTAATGTAAATCCTTAGAATTCAAAAGGTGTTTTTCATGGGATGATCTTATATCTCAAGCCAGTATCTTTTCTTATTATGTGAATATCGGTCATTATTTGTAACCAAGTATTATCTGACGACGTATCCAGTACTATAAATTTAATCTCATGACGAATACTGTGGCAACTTCAAAACAACGTATTTATAGAGGAGAACCTATGGTGCGCATGCACGCGATGATTAAAGCTACCGGGCCCGTTTGTAATCTGAATTGCAATTATTGCTACTATTTAAGTAAAGAGGAGTTACTGACGACCGACAGCAACTGGCGAATATCCGACGCTACACTTGAGAGCTTTATCAAGCAATATATCGAACAACAGAACGTTCCTGAGGTGGTTTTTTCCTGGCAGGGAGGAGAACCTACTTTATTGGGACTGGATTTTTTTAAATATGTAGTGGCATTGCAGAAAAAATATGCACGTCCGTATATGCGCTGTGAGAATGATCTACAGACTAACGGAACGTTGCTGACAGATGAATGGTGCGAGTTTCTCTGTGAGAACCGTTTTCTGGTGGGGCTTAGTATCGATGGGCCTCAGGAACTACATGACGGCCACCGGGTGTACAGAAATGGAAAAGGTTCTTTTGATCAGGTGATGTATGCTGCACGATTGCTGAATAAACACGGCGTTCGTTTTGCTACCCTTACGGTTGTGCACAATCTGAACGCCAAAGAGCCACTGGCTGTCTACCGTTTTTTACGCGATGAGGTGAAAAGCAAACAGATGCAGTTTATCCCGATAGTCGAGCCAAAGAATTTTCATAACACTGCGCCCCAATATTGGGCTTTAGAGGATATGCCTTTGGAGGATTCACTGCATGTGGATCCGTCACACCCCGATTCGGCGGTAATGCCTTGGTGTGTCGAGCCGGAAGAGTATGGCCGTTTTCTGATCAAGATCTTTGACGAATGGATGAAATACGATTTAGGCCGTATTTATGTACCTTTTTTTGACAGCGCTGTGGAACAGTGGATGGGACATCCTTCACCGCTTTGTATTTTCTCACCGATATGCGGAAAGGGGCTGGCGCTGGAACATGATGGTTCGTTGTATGCCTGTGACCATTATGTATATCCCGAATATCGTATCGGAAACATCAATGAAAACCGGATAATCGACATGGCTTTGGCGCCGCAGCAGGAACGGTTCGGATATAGTAAGGATTTCATGTTGACTGCAAAATGCCGCAGGTGTCGTTACCTGTTCGCTTGTTCGGGAGAATGTCCCAAAAACAGGTTATTAAGGACTCGAGAGGGGGAACCAGGTTTGAATTATCTCTGCAAGGGATTATATTCCTATTTCAGCCATATTGATCCGCATATCCGTAAGATTGTACACCGGATGGGGTATGAGGTGGCGGAAGATGTTCCGGGACTAAAATAAATTTACCGGCAATGTTGCCCGTAAATTTGCAAACAGTTTATTTATCAGAGTAACTCTTAAAGTAATTGAGGATTTTATAAACAGCATTCTGGTACTCTATCGGAATGCTGTTTAAATTCGAAAATATCCGGTTGCTGATATCGTGGTATTTGGATGTTTCCGGGTGGTTTGTTTTTATTTTTTTTTACGGAATCGTTTTTATGTATTAATTTAGCATCTTGATATATGGGAAATGATTTAAAAAAGAAGATAAATGACACTGCAAGAGTTTCAACGATCAATCAAGGAGGGAATTCCGGAGGTTTTGCCGGAACCGAAGCCTTATCAGAGGGAAGTGAATCATGCTCCGAAAAGGAAGGATATTTTAACTAGGGAAGAAAAGAAGCTAGCGATACGGAATGCTTTAAGGTATTTCGATCCGAAGCACCATCCGGTGCTGGCGCCGGAATTTGCCCAGGAGTTGGAAGATTATGGCCGGATATATATGTATCGTTTCCGTCCCGATTATAAAATATACGCGCGTTCGATAAAGGATTATCCGCACAAAAGCCTACAAGCGGCCGCGATTATGTTGATGGTGGATAATAACCTGGATCATGCAGTGGCGCAGCATCCGCATGAATTGGTTACATACGGCGGGAATGGCGCGGCGTTCCAGAATTGGGCGCAATACAGGTTGACGATGAAGTACCTTTCCGAAATGACCGACGAGCAGACCCTTGTGCTTTATTCAGGACATCCGATGGGGCTTTTCCCGTCGCATAAAGGAGCGCCGCGGGTTGTAGTAACGAATGGAATAGTGATTCCGAACTATTCGAAAGCGGATGATTGGGAGCGGTTTAACGCATTGGGAGTATCGCAATACGGGCAGATGACCGCCGGCTCGTTTATGTATATCGGCCCGCAAGGGATTGTACATGGTACAACGATTACGGTGTTGAATGCAGGCCGTAAGATTGCCAAACATGGAGAAGGGCTTGGCGGTAAATTGTTTATTACCGCTGGTTTGGGAGGAATGTCCGGAGCGCAGCCGAGAGCAGCCAATATTGCCGGTTGTGTCAGCGTTACGGCCGAAATTAATCCGAAGGCTACATATACCCGCCACTCTCAACATTGGGTGGATGAGGTGATTGGTGATCTGGATCAATTGGTGGAGAGGGTAAAGAAAGCAAAAAAGAATAAAGAGGTGGTTTCAATAGCCTATCAGGGGAATGTGGTGGATGTGTGGGAGCGGTTTGCCGAAGGTAATATTGCCGTTGAATTGGGTTCCGACCAGACTTCGTTGCATAATCCGTGGGCCGGAGGTTATTACCCGGTTGGGATAAGCTTTGAGGAAAGTAACCGGATGATGGCGGAAGATCCTGAGTTGTTTAAAGAGAAAGTTCAGAAGACATTACGCCGGCATGTGGCGGCTGTTAATAAATGCGTGGAGCGTTTCGGCACTTATTTCTTTGATTACGGAAATGCCTTTTTACTGGAATCTTCCCGGGCGGGGGCGGATGTAATGAAGGCTGACGGTAATTTCAGGTATCCGTCCTATGTGCAGGATATTATGGGACCGATGTGTTTTGACTACGGTTTCGGGCCGTTCCGGTGGGTATGTACCAGTGGAAAACCTGAGGATCTGGCAAAGACCGACGAGTTGGCTGCCCGGGTGTTGGAGGAGTTGATGTGTAAGTCGCCTAAAGAGATCCGGCAACAGATGGACGATAATATTCGTTGGATTAAGGCTGCCGGAGAGAATAACCTGGTGGTGGGATCGCAAGCCAGGATATTGTACGCCGATGCCGAAGGCCGTATACGGATAGCCGAAGCTTTTAATAAGGCTGTGGCGACCGGTAAATTATCAGCTCCGGTGGTGCTGGGACGGGATCATCATGATGTTTCCGGTACCGACTCTCCTTACCGGGAGACATCAAATATCTATGACGGTTCGCGTTTTACAGCCGATATGGCGATGCAAAATGTAATCGGTGATTCTTTCCGGGGCGCTACCTGGGTATCGATTCATAACGGTGGTGGAGTAGGTTGGGGAGAGGTGATCAACGGTGGATTCGGGATGGTACTCGACGGAAGCAAAGAGGCTGACGACCGCTTGAAAAACATGCTGTTCTGGGACGTAAACAATGGTATCTCCCGGAGAAGCTGGGCGCGGAATGAAGGCGCCGTATTTGCAATTAAACGGGCGATGGAGGCATGTCCGACTCTGAAAGTGACTTTGCCGAATTATGCGGATGATTGTCTGATAGAGAGTCTTTTCTAATTTATTTATAGACAGATAGGATAGAGAGATACGGCCATATAAGCCGTATCTCTTTTTATGTTTTAAGCAGATCGTTTTATACATATTTCCGTTTAGAGAAAAAATTGCATAATAAGCGATAAGATACAAGTAAAATTGATTTTTATAAATGATATCCGGCTCATAGAGCAGGTATGGAGAATTTCATATAAAATAGAAATGTATTTACCAATATTTTAATAATATTTATATTATTTATTATATTTGTTGACGATTTGGATTTTCCAGAGAGCGGTTATTTGTATGTAATGTGGTGATTCTTATTGTGATTATTTATTAATTCAATAACAATGTATTATCGCTCTGTTTTGGTTTGTGCTGATACATAATGTATCTGCTTTTTGTGTAGTTATAACTATATTATTCATTATTAATTTAAATGTTATGATACGTTTAGAAGATTTTTCAACCCCCACTCCCGCCAACAACGACTTAAGTCCTGGTTTACAGGAAGCTATCAATTCCCTTACAACTACCGGTGAAATCATCGATTGTACCTATTATCGGGGGAACTATAATTTTAACACCCCGATCAACACCAACAAGTCCTGTGTAATCCGTTTCGGAGCGGTACACCTGACAATGAACAATACCTCCGGTACAAACATGTTTAATATCCAGTCCGACTCAGTGACTATCGAAGGAACCGGCAGATCTGCCAATCCGAACAATTTGACGGAGGTTACCACATTTGAAATGACGAATGCGGACACCACCCTAAATGGCTACCATGTCAAAGGCCGCGGTTATGGTTGTTTTACTCTCCGGAGTTGCAATCTTATCGGCATTCGCACAAGTTGTGACAGGCAATATAACAATCCGGGCAATAGACTAAATGGAGTCGGAGGTATTTATCTTGAAAAAGCAAGTTCCGGACCAATATCCACTCCCGGAAATACCGTAAACCAAATCTGTATAGATAATGTCTTTATTAAATATACCAAATCGCACGCAATATACCTTGATACCCCGATATTATCTTCCATCATGAGCACCCGCATATCCGGCGCCGGCGGCCATGGAATTTTTATTAACGGAGGTACTTCCGTGCAGATTCAGACAGTATACGTTGCTTCGGCTAACTATGCGGCCTTTTTAGTCAAGGACCTTTCTTACTCCACACTCTCCAGTTGCGCTGCGGAAGGTTCCGGAATAGGTTACTGGCTAAGGGGATCTTGTACCTGTGTGAATCTTATCTCACCGGGCTGTGAATCGCTATATAATTTAGGGACAAATCCCTGGCAAAAGTCCTACCCTGCCACTAATAAATACGGGATGAACCTTAATACAACCGACGGTAGTGGCAGTGATTATTATATTAATGATGTAGGTAGCGATCATTATAATCAGTTTTTGGGTACGGGAATTTTAATTACCGGCGGATATGGTATCGGTATATTTAGTCCATACATATTTCATATCGGAGAACCTTTAACCGAAACGATTGGCCTTTCCCCGAATACCCGGTATATTAAAATATACGGTACCACAGAAAGTGTTCAGATTATAAATCCGAAACTTAAACTGGGAGCAGGTTATGTGATTGCTAACCGGTATGATATGGAAATATCGGATGGAGTCGTAAATAGCGAGATTGTCTGGAACGTAGGAGACACAACACTTCAAAGCTATACCTCCCCGGCTCCAGTCACCTCAAATACGGCACATACGGCACCTGTATTTTGTGCTTCTCCGACTACATTAATCAGAAGCGGGAATAAATATTATACTAAAGAGGAGATCTCCGGCAAGGTGCGAATAAATCCTGTTGAAGACCCTTCGAATGATAGTTATAATGAAGGAATACGTATAGGAAAGGCAAATAATGGTTGGAGTATTATCAATGTTAGGTGTGATAGTGATGCAGATTCCGGGACTATTGATGGGCAGTGGTTGGTGGGTAGTACCGGACCTTCTGTCACTGTCGGAAATTTTATGATTTGTCATAATGGTTCTAGTCCATCTCAGGCTTTGATGCTTTATAAGGATGGTTCAAGACCCAAGTGGTATAACAATCAGTTGGCTTATATATCAGACCTCAATAATTATATTCAAACAAATGGTGGTACGTTTACCGAGCAAGTATATTTTGATTCATTTAATTTAAATCAATGCCCAGAAATTCGGGTTGATGCTGATTATGAATAGTATATAAGATTTGTTTCCGGAGGTGTCACAAAAGGAGTTATTGGTTGGATTCCTAATCAAAATTATGGTATATATATTTATAATAATAACAGCGCAAAATATCTAGGAATCCGAGATGACGGCACTCCTTATTTCGATCAGTATACTTTATATCATAGCGGAAATTTACCTAACGGTACTTCGTCGGATATCCGTTTTAAAAAGAATGTAGAGCATGTACAGGAAATTTTACCAATGCTTACTGATGCCCCAGTATTTGAATATGACTGGGTAAAGGAAAATGAGTCTGAATATCATTCGATAGGTACATCCGCACAGTGGTGGAAAGAACATTTTCCCTGTATCGTGCATGGTTCGGAGGAGACGGTGTATTCGTTAGAGGAATCGAAGATCGGTATTCTGACCTTAAAAGGATTACAGAAAGAGGTGCTGGAACGGAGAAAAGAGAATCAGGAGCTTAAAAAGAGAGTGTCCGAACTGGAAGAGAGACTTAAAGCGATTGAGGATTTTATAAACCGGTAAGATCGGGTATATTGAAAAACAGCATCCTGACAGGTTTCGGGATGCTGTTTTGAATTTATAAAGCTTGTACTTATTTTACCGGAACATTTTTCAGGGTTGCTTTCAGGAATTCCCAAAACTTGGCAACAGAAGCGATCTCTACCTTTTCGTCGGGAGAGTGAGGATGACGGATGGTCGGGCCGAAGGAGATCATATCCCAGTGAGGATAAGCCGCTCCGAGTATGCCACATTCCAAGCCGGCATGTACGGCCATAACAGCCGGTATTTTTCCGTAGAGGCCTTTGTATACTTCCTGCATCGTTTTCAGGATCGCGGAGTCGGGGTTCGGTTTCCAACCCGGATAGGAGCCGTCAAGTACGATAGAGTCTGCTTTTGCCAATTCAAAAACGGCTTCGACTGATTGACCCAGGGCTATTTTGGCAGAGTCCACGGATGAGCGCATCAGGGTATTAACAGTGATCTTTCTTTTTTCCGATTTTACAATGGCCAGGTTATTGGAGGTTTCTACCGTGCCGGGCATTGAATCGATCATCCGTACCGTACCGTTCGGGCAGGCAAGGATTGCGTTCGCTAACCGGGATTGAACTGTCCCGTCGATTACGAATGCCGGCATAGCAGTCTCTTCTGCAAAGATTTGCAGCGTCGGTTCTTTTGCCTCCAGTTCTGCCTTGTAGATTTGCTCCGCTTCTCTGATCGCAGCATATAGCGCTTTGTCGTTGGCTTCAGGAACGACAATCACTGCAAATGATTCGCGTGGTATCGCGTTACGAAGCGAACCGCCGGTGATGGAAGATACTCTTATTCCCAATTTTTGGGCATAGGTTTTCAGGAAACGGAACAATAATTTGTTGGAGTTTCCTCTGCCCAGATTGATATCCATTCCGGAGTGACCGCCTTTTAGTCCTTTTACGGCCAACCGGTAAGCTTTGCTTTTGGCCGGAACGGTTTCTTCTTCATAGTTGAATACAATAGTAGAATCCATACCGCCTGCACATCCTACATAAAGTTCGCCTTCGTCTTCAGAGTCGAGATTCAACAAAATCTCTCCCTTTAGTATACCTGGTTTTAGTCCGATGGCTCCGTCCATACCGGTCTCTTCGGTAGCCGTGATCAGCACTTCGATCGGTCCATGTTGGATATCGGTATCCGTCAGAACTGCCATCGCGGCGGCGACACCCATACCGTTATCGGCGCCCAGGGTTGTTCCTTTCGCTCTTACCCATTCTCCATCCACATACGCCTGAATCGGATCTTTTTCGAAATCGTGTACGGTGTCTTCGTTTTTCTGAGGTACCATATCCAGGTGGCCCTGAAGGATGATCCCTCTCCGGTTCTCCATACCCGGAGTGGCCGGTTTACTCATAATGATGTTCCCGACTTCATCTATTTGTGCATCGATGTGGTGTTCTTTCGCCCAATCCATCATAAAAGCTCTTGCTTTTTCTTCATGGTTGGATGGACGGGGTACCAGTGTCAGTTTGTAGAAATTTGCCCAAACGGCTTCCGGTTTTAAATTTTTAATCTCATTACTCATAATTTATATTTTAAACGGGTGGCAGGTGGCGGGTAGCAGGCGGCAAGCTTTAAGAATTACGAATTATCTTGCACCGTGTACCTTTGACCTGATCTTATTATAAATCTCGTCATTTTTTCGAATCTGTGTTTATCTGAACATAATCCGTGTTTATCTGTGGTTTTAGATTTTTATTCAGGTAATCCACAAATCTCGTATATAGTTGAAGGGTCGTATTGCCGCCGTTGATAAAATGATTCCGGTTGGTATAGATCGCCATATCGAACTGTTTGTTTGCCTGTACCAGCCTTTCAGCCAATTCGTATGTATTCTGTACGTGTACGTTATCGTCGGCTGTGCCATGACATAGCAGCAAATTACCTTTCAGTTTGTCGGCCCAGTTCAACGGTGCATTTTCGTTATATCCTTTCGGATTTTCCTGCGGAGTACGCATGAATCGTTCGGTATAGATCGAATCGTAATATTTATAATGGGTTACCGGCGCTACGGCGATAGCGGTAGAAAAGACATCGTTACCTTTCATCAGACACAATGAGGACATAAAACCTCCGTAGCTCCATCCCCATATCCCGATTTTCCGGGCATCAATATAGGGTTGTCCGGATAACCATTTGGCTGAGGCGATGATATCGTCGCTTTCAATCTTTCCGAGTTGCATATAGGTACATTTCCGGAACTCTTCTCCCCGTGCAGCGGTCCCGCGCGGATCGATACAGGCAACGATATACCCTTCCTGTGCAAGATAGTTCAGCCAGCTTATACTCCAGCTGTTCTTTACCTGTTGCGAGTTCGGGCCGCTGTACTGTGTAATCAGTAACGGATACTTCCGTGTGGCGTCGAAATTTACCGGTTTCATGATCCAGGCATTCAGCATTGTTTTGCCGTCGGCGGCGGGTATCTGTATAAATTCGCGTTGCGCAATCGTATATTGTTTCAGCGTCTCTTTCAGGTTCCGATTCTCTTCCAAAATACGGAGTTGCTTACCGTTCGCCTGATACAAAGCGGTTACCGGGGGCATTTCGGCGTTGGAGACGATGTTTATATAGTAGCTGAATGTTGAGCAAAAACTCACTTCGTTCCAGCCTTTCTGCGGAGTCAGTTTCTTTTTTTCTCCTTTGAGGCTGATCGAGTAGGTGTATTTTTCCAATGGCGATTCTTCATACGAAGAGTAGTAGTACAGTTTTCGTTTGGAATCATACCCATAGAAATCAATGATGTCGTATTGTCCGGAAGTGACTGATTGTTTAAGCTTCCCGGTCATGTCGTACAGGTAGATGTGCATATAGCCGCTTTTTTCGCCGGTGATCACAAAATGCAGGCCGTCTTCAAGAAAGACCAGGTGGTCCAGGTTGCTCTCATCGATATAGTATTTGTTCTCCTCCTGATAGAGCAGGGAGGTTTTGCCTGTACGTACGTTTGCCTGCAAGATATCCATTTTATTCTGGAGGCGGTTCAACCGGATGATCGCCAGTTTTTTCGGATCTTTGGTCCATTGGATACGGGGAATATATATGTCTTTTTCGGTTCCGATATCCATTGTTTGGATTGCCCGTTCTTTTACGTCGTATACATGTACGGAAACCGTCGCGTTTCTTTCGCCGCTCTTCGGATACTTGTAGATATAATCCGACGGGTAAAGTTCGTTTTCTTTTAAGGCCGGATACATCCCTTCGAACATATTTATCCGGAACTCTTTTACCGCTGATTCGTCAAACCTGATGAAGGCCAGAGACGAACCGTCGGGTGCCCATTCGAATGCCTTATTAAAACCGAACTCTTCTTCGTATACCCAGTCGGGGGCTCCGTTTATGATCCGGTTCGTCTCTCCGTCTTTAGTGATCCGTAGTTCGGATCCGAAGCGGAGATCATGGATAAAAATGTTATTATCCCGGACAAAAGCAATCTTTATGCCGTCAGGAGAAAAGGTGGCCAGGCGTTGGCTTCCACCGGCCGATAATGGTTTTAATTCTCTGTTTCTCAGGTCGAATATATAATAATCGGCGGTAAATGAACGGCGATAGATCGGTTGACGGTTTGTACAGATCAGTATCTTATTCTCGTTCGAGTTGAATTCATAGGCATCAATCCGTTTTACTCCGGTATTTTCTTTTTCCGAAAGATCCAGTAATGTTGCAACGGATTGTCCGGTTTTGTAGCTATACTTTGCGATTTTAGTACCTTTGTTTTCAAGTACGGTATAGTGCTCTCCGTCATTCATCGAACGAACTCCGTAGATCCCTCTGGTCTGGAATGTCCCGTTGACAAAAAAATCGTTAAGGCTTAGTTGTTTTTGTTGTGCCGCAAGATAATTGCCGGCCGGAAGGAGTAGAGTTAGAAGAAGGAAAAAGCTTTTCATAGGTATATAGTTGAAAATTGAATGTTGAATGTTGAAAGTGCTTTTCTTGCTCATATTGAGTGCAGCGTAAAATTTAAGTATGCTTTCTTTGTATATTTTCAGTTTCCAAAGGTTTAAAAAAAAAATTGGTTTTCAAAGAAAATAAAAGTTTATTGACGGAATAGTGCAAAGCGTTACATTTAATCCTCGCCGGGATTAAAATTTCTAAAAAAATAGCTTACCTTTGTAAGCTAAAAGTCAATAGATTTTTAAGTGTATGCAATATACTCTTTTGACGAGGGATAAGCACAGTGAAGCTCGGTGCGGTGTTCTTTCCACAGCGCACGGAGAGATCCGGACTCCTATATTTATGCCGGTGGGCACGGCAGGTACGGTAAAAGCCGTGCATACCAGGGAGTTGAAGGAGGATATCAACGCTGAGATAATTTTAGGAAACACCTATCATCTGTATTTGCGTCCCGGGATGCAGATATTACATGCTGCCGGCGGGTTGCACCGGTTTAACGGATGGGAGCGGCCGATATTGACCGATAGCGGAGGGTTTCAGGTGTTTTCGCTGACGGATACCGGCAGGAAGATTACGGAAGAAGGAGTTACCTTCCGTTCCCATATTGATGGTTCGAAACATCTGTTTACGCCTGAAAATGTGATTGATATCCAACGGCAGATCGGGGCTGATATTGTGATGGCTTTTGATGAATGTCCTCCCGGAACGAGCGATTATGTGTACGCTAAGCGTTCTTTAGCGTTGACACAGCGATGGTTGGAGCGATGTGTGGCTCGTTTTGATACGACGGAATCGTTGTATGGTTATGAGCAAGCTCTTTTTCCGATCGTGCAGGGCTGTATATATAAGGACTTGCGGGAGTGTTCGGCGGAGCATGCTGTGGCACTGGACCGTGCCGGATATGCTATCGGCGGTTTGGCTGTCGGCGAACCTGCGGATGAGATGTATGCGATGATAGAGGTGGTGAACCGTATATTACCGCAGGACAAACCACGCTATCTGATGGGAGTCGGTACGCCCGAAAATATTTTGGAAGCTATTGCATTGGGAGTGGATATGTTTGATTGTGTTATGCCCACACGTAACGGACGGAATGGGATGTTGTTTACGACAGAGGGCGTAATTAATATAAAGAACCAGAAATGGGAGAAGGATTTCTCTGCTATTGATCCGGCAGGTTTATGTTATGTTGACCGGGATTATTCGAAAGCCTATTTGCGCCACCTGATTAAGTCGGATGAGCTGTTAGGGTTACAGATATGTTCCGTGCACAATCTGGCGTTTTATTTGTGGTTGGTAGGAGAAGCGAGACAACACATCATGGAAGGGGATTTTGTCGAGTGGAAAAGAGGCATGGTAAAGAAGATTACAACACGGCTGTGATCAATAATTAAAAATTAACAATTAACAATTAACAATTGGGGGTGGAAAGAGATAATACAGATAAGCAGCATAGTGGGAAACAAGGGCGGGCTGTTTTGCTTGCCCTGAGATCTTGTTTTAAGTTGAAAAAACTGGACTTATATATTATACGCAAATTTCTGGAGACGTTCTTTTTTTCGTTAGCTTTGATTTTGTGTATAGTAGTGATCTTTGATGTTTCCGAAAAACTGGAGCGGTTTATTGAGGGAGAGGCGTCGGTATGGAAAATAATCGTGGATTATTACATGAATTTTATCCCCTATTTTGCCAATGTTTTTTCATCGTTGTTTACGTTTATATCGGTGATCTTTTTTACGTCTAAAATGGCTTATTCCAGTGAGATCATCGCTATATTGAGTACCGGAATCAGCTTTAAGCGTTTTCTTGTACCTTACCTTATATCGGCAACCATTATCGCGATGCTATCGTTTTTGCTGGGAGCTTTTGTTATTCCGAATGCCAATCAGAAGCGCATAGAATTTGAGAAGGAGTATATGGGGAAGAAATTCAGCAACAGAGAACAAAATATCCATAGGCAGATAGCACCCGGTGAATATATCTATATGTCGAGTTTTTCTGTTGCCTCGAATATAGGATATGATTTTTCGATAGAACGCTTTGTCGGGGATTCGCTGGTCAGCAAGCTTACCTCGTCGAGGATAGTATGGAATAAAGAGAAGCGGATGTGGAGCATTCAGAATTGGAAATTGCGTGAACTGGAAGGAGATAAGGAGATATATACTACCGGTAAGCAGATAGATACCGTATTTGAATTTCAACCGGAAGAGTTTACTGAGAATCCTAAAAAGATCAAAGAGCAGTTGACATTGCCGGAGTTGAAAGAATATGAGCGACGAATGAGGTTGAGAGGAAGTTCGAATGTGATTGAGTTTCAGATCGAAAGATATAAAATGTTGGCTAACGCTTTTGCTACTTTTATCCTGACCCTGATCGGCGCATCGATCTCTTCCCGCAAAGTAAGAGGAGGGATGGGTTTGCATTTGGGCTTTGGTATCTTGATCAGCTTTTCTTATATCTTATTTATGCAGTTTTCAACCGTATTTGCAACGAATGGAGATATGAATCCACTATTGGCTGTATGGACACCGAATATCTTGTTTACAATTATCGGACTGTTCTTATATCGGATGGCGCCAAAATAAATGAATCATTTACATTAACCATAAACCATAGAGAAAGGTATGGAAAATAATCAGGAGAATAAAAGGCCTAAAAGAAAACGGATTATCAGGCCTTACGAGAATGACTACGGCAAAGGAGGGAATGAATTGCGGGATAGAAAAGACGTTGCCTGTGAGGAAGGAGCGCACCGGAAAGACCAGGCGCATCCGGATAATGGAGGCCGGGAACGATATCTTAATCGCATTAACCGGACCGATCGTCAAAAAGGAGAACGGAATTATAACCGGATAGACCGTCCGCAACAAGAAGGCCAGAGGCATAGTTATACGAAGGGACAGTATGGTAATCCGGATCAAAGAGGGTATACGGAGCGTAAGCCGTACAGAAACGACGGAGAAAGAAGACAATATTCGGATCAACCGGACCGGGAAAGGCGACAGGAGTGGCGGAACGATGACAGGAGAGAGGGCAGGTATGTCCCGGGCGCAGGGGAACGAAAAGGAAATTTCAACCGGGAGGGAACGAGAAACAGGGAATACAGGCCGGCCAGAAGAGAGGGTGAGCAGAATTTTAACCGGGTGGATCGTACTCATGGAAACAGGAATGAATATTACGGAGAACGTATCCCCGCCCGTGGTGGTTTCAGGGATACAATCAGCAACGAGGAGAAGGAGACACTGCGGCAAAAGCATTATAGTAAGAAAAAAATCCTGCAGCATCGTCTAAAGAATGAAAACGAAGATACCGAATTACGTTTAAACCGGTATATTTCGATGTCCGGAATCTGTTCACGCCGGGATGCCGATGAATTGATTACTTCCGGAAGAGTCAAGGTAAACGGTGAGTTGGTACAATCAGTCGGCGTGAAAGTCCATAAGAAGGATTGTATTGAAGTGGATGGCGAAAGAATCATGCCGGAACGTAAGGTATACCTGGTATTGAATAAACCGAGAAATTGTGTGACGACAGTTGAAGACCCATTGGAACGGAAGACTGTGATGGACCTTATTGAGGGCGCCTGTAAAGAACGGGTATTTCCTGTGGGACGCCTGGACAGGAATACTACGGGGGTATTGTTATTTACCAATGACGGCGATCTGGCCAAAAAATTGACACATCCGAAATACGACCGTAAAAAGATATATCACGTATTTGTAGATAAGCCGGTGACAAAGCAGGATATGGAAACCATTGCCACGGGCGTAGAATTGGAAGACGGTTTTATAAGAGCGGACGAAATCAGTTACGCTTCGGATGATAAAACTCAGATAGGTATTGAAATCCATTCGGGGAAAAACCGTATTGTCCGCCGGATATTTGAACACCTCGGATATCAGATTGTAAAACTGGACCGGGTGTATTTTGCCGGTATCACCAAAAAGAGGCTTCCACGCGGGAAATGGCGTTTTCTGACACCCCAGGAGGCGAATATGTTGAAATATTATTAGAAAATTGTAATTATTAGGAACCGAACTGTAATAAAACTTGCTTAATTTTTGCTGAGAAACAACAGAAAGTCGGTTATGGATATAAAACAAGATATCAGGAAACTCACTTCCTTATCTCCTGCATGGTATGCCGTACATACCACGCCCAGAGCGGAAAAAAAGATAAAAGAGAGGCTGGATCAGATTGAGGTGGAAAATTATTTGCCGTTGAAAACGGAGATCAGATTGTGGAGCGACCGGAAGAAGAAGGTGGTTTCGCCTTTAATTCCGGGATATATATTTGTTTATGTATCTTCGGATCGATTCCGTAGTGTACTGGAAACTTTCGGAGTCCTCTCTTTCCTGAAGGAAAAATCGATTCCGGCGGCTATCCCTGCGAAGCAGATCGAAAACCTCCGGATAATGATTGAGTATGCTCCCGAACTTGTCGAATTTACGGCCGAAAAGTTCAACATAGGGGATAAAGTGAAGATAAAACAGGGAGAACTTCGGGGATTGTGCGGAGAGTTGATAGAGGTGCGGGGGAAGTACAAGATAGTTGTCCGTTTGGATCATTTCGGATGTAGTTTATTAACAGTGCCGTTAAGCATGGTGGAGCAGTTAGAGCCACTGTCGTAATAAAGCCTTGCATCGATTTAAAAGATGTTGCTATTTGCTTTTATACGCTAAAATACTTAATATTGTACCCTCTAGGAGTGTAGGGTTTTTAAAATGTTATATTAAATTATACAAAGTGAGACTGATATTTTTATTGGCATGTTTAACATTGTTCTCTGCGCAGGCAATCGCACAGATGACTGACGATCAGGTTTTGAAGTTATTGCAACAAGCCCAGCAGGAGGGAAAGACTCAGCAGGAGACTGTGCTGATGCTGTCGCAAAAAGGGGTCACACAGGAGCAATTGATTCGTATCAAAAACAATCTAGGTAAGGATAATAAGGATGCTACCCGCGTGACTACTGTCAGCGATAGCAGGTTGCGTAACCGGAAACAGAAGGAGACCATTGATTCGCTGTTAATCTCTTATGAGAACCAGAAAGAGTTGAAGCCAAAAAAAGTGATCTTCGGACATAATATATTCAATCAGAAGTCGTTGACGTTTGAGCCTAACCTTAATATCGCTACACCTGAGAATTATGTGTTGGGACCCGGGGACGAGGTGATCATTGATGTTTGGGGGGATTCGGAACAGGCATTGCGCCAAACGATTTCTCCCGACGGAAATATTGTTGTTGACCGGATCGGACCTGTTTATTTGAACGGGTTAACCGTAAAGGAAGCCAACGTTCGTTTGAAAAGAATATTTTCACAAATCTATTCGGCTATCGGTACAACGGAGCCTACCACATTTGTCAAATTATCATTAGGGCAGATTCGCAGTATTCAGGTGCATGTGATGGGAGAGGTGGTTGTTCCGGGCACTTATACATTACCTTCGTTAGCCTCTTTGTTTCATGCCCTGTATCATGCCGGCGGGATTAACGATATCGGTACGTTACGTAGTATAAAGGTACACCGGAATGGAAAGCAAATAGCTGATATAGACGTTTATTCCTATTTGTTGGAAGGAAAAAACGATTTGGATATCAGTATGAAGGACGGAGACGTAATCGTGGTATCTCCTTACCGGAGTTTGGTGACTTGCAATGGAAAAATCAAACGGCCGATGATCTATGAGATGAAAGATTCGGAAACATTAGCCGGTTTATTGAATTATGCCGGGGGGTTTACAGGTGACGCATATAAAAAAGAGGTGCGGGTGGTCCGGAAGAGCGGGCGGGAGCATCAGGTTTACAATGTGGATGAGAGCGATTACAAGCATTTTGCATTGACCGACGGGGATATCGTTTCGATCGATTCGGTGCTTTCCCGTTTTGAAAACCGGATAGAGATTAAAGGGGCCGTTTACCGGGAAGGGATATATGCTTTGAATGGAAAAGTGTCCACAATCAAGCAATTGATAGATAAAGCTGAGGGTATCCGGGGAGATGCGTTTTTAAACCGCGCGGTGTTATATCGTGAAAAACCGGATCTGACCCAGGAAGTGATTTCAATAGATATTGCCGGATTGTTAAATGGCAGTATAGGGGACATGCCATTGCAAAAGAATGATATGCTATATATTCCTTCTATTTTTGACTTGAGGGAAGACTATATCATTACGGTACAGGGGGCAGTCGGAACCCCGGGGGTTTATAAATATGTTGATAATATGTCACTGGAAGATGCGGTGGTACAGGCCGGAGGATTGTTGGAATCCGCTTCTACGGTAAGAGTTGATGTTGCACGTCGTATAAAGAATTATAAAAGCATGTATGATAGTGATCAACGGGCGGAGAACTTTACGTTTACGTTGAAGGATGGATTGGTTGTGTCGGGGGAGAAAAGTTTTGTACTGGCGCCTTTTGATGTCGTATATGTACGTACCTCTCCCGGATATCAGGTACAACGCAATGTATATGTGGAAGGGGAAGTTCTTTTCGGAGGCGAATATGCCCTTTCGAAAAAAGGAGAGCGGCTTACCGATTTAATAAAAAAGTCCGGAGGTTTGACATCGAGCGCTTATCCGGTTGGAGCACGTTTGATTCGAAAGATGAATGCGGATGAGCAGGCTCGTCTTGAATCGATGATGAAATTGGTGAAATCCGGCGAACGTGATTCCATTGATATGAGCCGTTTGGAATTGGGAGCGGTCTATTACGTCGGTATAGAGCTGGATAAGGCGATGAAGCAACCCGGTTCCTATTATGATGTGGTATTGCGGGAAGGCGACCGGTTGGTTGTGCCTGAATATTCGGGTACCGTAAAAATCAGCGGAGCGGTGATGTATCCGAACACAGTGGTTTATCGGAAAGATGCGAAATTGAAGTATTATATAGGACAGGGAGGAGGTTTTGCCGACCGGGCCAAAAAACGCAAAGCGTTTATTGTATATATGAATGGTACGGTAGTTAAATCGAAAGCTTTTGCAAAAGCGAAGGTTACGCCCGGTTGTGAGATTATTGTCCCGGCAAAGACTGCCAGAAGGGAAACATCATTGTCAGAAATAATGAGTATTGCCTCTTCGACAACCTCGATGGCGGCATTAGTGGCCTCTATATTGAACATGACCAAGTGATCCACGAATTACACGAACGATTTTGTCCACGAATTATACGGATAGATATATGGAAGATATAAAGAAGCCTTTGGCCGATCAGGAAATTGATTTGATAGAGATTGTCCTGAATCTTTGGCATAAACGTAAATTTATTATAAAAGTAACGGTAGTATTTGCCTGTGTCGGAATCTTCTATGCTTTAACTCGTCCGGTGGAATATACGGCAACCTGTATGATGGTACCGCAAACTAGTAGTAAAAGCGTAAATAGTAGTTTAGGTGGTTTGGCAGCTATGGCCGGAATTGATTTAAACCTTGGAAGTAGTAGTGGGGAATTATTGTCTCCTGTGATTTATCCTGAGATTCTTTCTAGCATTCCTTTTCAGAAAGAGTTGATGCAGACACCGGTAAAATTTGCAAAATATGATCAGCCGGTAAAACTTTTAGATTATTTTACCGATAAGGAATATCAAAAAATTTCATTGTTAGGAGTAATAAAGAAATATACGATCGGATTACCCGGAGTTATTATTGGTGCTTTTAAAAGTAAAAAGGAGCCATTGGTTGTCTCAAGTCCAGTTTCAAGTTCAATACAGGTATTGACGGAAGAAGAGAGAGTGTGCATGCGTATATTGACGCACTTGGTTACACTTCAGCTGAACGAAAAAAACAGGAGTGTCTCGTTGTCGGCGAAGATGCCGGAGCCTTATGCAGCTGCACAGTTGGCCGCTGCTGCACAATTGTTGCTTCAGAAATATGTGACGAAATTTAAGATTCAAAAGGTACAGTCCAATCTGGATTTTGTCGAGGAACGTTACGAAGAAGCTAGGCAAAAATTTGAAACCAGCCAGAAAGCGTTGGCTGCTTTCCGTGATGCGAACCGGAATGTTGTTTCAGCGCTTGCCCGTACACAAGAGGAGACGTTAACTAATGAATATAACTTAGCATTTGCGATCTATTCCGAACTGTCCAAGCAGCGTGAGCAGGTCGGAATCCAGGTAAAAGAGATTACGCCGATGTTCACTGTTATCGAGCCGGTAACAGTTCCTACCGACCCTTCTGCACCTAAACGTGGATTTATTTATGTTGTATTTGTGTTTATGGGTGGGTTTGTCGGAGCCGGTTGGGTAATTATAAGACCGGTTGTTATCCAAATTTTCAAACCAAAAAATGGTGAATCATAATGAATTACATGGATAGATCATCATGAATAATATCCCGCTCGTTTCGGTTGCTATCGTTACCTATAATCAGGAACGTACTATTTCGCAGACATTAGAATGCGCTTTGAATCAAATTGTCGATTTTCCTTTTGAAATTGTTGTCGGTGAAGACTGCTCGACTGATGCAACCAGGGAGATTTGTAAACAATACGAATCGGCTTATCCGGATAGTATCCGCTTAATTCTTCATGAGAAAAACCGGGGGCTGTTAAGAAATTACAAATCGGTGCTTGATGCATGCAGGGGTAAATATATAGCCCATTGTGCCGGCGATGATTACTGGCATAATCCAAAGAAACTGCAATTACAGGTAGATGTGCTTGAGAAGGATGACCGCATCGGATTAGTCCATTCGGATGTGGATCTTTATGATATAGATCGTAACAAATGTATTCCTTATATTAATCGACACCGAAATTTACATATTCTTAACGGAAATTTTACCGAATATGTATTTTTTAATATGCTACCGGTTTATACACCCACCTATTGCGTTCGACGTGATTTGATATGTCAGGTTGATTTTGATGTATTTATCGATCAGGGGTTTATTATGGAAGACCTACCTCTTTACATCGAGCTTAGCCGTTTGACCGACTTCTACTATGTAGATGAGAGTCTTGCTACTTATAGATACCGGCGCGGTTCAATGTGTCGTCCGCTGGATATGGAAAAGAAGATTCGGTACTACGAATCGACCTATGCCGTACGAAAATATTATCAGAAGAAATATTTTTCGGATACGATCACGGATGAGCGGATCGAACAAGCTCATGATAAAAGCATGTTTAGCATTTATCTTGAGTTTAATCGATTAAGAAAGGCTTATGATTATTTTTGCAAAATAAACGGATCGCCTTCAGGAAACAAGTTAAGGTACCTGGTCAGCCGGAGTTATCCGCTATTTGTATTAGTGGCTAAAATCAGAAAACTGTTTAACTGATTATTCGAACACAAGAATATGATATCAATAATTGTATGTTCAATAAAACCCGGACAGTGCAGGCAGATGTTGGACACCGTGCAGGCTACTATCGATATCGCATTTGAGACAATTGTATTTGATAACAGGGAAAAAAACTGGGGACTGTGTAAGGTATATAACTATTGTGCTGAGCAGGCCAAATATCCCTACCTTTGTTTTGTACACGAAGATATATCGATAAAGACTGCTGGTTGGGGACAGAGGATGATCGATTTTGCCGGCCAAACCCCTGATTGTGGTGCGATCGGTATTGCCGGAGGACGGCAGGTGACCCGGAATTTTAAGGGCTGGGCCAACGGAAGGTATCATTATTTTGAGCGGGATCGTAAAACAAAGGAGTTTGTTTTCTATGAAAAAAATCCCGAAAAAGAACAGTTTTCCAGGGTTTTAACATTGGATGGAGTGTTTTTGTTTGTACAAAAAAAAATCTGGAAAGAGGTCCCGTTTGATGAAAAAAACTTTCCTGCTTTTCATCTTTATGATGCCGATTTTACATTTTCGGTAGCCCAGCATTATAAAAACTATGCTTGTTTAACGGAAGATATATACCATTTCTCGGGGGGAAATGTAAACCGGACTTATTGCGACGGATTATACGCTTTTCAAAAAAAATGGAAAAAGAGATTGCCGCAATATCTGGACCGGAAGAACCTTTTACAGCGGATAAAGTCGGAATATGGAAATGCATGGGTAGTATATCAGCTGTATAAAAAACATGCAATCCCTTTTAAGCAGCGCATTTCCCGTTTAAGGGAGATTAATTCAGCTTGGTTTGTTATTGGGTTTGTGTTGTATGCCGGAATAAAACGGTCCACAGATTAACACAGATTGAATTCAGATGGATACAGATAAGAAAATGATGAATTATAAGTTATAAGATTGCTGATGAGCATAAAGATCACAAAGAAGGATGTGGTTTGGGGGTATACGGCCCAGATGTTTAATATCGGAGCCGGGCTGTTTATATTGCCTTTTATCTTGAAATTCCTTTCGAAGGACCTGATAGATGTATGGTATATTTTTCAGGCACTTTCGATTGTCGCTTCTTTTGATTTTGGTTTCCAGCCGACCTTCTCCAGGAATGTGGCTTATATATTCAGCGGTGCCGTAAGATTAAAGGCTGAGGGGATAGACCATGATTGTCCGTTGCTGCCTCAGCCGAATTATCCGTTATTGAAAAGTATGATACGGACGATGCAACGTTTTTACCGGAGCTTTTCCATCGGCGTTGCAGGAGTATTGTTTATTGCCGGTTCCTGGTTTGTATTTATGAAGACGGCATTCTTGAACGACTCCGGGATTATGACTGCCTGGTACATTTATGCCGGTTCGTTGGTTTTAAATTTGTATTATTCCTATTACTATTCGCTTTTAATCGGCCGGGGACTGGTTAAGGAATATAACCGGATACTGCTTATTTCCAAATCGATTTATCTGTCATTGGCGGCAATAGGATTGATTGCCGGTTTCGGGTTGATTGCCGTTGCTGTTGCTAATCTGGCATCCGTTGTTATAAACCGAGTATTATCCGTGTCGGCTTTTTATAAAGGAGGATTATATAAGGTAATTAAGACTACCGTAAGGGAAGAGATTAAATTATTTCCGGTTATCTGGTATAATGCAAAAAGGGTCGGACTCGGGGGACTCGGCGGATTGTTGACCCAGAGGGTGAATTTATTGCTTGTATCGGTATTTCTGCCTTTAGGGGTAATAGGCAGTTATGGGATAAGCGCGCAGGTGGTTTCTATCCTTGCTACAGTGTGCTCGCTTTACCTGAATGTGCATCTTCCGGAGTTATATAAACACCGGATAGCGAATAATATAAAAGAGATCAAGCGGATTTTCGGCGAGAGTGTTTTTGTCTATGTTATTTTGTATATTACCGGTGCGGCTATGGTACTTTTGTTCGGCAACCTGATACTGGGCCTATTGAATAAGATTACCCTGATTCCCTTTATCCCTATGTTGTTGTTTTTGATTTTCCAGTTTCTGGATTCGAATTATAACATGGCCATTACATTGATCACAACCCGTAACGAGGTACCTTATGTAAAGGCTCTTCTTATTTCCGGTTGCTGTACTGCACTACTTTCTTTTCTGTTGCTGGCATTCACTCCGTTAGGTGTTTTAGGGGTAATTCTCTCCGCCGGGATTGTACAAATTTCTTATAATAACTGGAAATGGCCTTTGGAGGTATGCCGGGAGTTGAATGCCAACTATGTTGAGCTTTTTAAGATCGGTCTCAAACCACTAATTGCACGAATCAAGGCACTAATTTCACGAATAAAAAAGTGTTCGTGAAAAATCGTGAAAAATAGTTTGTGAATTTCGTGGATAAATTTGTGGAATTCGTGGATTTTTGAGTAAATTTGTTGCGCAGATAGGAGAGGTTTATGCCTTGTATTTTGTATTCTGTCATGTTGGGAGGATGTGACTGACGTGGCAGAGCCGTCCACGAATGGCACGAAGTAAGTTGTGAATCGATATGCGAATTACATTGATTTTGATGGAGTTATTATATAAGGAGGAGGTGTATGAGATTGTTAGTGCGGCGATGGAGGTGCAGCGGGAGTTAGGGGGTGGGTTTGTTGAGGTGGTATATCAGGAGGCGTTGGAATATGAGTTTGGTTTGAAGAAGATACCTTATGAAAGGGAAAGTAAATAAGAGATTTTCTATAGACAGAAATTGCTTTCCAAATATTATTTTGCTGATTTTATATGTTATGACAAAATAGTTGTTGAGATAAAGGCATTGGAAGCTTTGAATTCCGCTGATGAATCTCAACTATTGAACTACCTGAAGGCTACGAATCATAAATTGGGATTACTCATCAATTTTGGTAGTAAAAGTTTAGAATATAAACGTATGATTCTTTAATCAATATATATCATATTTCTGTATAGTTATCAATTATTCGTGAAATTCGTGGATTATGCTGGATTCTCTAATCACCTCAAAAACCCGTATTAAACTGCTTCTGAAGTTCTTTTTAAATACAGAGGCGACAGGTTATTTGCGGGGGCTTGCAGAGGAGTATGGCGAATCTACTAATGCTATCCGACTGGAATTGAATCATCTGGAGGAATCCGGTTTGCTTCGTTCAAAACAGGAAGGTGGTAAAAAGCTGTATAAGGCAAATACGGGTCATCCGCTTTTTACCGATATTCATAATATAGTATTGAAACATAGTGGAGTTACTCAGATCATAGATGGTATTATCTCTAAGATAGGAGATGTTCGTAAAGCCTGGATTGCCGGGAGTTTTGCCAAAGGAGTCGATTCCGATAAGATAGAATTAATAATTATGGGAAAGGATATGGATAAAATGTATATTGCTTCATTGGTAGAAAAAGCGGAAAAGCTGATACAGCGGAAGATTATATATCATATAATTATGCTTGAACAGGAAATGCAATATTTGAGCGAAAATCATCAGGTATTGCTTATCTGGTCCACAAATGATACAAATTGCTTCACGAAGTAGATAGTGATAAAGAAAGATTAAATTTTTTCGAAGTGCTAGAATAGAGAGCCAAAAGCATATAGATATATCTCAGGCTTTTTTCTGATGGAGGAATATTGGGTCTGGATAAAGAAGATATTTACAAAAGGTATAAAGTCATAGATATGCGTAACTTTAATGTATAACGATATGTCTATTATAGCTCGTAAATAATTTTTTATGTATTTCGTATAAATAATAATAATGATAATATGAAAGCTGTAATTCTTGCAGGAGGCTTTGGTACTCGATTGTCAGAAGCAACCAATTTAATACCTAAACCTATGGTTGAAATAGGTGGCAAGCCCATTCTATGGCATATTCTTAAAACGTATAGTCACTATGGTATAAATGATTTTATTATTTGTTGCGGATACAAGGCTTATATTATAAAAGAATATTTTGCAAACTATTTTCGACATAATAGCGATATTACGGTAGATTTATCCAATGGGACAATCAAAGTGCATAACTCTCATGATGAGAAGTGGAGGGTGACTTGTATTGATACAGGTTTGAATACAATGACCGGTGGACGTATCAGGCGAGTTCAAGAATATATTGGTAATGAAACATTCTTGCTAACCTATGGTGATGGAGTTGGCGATATTGATATTATCGATACAATAGAGAAACATAAAGCAAGTAGAAAGGCTATTTCAGTGACTGTATATCAGCCTAAAGGAAAATTCGGTTCTTTGGATATTCGTCCTGATGGAACAGTTGCAGCATTTCAAGAGAAACCTGCAGGTGACGGAGCATGGATTAATGCAGGTTATTTTGTTTGTGAATCTGAAGTGTTCGATTATATTAGAGAAGGAGATGCTACTGTCTTTGAACGTGCGCCACTTGAAGATCTGGCTCGTGATGGAAAGATGACATCCTATAGACATCACGGATTCTGGATGCCAATGGATACAATGAGAGATAACACAGAGCTTAATCAGTTATGGGATTCCGGTAAAGCACCTTGGAAAGTATGGTGAATTTTAATATTTACAACGGCAAGCGGGTTTTAGTTACCGGTCATACCGGTTTTAAAGGCTCTTGGATGGCTATATGGCTAAGTTCATTAGGGGCGAAAGTAATTGGTTATGCATTGGACCCGTATAGCGACAAAGATAATTTTGTATTAAGCAATATTGGTCCGAAAATTGAAGCAGATATTCGCGGAGATGTGAGAGACAGGAAAAAACTACATGACGTTTTTGAGGAGTATCAGCCGGAAATCGTATTCCATTTAGCTGCCCAACCTTTAGTAAGATTATCATATGAATGTCCGGTTGAGACTTACGAAGTAAATGTAATGGGTTCTATAAATATTATGGAAGAGGTTCGGCAATGCCCAGGTACTAAAGTTGCCATAATGATTACTACTGATAAATGTTATGAAAATCGGGAACAATTATGGGGTTATCGTGAGAATGAGCCTATGGGAGGATATGATCCTTACTCTTCTTCAAAAGGTGCTGCTGAGATAGCTATCAATTCATGGCGCCGTTCGTTCATAAATCCGGCGCAATATGAAAAGCACGGTAAAGCAATAGCTTCGGCTAGGGCCGGCAATGTTGTAGGGGGAGGTGATTGGGCGTCAGACCGGATTATTCCTGATTGTATTCGTGCTTTAGAGACAAATAAGCCTATTGAAATTCGTTCACCGAAATCGGTGCGCCCTTGGCAACATGTACTGGAGCCCATAAGCGGCTATTTGACATTGGGGGCTAAAATGTTGGAAAATCCGATCAAGTATGTTGACGGCTGGAATTTTGGACCTAATCTGGATTCAATTGTTTCGGTTTGGGATATCGCTAATATAGTAGTAGAAGAATACGGGAGGGGGCAACTTAAGGATGTTTCGGACCCTGATGCGCTGCATGAAGCTAAGCTTTTAGCCTTGGATATTTCTAAAGCTCGTTTTGAGTTAGGTTGGCAACCTAAATGGGATATTCGTATTACTCTTGCAAAAACGATAGAATGGTATAAAAATTACCGAAAAGAAGATATGCATACACTTTGTTTGAAACAAATAGCGGAATATAGCAAATGACTACAAAAGAAAAAATCCTTGAGTTGACCAGAGAGTATTTTAAGGAGCAATTCGAAAGTAAGAAAAAATCCTTTAAGCCCGGAGACCGTATTAATTATGGCGGCCGTTTTTTTGATGAAAAAGAGATATTAAATCTGGTAGATAGTTCTTTGGAATTCTGGCTTACTACTGGACGTTATTCAGCACAATTTGAGAAGGAATTTGCTAAGTTTCTGGGTGTACGCTATTGTAGCTTGACTAATTCTGGTTCATCGGCAAATCTATTAGCTTTTATGGCTCTTACATCACCCAAATTGGCCGAAAGGACTATAAGGCGGGGAGATGAGGTTATTACGGTGGCAGCAGGTTTTCCGACAACGGTCACACCTATCATTCAATATGGTGCTGTGCCCGTTTTTGTAGATGTAACCATTCCAGAATATAATATTGATGTTACCAAACTCGAAATGGCGCTTAGTATAAAAACCAAGGCGGTAATGGTGGCTCATACATTAGGAAACACCTTTGATTTAAAGAGGGTCAAAGAGTTTTGCCTTAAACATAATTTATGGTTGATTGAGGACAACTGTGATGCTTTAGGTTCAAAATATTTTATAGATGGTGAATGGAAGTATAGTGGAACTATCGGTGATATCGGTACATCCAGTTTTTATCCTCCTCATCATATGACTATGGGCGAAGGGGGCGCTGTTTATACCAATAATTCTCAATTGAAAAAGATTATAAACTCTTTTCGTGATTGGGGGCGTGATTGTTGGTGTGATTCTGGAAAAGACGACACATGTGGATGTCGCTTTACCCAACAATTTGGGGATCTTCCTTTAGGATATGATCACAAATATGTATATTCCCATTTTGGATATAACCTTAAGGTCACTGATATGCAGGCGGCTATTGGTTGCGCACAGTTGGAAAAATTACCGGGTATCATTGAAGCCCGTAAAAAGAACTGGACATATTTACGTGAAAAACTGGGAGAATACAGTAATAAATTAATTTTACCGGAGCCGGCGAGAGATTCAGATCCAAGCTGGTTTGGGTTCTTAATCTGTGTGAAAGATGACGCGGGTTTCACACGTGATGAACTTGTTAAGCATTTGGAAAGAAATAATGTTCAGACACGTATGCTTTTTGCCGGAAATCTTATAAAGCATCCCTGTTTTGATGAGATGCGTACTACAGGTAGTGGCTTTAAAGTTGTTGGCGGACTGGAAAACACAGATAAGATTATGACAAATGTTTTTTGGGTAGGGGTTTATCCCGGAATGTCGAAAGAGATGTTGGATTATATGGTTGGAAAAATTGGAGAGGTCTGTGGAGAAAGATAGATACAAAGTATTGCTCACAGGCGCTACCGGCTTTTTGGGATCTCATATTGCAGAAGAGCTTGTCGTTCGTAATTATGATTTACTTTTAACTAAACGTAAAAGTTCGAGTCTCTGGCGTTGTAAAACTTTTTTTGATAAAGCTTGCTGGATTAATATAGATGAATCTGATTGGAAAGCTGTAGCAAAAGAGTTTAAACCTGATATTATTATTAATGCAGCATGGGATGGTGTTGATGCCGGAGGGAGAGAACAATGGGAACGGCAGTTGAATAACATCCTTTTTCAACAAGATCTACTTGAAATAGCTTTATATGCCCGAGTAAAAAAAATTATAGGACTTGGAAGTCAGGCAGAATATGGCAATTTTACTGCTGTAGTTGATGAAGAATTTCCGGTAAATCCGCAAACTGCTTATGGTGCAATAAAACTGGCTTGTTTACAAATATTGAAAACTTTTTGTCAGTTAAATAACATTGATTGGTATTGGTTGCGGATATTTTCTGTATTTGGTGAAAAGGAGTCGCAGAATTGGCTGATTCCTTCAGTAATTAAAAATATGTTGACAGGGAGTTCGATGGAGTTAACTCAATGTGAACAACAATACTCTTATGTTTATGTAAAAGATCTGTCAAAAATTTTTTCTGCTATAATTGAAAAAACTCCTCTTGTCGGTGTTTATAATTTATGTGCAGAGGAACCTATACGACTTCGTTCTATGATTGAAATGATTAAATATCAGGTGAATCCGGATTTTAATTTGTTGTTTGGAGCTCTTCCTTACCGTACGAATCAATGTATGTTGAATCATGGAAGTACAAAGAAACTCAGAGAGAACATTATAATTTTGGATAATAGTGATTTTGAATTAAAATTATCACAGACTGTATCAAGTTATATGCAATAAATACACTATGAAAGTATCTGATTATATTGCGGATTTTTTTGCAAGTAAAAATGTGAATATAATATTTGGCTATATAGGTGGAATGATCACTCACCTGGTTGATTCTATAGACAGACACCCTGAACTTTTTTTTATACAAACTTATCATGAGCAGAGCGCTGCGATTGCAGCTGAGGGGTATGCCCGTGAGACAAGAAATATAGGTGTGGCAATCTCTACTAGTGGTCCTGGTGCTACCAATATGATTACAGGTATTGCCAATGCTTATTTCGATTCTATACCGGTAATATATATTACGGGACAGGTTAATTCGTATGAATATAAATATCAAAAACCGGTACGTCAGTTGGGTTTTCAGGAAACAGATGTAGTAGAGGTCGTGAGGCCGATTACTAAATATGCAATCATGATTGATAATCCTGATAATATATGTTATGAACTTGAAAAAGCATATTACATTGCATTAAATGGACGTATGGGGCCTGTATTGCTTGATATTATGATGGATGTACAACGGGCGGAAATAGATCCTAGTCAACAAAAACATTTTTTCCCTGATCAGAAGCGGATTACGGCTTTGACATTAAAACAAAAAGAGGAAATATCGGTATTAGTACAGTCTGCAAAACGTCCAATGATAGTAGTAGGAGGTGGAATGATTGCATCAGATTGTATAGACAAACTTTTTGAACTGAATCAGAAATTAAATATTCCGGTAGTTTGTTCATTGATGGGGAAAAGTGCCTATCCGGAAGATGATTCTAATTTTATCGGAATGATAGGGAGTTATGGAAATCGATGTGCCAATATTGCTATTGCTAATAGTGACTTATTAATTGCGCTCGGTACAAGATTGGATACCCGTCAAACGGGAGCAAAGTATCAGAATTTTCTTAAGCATGGAAAAATAATCCATGTGGATATAGATCCCGGAGAATTGCAGGGGCATAGGCTTGAAAACAGATTGCAGATAGAACAAGATGTTTCCGTTTTTATTGAATTTATGAGTTCTGAAGAATTGATGTTTCAAAATTATTCGGAGTGGAATGTTTACATTGCATCTATAAAAGATAAATATAATCAAAAAAGAGAGGTAGAGCGGTTCGTAGAAAATAAAAAACCATATAAACTTATTGAAACTATTAATAAGTACAGTAAGTCCAATGATATTTTTTGTTCTGATATTGGTCAAAATCAAATGTGGACAGCCCAGATGTTGGAACTAACAAAAGGACAACGTTATTTTACAAGCGGGGGATTGGCTCCAATGGGTTATTCGATTCCGGCTGCAGTTGGCGCCGCATTTGGTAATAAGGAACGTAGTGTATGGGCTTTGTGTGGAGATGGAGGGTTCCATATTTCTGTACAGTCGCTAATGCTTATTTCTCAATATAACTTGCCGGTTAAAGTGGTAGTTATTAATAATGAATCGTTGGGAATGATTACACAATTCCAAGAGTTATATTTTAATAAAAACATGGTTGCAACAACTTCTGGAGGTGGTTATTTAGTACCAAAGCTAGAAAAAATATCGGAGGCGTATAATCTACCGTATTATCGTGTGAATGTTAAGTGTCTGGGTGATGTGGATTTTATGCAGGCCATATTCTCTAAACGGAATTGCATTATTGAATTTTTAACGGAGGGAGAGACTAAAGTATCCCCAAAGTTGGAATTTGATAAAAATATAGAAAACCCAAGCCCTTATTTAGATGATAATGAATTAAGAGCGAACATGATCGTATCGGAATGATTAGGAAATTATTACAAAAGCTGGGAATAGATAAAGCTATTTTTTATACTTCATTCGCTCGTGTCATACAAGGGATGGGAGGGGTTGTTTCTGTCATGTTTGTTGCTCGGTTTTTAACGGGTATAGAACAGGGTTTTTATTACACATTTGCCAGTCTACTTGCTATTCAGATTTTTTTTGAATTGGGTTTAGGTGGGATTATCACACAATATGTAGCACATGAGAATGCCCATCTTAATTGGGATGAGCAACGGGTTTCGGGTGATAATAAATATATTTCGCGTCTTGCTTCGTTATTGCGATTTTGTATAAAGTGGTATTCAATACTTGCTATCGTACTTTTAATGGTTCTAATTGCGGTTGGAATAATATATTTTAATATATTTTACACTTCTGAAGAACCTGTAGCATGGATGATTCCATGGATAATACTTTGTGTGGGTACGACTTTTAATTTTATAATAGCTCCTATAATGGCGTTTTTGGAGGGATTAGGTAAAGTAAAGCAAATTGCTCAATATAGGTTCTGGGCACAATTCATAATGATGGGGATTACTTGGTCCGGGTTGTATCTGGGTGCAAAGTTATATGTCGGAGGGATCGCGTCTGTTACAGGAGCAATGATGTTTGGATTATATATACTTTTTAGCTGTCATCGGAAAACTCTTACAACCCTTTTTAAAGTAAATATAGTTGAAAGATTGTGTTATCGTAGCGAAATATTTCCTTACCAATGGAAAATAGCATTGAGTTGGGTAAGTGGTTATTTCATTTTCCAGTTATTTAATCCGGTTCTTTTTGCTTATTCCGGTGCGGTGGTTGCCGGACAAATGGGAATGACTTTGACGATCCTGAATGGTATATCATCCTTGGCAATGAGTTGGATTACAACTAAAGTTCCGTTATTATCCGGTTTGATAGCAAAAAAGGATTATGTTATGTTAGATCGTATTTTTAATAAATCTCTGATTCAACTTTTATTTATATGCTTAAATTGCTTATTGATTTTTATTGTCGGAGTATTTTTATTAGAATATTTTCAAAGGCCGGAGCGCTTACGTTTGTTGGATTGGTTACCTTTAATTTTGATGTGTGTAGCTTCTTTTGTAAATCAGATGGTTTTTGCATGGGCAACATATTTAAGGTGTCATAAACAGGAACCATTTATGGTACAGTCAATTGTGTTGGGAATATTAACTTGTGTTTCGACCTTGGTTTTGGGGAAAATTTATGGTGTAAATGGAGTTGTAATCGGATATACGGCATTAATTACTTGTTTGAGTTTACCTTGGTCTTATGAGATTTTTCTAAATAAGAAAAGAGCATGGCATTAGAAGAAAAAATAATATTAAGTATATTAATCCCTACTTATAACCGGCGTCGATATTTATGTTCTAATTTGTCGGCAATATTTTCTCAATTAAAAGATAACGATAAAAAGATTGAGGTTATAGTTTCCGATAATTGTTCTCCTGATGGAACAGATGAAGCAGTGAAACCATATCTCGAGAAAGATAATTTTAAATATTATAGACAAAAAGAGAATGTTGGTGCAATAAGAAATATATTGGGGATTGTAAACTACGCTAAGGGAGATTTTTGCTGGATAGTCGGAGACGATGATTTTTTATTAAACGGTGCTATTGAAAAAGTGTTGGATCTTATTATAAATCATCCTGATGTTGATTATATATATGCAAAAGTGAGAGGATTAGATTTTGCTGAATATCAAAAGGGAGAGTTACAGTATTTGTCGTCTTATAGAGCTTTGTCGAATCAGTTAAAATCCAAAATTGAATTTGAGGAGATTCAACCGTGGGAAACGTTAATCGGTCCGGATTATTCTATTATTTTTTTGGGAGAGTTAATGGCCTCTGTTTTTAGAAAAGAAGTCTGGTTGCAGTATCGTTTGGAGCCAGAAGGAGAATTTTTATCATCTTTGGAAACATCATACCCTCATAGTGTTGTTTTAGCAAATACTTTTTTTGGAAAAAAGTCCATTTATATCAGGACTCCGTTGATACTTGCTTTGGATGGGGTACGAGAGTGGTGGGATCAATTAGGTTATATTTTAATAGTTCATATAAAATCATTACTTGACTTATATAAGGAGAAGGGCTTGAAAAAAAATGTTCTTCAAAAATGTTATCGTTCTTATATAATGATGACTCTTCCATATATATTTAAATTTTTAGTATATCCTCATGCAAGGCAAAGAGAACTGATACCGTTCCGTCAATATTTTAAGTTTCTGTCAAATAATTTTTTTCTTTTTTGCCGAGCGTTGTCCAGTTATATGGTAAACTTTGTTAAATACATATTATTGTCTTTATATAGACTGTTTAAGCAATTGTTTTTTCATCCAATACCTTTATATTATTCATTCGCATTTTATTTACTTTTAAAGAAAAATGGGATTTCTACTCCAAAGAATGCAAGTGTCAGAGGGAGAATAAATATTAAAAATAAAGGAAAAATAAAGATCGGGGACTATTTTTCCGTAAATTCCGGTTTAAAAGCTAATCCGATAGGGGGAGATACAGCCGTCAGTTTAATAGCCGATTCTTCTAATGCCGAATTGACAATAGGAGAAAATGTAGGAATTTCTAATTCTACTATTGTTTGCTGGAATAAAATAACTATCGGGGATAATGTGCTTATAGGAGGAAGTACTAAAATCTGGGATACTAATTTTCATTCGTTAAATCCGACTATCCGGGTCAGTGGTAATGATGATGATATAAGAACAGCACCAATAATGATAGAACAAAATGTTTTTATCGGCGCTTCCTGTATTATTTTAAAAGGAGTTACTATTGGAAAAAATACTATAATTTCAGCAGGAAGTGTAGTTACTAAGAGCATCCCTTCCAATGTTATTGCCGGAGGAAATCCATGTGTTGTAATCAGAACTTTAGAAACAAATAAATAATAATAATAATAATATGTCATTGAAGTATAAGCTTTTTGTGGTTTTTCACAATCAATTGGTTCTTGAATATTATGATAAATCGTTGATAAATGATTATGTATTTGTCAATGTAAATCCCAATAATCCACATATAGCCGAATATAAAGATTTTAATATCATTAATCAATATGAATTAAAAAAATTTCATTCATTGGGAAAATGGTATACGGAATCAGAGGTAATCTATAATGTATATAAAAATCCCTATTTGTATGAAGATCTTGATTATATAGGTTTTTTGCAATATGATATTGTATCAACTCCGCTGAGGAAAAATTTGATAGATCCTATCTTAGCAGAACACAATCACATAAATTTTGAACCTCATTTATTTCAAGATGATTATACACAAAATATTTTAATGGATATAAGGTTTCCGAATCAATTAACAGGCAAAGGAGTTAATTGTTATGATGCAATAATTGACGATTATAATAAGTATTATCATAATTGTTTTACAAAGGATATATTATATGACAAACAAATCAATCTTTGCTCTTCATTTGTGTTGAGCAAAGGTTTGTTTGTGGAAATGATGCAATTTATTTCAGGAGTTATAGAAAGTGGAAAACTGAATAAATTTGATGTGAATCATAATTACAGAATACAAGGTGGATTTTTAGAGCGGTATTATGCTGTTTGGTTAGTTTTAAAAGAAACTCAGCCATATATTTTAAAGCTAATACATTTGTATGAGGAGTCTAATCAACAGAATAAATCTTTGAAATTGCGTATTATACAAGCAATGAAAAGAATATTAAGATGACGGATAATAGAAAAAATATTTTATTAATAACAGGAGCTATTGATATATCGTCCTATCAAATCCCGGCGACCCGGATAATTGATTTACAAGAACGGTTACAGCAATATTTATATAGCATCGAGTATGCGATAGATCATTATCATAAAGTGGGGCATATCGTATTTTGTGAAAATACTAATTATAAATATGATTATTCGTTTTTACAGGAAAAGGCGAGAAGACAAAAGAAAGTATTGGAAGTATTAACCTTTTCGGGAGATTATGAAAATATACAGAATAAAGGGAAAGGATATGGAGAGGGTGAAATTATAAAATATGCTTTGGCTAATAGTAAACAATTACAAAAAAGTCAATTCTTTTATAAATTAACGGGGAGGGTAATTATTACAAATATGGATAGAGTCGTAAAGTCTACATATTGTGCAAATGCTTTTATCTTTCCTCCGGATTTCACCCAGATGGATGAAAATAATGATGTTGTAGAAACGATCTTTTATAAGGTTGATACTCTTTTTTTTAAGCAGCAGTTAATTGATGCTTATTTAGAAGTAAATGACAGGCAGAACAGATATTTAGAACATGTTTTCTTTGATAAGATAAAACATCTTCCTATAAATTCTTTTAGGGTATATCCAATTATGGTTGGTTATTCTGCTTCAACAGGAGGAGTATATACAAAATCTAAAATAATTTTATTAAAAAATTCGATATATAATAAGTTGGGTTTCTTTGCTAACCATAGAACATCTTTTCAAAGATTTTTATTCAATATCATTCGATTCGTGAAACAGGTATAAATGGAATTATTGATAATATAAAATATGAACGATAGTCTATCTAAGATTAGTATTATTACTGTCACTTATAATGCTATCAGCACTATAGAGCAGACAATGCTTAGCGTCCTCAATCAAAACTATGATAATATAGAGTATATTATTATAGATGGTGCTTCAACAGATGGAACCGTGGATAGTATAAAAAGGTATGATGAGAAAGTCCGGGAGGGGGAGTATCCGAATGTAATATTTCGTTGGATTAGTGAACCTGATAAAGGAATATATGATGCTATGAATAAGGGAATTATGATGACTACGGGAGAATGGGTAGGAATTATCAATAGTGGAGATTACTATGAACCGTTTATTCTGGAGAAAATTATAAGGGAAGCATATCGACAACCGGATATTGATTTATTTTTTGGAAATATGAAAATCATTCGGGAAGGTAAATATTTTCGGGATGAGATTTTTAATGGTAGTATAAACCTTAAAATTATGAATATTTGCCATCCGACTGTTTTTATTAGAAAAAATATCTATATACAATATGGTATTTTCGATGAGAAATTTCGTATAGCAGCTGATTATGATCTTTTATTGCGTTTCTATAAAAGAAATATTAAATTTAAGTATCTTGACACGTTTATTGCCTCGTTTGCAACTGGAGGAGTTAGCTCTGTTTTTACTCTGAAAATATTAAGAGAACGATATCAAATAAGAATAAAGAATCACATATTTCCATTTTCCTTGAAAGAGATCGCAACTTACTTTTATTGTAAATTGCCTTATAGTAAGAAAAACTGGTAGTTTATGCTGAAAACAAATGAAATAGGCTTAAAAATATTTTGTACGCTTCTTATAATATTTTATGTAATACCGGAATCTGTTCTATTGCAGAAACCTATGCGTATATTTATGGGATTATTTTTTTTAATACTATACATATATGTTCCTATTTCCCAACAATTAAGGAGAACATCTCTACTGGCAATAATTGCTCTATTCCTGATAGGAGTTATAATGTTATACCGAGGTACTTTTATGACATCTTATGCAAATTCTTTTTTATGTTTTGCAGGTATCATGTGTATTCCAAAGTTTTTATTTGATAGTAGAACTGAAATAAAAAAATTACAGGCATTACATTTGTTATGCGCTGTCGCGATCGTAATTCAATTTTTAATTTTTACATCCCACGATGGGCGTCCTTCGTTAGGATATGAGATAAATCTTTCCGCTGCTTACTTATTCCTATTCTTTCTTTTTTCTGATGCTCTTAATATAAAGTGGGGAAAAGTTTTCGTATTGGTATTATCATTACTCATATTAAGTAGATTGCTTATTTTTAGTATAGCCATATTTTATATCGTTCGGATAATTAAAAAACGTTTTGTTAATATATTTAAGAAAATAAATATTGCTGTAATAATAATTAGTGTATATGTCCTGTTTGGTGCTTTTTCTATCTGGTATGTACATACTTTTCGTCCAGTTATTGCCTATGAGACCTCAGTAAAACGTGTGTTGACCATTAATGACGGTTCTAATTCGTTAAGACTAAAAGCGAATAAAAATACAATAGAGTATTTAGCGTCGGATTTATGTAATATAAATGTGTTATTAGGACTTGGAAATCTGGAGAAAAATGCTGATTATTTGGATAAGGTTGTTGTAATGCCTCATAATGAGTTATTATCTTCTATTTTAGAATATGGTATTATTGTCGTTTTTATATTTGCTTTATTTTCAATCTTAATTATCCAAAAATATGTGGGTTATTATAATGTAGAATATTTTTTTTCTATATTATTCTATACCCTTATTCTCTGGGTACATTATTTGCTTATTCCGAGTTTTGAGATGATTTTTATTATATTTATATTGAATTTTACCCGTCTTAAGTTTATCAATGAGTAATAAGCCCCATATTTCTTTTATATTGAATGATATTCACTTTGGTGGTGGTGGAGAACGTGTTGCAGTTAACTTAGCAAATCAGTTTGCTTTAAATAACTATCAGGTTTCTATTTTATCTATTGGGTCTTTAAAATCCAATAATATATTTTCGTTAGAACCAGGTATAACCATTGAATATTTGAATATTGATTTAACCCGAGGGGCTAAGGTCATAAAAATTTTTAAAAGAATAAGATCTATATTTGAAATACGGGAGTTTTATAAAAAACGAACTAATATAATTTTATTGGGTGTAGGAACCTATCCTAGCATTCTTATAGCTTTACTCTCTAAGAGGAAAAATTTAAAAACTATAGGTTGCGATCATACTTCTTATTGTGCGGTTTCAGGACTATGGGCATTATTACGAAAACGGTTTTATCCTCGATTAAGTGCACTTATTTCTCTTACCGAAAGAGATTTTGAAAAATTGAAAAGACATAACTCTAATGTATATGTTATACCGAATAGTGTCACCTTCTATCCGCCTGTTCAATCCTTTCTTGACAAGAAAATCATTATTGCTGTTGGAAGAATATCGTATGAGAAAGGGATAGATCTATTGTTGGATATTTATGATAGTATCCATATGTTGATACCTGGATGGAAACTCAGATTGATAGGAGATGGGAAACAAAAAAAGGAATTCGAAAAAAGAGTAAAGGTATCCGCTGTTTTATCTGATAAGATAGAATTCATCGGTTATACAGATCTGGTAGAACAGGAATATATTAATGCATCGGTATATGTGATGACTTCCAGAGTTGAAGGATTTCCGATGGTTCTTCTTGAAGCTCAGTCATATGGGTTGCCTGTTGTAGCTTTTGATTGCGAAACAGGACCTTCAGATATTGTTATAAACGGAAGAAATGGTTTTATAATTCCAAATTTCAATAAGGAGCTAATGGGGATAAAAATTGTTGAATTATGCAGCGATTTTTCTTTACGTAAAACATTTGGCGAAAATGCTCGTCAAGATGTAAAATCTTTTCTTCCTGAATTAATAATTAAGAAATGGGAAATTTTATTTGAACAATTATTTGAATAGTTATGATACCTCAAAAAATACATTATTGTTGGCTTAGTGGAGATCCTTTTCCGCCAATGATAGATGATTGCATTAAAACATGGAAAAAATGGATGCCCGATTTTGAATTTGTGTTATGGGATCGTAATAGGATAAATATTGAGGAAATACCATGGGTTAAAGAGGCATATGAGAACAAAAAGTATGCTTTTGCGGCCGATTATATAAGACTTTATGCCTTATATAAGGAAGGAGGAATATATCTTGATTCCGATGTGGAGGTTGTCAAGGACTTGTCGCCGCTTTTAGTCAATAAATCTTTTATGGGATATGAAACAGGGGGTGATTTTGAACCAGCTATAATAGGAGCAGAAGCAGAGCAAGAATGGGTTAAGAGATGTTTGGATTATTATAAAGATAGGCATTTTTGCAATCCCGACGGTACCTTTAATATGCGACCTTTACCATTAATTGTTAATGATGTTTTATCCCAGTACTATAAGATCCCTAAGGATGTGGTAATGATTACCCAAATAGAACAGATAGCTTTAACATTATATCCGGCCGAATATTTTTCACCCAAGAATATCCATTTAGGTAGAATTAAAAGTACAAAAAATACGTATACTATTCACCATTTCGATGGTACTTGGGTAAAAAATGATTTCTATAATTATGTAAAAAACTATATTCATAAAATTTTGATATTGTTTTTGGGTCAGAGATTGCATAATTCGATAATAAAAAAAATACGACATAAATAAATTTTGCTTTGTTATGTGTTTTTCTGTACTGATTTCGGTTTATCATAAGGAAAATCCTGTTTTTTTCGATCAAGCTATAGAAAGTGTAGTGGAACAAACATTACTACCGGGCGAGATTGTGGTGGTAAAGGATGGACCCTTGACTACAGATTTGGATGAGGTGTTGAAGAAGTATGTTGAAAAATATCCGGTATTATTCAAAATTGTTTCATTGGAAACTAATAGAGGTTTAGGAGTAGCATTAAATGCTGGTTTGGAGCATTGTTCTTATGAATTGGTTGCTAGAATGGATAGCGATGATATTTGTTTTGAGAATAGATTCGAAAAACAAATCGAATGTTTCAAAAACGATAAAAAGCTTGTTCTTGTTGGCTGTTATGTAAAAGAATTTAATCGAATACCTAATGATATCGATGTCATTAGGCGGGTTCCAATTAAAAGTGATAAAATAATCAAATTTTCAAAGGTAAGAAATCCATTTAATCATCCTTCAGTAGTATTTAATAAAGAGGCTGTTTTAGAGTCTGGAGCTTATAAAGACATGCCTTATTTTGAAGATTACTACTTATGGTTGCGTATGCTGAAGAGAGGATATAAGGTGAAGAATATAGGAGAACCATTGTTATATTTCAGGACTGGGAATGATATGATTGGCCGGCGTCATGGATGGAGTTATTTGAGAAAAGAAACCTTTTTTTATCGAAAGTGCTATGAAGAGGATTTATTAAACAAATACACATATATTAAATCAATGTTTTTTAGACCACCATTAAGGTTATTGCCTAAATCGCTGTTAAATTTTTTATATAAATCATTGCTAAGAAAATAACTCTATATAAATTATGAAAATTTGCTTAATAGGGGCATCAGGTTTTGTTGGAACCTGTTTAATCGAGGTATTGAAGCGGCAAGATAATGTATTGCTTAATATAGATAAAAATCAGAGTTTTTTTTATCCCGAAATTACTACTATTTCTGATGTCCGGAATAAAGAAGATCTGAAAATCTTATTACAGGGACAAGATGTTGTTATTTTACTGGCCGCCGAACATCGTGATGATGTATCGCCAACATCTTTATATTATGATGTGAATGTAGAAGGAACGAAAAATGTGGTCAAAGCAATGGATTTCTGTGGAATAAAGAAAATGATCTTTACCAGTTCTGTGGCTGTATATGGACTAAATAAAAATAATCCGGATGAGACACATCCTGTTGATCCTTTTAATCACTATGGTAAAAGTAAATGGGAAGCGGAAGGGGTATTGCGTGAATGGTATAAAGAGGATAGTAAAGATAAGACACTGACGATTCTTCGTCCGTCTGTCATATTTGGAGAACGGAATAGGGGTAATGTTTATAATCTGCTTAAACAAATTTCTTCAGGGCGTTTTTTAAAAGTAGGGTCTTGCAATAATAAAAAGTCAATGGTATATGTAGGCAATATCGTTGCATTAATTTCATTTTTATTGGAAAATACAAGAGGGTATAATGTATATAATTATATAGACAAACCGGATCTTACTATGAATGAATTAGTGGATGTTGTGGGAAAGTCCTTAGGGCGGAGAATCCCATCTATTAAAGTACCTTATTTCTTAGGGTTACTTGGTGGTTATGGTTTTGACATATTGGCTAAAATAACAAGAAAAAAGTTGCCGATAAGTAGTGTTCGGATGAAAAAATTTTGTGCGACAACCCAGTTTGATGCAACTAAAGTGTATAGTTCAGGATTTAAGGCTCCATATACTTTGTCAGAAGGGTTAGATAAGACAATCAAGTTTGAATTTATTCATGATGCTTCGGAGGGAATAACTTTTGTGAGTGAGTAGTTTTTGTTTTATATAATCTCCTTTTAAATGCGTACTTTACTTTCACTTCCACCTAATCTGGTAAAGGATTTTCATTTGCTGGAACAAGTTCCTGAGACAGAATATTTTTGTACTTCCGATCCGGTCGATTTTAAGCTTGGGTCCGGTGGGGGGACGACATGGTTATTAGAGGCCTGTTTTAAAGATGAGTGTGATACGAAATCGTTTGCAGACTGGTTAACCCGAGAAAAGAGGGTGTTATTGCATGCCGGGGGCCAGAGCCGGCGGTTGCCGGGATATGCACCGTCGGGAAAAGTATTAACGCCGATACCGGTGTTCCGGTGGGAGAGGGGACAGCGGTTGGGACAGGATTTGCTGTCGTTGCAATTACCGTTGTACCGGAAGATTATGGAGAAGGTTCCCGGGAAGATACATACATTGATAGCGAGTGGGGATGTATATATCCGATCGACTGAGGCTTTGCAGGAGATTCCTGATGCGGATGTGGTTTGTTACGGGTTATGGACTGAACCGCAGTTGGCGAAAAATCATGGAGTGTTCATATTAGAACGAAGTAAGCCGGACCAACTTGATTTTATGTTGCAGAAGCCTTCCATTGAAAAGTTGAGAGAGTTGGCTGCAACGCATTTGTATCTGATGGACATCGGGATATGGCTGCTAAGTGATCGGGCTGTAGAGTTACTGGTTAAGCGTTCGAAGACAGATAAGGGGGAATTAAGATGTTATGATTTGTATTCGGAGTTTGGATTGGCACTGGGAGAACATCCTCAGGTTATAGATCAGGAACTGAACGGATTGTCCGTCGCGATATTGCCGTTGCCGGGAGGAGAGTTCTATCATTACGGTACCAGCCGGGAGCTGATTTCGTCGACATTGGCAGTACAGAACCTGGTCAACGATCAGCGGGCGATTATGCATCGGAAAGTAAAACCCCATCCGGCTATTTTTATACAGAATGCAGTGGTAGATATTCAATTGACGGCGGAGAATGCGGAAGTATGGATCGAAAATAGTCAGGTCGCAAAAGGATGGAAGTTACGACAGCAACATATCATTACCGGTATACCTGAGAATAACTGGAATCTGGATGTGTCAGCTGGGGTTTGTGTAGATGTTGTTCCGGTAAGAGAAGAAGAGTATGTTGCCCGCCCTTATGGGTTTAACGATCCTTTCCGGGGAACATTGAAGGATGAGCAGACGTTATTTATCGGACAATCCATAAGACTGTGGTTGAAGGAAAGAGGCTTGGAAGACGATGTACCTGGATTGTTGCAAGAAAACGACATGCAATATGCTCCGCTTTTTCCGGTGTGCTCTACAGTCGATGAGATGGAATGTGTATTGAGATGGATGCTATCGGAACCGGAGCTGGAAAAAGGGAAGATAATATGGTTGAAAAATGAACGATGGTCTGCCGACCGGATTGCTGCGGAGGCTAATCTGAAGCGGTTATTTGCCCAACGGGAGCAGTTCCGGATCGAGAACTGGCCTTTATTGGCCCGGAATTATGAGACGAGTGTATTTTATCAATTAAATTTAGCCGATGCGGCGGAGGAGTATGTAAGAGGTAATATAGCTTTGCCGGATGAACTACCGGGGCATGCGGCTTTGATGACCCGTATTCATGACCGGATGTTTCGCGCACGGATACGGCAATTGGCAGGGAAAGAGAACCGGAAGGAAGAGGGAGAGGCTTTCCGTCTGTTGCAGGAGGGTATGATTGAGCCGGTCCGGAAGCATAAGGTTACGCCCCGGATGTGTGTTCAGCCCGATCAGATTGTATGGGGACGGAGTCCGGTACGCATTGATCTGGCTGGAGGATGGACCGATACGCCTCCCTATTGTTTAAATGCAGGTGGAAATGTGGTGAATATTGCAATTGAGTTGAATGGTCAGCCCCCGATCCAGGTATATATAAAGCCTTGTACTGATTATAAAATAGTATTGCGTTCAATTGATCTGGGGGCGATGGAGATCCTGACAAGTTATCAGGAATTGGCGGATTATAATAAGGTCGAAACCCCATTCTCGATACCAAAGGCGGCATTGGCTTTGACCGGTTTTATTCCGGAGTTTGCCGGGGAGCAGTTTCCTGATTTGAGGAGTCAATTGCAACACTTCGGATGTGGAATAGAAGTGACTCTGCTGGCCGCCATTCCGGCTGGTTCAGGATTGGGTACCAGTTCTGTGTTGGCGGCGACCGTATTGGGCGCTTTATCGGATTTTTGCGGTTTGAAATGGGACAAGCATGAGATATGCCGCCGGACGCTGGTACTTGAACAGTTGCTGACTTCCGGTGGGGGATGGCAGGATCAATATGGGGGAGTGTTGCAAGGAGTAAAATTATTGCAAACACGAAGTGGTTTCGATCAGTCCGCAATGGTCAGATGGTTGCCGGATTATCTCTTTACAGCGTCCGAATACCGGGAATGTCACCTGCTCTATTATACCGGAATTACCCGTACGGCAAAGAGTATCCTGGCGGAGATAGTCCGGGGGATGTTTCTGAATAATACAGAGCATTTAAGATTATTGGGAGAGATGAAAGAACATGCCTTGCAGTTGTATGACGCGATACAAAGAGGAAGTTTTACTGAAATGGGCCACCTGATATCCAAGACTTGGGAACAGAATAAAGCATTGGATCGTGGTTCTAATCCTTCCGAGATAGAGGCAGTTATCCGAAAGATCCGGGATTGCTCGTTAGGATATAAACTGCCCGGTGCCGGTGGTGGAGGCTATCTTTATATGGTCGCCAAAGATCCGGAAGCTGCAATAGCGATAAGGCACATTTTAAATCAAAACCCTCCTAATAAAAAGGCGCGGTTTGTCGAAATGAGTTTGTCCGATAATGGATTGCAAGTAAGTAGATCCTAAGAAAACAGGGGTAGTAATTAATTATATAGGTGATGAAAAGATATTGTATGGCATTGGATTTAGTTGATGATCCGGTTTTGATAGCAAAATATGAGGAGTATCACAAGAATATATGGCCGGAGATCCAGGCTAGTATATTGGAGGCGGGTATTATTAACATGGAGATATATCGTGTGGCTACCCGCTTGTTTATGATTATTGAAGCGGATGAAAGGTTTAGTTTTGAACGAAAAGCGATGATGGATGCCGTTAATCCGAAGGTGCAGGAGTGGGAGGAGTTGATGTGGAAATATCAGCAGGCGCTTCCTTTTGCTAAAAAGGGGGAGAAGTGGGTGATGATGGAAAGAATTTTCTCCACGGATTCCACGAATTGACACGGACCTCAGGGAATTACGAATTAAAAATTATGGATTCTAAAAGTGATGAACGATAACAACAGGTGGATAATACAAGGCATGGATGCAATTAACAATTAACAATGAGGGGTAGGGAATAAAGAATAAGGGGGTAAGAATTTTTGGATTGCCGATTAAACGGGGGCAAGTGGCAGGTAGCAAGTAGCAAGATATTTCAGTTTAAGGTAATATATAGGATATAAGGATTTTAGATTTTGATAGTTAAATAAAAACAGAGATAAGAAATAATATAGATTTAGAGTAAATGAAAAAGACAGCGCTTATTACCGGTATTAACGGACAGGACGGTTCATATTTGGCCGAATTTTTATTGGAAAAAGGGTATAATGTGCATGGGGTTATCCGCCGGAGTTCGAGTTTTAATACTCATAAGATCGAACATCTATATATTGATGATCTGATTGAGGATATGCATAAGCACCGGAAAGTGTATCTGCATTATGGGGATATGACCGACTCGTCGAACCTGATCCGGCTGGTGCAGATGATAAAACCGGACGAGATATATAACCTGGCGGCACAGTCACATGTGAAGGTATCGTTTGAAGTACCGGAATATACGGCAGAGACGGATGGCGTCGGTACATTGCGTCTTTTGGAGGCGGTTCGTATTTGCGGTCTGGAAAAGAGTACAAAGATTTACCAGGCATCTACATCAGAACTTTATGGACTGGTACAAGAAGTGCCGCAGAGCGAGACGACTCCTTTCTATCCCCGTTCACCTTATGCTGTTGCTAAAATGTATGGTTTCTGGATCACGAAGAATTATCGCGAGGCTTACGGTATGTTTGCCGTAAACGGTATATTGTTTAACCATGAGAGCGAGCGCCGGGGCGAGACATTTGTGTCCCGCAAGATCACGTTGGGTGCGGCACGTATCGCACACGGTTATCAGAAAAAACTTTATTTGGGCAATCTGGATGCCCGGCGTGACTGGGGATATGCAAAGGATTATGTGGAGTGTATGTGGTTGATGCTGCAGTATCACACTCCGGAAGACTTTGTTATTGCTACCGGTGTTATGCATACTGTCCGTGAATTCTGTACATTGGCTTTTCAGGAGGTAGGGGTTGAACTGGAATGGAAAGGAACAGGTGTGGATGAAACGGGAATTTGCAAAAAAACAGGTAATGTTTATGTGGAGGTAGATCCTTCTTATTTCCGGCCGACTGAGGTGGAGCAATTACAGGGCAATCCGGCAAAAGCGAAAAAGCTGTTGGGATGGAATCCTACCCGGACCTCGTTTACCGAGTTGGTGAAGAAGATGGCACGGTTTGATTATGAATATGTGGAGAAGGTTAATAATTTGCGAATCAAATACTGATCCACAGATACACACAGATTTTTTTTCAGATGCACACAGATTATGGATGCGAAGAGTTTTATATTCAAGGGAGAGGGATATAAAATTATTGGTGCATGTATGGAGGTGCATAATAATCTGGGAAAGGGATTTCTGGAAGCTGTGTATCAGGAGGCATTGACATTAGAATTTATAAAAAGAGGTATTCCTTTTGAGAAAGAAAAGAGATTGAATTTACATTATAAAACAGAGATATTAGAGAAGTTTTATAAGGCTGATTTTCTTTGTTATGGTAAGATTGTTGTGGAATTGAAAGCAACAAATGAGCTAGTGCCAGAGTGTTATGCCTAGTTATTAAATTATTTGAAAGCAACTGGATTACAGGTTGGATATTTAGTAAATTTCGGGATGTCAAGCTTGCAATACAAACGTTTAATAGTGTAAGATATATTTTATGGAGAAGAATCTGTGTTTATCTGAAAAAAATCTGTGTGTATCTGTGGATAAGATATTTGTGGCAGGACACCGGGGAATGGTGGGTTCTGCCATTGTGCGAAATTTACAAAGTAAGGGCTTTAATGATATTATTGTCCGTGGCTCTGATGAATTGGATTTACGAAACCAGCAAGCAGTGAATGATTTTTTTGCGGCAGAAAAACCGAATTATGTATTTCTGGCTGCGGCAAAAGTAGGAGGAATCCATGCTAACAACACCTATCCTGCTCAGTTTATTTATGATAATCTGATGATTGAGAGTAATATTATTCATGCTGCTTATACCTATCAGGTAAAGAAGTTGTTGTTTTTGGGCAGTTCATGTATTTATCCGAAAATGGCGCTGCAGCCCATTAAAGAGGAGTATTTACTCACGGGGCTCCTAGAGGAAACAAACGAAGCTTATGCCATTGCAAAGATCGCGGGGATAGAATTATGTAAATTTTATCGTCGTGAATACGGATGTAATTTTATTTCAGCGATGCCGACTAATCTATATGGTATAAATGATAATTTCGATTTGCAAAATTCACATGTACTGCCGGCGCTGATCCGGAAATTTCATGAGGCGAAATTGGAGAATGCGGCTAATGTAGTGATATGGGGAACCGGGACACCCAAACGTGAATTTTTGCATGTTGATGACCTAGCCGATGCTTGTGTGTTTTTGATGCAACAATATGATGGAGAGCGGCATGTTAATATTGGAACAGGTGAGGATATCGAGATACGGGAATTAGCGGATCTGGTGAGAAAGATCGTAGGTTTTGAGGGAGAAATTATTAATGATACTTCAAAACCTGACGGTACACCGCGTAAATTGCTTGACGTATCGAAATTACATCGTTTAGGGTGGAGGCATTCGATAGAGTTAGAAGAGGGAATAAAGTTGGTATATCGATGGTATATTGGTAGGTAGAAGTGATTAGATATCGAAAATTGAGAATAAAGAGTAGACGGAAATCAGAAAAAAGTTTTGTTGGGGCGGATTTTTAATTCGCCCCGATTTATATATAAAATTTTGGTATAGAACAATTTTTCAGTAATTTATAGTGTTTATAAGATAAATTCATATAAATCCATCGACTAAATTTGTGTGGTTATGCGTATGAAAATAATGAAGTTTTGTAATGTATGAATACCCTAAGTCCGGAAAAGGATAGGGAATATTTGTTTTAGAGATCTTATAAAACAGAATTAAATGAAAGTGTCATTTTTAAAGGAAGTCTATTTTGGTTTTTTGAATCGTTTTTCTCATAAACAGTTATCAGGGAGTATAGACGTTGTTGTTTCATTAACAACTTTTCCTGCGCGTATAGATAAAGTTTATATAACAATCGAATCATTATTCAGGCAAAATGTACAACCTAAAGTAATTCATCTTTGGTTGTCCAGTTTGGAGATTGATCCGGATAAACTTCCGAAATCAATACGACGTTTGATAAAAAGAGGATTGAAAGTTTCGTTTGTTAAAGAGAATGTCCGTTCGTATAAAAAAATGGTCTATGCATTGGGTGCTTATCCGGAGTCGGTTATCATCACGGTAGATGATGATATTATTTATCCTGCATTTTGGCTAGAGAAATTATATGAAACCCATATAAAATATCCGGAAGATATTATCTGTTACAGGGGGCATAATATACAGCTTGATAAACATGGAAAAATATATCCGTATCAGAAATTTATGGAGAATAAAAACAGTATTGCGAAACACAATGAATCCTCCTATTCATTATTACCTACAGGCGTTTCGGGGATTTTATATCCTCCTTGTTCCCTTAATCAGATTGTTACGGACAAAGATAAATATATGCGTTTAGCGCCACATGCCGATGATATTTGGTTTAAATGTTGTAGCTTACTGAACGGAAGAAAGGCAAGACGCGTTTTCCGGAAAAATATTCATTTCCCTGTCATAAAAGGGACACAGAAAGTAGCGTTATATAAAAAAAACGTATATGAAAATTTAAACGATATACAGCTAAATGATGTATTTAATGAATATGATTTGGCTTGTCGGTTCTTAGCGGAGGAATTCTTACAAAAAAAAGAGCAAAATAGAGAGAGTACATTTTAATGTCGTTAAAAAAGCAATTTATATCCGGTACGCTTTATCTGGCCCTCACCAGATATCTGGGTTTGGCCATTCAGTTATTTATCATGGGGATGCTGTCCAGAATTTTGACTCCGGATGATTTTGGACTGATAGCGATTACTACGGTATTTGTCGTATTTTTCGGATTATTTGCAGATATGGGCATAGGTCCTGCTATTATTCAAAAAAAGGATTTATTACAAGAAGATCTGCAATCTATTTTTTCTTTTACTTGTTGTATCGGTTTTTTCTTGGCGCTAGTATTTATTTTGATCGCTCCATTTATAAGTTCTTTCTATAAGACTCCGGCATTACTTAATATGTGCAGGGCTTTATCTGTCGGTTTGGTTTTTACCTGTATGAATATAGTGCCTTATGCGCTGCTGTTAAAAGACAAAATGTTTGAATTTTTAATGTATAGGCAGTTACTTGTTCAGATATTCAGCGGTATAATAGGAGTTACGGTAGCATGGTACGGTTGGGGGGTATATGCATTGATAACTTATTCTTTAGTTTCAGGATTACTAACCTTTGCTTTTGACTATATAAAACGCCCCCTGAAACCCGGAAGGTTGTATTTTACTCCTCTTAAGAAAATCGGAAGTTATTCCCTCTATCAATTTATGTTTAACTTTATGAACTTCTTTTCCAGAAACTTAGATAATTTATTGATTGGAAAATATTTTTCGCCGGCATTATTGGGATATTACGAAAAGTCGTACAAACTTATGGTGCTTCCGATACTAAATCTTACCCATGTGATTTCGCCGGCTGTTCAGCCATTTTTTGCGGAGTTTCAGCATGATAAGCAAAGAATTTTCAGGTTGTATCTTAAGATTGTGAAAGTATTAGCTTTGATAGGTCTTCCGCTTTCTGTTTTCTTATATTTTATTGCTTCGGAGCTGATTTTGATTGTTTTCGGTAACCAATGGAAAGCTTCTATTCCGGTATTTGAGATATTGTCATGGTCAATAGGGATTCAGATCATCTTATCCAGCATCGGGTCTATCTTTCAAGCTGCCAATGATACTAAACATTTGTTTATTGGAGGTTTTCTATCTGCGATCGCCATAGTTTTTGCAATATGGGCAGGTATTTTTATTATCGGTAACATTGAAGGAATAGCCTATACCCTGTTTTTTGCGTTTTTAATTAGTTTCTTATTAAATTACTATATTCTTATCAGAATTACCTTGAAGTCACCGATGTCAGCCTTCTTCCGGATATTACTATATCCTTTGTTAATAGCCTTGCTTGTGTTTTTTGCAGAATTTCTCTTTTGTAAATATGTGATGATTAATGATATATACCTGTCGTTATTTTTAAAAACTGTAGTGGCAGGAATCGTTTTTATTCCGATGGCTCTGCCCATTATAAAGAAAGATAGAATGATTGTTTTTGATTGAATGGAAAAGTCTGGTTCAACGTGGCTAAATTATGGGGAAGTACGTTTGAAAGAATATATTTAGATACTATTATAAATACAATTGGTTATGTATAAGCTGTTTAGGGTGTTGGTATTCGTGTTATTACCAAGTAAGTTGTTTGCAAAGATAATCGGGGTGAAGATAGGGGAAGGTACTCTTATTGCTACTAAAAAATTTAGCTGGGAACCGTATTTGATCACTATCGGTAATCATGTGCAAATAGCAAATGATGTTGCTATTCATACGCATGGAGGAGGACAGGTTTTAAGGCGGACAATACCTGGTTTTGACGCGTTTGGAAAGGTCGTGATCGAAGATTGGGTTTATATCGGGGCGGGTGCGCAAATTATGCCGGGAGTAATTATTGGCGAAGGGGCGTTAATAGCGGCAGGAGCCGTCGTTACCAAGTCTGTTCCTCCTAATGTGGTAGTCGGAGGCAATCCGGCAAAAATTATTGGTAATGTTGATGATTTTTATAAAAGGATTGAAAAATATAATTTGAACTCAAAATTTATGGACTGGAAAGGAAAAAAGAAATTTTTACTTTCTGTTGAACCGGATAAATTAATCACAAAACCGTACCTGCGGTCAGAAAAATAACAATTATATATGGAGAAGAAAAAAAATATTGCAATCCTCGTAAAGAATTTGACCGTTGGAGGGGCAGAGAAGCAGTCTATTCTTCTTGCAAAATCATTGGTTGATACTTACCGGGTACATTATATCATATTTAACGGAAACATATTCGATGAAAAATATTTAAACTGGCTGAAAGAAGATGGTTCCGTTTATGTAACGCAATTGCATGGAAATGTGATTCATAAATTTATCTCTTTTTGTCGTTACTTGAAAAATTCGTCGGCGGATGTTCTGTTCAGTTATTTAACAGCAGCTAATTTTTATACTGCTGTTGCGGGATATATAGTGGGAGTGAAACAAATTTATCCGGGAATCCGTAGTGCGAAATTATCTTTCTTAAAAATGCAGATCGATAAATTTATCGGAAACAATCTCGCTACTAAAATAATCTTGAATTTTTATTCCGGTAAGGATTATTATATAAAAAAAGGGTATCGGAAAGAGAAAGTCGTCGTTATCCCTAATTGTTTTGAAAAGATAGCACCTTATACGGAGAAGGCGAATTATGAAATAATTCATATTATAACGGTTGGACGATTTGTTCCTGAAAAGGATTATTATACGGCATTATGTGCAATAGCCGGATTAAGGAAATACCATAGAAATATCAGATATCAGATTGTGGGGTTTGGGAAATTGGAACCATATATTCGTCGATGGGTAAAAAATCTTCAATTGGAAGATATTGTGGATATATATGAGGATTCGGACGATATTTCTAGATTATTAAGAAACGCTAATATTTACTTATCTACCTCTTTGATTGAAGGAACAAGCAATGCTATAATGGAAGCGCTGAATGCCTCTCTGCCTGTTGTCTCTACGGATGTTGGCGATAGTCCGGAATTGGTAAAGGATGGCGTCAATGGATATATCACCAGAGCCGGTGATGTTGAGTATATTATGCAAAAATTAGAGCTGTTATTATCCAACAGCGAATTGCGTAGTAGCATGGGATTGAAAAGCAATGAACTTTTACGAAATAATTTCTCCACCGATATCTTCAAAAAGAGATATATTGATTTGATTGAAAACTAATTATTGAATGAAAATATTTGTAACAGGTACGCGTGGAATCCCAAAAATCCAGGGCGGGGTGGAAACACACTGCGAAGAGTTATATCCCAGGTTGGCAAAACTGGGATATGAGATTACCCTTGTGCGTCGCTCTTGTTATGTGACCGAAGATAATATGCTTCAGAGTTATAAAGGTGTCAAGTTGAAAGACATCTATGCTCCGAAGCGAAAATCTGTAGAAGCATTCGTTCATACTTTTTTGTCTGTTCTTTATGCAAAAAAACATCGTACGGATATTTTGCATATCCATGCCATAGGTCCTTCCATAATGATCCCATTAGCCCGGCTATTGGGGTTGAAGGTAGTCGTAACGAACCATGGTCCTGATTATAATAGAAAAAAATGGAACAGACCGGCAAAACTAATCTTAAAGATCGGAGAGTATCTCGGAACCAGATTCTCAAATGAATTGATCGTTATATCTGAAGTAATTAATAATATCATTAAACTGAAATATAGCCGGTACAATGCCCATGTTATTTATAATGGTGTAAATATACCCGCCAGGTCGGATGAGACTTCCTATATTCATTCATTAGGTTTAGTGTCCGGAAAATATGTGTTTGCATTAGGCCGGTTCGTAGAGGAGAAAGGATTTGATGGTTTGATTGAAGCTTTTAACGGACTGAATAATCCTGAATATAAATTAGTAATTGCCGGCGACGCAGACCACCCGGATAAATATTCTGATTATTTGAAGCAATTAGCAAAAGAAAAGGATGTTGTAATGACCGGATTTATAAAGGGGGAAAAGCTGAATGAATTATTTTCTCATGCCCAATTGTTTGTTCTTCCTTCTTTTCATGAAGGTCTACCCATTTCATTACTGGAAGCCATGAGCTATAACGCTGATGTATTAGTGAGTGATATACCGGCAAATTTAGAGGTGGGTTTATCCCGGAATTGCTATTTTAAGTGTGGAGATTGGGGCGATTTGAAAGATAAGTTGGCAAAGAAACTCCATAGCAGAGAACGTCCGGTATATGATTTATCATTATATAATTGGGATAATATCGCAAAACAGACCTTAGAGGTATATCAAAAAATATATAAAAAATACCGAAATATATAAACCTTCTGAAAGCGATCTAAGTGCACGTTAAATTTATAGTGAAAAACAGGTGTAAATGATTTGACTCCAATGGGGTTGTTTTGGGGATTAAACAGATTTTTTAAGTAATAAAAACATAAAAATGAGGCTAGAAATGAATATGTTAACTTATATTTGCATGTGAACTGAGGGGTTAGTTGTTTGGAGTAGATGAAATGTGGTATTAATGTTATTACAGAGATCTCTGTCTATCTGGAATTGAATAGGGATAAAAGGCCTGAAAGATATTATTAAAATAAAACCGGAGATATATGAAGACGAAAATCTTTTTTTTGTATCTATTCTTGAGTTTTGTCGCGATTTCTTATGCCCAACAACTTTCTGTAAACAGAAAAGCAGGAGTCAGAGCATCTTACAATGCGAATAAATTTTGGGATAACTGGTTTGCTCAGGCAGGAATTGGAGGACAATTCCTTTTTGCTGAGGATGTCATGAATGTCCCTTTCTCAACATCTGAGATTACTTTTATACCTACTTTTGCATTGGGAAAATGGATTAGACCCTGGATAGGGCTAAGAGCAAAAGTAGAAGGAGGGGCTTTGCATAGTTTTCATGATGAAGATCATACATCCATGCAAAAGGATTTTTACTATGATGGACATTTGGACCTGATGGTGAGTGTGACAAATTTCTTTTGGAAATATGATCCTAAACGCAAGTATGATTTTGTCGCATACGGGGGAGCAGGATACTATTCCCGGAAAGAGAGTACTCAGTTGATACCTGCTTATGGCATAAATACATATAATGATGCCAAAAGTAATTTATCTTTTCATGCGGGTTTATCATTTGAATATCGTTTAAATAAAAATATGGGCTTTTATGTTGATATTGCGGGTCTGTTAGCTGATGATTACTTTAATCGGATTAAGCAAGCCCGTCGCTTTGATGGGGTTCTATCCACTACAGTGGGCATTACATTTTATTTTGGTAACACATATTTTTATCCAGGGAATCAATGTTCGATGCTGTAAAAGGCAAATGGAATTTATATTATTTTCCAAATGAATATTTTCGCAATATGTATATTGCTAAATGTTAGGTGATTATGCAGATGTCTGGACGGTACAAAATTTCATTAGTAGGGTTGATGGTAATAGAAAATCTGGTTATCATCAATATTACCTATTTATTGTTGTTTTTTATATTTCCTTCTATCCATATATCCGATTATCCTTATACTTATTTGCTTCTGTTTATTAACATAGGCTACCTGTTTGCGATTCAATTGAGAAAGATTATCGTGAATATGCGCCATTTAAGATTATCTGACATAATCCGTCGTGTAAGTTTTCGTGTGGCTGTAATTCTGTGTATTGCCGTTGCATATTTGTTCCTGACAGAGACATCGAATGAAGTGCCTCGTTTATTTATATTAATCTATTTCCTTGCCGTACTTTTTCTGATTGTTCTCTTCGAATGGCTTACGCGGGAGATATTATATTATGTATTGAGTATAAGAAGCAATCGTGAGAGAGCGGTGATTTTAGGAGCTGGTTCATTGGGGCGGAAATTATATAAAGAGCTAAAAGATGACTATTATTTGGGCGTTGATATATTAGGCTTTTTTGATGATAATTCTTCCCAAAACAGAGGGAATCTGCTAGGCAATATATCTGATGTCAAAACTTATGTGTTAGAGAACAGAGTGTCTAAAATATATTGTACGCTCCCGGTATCGGCAAGAGAGAGTGTGGTTGACCTTATTGAATTTTCAGAGGATCATATCATCAGTTTTCATATTGTGCCGATTTTACGCCATTATATGGCTACTCCTATCGCATTGGAGAAAGTGGGGAATATACCTGTGCTTTCTGTTCGGCGAATTCCACTGGCTTATGCGCATAATGCAATGGTAAAGCGTTTTTTTGATGTTGTCTTATCGGCTGTTTTTTTATTAACCTTGTTTCCGATTATATATTTCTTTGTGGCTATTGCGATAAAAGTAAGTTCACCGGGTCCGGTTTTTTTCAAACAATTGAGAACAGGAAAAGATGGACGAAATTTCAAATGCTATAAATTCCGGAGTATGCGGGTCAATAAAGAGTCCGATACTAAGCAGGCTACGGCCGATGATGGTCGAAAAACACGGATAGGAGGTTTTTTACGACGTACAAATATGGATGAATTACCTCAGTTTATTAATGTTTTTAAAGGAGATATGTCGATTGTAGGACCACGTCCGCATATGCTATATCATACAAGTCAATATTCCGAAATTGTTAATAAATATATGGTACGGCATTTTATAAAACCCGGTATCACCGGACTGGCTCAGATAAATGGTTTCAGGGGAGAAACACAAGATGTGGAGCAGATGGAAAAACGCGTTCAGAAAGATATATGGTATCTTGAAAACTGGTCGCTGTTACTTGATATAAGTATTATTATAAAAACAGTGGTAATTGTGTTTAAGGGAGATAAAAAAGCTTATTAATATGTAAAAACGGTAAATAGAAAATAGCTTTTTATTGCTCTTTCCCTTAACAGTACGGTATTAGGCTCAGCAGTAGATTTTGAAAAGATATTTATAATTCAAAATTTATAGCTAATTTAGCACGTTATAAAATTATTTTAAGTGAATAATTGAATAGAAAAATGGTATTGATTTTTGTGTGAGATAAATATGTGTTAATCCAAACATCTAGATTTAATATGCATAACAGATTAGTAAAAAGAGAGACTAAATTGGCCCTTATCGGCTTAGGATATGTGGGCTTACCTATTGCCTTGGAGTTTGCGAAATGTGTTGATGTTGTAGGGTTTGATATAAGTGAAGCACGACTGGCAAAATTACGTAAAGGAGTAGATCCCGGTGGTGAGATGAGTGAGGCTGAATTCGACGGAAAAAGTATAGTATTTACCTCTTCACTTGAAGAGCTGAAGAAGGCTTCATTTTTTATAGTTGCCGTGCCGACCCCGATCGATCGATATAACCGTCCGGATCTGGAGGCTATTTTAGGTGCGACAAGAACGGTGGCTAAAGTGTTGAAAAAAGGTGACTATGTAGTGTATGAATCGACAGTATATCCGGGATGTACGGAGGAGGATTGTTTACCGATACTGGAGGAGATTTCCGGTTTAAAAGCCGGAAGAGACTTTAAGGTAGGTTACTCGCCGGAACGGATTAACCCGGGCGATCATGAACATACTTTGCCTAACATAATGAAAATAGTTTCCGGAATGGATACCGAAGCGTTGGATACGGTTGCTGCAGTTTATGAATTGGTTATAAAGGCAGGCATACATCGGGCTACAAATATTAAAGTTGCCGAAGCGGCCAAAATTATAGAGAATACTCAACGGGATATAAATATTGCTTTGGTTAATGAGTTGTCGATGATCTTTAATCGTATTGGAATTAATACTTACGATGTATTGGAAGCTGCCGGAACGAAATGGAATTTTTTGAAATTTTATCCGGGTCTGGTCGGAGGCCACTGTATCGGAGTCGATCCCTACTATCTGGTACATAAGGCAAGAGCATTGAAGTTTCATCCCAGAGTGATTAACGCCGGACGTTATACAAACGATGCGATGGGGGAATATATTGCCCAGAAGGTTGTAAAAGAGATGATCTCCAAAGGAAAATATATCCTGGGTTCGAGAGCGCTTGTTATGGGAATAACATTTAAGGAGAATGTAAAGGATGTACGTAATTCTAAAGTGGTAGATATCATTAAAGAACTGAAGAGCTTTGGGGTTAATGTGGATATTGTTGATCCATACGCTGATCCGGAAGAGGTACAAGCCTATTATGGACTTAAACTAACCAAAGAACTTAGGAATGATTACGACACTGTGATTGTAGCCGTATCGCATGAGGAATATAAAGGACTTAATGAGGATTACTTCTTAAAATTGACCGCACAACCGGCAGTTATTGTTGATATAAAAGGGATGTATAGAAGTAAGATAAACAAATTAAGCTACTGGTGTTTATGATAGCTTTTAAAAGTAAAAATCGTGACATCTGTTGGTTTAAATTTTTTTAATAAGTAGTAGATGTTTTTTTAAAATATATATTATGGCTTTTTTTTTATGTAAAGAGAGTACATAAAATATTTGATAATCAATATAATAAAAAAAATAAAAAAGGTGAATATTTTCGAGGTAAAATAGCCATCCTTATTTTAAACTGTATACTTTTGTAGGAAATAATAATAAAGTGGAGTCGCAAGGCTGAAATGAGGATAATTATGTTGAGTTTATTATCAGATAATATAAGGTTAATAGCAGCAATGGGCGTGGCATTGCTAATCGGATGGAATATCAGGGTACCGATTTTCAGAATGGCTATACGGAAAAATTTTGTAGATAAACCGAATAAACGTTCTTCGCATAATAGTGCTGTTCCCAATATCGGTGGGATTATTGTATTTTTAGCTTTTCTATGCTCCTTTCTGCTTTTTGTACGATTTGGAGAAGATGCTGAATTGCAGTATATATTCTTAGGAGCGACCTTAATCTTTCTGACAGGAGTATATGATGATTTATTAAATATTTCTCCTCGTAAAAAATTGAAAGGCGAGATTGCCGGTGTGTTGGTATTAATTGTCGGAGGCGGAGTTTATTTGACTAATTTGCATGGATTCCTGGGGGTATATACGCTTACGCCGTGGATTGCGGTCCCGTTGACTTTTATTGGGTTATTGGGGTTAGTTAATGCTATTAACCTGATAGATGGTATCGACGGACTCTCTTCAGGAATAGCATTGATGGATAGTTTGTTTTTTTGTATTTGGTTTTATAATTGCCATCAAGTCGAATATGCGTTATTAAGCGGAATATTGATCGCTTCACTGATACCTTTTTTTATTATTAATTTATTCGGAATCCGGTCCAAGATGTTTATGGGAGATTCCGGTGCGTTGATGGTCGGCTTTTTCTTAGGCGCTTTGGCAATCAAATTTTGTGAAGCGAATATCGGTTTACAGAGTAAGTGTGCGATGGGAGCAGCTCTTGGAGTTGTTTTCTGTGTATTGGCCATACCGACATTGGATGCGTTGCGTTTATTCACTTCCAGGTGGATGAAAGGAAAATCGCCATTTGCTCCGGATAAAGGGCACTTGCATCATAAACTGCTTACGATTTATTCCGGAAAGCACAAGAAGGCAACTTTTACCTTGTTGTTGTTTAACTTAATGTTTATATTACTAGGAGTTCTCGGTCGGGATTGGCCAAATTGGGTTCTGATATTGAGTGCGGTGCTTCTATTTGCTGTACTGTTTTACTTTACCGACCGGATATCGAAATGTGTAAAAGAGAATAAGCCGTCTAAGAAATAGAGGCTTGTTATATAAATTATTTGAACAAATAAGCCCGGAGACAGAAATCTCCTGGGTTTATTTTATTATAGATAAGAGAATATAGAATAGTTTTATTAATTTGGTTTAGAATTTATAATTCAAAATTCAAAATTTAAGATATACTATGAAAGGAATTGTTTTAGCCGGAGGCTCCGGAACAAGGTTATATCCAACGACAAAAGGGGTATCAAAACAGATGCTACCGATATATGATAAGCCGATGATCTATTATCCTATTTCAGTATTAATGCTGGCGGGGATAAGAGAGATACTGATTATTTCTACTCCTCAGGATTTACCTGGATTTCAACGCTTGCTGGGAGATGGAGCCGATTATGGCGTTCGTTTTGCTTATGCTGAACAACCCAGTCCGGACGGATTGGCTCAGGCTTTTATTATTGGCAAGGATTTTATTGGGGATGATGCGGCTTGCTTAGTCCTGGGAGATAATATTTTTTATGGACAGGGCTTTTCTATGATGCTACGAGAAGCGGTGTCAACAGCAGAATTGAGGGGAAAAGCTACCGTTTTTGGATATTATGTGAACGATCCGGAAAGATATGGGGTGGCGGAATTTGATAAAGAGGGAAATGTATTAAGTATTGAAGAGAAACCGATAGTACCGAGGTCTAATTATGCCGTGGTGGGATTATATTTTTATCCGAATAAAGTAGTGGAAGTAGCTGCAGGGGTTAAACCTTCGGCGCGGGGAGAACTGGAAATCACAACCGTGAATCAGGAGTTCTTGAAGACTGGGGAGTTAAAGGTGCAGTTGCTGGGACGCGGATTTGCCTGGTTGGATACCGGTACTCACGACTCTTTATCCGAAGCTTCGACTTTTGTGGAGGTGATTGAGAAACGGCAAGGATTGAAGGTGGCTTGTCTGGAAGAGATTGCTTATCGGAAAGGATGGATAAGCAAAGAACGGCTTAAAGAGTTAGCTCAGCCGATGATCAAGAATCAATATGGACAATATTTGTTGAGGATCATTTCGTAATTTTTAATCAAAAAACCATGCGAGTAATTGAAACAGATATAAAAGGAGTAGTGATTATAGAGCCTCAGGTATTTGGGGATGAGCGGGGCTATTTTTTTGAGAGTTTTTCGCAAAAAAAATTTGAAGCGGAGGTTTGTAAGACCGTTTTTGTTCAAGACAATGAGTCAAAATCATGTTATGGGGTGGTACGGGGATTACATTATCAACTGCCGCCTTACGCACAGGCTAAATTGGTGAGGGTGGTGAAAGGCCGTGTATTGGATGTGGCAGTGGATATACGGAAAGGATCGCCGACATACGGAAAGTATGTGGCGGTTGAACTGACGGAAGAAAATAAGAGGCAATTGTATATAGAAAGAGGTTTTGCACATGGTTTTGCTGTGTTAAGCGATGAGGCCGTTTTTCAATATAAGTGCGATAATTATTATGCTCCGGGACAAGAAGGGGGTATCCGGTTCGATGATGTTACGCTGAATATCGATTGGCGGATTCCGGCAGATAAGATGGTTGTATCTAAAAAGGACCGAGAGCATCCGGTATTCGGAGAATATATTCCTTTAGAAATCAGAGGATAAATAGATCAAGGATATGGCTAATATATTAATAACAGGTGCGAACGGACAGTTAGGATCGGAATTTCGGAAAGTGGGCTTTTCGATTTTGGATGAAGTGTTTTACACTGATACTATGGAGCTGGATATTACGGATTATGATGCTATTAACCGATTTGTGGAGGAGCATGAAATAGATACGATCATTAATTGTGCGGCTTATACGGCAGTAGACCGGGCGGAAGACGAACCGGAACTGGCAGCGATGGTTAATGTGACAGCTGTGGAGAATCTGGCTAAGATTGCTTTTAAGCAGACCTGTTTGCTCGTGCATGTTTCGACGGATTATGTATTTGACGGTAGTAAAGATACACCATATACGGAAAAGGATAAACCTTGTCCGGTGAGCGTTTATGGAAAAACGAAGCTAGCCGGAGAAGAGGCGATAAAACGGTCACATTGCTTATATATCATCGTACGGACTGCATGGCTTTATTCGACATTCGGACATAATTTTGTAAGAATGATATTACGTTTGGCCGGCGAGAGAGAGGAGCTGAATGTTGTGGCAGATCAGATTGGAACACCGACTTATGCCGAGGATTTGGCACAGGCGATAATTACAATTATCCGGCATGACCAGGTTGCAGAGCATGAGGGAATATATCATTATTCCAATAAAGGTGTCTGTTCGTGGTATGATTTCGCAAGGGAGATTGTGGAACAAAGCGGATTACCATGTAAGGTAAAGCCGGTTACAACGGCTGAATATCCCACGAAGACGGCCCGGCCTGCATATTCGGTATTGGATAAAACCAAGATTGAAAAGAGTTTCGGAGTAACAGTGCCGGAATGGAAAGAGGCATTGGGAAGATGTCTCAGAGAATTACGGATGGAATAGAAAAATAAGTAGTTATAAATGTAATGTTGAAGTTTGGATTATTCTTTATTCTCAATTTTAAATTTTAATTTTATGAAGAATATTTTGATAACAGGAGGAGCTGGATTTATAGGTTCCCATTTAGTACGGCTGATGATAAATAAATATCCGGACTATCGGGTGGTGAATTTGGATAAACTGACATATGCCGGTAATCTGGCAAATTTGAAAGATATCGAGAAAAGACCGAATTATGTTTTCGAAAAGGCAGATATCTGTGATTTCTCCGTTATGCAATCCGTTTTCGCTAAATATGATATAGACGGGGTGATTCATTTGGCCGCTGAGAGTCATGTCGATCGCTCAATCAAGGATCCGTTTGCATTTGCACAGACAAATGTGATGGGTACATTGAGTTTACTGCAGGCGGCTAAACTGGCGTGGGGACAAAATATGGACGGAAAGTTGTTTTACCATGTTTCTACTGATGAAGTGTACGGAACATTGGAACAAGACGGTAGTTTTTTTACCGAAACGACCAAATACGATCCGCATTCTCCCTATTCGGCTTCAAAGGCTTCCTCAGATCATTTTGTAAGAGCCTATCACGATACATACGGTTTGCCGGTAAAGATTTCAAATTGCTCGAATAATTACGGTTCGTATCAATTTCCTGAAAAGTTGATCCCGTTGTTTATCAATAATATCCGGCATAACAAGCCGCTACCGGTGTACGGAAAGGGAGAGAACGTCCGGGACTGGTTGTTTGTTGAGGATCATGCACGTGCGATAGATTTGATCTTTCATAAAGGCAAAATAGGCGATACATATAATGTCGGCGGTTTTAATGAGTGGAAAAATATCGATTTGATCCGAGTAATGATAAAGGTGGCGGACCGGATGCTCGGCAGGCTTGAAGGGACGTCCGAAAAGTTAATCACTTATGTAACTGATCGTGCCGGACATGATTTGCGCTATGCTATCGATTCGACAAAATTACACCGGGAGCTGGGTTGGGAGCCTTCGTTGCAGTTTGAGGAAGGTATTGAGAAAACCATCAGATGGTATCTGGATAATCAGGAGTGGTTGGACCAAGTGACCAGTGGTGCTTACCAAGGGTATTACGAACAGATGTACGGGAAAAATTAAGAATTTGGAATTAGAAATATATGACGATCAGGAGCGAAGCGTCCATCGAAAATGAGCAATTTCGGTTTTTTTTTGTTGTCATATAATTTGATTTAACCAATATAAAAATTAACAATCTAAGAGCAAATAAGGGAAATACAGGTATGATTACAGTTTCAAGTTTGGAGATTCAGTTTGGAAAGAGGGTTTTGTTTCAGGATGTGAATTTGAAGTTCACACCGGGGAATTGTTATGGTGTGATCGGAGCAAATGGTGCCGGGAAGTCGACTTTTTTGAGGATATTGAGTGGAGATCTGGAACCGACTCGAGGTACGGTGTTGTTTGGACCGGGAGAACGATTGTCAGTATTGAAACAGGATCACTTTGCTTTTGATGAGTGCGTAGTATTGGATACAGTGATGCAGGGGCACATGGAACTGTGGAGAGTGATGCAGGAGAGGGAAGCCATATATACAAAGGAGAATTTTTCGGATGCCGACGGGATCAGGGCAGCGGAGTTGGAGGAACGGTTTGCAGCGATGGATGGATGGAATGCGGAGAGCGATGCGGCGAATTTATTGAGTGGGTTGGGAATAAAAGAGCATCTGCATCATTCGTTAATGAAAGATCTGAGCGGGCAACAAAAAGTACGTGTACTCTTGGCGCAGGCTTTATTCGGTAAGCCGGATAATCTTTTATTGGATGAGCCTACGAATGATTTGGATCTGGATACCGTGATGTGGTTGGAAAATTATTTGTCCAATTATGAGAATACGGTATTGGTGGTGTCGCATGACCGCCATTTTCTGGATTCGGTATGTACGCATTCGGTGGATATCGATTTCGGAAAGATACAATTGTTTGCCGGGAACTATAGTTTCTGGTATGAGTCGAGCCAGCTAGCGCTTCGTCAGGCTCAGGCCAAAAATAAGAAGGCTGAGGAGAAGAAGAAGGAGTTACAGGAGTTTATTGCACGTTTTAGCGCCAATGTTGCAAAATCGAAGCAAACGACAAGTCGTAAGAAAATGTTGGAAAAGCTGAATATTGAAGAGATTATGCCTTCTACCCGTAAATATCCCGGAATCATTTTTACTCCGGAAAGGGAGGTCGGAAATAAGATCCTTGAAGTACGTAATCTAAGTAAATATATTGATAGCCAGTGTTTATTCCGAGATGTCGAATTTGCCGTAGAAAAAGATGACAAAATTGCCTTTTTGTCGCGTGATCCGAGAGCAATGACGGCATTATTGGAGATTATTACCGGTAATCAAAAGCCGGACTCGGGAGATTACACTTGGGGTGTGACCATTATAAGTGCTTATTTGCCGTTGGACAATTCAGCGTTTTTTGATACCGATATGCCTCTAATTGAGTGGTTGGGACAATATTCGACAGATACCAGCGAAACATTCTTAAGGGGTTTTCTGGGTAAGATGCTTTTTTCCGGAGAGGATATTTATAAGAAGGTTTCCGTTTTATCGGGAGGGGAGAAGATGCGTTGTATGATTGCGAGGATGATGTTGAACAATGCAAATGTGTTGATATTGGATTCTCCGGTAAATCACCTGGACCTGGAGTCGATACAAGCTTTCAACAATACGTTGATGTCGTTTAAAGGGGTGGTGTTGATGAATTCTCATGATCATGAGTTTATACAAACGGTGTGCAACCGGATGATCGAACTCACTCCGAATGGAATGATTGATAAACGTATGGATTTTGACGATTATATCACTAATGAAGGAATTAAGGAACAGTTGGGAAGAATGTATAAATAGAATTGTGCCCTGCAGGTAAGCTTGTAATTATGGTGTGTTGAACCCAATTTCGGCATTTGTTTTTCGGCCGGTTTTAAGTGTATCAATAACTATTTTAAACTAATTGTGCCGATATGAGATTTATTTGCAATGTTTTCTTCTGGCTCTGGATGATTACCGGAGGAATTCAAGCCTATGCCGCCGAGACGGATATTATCCGGATAGGAACAAAGGAGGTTGATTTGATTTTCAACGTAAACGAAAACGGTCGTTTATGCCAGTCTTATTTTGGGCGCCGATTAATGTATGAGAGGGATTTCATGTATTTGAAGCCGGGGAAAGAGGTATATATCACTCATGGCATGGAGGACTATTTTGAACCGGCAATCCGGATACTGCATAATGATGGCAATCCGTCGTTGCTATTAAAATATATATCGCATGAGACGCATCAAAAAGGAGACAATATAATTGAAACGGTTGTCGTACTGAAGGATGAAGTTTATCCTGTAGAGGTGAAACTTTTCTTTACTGCTTTTGTGAAAGAAAATATTGTAAAGAGTTGGACTGAGATTTCCCACCGGGAGAAGAATCCGGTTGTATTGTATCAGTATGCATCATCCATGTTGCATTTTAATCGCAACCAATATTGGTTGACGGAATTCTGCGGAGACTGGGCTAATGAAGCGAATATGACGGAATGCCGGTTGAATTTCGGGAAGAAGGTAATTGACACTAAATTAGGTGCACGTGCAGATATGTTCTGTTCTCCGTTTTTTGTATTGGCATTGGATGAGAAAGCGCAGGAAGATAGTGGTGAAGTGTTGGTCGGAACATTGGCATGGACCGGTAATTTCCGTTTTACATTTGAAATGGATAACCGGAACGGACTGCGTGTAATCTCCGGGATCAATCCTTATGGATCCGAATATAGCCTTAAACCGAAAGAGGTGTTTCGTACGCCGGAGTTTATTTTTACATATAGTACCACCGGAAAGGGAGAGGCAAGCCGTAATTTTCACCGGTGGGCCCGTGAATATCAATTGAAAGACGGGAAAAAAGGACGTATGACTCTGTTAAATAACTGGGAAGCTACCTATTTCGATTTTGATGAACAGAAGCTTTCCGGCTTACTGGACGAAGCAAAAAAGTTGGATGTGGATATGTTTTTGCTGGATGACGGATGGTTTGCGAATAAGTATCCCCGCACCAGCGATCGCCAGGGATTGGGCGATTGGACAGAGACTAAGGAGAAGTTCCCCAATGGACTTGGAAAACTGATACAGCAGGCCAATGCCGAAGATTTGAAATTCGGGCTTTGGATTGAGCCGGAGATGATAAATCCGAAAAGCGAATTGTATGAGAAACATCGGGATTGGGTAATCCGTTTTCCTAATCGTAGTGAATATTATTACCGTAATCAATTGGTACTTGATTTAAGTAATCCGGCTGTACAGGATTATATATACCAGGCGGTGGACGGGTTGATGACAAAATACCCGGGTATTGCCTATTTTAAATGGGATTGTAATAGCCCGATAACCAATATATACTCCTCTTATTTGAAGGAAAAACAATCGCATCTTTATATCGAATACGTGCGGGGACTTTATCATGTGTTGGAACGGGTGAAGCAGAAATATCCTATGCTACCGATGATGTTATGTTCCGGGGGCGGGGGGCGCTCTGATTATGAAGCATTGAAATACTTTACCGAATTTTGGCCGAGTGATAATACCGATCCGGTGGAGCGTATTTTTATCCAGTGGGGGTATTCCCATCTTTTCCCATCTAAAAGTATGGCCGCTCATGTGACGTCCTGGGGAAAGCAATCCCTTAAGTTTAAGGTGGATGTTGCCTTTATGTGCAAATTGGGATTTGATATCCGGGTAAGCGAGATGAATGAACGGGAAGTCCTCTTTTGCCGTCAGGCCGTACAGGATTATAAACGATTGTCTTCCATTATCTGGGATGGTGATTTGTATCGGCTGGTATCCCCTTATGACGGAGAACACGCAGCAGTAATGTATGTGGACGATACGGCGGGTCACGCCGTTATTTATACTTTTGATATGCATCCTCGTTATGCAGAAGTTGTTCCGGCAGTACGCCTGAAAGGACTGGATGCGACGAAGAACTATCGGGTAAAAGAGATCAACCTGATGTCCGGCACTCGTTCAACCTTGGAGTCTGACGGAAAAGTATATTCCGGGGATTATCTGATGAATGTGGGTCTTCGTTTGCTTTCAAGCAAGCATTTGCAGAGCCATGTAATCGTTTTAACAATAGAAAACCTGTAACCGATGTTAAGTTGTTTTGCTCCAGTGATTGATCAATATACGACAAAAATTGTGGTAGGGACAATGCCTGGTACGGATTCTTTGAAAGCCGGAGAATACTATGCCCATAAGAGAAATCAGTTCTGGAAAATCATATATGATATATTTGAAGGAGGCCGGACACCGATAGATTATAGTGATAAATTGAACACCTTGCTGGCGCATCGGATCGGGTTGTGGGATATTTTGGCTTTTTGTGAACGGGAAGGCAGTTTGGATAGTGAAATAAAAAACGAAACCGTCAATGACTTTCCCGGCCTTCTCAGTCATTTTAGTAATGTCGGTACTTTGATTTTTAACGGACAAAATAGTTATAAATACTTTAAAAAAGCTTTCGGCGACCTGGAAGGAATAGCCTATGCCGTGATGCCTTCTACTTCGTCCGCCAATGCAACGAAAGGGGTGATCGAAAAAATGAAATTTTGGCAGCAAGTCCTGAAATAAAAAACAAAACCTGGAAATTAGCTCCAGGTTTTGTTTTTAGTTTGCTAATAGTTTTCTATATTTCACTCTTTTGGGCGTATCGTTACCTAAACGTTTAATTTTATTTTCTTCATATTCGGAATAGGAGCCTTCAAAGTAATATACTTCAGAGTTGCCTTCGAATGCTAAGATATGTGTACAAATACGGTCCAGGAACCACCGGTCGTGTGAAATGACCACAGCACAGCCGGCAAATGATTCGAGTCCCTCTTCCAATGCCCGGAGTGTATTTACATCGATATCATTGGTCGGCTCGTCTAATAGCAGTACATTGCCTTCTTCTTTCAGAGCCAGGGCCAGGTGAAGACGGTTGCGTTCCCCTCCGGAGAGTGTGCCGCAAAGTTTTTCCTGGTCGGCACCGGCAAAGTTGAAGCGGGACAGATAGGCCCGCGCATTGATGTCCCGGCCTCCTAATCGCATCAGGTCATTGCCGTTTGAAATGACCTGGTAAACACTTTTCTTCGGGTCAATGGCTTTGTGAGATTGATCGACATATGCTATTTTCACTGTTTCGCCCACTTCGAAATGACCTTTGTCAACTTGTTCTATCCCCATGATTAACCGAAACAAGGTTGTTTTACCGGCGCCGTTGGGGCCAATAACTCCTACAATGCCATTCGGCGGAAGGGTGAACTCCAGGTTATCAAAAAGCAGTTTATCCCCGTATGCTTTAGTTACGCCTTTTACTTCAATTACTTTGTTACCAAGCCGGGGACCATTAGGGATAAAGATTTCGAGTTTTTCTTCCTTCTCTTTTTGATCCTCATTCAGAAGGTTTTCGTATGAATTCAAACGGGCTTTTCCTTTTGCATGACGTGCTTTGGGGGCCATTCGCACCCACTCCAATTCTCGTTCCAATGTCTTGCGTCGTTTGCTGGCGGTTTTTTCTTCCTGCTCCATCCGTTTTGTTTTCTGTTCCAGCCATGAGGAGTAGTTGCCTTTCCATGGGATTCCTTCGCCCCGATCCAATTCCAAAATCCATCCTGCTACGTGATCCAGAAAATAACGGTCGTGCGTGATGGCAATTACTGTTCCGGCATATTGCTGTAAGTGTTGTTCCAACCAGTCAATGGATTCTGCATCCAGGTGGTTGGTAGGTTCGTCCAATAACAGAATATCCGGTTGCTGAAGTAATAACCGACACAGAGCTACCCGGCGGCGTTCTCCTCCGGATAGCTGTTGTACCGGCTGATCCTCAGGAGGGCAGCGCAGTGCATCCATTGCCCGCTCCAGTTTACTGTCCAGGTTCCATGCATCAGTGGCATCGATAATGTCCTGCAGTTCTGCCTGACGGGCAAGCAGTTTGTCCATTTTCTCAGCATCCTCGTAATATTCGGGTTCTCCCAATTTGAGATTAATATCTTCATACTCGGCTAATGTGTCCACAATCGGCTTTACCCCTTCCATTACCACCTCTTTTACAGTTTTATCATTATCCAGGTGTGGTTCCTGTTCGAGGTATCCTACCGAGTAGCCCGGAGAGAATACTACTTCTCCCTGGTACGATTTTTCTATTCCGGCAATGATTTTCAGCAGGGTAGATTTACCGGATCCGTTCAAACCGATGATTCCTATTTTTGCTCCATAGAAAAATGATAAATAGATATCCTTTAATACCTTTTTGTTGCCGGGAGGAAAAGTTTTGCTTACTCCCACCATTGAAAAAATAATTTTTTTATCGTCAGCCATATTATTTTAGATTTTGATTTTAGATTTAAATATAATAAATAACCGGTTGTTATTCATCTTTTGTTTCGGGAGCAAAGATAGTAAAACAGTTTTGATTTTATTAATTCACTATAAATGAATTAAAATTTTGTGTAGACATACTGGCTGGCATTGGTATGTATGATGCAGGAATGTTTTAGTCGCGGAATGGTGTTTATTTTTTATTTTGGTAGAATAATTATAGCATTATATTTTTATCTTTGATAAATTAAATGAGGATTGATTGATTAAAAAATGGAGATAGAAGTTTGTGTATATTCGCTGGAATCCTGCCTTGCCGCGCAGGAGGCCGGAGCAGATAGGGTAGAGCTATGTGCAGCCATGTATGATGGGGGAATAACACCGTCGGCAGCAACGATACAGATGGCCCGTAGTATTTTACGTATCGGCTTATTTGTGATAATCAGGCCCAGAGGAGGAGATTTTTTATATACGGATATGGAATACGAGCAGATGAAGATCGATCTGCTTTTTGCAAAAAAGTGCGGAGTAGATGGAGTGGTGTTCGGGTTATTAAAAGAGGACGGACAAATAGATGTCGGACGTACAAAGGAGTTGGTCGAATTGGCAAAGCCATTGCCGGTCACTTTTCATCGTGCATTTGACATGACCAGCGACTATAAACAAGCATTGGAGGATGTAATTGCTGCCGGTTGCCATCGTATACTGACATCGGGTCAACGGAATACTGCGGTTGAGGGAAAAGCTATTATAAAAGAACTGGTGGAACAGGCCGCCGGACGTATTCAGATTATGGCAGGAAGTGGTGTGAGCGCTGTAAATGCACAGGAAATAGCAGCTATTGGGGTAGATGCCTTGCATATGAGTGGAAAGAATACCCGGGATAGTCGGATGGTTTACCGGAATCCTTCGGTTTTTATGGGTGGTATTTCCGGAATGCCGGAATATGATATTGTATATAGCGACCGGGATAAAATTTGCGAGGTGGTGGAGATGCTGGGTAAGGATAGGAACTGAGAAGATAGGAGTTGGAAAGTTTTATTAATATTAAACTGATAGTCTATGAAGCCACTAAGTGTATTGTTATTGTTGTTATGCACGGTAAAGTTATTGGCAGAACCGGGGAAGGTGATTATAAAAGGAACAAAAGAGACTCCTTATATCTACAATAGTAATCGTGGAAACGGACGGTTGTGTTTTGAACCGGACACTGCACAGAAGGGGTGTGTTATTCTATTACCGGAAGATCAATGTAAAGATCTTTTGTACATGATTGCCGATGGAAAAACTTCATGGATTCGGGTCTTACCGGGAGAAACAGTGGTGGTCAACGTAGGTAAGGAACCTTGGAAGTTCTCGAAAGATGAAGCTGCTATAAATGCGTATTTGTATGATTGGACCCGTAAAATGTATTTTGGTAAGCCTAATGCACTGGTGCCTATAATCCAGATGATGATGGTGAAAGGGTTACCGAAAGGGAACAACCAGATGCCCGATGCGGAACAATTTTATACACCAGAATATATGGCCTGGGTCAGAGAATTGAAAAGCAACTCATTTGCAGATTTGTACCGGGCAAAAATCAAGGATAAAAAGTTTACCAAGGAACAACAAGAACGGATTGAGTATGTTTGGTGGGAGTTTCAATTGTTAAATTATATGAGGGTAGAGCAGAAACGTGACGTACCTGCAGAAGCTTTGGATTTTGTGAAGGAAATATCCTTTGATAAAGAGTCGTTGTTGGATTATCCCGGTTTTGAAAATGTAATGCATCTTTTTTTCAACGCTGCAGACAATATTTCTCTGATAAAATATACCGGTAAAGATTTTCTTTACAGGAGGGCGGAACGGATTAAGGATCTGAAGATAAGAGAGGTATATGTACTTGATGAATTGAAAACGGTATTTGCTTTAGGCTATTTGTATCAGGCGGATCAATTGCTGGCCTCTGTGGCAAATGTTTTTGTGACGGAGAATGGAAAACAGCAGTATGCAGAATATTTGGAAGAATATCAGAGCATGTTGGCTGCCCCGGAAAATAAAATCGGGAAACTGAGTCCTTATTTTGGTTTTGACGACCAATATGGGAATCTGATAAAATCGTTTGATTTCAAAGGGAAATATCTGTTAATTGATATTTGGGCCTCTTGGTGTGCTCCTTGCAAATACCAGATTCCTTTTTTATTGGAATTGGAAAAAGCCTTGCATGGCAGGGATATTGAATTTGTATCCATATCGGCAGACAAACCAGAAGATAAAGAAAAATGGTTGTCCGCATTAGAACAATTCGGAATGGAACAGAATTGTGTGATTTCTTCCGATGCTTTTGAAAATCAGTTTTTTAAATTTTATGATATTGGCGGAATTCCCCGGTTTGTATTGCTCTCTCCGGATGGTAAAGTCGTGATGGATAAAGCCCGCCGCCCATCGGATCCTATCTTGAAATTACAGTTAATCGAATTATTGGATCAATATGATGCGGCTAAAAGCCAAATTACCGGTGGTTATTCGGGCGATGCCCAGGGGCAGGTATATATGAGCAACAATGAAATGATGTCTGCAACTTTGGCGGTAAGCAAAGTAAAGAACGGTCGGTTCGATTTGACGGCTGCAGTGGATAAGCCTGTTTTCCTGTCCGTATCAATGCCCCGGGTATTTTTCGAGACGGTTTATGTGGAACCGGGCGATCGTATGGAAATGAATGTCGGACAAGCGCTGGTGTTTACCGGGGATCATGCGGATATAAACAACCTGATGGTAATGATCAGTGCAAAGTATATGTCCCGTTTTCCTGAATTTTCGAAGACGGCAGTGTTTAACAAGAAACGTTCCGGGCAGATTGTCGGAGTGTATAATGATATTGTAAAAGAGATCGAAAAATCAGTCTTGAATACAGAGGATAAAAGAATGGTCACCGGTTATTTTCAAGGTGAAATGCTGGCTCAAATGTACCGGATGATCTATATCTCTAAAATTATGGGAAAAGCACACCCGAAGCCTGTTGTGACAAAAGATTATTCCCGGCCGGTACTTGGGGTGAAGCTGCTTCCGGAGATCGTGTATTATCCCGGCTGGAAGGATTATGTTCAGGAGTTTCTGTATGCACAACTGATGGCTGGTAGCGTGAAGATCAGAAGCAATGCGACCCGGTTGGCGGATATGGCAAACGGTTTATCTGATCCGACGTTGCGGGAGTCTTATGTTATGCAGTCTTTAGAATATGAACTTTTAAGAAGAGAGATCGTAGGCATTGAAGAGCGGATTGCTACGGTAAAGCCAATGATAAGGAAGACTTCAAACCTGGATATACTGGAGGAGATGGTGCCCCGGATCCGGGCAGAAGAAGCAAATTATAAAAGAGCAGCTCCGGGAACCGATTTGTCGGGCTTTAGCTTTGTAAATGAGAATGGGAAATCAGTATCTATAGGTGATTTTAAGGGCAAATATGTATTTATCGATTTATGGTCAACCGGTTGTAATCCGTGTGTCGGCGAGATTCCTTATATCAAAGAGATGGAACACCGGTTTACCGGCAAACCGATTGTATGGGTTTCAATTTCGTTGGATTTACATGAAAAGGATTGGAAGAAATTTCTGATAGATCGGAAAATGAAAGGTATACAGCTCCTGTGTGAAAAAGGATTTAACCATCCGTTTATTCAACAAATCGGGACAGGAGGTATTCCTCAATTCCTGATACTGGATAAAACCGGGAAAATGATCGATTTTAATACGATGCGACCTTCAAATCCTGTATTGGGAGAGGTGTTGAATATGTTATTAAAAGACCAGAAATAATAGGGGTTAGGGCCGGAAGCCGAATAGCGCTATTTAAAAAAGCCATACTTATGCCTGCGGCAAGAGCGTCGATGCTGGCTATGCCGAGTGAAACCAACGTCTACACTATCCATCGATAGCCCTAAGGCAATTGTAAATATTGTAATAAAGTCCATGATTATTTTGCGGCAAAAATACAAACTAAGAGAAAGAAACATACCGATCGGGCAAAAAATATTGTAGTTTTGTTCTGAATTAAGTAATGATAGATGTATAGGAGAAGTGAGAGAGAAAAAACGAATGGTAGAAATGGATCTACAGACAAGGATTGAGATAGGAAAATCTCCATTTGCTATTGGGTATCAGACAGGTATGATGGCTATGGGGTCATGCTTTGCAGAGAATATCGGGGCAAAGTTGACCTATTTTAAATTTGATGCGGATGTGAATCCATGTGGTATTATATATAATCCGTTTTCGATTGCCAATGTGCTGAAGCTTTTAATTGAGAAGCGGCAGTTTGCCAGAGAAGATCTGTTACAATATAACGGAAAATGGATAAGTCTGTATCATCATGGTTCTTTCTCGTCGGCCGGTCAACCGGTATGTCTGCAACACATTAATGAAAGGTTAAGTTTTTCTTCCGACAAACTAAGGAGGGCAGACTTACTGTTTCTGACATTTGGGACGGCGTGGGTTTATCGTCACCGGCAAACAGGATTGATTGTTTCCAATTGCCATAAAATTCCGTCTTCTGAATTTGAACATTTCCGTTTATCTGTCCGGGAGATTGTTTTGGAATATGCGACGTTGATCGATGAATTGCGTTGTGTAAATCCCAACCTGAAAATTTTGTTTACAGTGAGTCCGATTCGTCATTGGAAAAACGGAGCTCATGGTAATCAATTGAGCAAGTCTGTTTTATTGTTGGCTATCGACGAATTGGTTGATAAATACGAACACTGTTTTTATTTTCCGTCTTATGAAATTGTAATGGATGAACTGCGGGATTACCGTTTTTATGGGGAGGATATGCTGCATTTGTCGGGTCAGGCAATTCATTACATCTGGGAAAGATTTAAAAAAACATATATGGAGCAGGAAACAGTAACGTGGATGGATCGTATCGATAAGTTGAATAAAAAGTTATTGCATAAGCCTTTTGATACGGATAATCCTGAATACAAACAGTTACAGGAAACTGCCCGCCTCGAACTGGCCGGTATACAGCAAATGTTGTCACAATTGCGTTCTTATTAAATGCGTGGTCCGGGAAAATTGCTTACTGAACCTCTGTTTCGGTTGTCGATATTTCCTGTGAATGGCCTCTTTTCAGTTCTTCTGCCGTAATGTCCGTTTTAACGGGGTAACTGGCCGGGTATCTTTTTTTAATGCGCTGGAGTGCTGGCATACATTCCAGGCGGGAACGGAAATTTCCCACCCGGATTTTAAAGTCCGGATCAAAATATTTTAAATAGGCCGGTATGTCCAAAAATTCTTTTTCGAAATCATTCTTAATCTGTTTTAGTTTTTCAATGTCTGAGTTATAGGCACTTGCCGAATAGATCTGAATCCGGTAACCTGGGAATGATTTATTTTTCTTATTTGATTGTATATGGTATCTGAGCATATTGTTGATAGCCGGATTACCTTCTACTTTGGCGCTTCCGTTGTTATTGCCGGGGCGCTGCAACTCCTGCCATATATCGCATTGAACCTGTAACGAATCCGGTTTAACAGCATAGAGACTGCCTGAAAGAAAGAATAGTAGTATAATGATTGATTTCTTCATGTACCGTTATAAAAAGTTTTTACAAAGATACGGATTTTTGAGCCAAAACCTAAAAGCGAAACTTAAAATAGACAAATCCGGCTCTCTGTACGGTTTAGCGGATAGCGTGGTATAAAAAATGTTAATCTGCGATAAAATCAGGGATATGTTATAAAAACCGACGTATTTATCTTATACATTTGGCTTTGAGTTGGGGCGTTTTCCGACCGCTTTGCCAAGTGACTTTTGGTAAGCTGAAAATAAACGTATTATGCATGATGGGCTTGTAAATATACATACACATAAATCCGGCGAGGGTATCCGGATTTTGGATTTATGGATCAGCATAGGGGGAGTGGAATTAGAAGAAGGAAAGTATTATTCTGCGGGAATCCATCCGATGACCATTAATACCCAAACCGGAAATTTTTTAAGGACAATAGAATACCTGGCTGCTAAAGGGAAGATCTGTGCTATCGGTGAGGCCGGTTTGGATCGTCGTTCGGCAACAGATATGGATAAGCAACAGGAAATTTTCGGACAGATGATAGAGATCGCGGCGAAATACCAGCTACCGTTGATTATTCATTGTGTAAAGGCTTATCCGGAGTTAATTGCATTGTATAAAAAATATAAGCCTGAGCAGGCGTGGATCGTTCATGGATTTAACAATAACCGGGAGACATTGGCGGAGTTATTGCGTCATGGCTTCTATATCTCGATCGGAAAGAGTATCATGGACGAACAGTCGAATGGTTGGTGCGTGTTACCTGAAATACCGTTGGATCGCCTTTTTCTGGAGACAGATAATGCCGATTATAATATAGAAGAAATTTATAGGAATGCGGCTAAACGGATCGGTTTACCGTATGATGAATTGATTCGGAAAATAAACGATAATTTCGAATGGGTATTTAAGGTAAAAGTCAAAAATTGAAATATATTTTTATCGGCGATTATTATGAGCAATTGGTTGGATAGAACCGAATTACTTTTGGGAAAGGAAAAATTGTCAAAGCTGCAAAAAGCCCATGTTTTAGTAGCAGGCCTTGGCGGAGTGGGAGCTTATGCTGCCGAACAGTTATGCCGGGCAGGAGTCGGCGAAATGACAATCATTGACGGAGATGTCGTCGAGATATCGAATAAGAATCGCCAGCTTCCGGCTTTGGACAGTAATATCGGTAGGCCGAAAGCAGAACTGATGGCGGCCCGTTTTCGGGATATCAACCCTGATATAAAATTACATGTGATCAATGATTTTATAAAAGACGACCGGATGACAGAGCTATTGGACAGGGCAAGATATGATTACGTGGTGGATGCGATTGATACGTTGGCTCCTAAGATTTTTTTGATATACCATAGTGTAAAGAAAGGACTGCCTGTTGTCAGTTCTATGGGAGCTGGCGGTAAGCTTGATCCCTCAAAGATAGAGGTGAATGATATTTCTAAAAGTTATAACTGCAATCTGGCGCGGATGCTGCGGAAGCGGTTGCATAAATTGGGCGTGTATCAAGGAGTAAAAGTCGTTTTTTCGTCCGAATTTGTTAATCCTGATGCTATTGTACTGGCAGAGAGTCAGAATAAGAAATCGAACGTGGGGACCATCTCGTATATGCCTCCGGTTTTCGGATGTTTTATAGCTTCCGTAGTTATCCGGGATATTATAAACACAGAGACTGCCTAAAAAATAGGCAGTCTCTGTGTTCGTAGTGTATATCAACTAATTAAATCGTATCGAAATCAACATCGAACTCATTTGATGCAGTTGCTGTCTCTTTGATCGGTTGTGGAACTTCGCTGTTAAGTATAGCTTTGATATAGGTAACCACTTCATCCAAACCTTCAGAGAATTTGTCAAAATCCTCCTTATACAAAAAGATTTTATGTTTTTCGAAGTTTTGAGCGCCGTTATCATCGAATTTCTTTTTACTTTCTGTAATTGTCAGATAGTAATCATTATTCCGAGTCGCTTTCACGTCGAAAAAATAGGTTCTTTTCCCTGCTCTCACTGACTTGGAAAAAATCTCTTCGCGATCATTTTCCGTTCCTTCTTTTTTTTCGTATCCTTCCATTTTTGCTTTAGAATTTTTAATTAAACTTTGCGCATCAAATATAATAAAAAAAACAATGTTAATTACAGTTTTTTGTTTTTTTTTAAATGATGTCTCCAGGCGGTACGGAATGCGAAAATTACAAGGACTTTCTATATTATTTTGTTTTATGTTACTTAATAATAATATATAATTACTTCAATGTGACTGTTAGTGAGAGGCCTCCGTTATAACCTTCGCCGACCATATTATTTTCGACAAGGATCAGCATCCATATTCCGGTCTCCTGTAGGGCGGATTGCATGGTTAGCCCGGTCAGGATGCCCTTAAGCCTGACACTTGTGGGATCTGCCGTAAATTCCACTTTACTTTCGTTCGAACCGGCATTTTTTTCCCAAACGAAGGTTGTTATTTGGATGTTTTCATTTGTTTGGAAAAAAAATGTTGAAATTGCAATAAATAAAAATGATTATTTTTTTGCATACAATTTTTTTAGTTCGTTTATCCCTCATATTGTATAAGATACGCTTTTTTATATTTTGAAGTTTTCTGTCTTTCATTCTTGATGGAAAAAGTTATCTTTGCGTTTGCAACTGTGGGGTGATCCGGAAAATCACTAATGTGCTGGCAGAGGGAGTGCAATGTGGTTCGCAGGATGAAAGGGTTAAAAAAAAACGGTATATACAGAATCAAAATAAAAAAATGCAGGAGAAAATATTAATATTGGATTTCGGCTCGCAATATACGCAGTTGATTGCAAGAAGAGTCAGAGAGTTGAATGTATATTGTGAAATATATCCTTATAATCATTATCCGGCCTTGGATGCCTCGATAAAAGGCGTGATTCTTTCGGGGAGTCCTTTTTCGGTAAGAGATGAAAAAGCACCTAAGCCTGATTTGTCGCAAATCAAGGAAAAATTGCCGTTACTTGGAGTATGTTTCGGCGCACAATATCTGGCTCACAACTATGGTGGCGAAGTAATGTCTTCCAATAAAAGGGAATACGGAAGGGCCAATCTGACATATATAGATCAACAGAGCAAACTCTTTCAAAATATAAGCGGTTATTCACAGGTGTGGATGTCTCACGGCGATACGATCGAGAGGCTACCGGTCGATTGCAAAACGCTAGCCAGTACTAAAGATGTGGAATATGCTGCATTTAAGGTGGAAAAAGAGACCACTTATGGAATACAATTTCATCCGGAAGTATATCATAGTACCGAAGGATTGCAGTTGTTGAAAAATTTTGTTGTAAACATTTGTGGTTGCAAACAGGATTGGACACCAGCGTCTTTTATTGAAACTACTGTTGCGGAGCTGAAACAAAAACTTGGAGACGACCGGGTAATCCTGGGGCTTTCGGGGGGAGTAGATTCTACGGTTGCTGCGGTGTTACTGCTCCGGGCAATTGGAACACATCTGACTTGCATTTTTGTAGATAATGGGTTGTTGCGGAAAGATGAGTTCAAAACGGTACTTGAAAATTATAAAGAACTTGGATTGAATGTGATCGGAGTGGAAGCAGAGGATCTGTTTATGGAAAGGTTGGCTGGAGTGGCCGACCCGGAAAAGAAACGTAAGATCATCGGTAACACGTTTATAGATGTTTTTGATCAGGAGGCTCATAAGATAAAAGATGCCAAATGGTTGGGGCAAGGTACTATCTACCCGGATGTGATTGAATCGCTGTCGGTAAACGGTCCGTCTCAAACTATTAAATCACATCACAATGTCGGCGGACTTCCGGACTATATGAAGTTGAAGTTGGTAGAACCATTGCGACTTCTGTTTAAGGATGAGGTGAGACGGGTCGGGAAGAGTCTGGGATTGGCGGAGAAATTTTTACAACGCCATCCGTTTCCGGGGCCGGGTTTGGCAATTCGTATCCTGGGCGATATTACCAAGGAAAAAGTTCGTTTGTTGCAAGAAGCCGATCATATTTTTATTTCGATGCTCCAAGACGAAGGCTTGTACGAAAAGGTATGGCAGGCGGGAGTTATTTTACTGCCGGTACAGAGTGTCGGGGTAATGGGTGACGAACGTACCTATGAAAATGTTGTGGCATTGAGGGCTGTCGAATCGACAGACGGTATGACGGCAGATTGGTGCCACTTGCCTTATCCGTTCCTTGCGAAGGTATCTAACCGGATTATTAACCATGTCCGGGGTATCAACCGTGTTGTGTACGATATCAGTTCCAAACCGCCTGCCACAATCGAGTGGGAGTGATTTTGGGAATCACTTATATGTATGCCGGAGAATATCTAAAAACGGCTGTTACTGAAGATAAAAGTTATTGCTCTTTTTCTTTATAATTCTTTTGAGGAAAGGAGTTGTTTAAATTTATCGTTTTCCAATATTCTCATCATTTATCCGGGATGTTACAACAAACATAAATCGGTCTAGGGTCGTATATCCGGAATATTATGACAGTAATTCAAACGGATAAATAGATATATGCCACATTTGCCGCATTTGATGACCGATTTGGCGCTAATTCTGATTTCTGCAGGAATCATGACCCTTATTTTCAAGTGGTTGAAACAGCCATTGGTCCTCGGTTATATTGTAGCGGGATTGCTGGCCGGCCCATACTTCGATTTATTGCCCACGGTTACCTACCTAGCCGATATCAATATCTGGGCGGAGATAGGAGTGGTATTCCTGTTGTTTTCATTGGGGCTGGAATTCAGTTTTAAAAAACTAATGCATGTGGGAGGGACAGCTTTTATTGCTGCTATGACGGAGATTATTACGATGCTCTTTGTCGGGTTTGCGGTAGGAACCTTATTGGGCTGGTCGCCGATGAACGGCATTTTCTTGGGGGGAATGCTATCGATGTCGTCCACGACTATCATTATCAAAGCTTTTGATGATTTGAACCTGCGTAAACAAAAATTTACCGGTATTGTTTTCGGTGTATTGGTTGTAGAGGATCTGGCGGCTATTATAATGATGGTTATATTATCTACGTTGGCTGTGAGTAGTCAGTTTGGAGGAGAGGCGATGCTCGGTAGCATATTGAAGGTTGTTTTTTTTCTTATATTGTGGTTTCTTATCGGTATCTTCTTGTTGCCCACGTTCCTTAAAAAAGTCAAAAAGCTGATGAATGACGAGACACTGCTGATCATTTCGCTTGGCTTATGCCTGGGAATGGTGGTGGTGGCTACCCAGACCGGTTTCTCGGCTGCTTTAGGCGCTTTTATAATGGGTTCCATTCTTGCTGAGACAGTTGAGGCAGAACATATCGAACATATTGTTACGCCGGTAAAAAACCTGTTTGGGGCGGTTTTTTTTGTATCGGTAGGGATGATGGTTGATCCCGCCATCTTGGCGGAATATATAGTGCCTGTAGTAATAATCACTTTGACGGCGCTTTTCGGAAAAGCTTTTTTCTCCTCTTTGGGTGTGTTATTATCAGGGCAACAGCTTAAAGTTTCCGTTCAGTCCGGTTTCAGTTTGGCGCAGATCGGCGAGTTTGCCTTTATTATCGCAGCGCTAGGTGTGAGTCTCAATGTATTGGATGTTTTTGTTTACCCGGTCATTGTAGCGGTATCAGTAGTTACTACTTTTACTACGCCTTATATGATCCAGCTATCGGGACCTTTTGCCGATTGGCTGTATAGGATATTACCGGCACCGTTTGTCATTTTTCTCGATCATTATGCTTCGGGGAATAAAACGGTAAACCGCGAAACCGAATGGAAAAAGCTACTTAAGCAGTATATGGTCAATATACTGATGATTTCGGTGGTATTGACCGGTATCATTCTTCTATCGTTCAGGGGAATCGATCCGGCGCTTTCCGGTATGCTGGCCGGTGCCTGGGGTAAGCTACTGACCGCATTTATCACATTGCTGCTGATGGCTCCTTTCGTGCGTGCATTGATATTGAACAAAAGCAATTCTCCCGAACTTTTTGACCGTTTATGGCGCGATGCACGCTATAATAAAGGACGATTAGTGTCGTTAGTACTATTCCGGATTTTTTTAGCCATTCTATTTGTTTCTATAGTCGTTATAGGTTTGTTTCCTACAGCGGGATATGTCGGGGTGATTATCGCTCTACCTTTAGTGGCATTGATTTTTTTATTACGGACCTTATTCAATCAATATCCCCGGATCGAAGAGTATTTTTTGGTTAATTTCAATATCCGTGAAGTGGAGAAACGGAAAAAGACCCCGTTACGTAATATTTTTAAATCTATACTTGAGAATAAAAATATCCACCTCTCTTCGGTGGTTGTTTCGCCCAACTCCCCTTATATCGGTAAAACTTTAGCAGAGTTGGATCTTAGAAATAAATGCGGAATCAGTATCGTAAAAATATACCGTGGTTGCCGGCAAATCAATATCCCGGATAGCAAGGAACATCTTTACCCGTATGATAAGTTAGTGGTGGTAGGTACTGACGACCAGTTGGCGCTGTTTGTCTCGGAAGCCGAGCCGGCACAGGATATAAACCCTGATACAACGCAGGAGGTGACACTGTTTTCATTTATTGTCGAACCTGGTTCATCTTTGATCGGTTGTGATATCTCTACGGCGGGGTTCGCAAAAGTCAATTGCCTGTTGGTGGGTGTCGAACGAGGCAAAGTCGCCATGATGAGTCCTCCGAAATCGATCGTATTCCAGGAAGGCGATTTGGTATGGGTGGCCGGAGAAAAAGATAATATTCTGAAGTTATTATCGTGACATTTTTTGATCTATATCCCAAATCGATATCCAATCCCCGATTCTGTAATTAATAAAGCCGGTTTGGAAGGATTTTCCTCGATCTTCTTTCTTAACTGTGCTACAAACACTCTTAAATATTGACTTTGTTCCACATAACCGTGCCCCCATATTTCTTTAAGGATATATCGATGGGTTAGTACACATCCCTGTTTTTGTACAAATAAGGCGAGCAAGGTGAATTCAGTAGAGGTGAGTTTCAATATCTCATCGTTCTTTTTGACAATATGGTTTATTATATCGATTTTAAGATTTGCAATTTCGATTACAGGATGTGCTTCTTTTGCCTGGTTTTGTCGGATCGCCACACGTATCCGGGCAAGTAACTCGCCTGTACGGAAAGGTTTTGCGAGATAATCATTGGCCCCTAAGTCCAATGCCCGGATAATATCTTCTTCCGAATTACTGACGGAAAGCATCAGAACGGGTTTAAAATACCATTCCCGGAGCTGTTTCAGAACCTCCATACCATCCATATAAGGCAATCCTAAATCCAGGATCACCATGTCGGGATGGTGATTGGCTACCATTGTCAATGCTTCTTTTCCGTTGGCTGCTTCGATCGTTTTATAACCATCGGCGTTTAACGTGATAGTGAGCAAGCGGCGGATTGGAACTTCGTCATCGACAATCAGTATAAGTCCGTCTTTATTCATATTATAGGTATGGAAAAACGAAGCAATTTATAAAATATATACAGACTATGAAATAGGGATGCTTAATTTTCTATCTTCAGCTCTTCGTTATATGAAATTTCGGTTGGTATTTGTATGGTGAAAATAGCGCCTCTATTTTGCCTGTTCTCGGCGGATATAGTACCCTTATGAGCCATAACAAAGCCTTTTACAATTGAAAGTCCCAGACCTAGCCCTTCGGTTTTGGCATTCTGGGCTCGGTAAAACTTGTCAAACACATGAGGTAATATGTCCGGTGCAAAACCGGGTCCCCTGTCCATTTCCTGTATAACCAGTTTATTATCGTAAAATGCTTTGATACGGATGGTTGTTCCGGCCGGAGCATGTTGACAGGAGTTGTATACAAGATTATATAAAACCTGTTCCATCAAACCAAAGTCGAGCTTGACCAAAGGCATGTGATCCGGGATTACAATGTCGGTACGGAACGGTTGAAGTTCTTCTTTCAAGTTTTCGGTTACCTTATTAAATAAATCATGAATGTCGCACCAATCCAGCCGTACAGCAATTCTTCCCGATTCGAGCCTGGACATGTTTAATAAGTTTTCGATCAGGTGGTTAAGACGTTTCGATGCATTGAATATTTCTTCATGAAGTTCTTTTTTAATCTCGCTTGGATAGTGAGTAGCGAGCAGTGCATCGGAAGCCCCCATGATAGTGGCTACCGGGATTCTCAATTCGTGTGATATCGAATTGAAGAGTGTTTTATATAATCTGTCCGATTCATTCAACAGGAGTGTTTTACGCGCCACTTGTCCCAGATACTGGTGTTCGATGGCATGAGAGATCTGTGTCAGGAAAGTGTCCCAGAAAATAGCTGTTTCACCGGTAAATGCATTTTCCTGTTTCACGGCTACCACTCCCGGCTTGATACGTAAGCCTTTCAGTGGATAGTAAGTATATTCGCCGGAGGGCAGGGTGTCGGTAAATCTACCTGCATTTCTGACATGTCTGAATACCCAGTCGGCAATTCCCAATTCCGATTCGGAAAAGACTTGTTCTTTAGAAAGATATTTTTTATTTGTTAGGTGATTATTGCCATCCTGGAGAATAAAAAAGGCATCGGCTCCGAAATATTTCCGGATATTTTCGGTGCCGGTTTCAATTACCCCTTTGGTATCTGTAACATTCGATAATCCTTTTGTGAGCCGGAACAGGGCGTTCGTCTGTTTTTCCCGGCTGACAGCCAATTGTTCCTGCTTCCTGATTTTAGCCGTGAGAATACCGTTAAGCAGCGCGATGATAAAAAACATCAGAAAGGTCAATGCATTTGCCGGCGTATCGATATGAAGGGTGAACTGTGGCGGAATAAAGCAAAAATTCCATGCCAGTGCCCCTATCGAAGCAGCCAGCAGAACCGGACCGATGCGCAGGAATGTCGCCAGAAAAGAGAGCGCAAACAGTATGATAAATGACACCGACTGATAACCGACCTGATTGGCCAGCGGTATGCATAAAAGAGCCGTGACGATCACAGCCAGTGCAGCCAGTGCATATTCTCCGGATTTAGATGTGAATTCCGGAAAGATCAGCCTGCTTTTACGTTTGTATTTTATGGCAGTATCCGAACCGAGTATATATATGTCGATATTGCCGCTTTCTTTTATTAATCTGTGGACGAAATTATTTTTTTTGAACATCCGGATAAAACTCTGGTGGATTCCGGACTTTCCGACGACGATATGGGTGATATTTTCTTTTCGGGCAATTTCCAGACTGGCCTCTACCAGATCGTTTCCGGAAGTGGTGATAAACTCTCCTTCCAGTTGCTTGACCAGACTGATATTGTCGGTTAGTTGTTTCTTTTCCTTTTCGTTAAGCGTCTGGATCGTTTCCACATGCAATGCGGTCCAGTCCGCCCCCATCGTAAAGGCCATGGTTTTTGTCCACCGGATCAGCTGTGCGGAAGTGGGGCTGGGACCTACCAGCACCAGTAGATGCATACCTGATTTCCATGGTCCGGGAATGCGCTTTCGCTGCATATAAGTTTTGAGTTGCTTGTCTACCCTGTCGGCTACGATACGGAGCGACATTTCCCGTAAGGCGGTGATGTTTCCCTTGCGGAAAAAATTCTTGACCGCTTCTTTGGAACGCTCTGCCGTATATACCTTTCCTTCGGCTAGCCGGCCCAGTAGCTCTTCAGGTGTAATATCGACCAGTTCGATCTCATCGGCCTTTTCGAAAATTTCGTCGGGGAATGTCTCCCGGATGGTAATTCCTGTAATTTGGGTGACCGTATCGGTTCGGCTTTCCAGATGTTGTACGTTGACTGTAGTATATACATTGATTCCATGGTCGAGCAGTTCCTGTATATCTTGATAGCGCTTCGCATGACGGCTTCCCGGCGCATTGGTATGCGCCAGCTCGTCAACCAGCACCAGATACGGATGCATTTTGAGTATTGCATCCAGGTCCATCTCTTCAAGTACCGTATTTTTATATTCGATCTTTTTCCGGGGAATGGTAGTGAGACCTTCCAGTAAAGCATTTGTTTCCGGTCGGCTATGTGATTCCACATAACCGACTACCACTTGTACTCCTTTAGCCATATCGGCTTGCGCAGTCTGAAGCATGGTGTAGGTCTTTCCTACGCCCGGCGACATACCGAAAAATATCTTTAACTTTCCCTTTCTTCGGGTCTCCTCTTCTCGCTGGAGGGAAGCAAGCAATTCATCGGGATTGGGACGGTTATCTTCCATGATATGTTTGGTTTTACTTAATAATCTGCTTTTAATACTCTAAAATTATGCAGAGGTTCGGTTATTTTATTTGGTTTCGGCACGTTTAAAGTCTTTGTTCAACTGTAAATTTAAAGCCAGTACATTGACCCTCGATTCACCGAGTAGATTGAATTGCGGTTTTTCACTCATTGCCTGAACCAGTGATTGTAACTGTTGTTTTTGTTGGGCGGAAAGTCTCCTTGTTTCGGCAATCCGGTTTATTTGGAGCATGGCGGCTTTAAGAGAGATGTGGGGGTCCAGTCCGCTGGCGGAAGCAAATATCATTTCGGAAGGAATAGAATCGGTAGAGGCCAGATTATTGCGTGTTATAAATACATGTTGCCTTTCCATTGCTGTCTCGTATAGCCGGCGGCTTGTCAATCCAAGGTTGGAGGCACTTGAAGACAGCGTGCCGTAACCGGTTGCCGACGGACGTGATGTAAAATATCCATCGTCGTCGAACTGCTGTCCGATAAGGTAGCTTCCTACTATCTTTCCATTCTCCTTTATGAGCGAACCGTTGGCTTCTTTATGAAAGCATACCTGTGTAATTCCGGTGATAAGCAAAGGATATACGATGCCTAATAGTAATGTCATTATCCCTAATATTCTCAGTCCTGTGATAAAAAGTGTTTTCATCCTTTTTGTTTTAAAGCAATTGTAAGATGCAGTCAATCAATTTGATGCCTATAAAAGGCGTAACAAGTCCCCCCAAGCCGTAAATGAGCAAATTCCGCATCAGGGAAACCGAAGCAGGCTCCGTCCTGTATTTGACACCTTTTAGAGCTAACGGTACCAATAGAACAATGATCAAGGCGTTGAAGATAACTGCACTCAATATAGCGTTCTGGGGAGAAGAAAGCTGCATAATGTTAAGAACGGATAAAACTCCGGTGCCGGAAGTGCCGGTGTACAGGGCGATAGCAATAGCCGGGATGATGGCAAAATATTTTGCCACATCATTTGCAATGCTAAATGTAGTTAATGCACCTCGTGTCATCAAAAGTTGTTTTCCAATTTCCACCACTTCGATCAGTTTTGTCGGGTTACTGTCCAGATCAACCATATTGCCGGCCTCTCTGGCGGCCTGAGTACCGCTGTTCATCGCTATTCCCACATCTGACTGTGCCAGGGCAGGGGCATCATTGGTTCCGTCACCAATCATACCAACCAGATGACCATTGGCTTGTTCTTCGCGGATGCGTTGTAATTTGTCTTCCGGTTTGGCTTCGGCCAGAAAATCGTCTACACCGGCTTCTGCAGCGATTGCTGCGGCTGTCAGAGGATTGTCGCCAGTGATCATAACGGTCCGGATGCCCATTTTGCGCAGTTGTACAAAGCGTTGTTTGATACCGCCTTTCACAACATCCTTCAAGTGGATGATACCTAGTATTCGGTTGCCTTCCGCAACGATCAGCGGAGTGGCTCCCTGCCGGGCAAGTTCCATCGCTTTTTCTTCTGTCTGTTTTGGAAAAAAGCCGTTATTGTGTTGTACGAACGAACGGATCGCTTCCACCGATCCTTTCCGGATATATTGTTGTTGACCGGCAATTTTTATGTCGACTCCGCTCATACGGGTTTGTGCGGTGAAAGGAATAAATTCGGCGTCCATTCCGGTCAGATCATGCTCCCGGATACCATATTTTTCTTTTGCCAGAATAACTACCGACCGTCCTTCAGGTGTTTCGTCGCTGAGGGATGAGAGTTGTGCGGCCTCTGCCAGAGTCCGTACATCCACGTTATCAGCAGGAATAAATTCATTGGCCATGCGGTTACCAAAGGTAATAGTGCCTGTTTTGTCCAATAACAGTACGTCCACATCACCGGCAGCCTCGATTGCGCGTCCGCTGGTAGCAATCACATTGCGTTTCATCAGTCGGTCCATACCGCTGATGCCGATTGCGCTCAATAATCCACCGATAGTGGTTGGGATAAGGCAAACCAAAAGGGCGGTCAGAATAGGTAATGTCAGATTTTCGGAAGGAGGGAGACCGGACATTTTCAAGCTGTAACCGAAAAAAGCGGGTAAAGTGGCAACAGCTATCAGGAAAATAACCGATAAGGTAATCAGGAGAATAGTCAATGCAATTTCATTGGGTGTTTTTTGCCGTCTGGCACTTTCTACCAGCGAAATCATCCGGTCGATAAACGTGTTGCCTGGATCGGATGTTATTCTGATTATAATGCGGTCACTAAGTACTTTGGTACCGCCGGTCACGGCATTGCGGTCTCCGCCGCTTTCGCGGATTACCGGAGCGGATTCGCCTGTAATGGCCGATTCATCAACGCTGGCAATCCCCTCAATGATCTCTCCGTCGGAAGGGATCGTATCTCCGGATTCACATACCACAATATCGCCTTTTTTTAAGAGGGCGGCAGCGATGATCTCTTCCTTGCCGCCTGTCATTTTCCTGGCTTTTGTCTGTGATCGGCTGGCTTTTAGGCTTTCGGCCTGCGCTTTTCCCCTTCCTTCGGCAATCGCTTCGGAAAAGTTGGCAAACAGGACTGTGATCCATAACCAAACCGAAAGGTGGAAATTAAAAGCTGAAAATTGAAATTCGGTAATATTCATTATGACAACAGCGGTTGTCAGGACAGCGCCGCCGGCCACAATAAATATGACCGGATTTTTTATCAAACTACCGGGACTTAATTTTATAAAGGAGGCTTTTACAGCTTCTATAAATAATTTGCTGTTCAGAAACATATTTTGCGGCACCGTTTTCATGTTTTGTCAGAATAAAATACCGTTTTGTAATAAGAGATATTCGGAAATAGGCCCTAAGGAGAGCGCCGGGAAAAAGGTCAATCCTCCCACAATCAGAATGATCGCGATCAGCAGGCAGATAAAAAGCCAGTTATCTGTCCGGAAAGTTCCCTGTGAAAAAGGCGTGATCTTTTTCTTGGACATATTCCCCGCGATGGCCAATACCGGAATAATGATTCCGAATCGTCCGATTAACATGCCGGTAGCAATTGTTATATTGTAAAAAATTGTAGTGGCATTCAATCCTGCAAATGCGCTTCCGTTGTTTCCTGCCGCAGAACTATAAGCATATAGGATTTCGGATAGTCCATGCGGACCGGTATTGTTTAATCCTGACAGGCCAGCCGGAGTGCAACAGGCAATGGCCGAGAATATCAGGATAACGATAGCGGGGGCCAGGACGGCCAGCGCCGACATTTTGATTTCGAAGGCTTCGATCTTCTTGCCGAGGAATTCAGGAGTCCGTCCTACCATTAAGCCGGCGATAAATACGGTCAGGATAACGAATATGATCATACCGTACATCCCGGCTCCTACTCCTCCGAATATAACCTCTCCGAGCATCATATTTCCCATTGCTATCATTCCTGTCAAAGGAGAAAAACTATCGTGCATGGCATTGGTTGAACCGCTTGATGCTGCAGTGGTTGCAACCGACCATAGTACACTGCCGGTAATCCCGTTACGAGTCTCTTTACCTTCCATATAAGTGTGTTGGCCCCAAAGTTCGGATGGCCGGGATTCCGAATATAAAGAGATAGCCAATCCGGCAAAGAAGAAAATAAGCATAACAGTGAATATAGCCCAACCCTGCTTTTGAGAACCGACCATTTTTCCGTAAGTATAGGTCAATGAAGCCGGAATAATCAGTATCGCTAACAATTCAAGAAAATTAGAAAATGGTGTAGGATTTTCAAACGGATGAGCACTGTTGCTATTGAAAAAACCTCCTCCGTTGGTTCCTAGTTGTTTAATGGCAATCTGGGAAGCTACCGGTCCCTGCGGGATTATTTGGGTTGCTCCTTCCAGCGTAGTGGCTTCGGTATATGGGTGAAAATTTTGGATTACTCCCTGTCCGACCAGTAAGATTGTCCAGAGCATGGCTAATGGCAGGAGAATATAGAGCGTCGCACGGGTCATGTCCACCCAGAAATTACCGATATGATTGACTGTTTGCCCTACAATGCCTCTTACTAATGCAACAAAAACGGCTATTCCTGTGGCTGCGCTGACGAAGTTTTGAACTGTCAGGCCAAGCATCTGGCTCAGGTAACTCAAATCGGTTTCTCCTGCATAGCTTTGCCAATTGGTGTTGGTTACAAAACTGATCGAGGTGTTTAAGGCTGTGTGCCAATTCATATTATCCACTTGCTGAGGATTGAGCGGTAGCCACTTCTGTGTCAACAAAAGGATAAATAGGGTTCCGAATCCCAGTAAACTAAACATGAGCAGCGCCAGGCAATACCTTTTCCAACTCATGGATTGTTCGGGGTTTATTGAGCCATACTTATAAATGTTCCGTTCCAGTGCTCCCAATAACGGAAGCATGAAATGCTTTTTTTCATCCAACACGTTGTAAATGTAGTTTCCCAGCAGTGGAACGAGTACAATGAGCAAAAAAATAAAAGGTAATATTGTTCTGATTGTATCCATGTTTGTATTAGTAAATTCATGTTATACGAAGGTAAGCAGGCAAACATATAGATTTTATAAAAAAAACGGCCCTGGTATAAAGATTTTATAAAGAATATTTCTGGGAATATCGATCTGGAAATTTAATCTGTAATTTCAGATTTACATATAATGTAATAATAATCAATATTTTATTGATTATCGTAAAAGTTGATACGGTTATCTGTATATTTGTTCTCTTATTTAAGTCTGGGAGATCGTGTCCTTCAGTTGTTGATTTCCATGTCCTTACGGTCAATATAGTTCGGATAGCGGAAAGAGGGCATACCCAATGCCATTGCCGAATGGATCTTTCCATTAATACCTAATATCTTATTGAGTCCATTGCTTTTATCCTGCTTGGTTGCGGCTAATACGAAGCCCATATAAAACTGGCTTACCCCAAGGCATTCCGCCATCAGCGAACCGTTCTGGTAGGCGAGGTTGGAGTCTTCACAACCGAAACGGCTGGATGGTGGAGTGTGGATAAAGATTGCAGCTTTAGCTCTGCGTAATATCAGGTCGTTTCCAAGCGCATATTCCTGTTTCAGGCGTTCGAAAGAGGGAATGAGTTTATAAATATCCGGTACGATATATTTTAATAGGGGTTTTAGGACAGGATTCTGTAATGTTTTGAGCTTTGAATTAAATATACCGATAGTGAAATCGCTGATCATCCGTAATTTTTCAGGGTCGGTTATCAGGGTAAAACCCACTTGTTGCATATTGCTCGCAGTGGGCGCACGGTGGGCTGCTTCAAGTATCATACCGAAATTCTCTTCCGGAACGGGCCTGTCCGAAAATGCCCGGTTTGATCTCCTGGCCTTACACAGAAGCATCATCTGTTCAGGAGAGGGTAGTTCTGTATAGTCAAACGGATGTACTTTTTCCGGCGGAAATTCCGGATGAATGATTGCACTTGTAGGGCAAACCGCTACGCAGTGCCCGCAAGCTATACAAGTATCGATATGGACCGGTTGAACCGTTTGATTCGTTTTGTCCTGAACAAAGATATTTGCCGGACATACTTTTACGCATTTTCCGCATCGGATGCAACTATCAGTATTTATACTTAATGTAATCTCCATAGAATTATATATTTAAGATGGAATAGAAATCGGATTTGTCGCTATAGTCTTAACCAATGTTTTATCGCTTTATGTGGAGCATATAGGAGCATACGGGGACCTGAGAATCGCATCACCTGCCGGATTTTCTCCTGCATAGCCGGTTTATAGCAATGAGTCGGGCAATGTTTACAAGCGCTTTTTTGTTTTCCGTACCGGCAATTGTCCAGACGATCATGGGTATATTGCAGCAGTTTCCGGCAATTGCCGCACAACTCCTTGTTTCCTTCCTTTCTCCGGCAGTAGAGACGGATCATTTGCTCTACCGTTCGTTTTTGCCTTATAATCTTGTCCGCCATGCTTGTTTTATAATATCCTTTTTACTTTAGTTATACTTGGCAAAAAGGAGACTCTCATCATTTGGACAAAGTTAAAAACTTTTCCTGTTATGACTTCCTGATTTTGTGTTTAAAAATGGGATACCGTAAGGCTAGTTCTTATTTTATTTTGTCAGCAAAAATCAAAGTGGACAAGAAACGTTTTTCCGGTTCATTGCGTACTTTTAAATGCTGAGATAATTTGTATGGAGGGATCTATTGTTAAAATAAGAGTGCAGAAACGGATTATAATCGTTTCGGTCGTATTGCTTATCGGAAAATTTCTGGCGTTTTTTATCACTAATTCTGTAGGGATTTTATCCGATGCATTAGAAAGTATTGTGAATGTCATGGCGGGGCTGATAAGCTTATATAGTATCCGGTTTGCAGCTAAACCGCGGGATACCGATCACCCGTTTGGACATGGAAAGGTGGAACTGATCTCTGCTTCGATTGAAGGTATGCTGATTTTTGCTGCAGGAATAGCGATTGTTGTTGAAGGAATCAAGCGGTTATTTGCTCCTCTTTTGGTATTACAGCTTGATATAGGAATAGTCATTATTGCAATTGCCGGCTTGATTAATTATATAATGGGCTACTATAGTGTCCGCATAGGCAAAAAATACGATTCGGCGGCGTTAATTGCCGGAGGGAGACATTTGCAATCCGATACCTGGTCTACACTGGGATTGCTTGCCGGGTTATTGTTGCTTTTCTGGACACGTATCATTTGGATTGATAGCGTTATAGCTATGGTCTTCGGTACGGTTATTATTATGACCGGAATCAATATTATGCGTAAAATGGTAGATAATTTAATGGACAAAATGGATTTCGATCTGTTGAAGACCATCATGAAAGAGTTGACGCTTAAGCGGCAAGACGATTGGATTGATATATATGATGTGAAAATATTAAAAAACGGTAATCTTTATTTTGTTGATTGCAAGCTAGTACTACCTTGGAATTATAATATGCAGAAGGCAAATGCTTCGTGTTCAAAATTGGAATCAGTGATCAAGGCTAAGTTTGCCGATCGGATACACATGTCGGTTCATACTGAGCCATGTACCGGAAAGTATTGTTCAGGATGTGTCCTATCCGGCTGCGAATTTCGGTTACATTCTTTTGAAAACCGGAGAGCACTCACATCATAGATAAGATAACAAGGCTGCTTAATTTAATATAATATTTTCTATTGATTTCTCGTCTGCCTGCTCATACTGAATTCACACCCGCAGTATTGCTGGTTGTAGAATCCGTATTCCGCTAAAAGTTGCCGCCGTCGTTCGCTTAACCCGTCCTTTCTCCAGTTTTTATCCCAAAATGTAACAGAGGTGAGTTGTGTTGCCGCCCAGTGTCCTGCTTCGGTAATCTGGGTAAGATCTTTCCACCGGGACGAAGCCAATGTAGTGGCAATCTGGCTAAAACCAAGTTTATGAGCCAGCTGGGCTGTCGCCAAAAGCCGCATTTTGAAGCATTGCAGACAACGTCTGCCCTGCTCCGGTTCATCCTCCAGGCCGGCAATGCAATGTAGCCAGGAGTCGTGGTCGTAGTCTCCATCTATCATATCCAGTCCCTGTGATTCTGCAAAACGGATACATTCGGATTTTCGGATGTTGTATTCCGTTTGCGGATAAATGTTCGGGTTAAAAAAGAATAATGTCGGACGTATCCGGTTATCGAGCAACCACTCGATAATTGCCGTAGAACAAGGAGCACAACAAGTATGAAGTAATAACATGTCAACAGGGGTTTGAGGGATAGCATGGAGAATTTTTTTTGATAAAATTCTCCGTGCTACATGGAAGCTCGTTTAGTAATTATTCTTTTTCTCTTCAAAATAGGCTTGCGGGTGTGTGCAGGCCGGACAAGACACCGGGGCTTTTTTACCTTTGTGCACATATCCGCAATTCCGGCATTGCCACTCGATATTTTCGTCCCGTTCAAAAACCTTTCCTTCGGTTACTCTTTTTAAAAGCTGGCGGTAACGGGCTTCATGCTCAGCCTCGACGGTTGCGATATGACGAAAAGTTGCGGCGATTAGCGGAAACCCCTCTTCGTCGGCTGTTTTTGCAAATCCTGCATACAATTCTTCCCACTCCTCTTGCTCCCCTTCGGCTGCTGCAATCAGATTTTCTGCCGTTGTTCCGATCATACCGGCCGGATAGGTCGCGGTGATCTCTATCATACCGCCTTCCAGGTATTTAAAGAATTTTTTTGCATGCTCTTTTTCCTGTTCGGCAGTTTCCAGAAATATTGCGGCTATCTGTTCATATCCTTCTTTTTTAGCTACGCTTGCGAAAAATGTATATCTGTTTCTTGCCTGCGACTCTCCTGCAAATGCTTTCAGCAGGTTTTGTTCTGTTCTGGTTCCTTTAATACTCATAATACTTCATTATATTGCTGTTATTTATATGATTGATCAATCGGAAATGAATCCGTTTTACTGTTTTTATAGCACAAGTATACTATAAATGAAAATATATAGCAAATCTTTAATTTCTATAATACAATAATTTTTATCTATATATGCTGTTTTCTAATTTTTTATAACTAGGACAGTGATCTGATTTTTTTATGAACATTTAAACCGTTGTATATAAGTAAAACGGATTTTGTAATGCCGGAAGCGCGGATTAGGCTTATAAAATGAGTATTTTTTGATAGTTTGTTTTATAGATAATTATCTATTCTTTTGAAAGAATTTTATTATCTTTGAATAATTAATGCGTGTGGTGTATTGAAAGAAATATTGAAAAATCTATGAAAATAATTACTTGTCTGTGTTCTTATGTGGGGTATGCTTTGTTATGGTGTGTCAGCTTTTTACCATTGCGCGTAATGTACGTGATTACGGATATTCTATATCTGATCTTGTATTATGTCATACGTTACCGGCGAAAGGTGGTATTGGATAATCTGCGAAATGCATTTCCGGAAAAAACGGAGAGTGAACGGGAACATATAGCACAACGTTACTACCGGCATTTGTGCGATACATTTGCTGAGTTTTATAAACTTTGGCATATCTCGGAAAAAGAGATCAAGAAACGGTGTGTGATGGTGAATATAGAGATTCCGCACCGTTATTTTCAGGAAGGGCGGAGTGTGATTGCTTGCTCGGGGCATTATGGCAACTGGGAGATGATGTTCTCTTATAAACTTTGGGAGAAAGACATAGAGTTGGTGCCTATTTATAAACCTATCCGCAATAAGGTATTCGATCGGATGACTTATCAGATCAGAAGTCATTTCGGAGCACATCCTTTGGCCAAAATCGATACATTGAGGGTAATGCTGCAAAATCAGAAAGACGGGGTGGTGGCGATGACCGGATTCATCGGTGACCAGACGCCCAATAAGATGAACCTGAATTTCTGGATGAAATTCCTGAATCAGGATACGCCGGTATTGGAAGGTACCGAGAAGATAGCACGGAAATTAAATCAACCGGTCATATTTGTGAATATGCGGAAAGTAAAACGTGGCTACTATCATGCTGAATTTTATGATCTTTGTCCCGACCCGCAAGCTTTAGAACCGGGCGAATTGACCCGGATGCATACCCGGATGTTGGAACATTTTATCCGGGAATGTCCCGAATATTGGCTTTGGTCCCACAAACGTTGGAAACATAAAAGAGTATCTTAAATATCGGATTGGAAGATTGGAGAGTTAAGGTATGGGGGAGCAGTTAATAAAAAGAGATGTTCAAATCACTTCGAACATCTCTTTTTATTTTCTTTTCTGTATTATTTTACAGCGATGGTTTCGATTTCAACCAATGCTCCCATAGGTAACGCTTTTACAGCGTATGCCGCACGTGCGGGGCATTCGCCTTGGTAATAGTTTGCATATACTTCGTTCATTGCTGCAAAATCGGCAATATCACTTAGCAAACAGGTTGATTTTACTACATTTTGGTACGAGTATCCGGCTTCTTCCAGAATATAACCGATGTTCTTCAATACCTGTTCTGTCTGTTCTTTGATTCCTCCTTCAACAAATTTTCCTGTTGTCACATCGACAGGGAGCTGGCCGCTGATATAAAGCGTGCCGTTTGCCTCGATAGCCTGGCTGTAAGGACCGATAGCTTTCGGAGCTTTCGGTGAATGGATGATTTTTTTCATTATATATACGTTTAAAATGTGTTTTGTTAATTTGCAACAAAATTAAGCAAACCAATTTTAAATGAAAAATTAAAATCCGATTTTTGTTATTTTTGTTTCAACCTTTACCTTTGCTGGTGGACTGAAATAGTGTTGACGGGTATTTCTTAATTGCTGATTTGTATGATGTCGGTAGTTATTGACCGGGTTTAATAAAGATAGATGATAAAATACTGTTTTTTATGAGGCAATTTCTGATATTATTGATGATCTCCTGTGTGCTTCCTCTTTCTGCTCAACGAAACAATAAATGGGCGAATCCGGTGGCCTCTGGTTATGTCGAGAATTTTTTCAAAGTGGATGAGGGTGTATATCGTTGTGCGCAACCGGGAGCCGATGCTTTTGCTGAATTGGAAAGTGCCGGGATACGGGAGGTACTGAACCTCCGGAACTTTCATGATGATTATAAAAATGCAAAACAGACACAATTGACATTGCACAGGGTAAGGATGAGAGCGGGCAATCCCGACAGGGAGAAAATGGTTGAAGCATTGCAAGTGATAAAGAACCGTAAAGGTCCTATCGTGATTCACTGTTGGCACGGCTCGGACAGAACCGGCGTGGTCATAGCACTATATCGTATTGTATTTCAAGGATGGACAAAGGGCGAAGCCATTGACGAATTGGAAAACGGTGGATACGGTTATCATTCTATCTTCAGTGACATAAAGACTTTTATCCGGGAGGTAGATGTTGAGGCGTTGAAAAAAAGCGTAATGGAATAACCGTCTGCTGACTCGTAAGCCGGAGGGCCTGGAAACAAAATGTTGTAGTGGAAGTAAATGATATGATACCTTATATCGGCATTAAAAATGTTAAACATTGCATAAAGACGGAGATTTCCTTCAAGATGGCTCTATTTTTGTTTGGGTTAAAGAGTAAGAGTCTGAAATGAAAAGTAAGAAATAATGAAAAGATCTATCAGTTGGGGCGTTTTTTTTTGGTTATGGATACTTGTATTACCGGTAGCAGCCCAGTACCGCCTTACGGCTCCGGTTTTTAAACCGTTAACTTGGGAACAGGCAAGCATGCTGGCTGCCCGTGAGAATAAACTGGTATTTGTGGATGTCGTTCCGGCTGGCGGAGTGCAGTCTACCGGTAAAAATCCTTTTGCAGATAAACAGGTGGTAGCATATTTTAATAAGAATATCATTGCCATCCGGATAGATATGGGAATGAACGAAGGAAAGAATTTTGCTTCTAAGCTGATGATGACACCTTCGCCGGTTTACAGCTTCTTTATGCCTTATGGCGATCTGTTATACACAGCTGATCCTGCTGCCGTTGCTAAAAATCCACAGTTGTTGATAGAGGCCGGGGATAAGGCCTTGCAAACAGCTGTCGTAAAAAAGAGCAATAGCCGTTCGATCCGGTTTGAAGGATATCGTTTTTCCGAAGCATTGGCAAAAGCAAAGAACGAAGATAAGCTTGTTTTTATATATGCCTATACCAATAATTGCCGGCCTTGTATGTTGATTGAAAATAATGTTTTTAATTTGGATAAGGTGGCCGATTATTACAATAAACAGTTTATCAACCTGAAGATTGATTTTGGAAAAGAAGCAGAGTTAACCCGCAAATACGGAGTGACCGACTATCCTGCATACCTATTTTTAAATGGGGATGGAAAACAGGTACATCTGGCAACCGGTAATGTTGCGGCCGAGGAGTTTATTGCGTTCGGACAGGAAGCTTTAAAAAAAGCGGAAGGTGTTGTCTTTACCGATGAAAGCTGGGAAGAGGTGCAGGCAAGAGCAAAACGGGAGGACAAGTGGATTTTTGTTGACATCTATTCGGCTTTACCTCCTTCCCATAAGACAATGGTTAAAACCGTATATAAGGATCCGGATGTGGCCGTTCTGTTTAATACCCGTTTTATAAATGCCGGATATGATGCTGAAGGCCGCGAAGGAATGATATTGACAGAAAAAATAGGAATAGATGCCTTTCCTGCGTTTTGTTTTGTCAATCCCGAAGGGAAAGTCGTACACCGATTTTCAGAAATACCGGAAAGCGGGGAACTGATACGGGAAGCACAACGTGCATTGGAAGGCAATGGTTTGGCATATATGATGGACGAATATCGAAAGGGCAACCGGGAGCCGGTATTTATTGAAAGCTATTTAGCTGTGTTGGATCGGGCAAAAATGAAGCAGGAGACGGGAGAAGTGGCATTGGCCTATCTTTCCGTAGCAGGACCTGAACGGTTGAAAGAACGGAAATATTGGGATTTGTTCGATGCTTATATCCTTGAAGTAAATTCGGGAATCTCCGATTATGTCTACAACAACCGAATTTTTTTTTACTCTCTTTACGGAAAAAAAGCGGTAAACCAGAAAATGTCATCGCTATGGCTGGCCGGGGCTATGCGGTTTGTAACACTCCGGGATGGTCATTACTCCTTTAATGAATCCGGTTTCAAGGATTATGTGAAACAGATGAAGAAGAGAAAGGTCGAGGGATGGCGGATAATCGCCCGTAAAGCAAAGATGGATGCAGCGGAGAAAACAGGGGATTGGAAAACTTATGTAGAACTGGCGGAAGAGCGATGGTATGAAGAACAAATATCGGATGCCGAACTATATAGCTGGGGGTTGAAAATCAACGCACAATGTCACGACAAGGCAATCCGATTTAAAGCGGCCCGATGGTTTGCACTTACTGCGGAAGAGATAGCCAGAAAACAAGTGCAGACAGGAAAGGTCAGCCTGACTTCTTATAAAGGTTTTTTTGATAAACTGGTTGATGACCTGATTCGGGAATAAAAAATGTAAAAAATATAAAAACAATTTTGTGATAAAAAAAAATAGCTTATCTTTGCCTCATCACTGTTCTATCTGGTTCTTCCGGATAATTTTCTTACAAGATAAATAAATACCCAGTATATTTATGTACGACATTTTGGAATTAAATGACAAGTTGCTTGCAGAGTTGCGGCAGATTGCTAAAGATCTAGGAGTTAGGCGTGTAGAGGCTTATAAAAAACAAGAATTAATTTATAAAATATTGGACCAACAAGCTATTATTGAGGCGACGGAAGCACCAACTCCTTCTGTTGCAAAGGAAACAGCCCTGTCGGAAGAGAAAAAAGAGAAAAAACCGAGGGTTCGGGTTATCAGGCCCGGTATTGAGAAAGTAGGTGACTCCAGAGGCGGAGGTATGCAGCGATTTTCTAAACATGAACAAAAAACTGAGCAAAAGTCTGAACAGAAACCTGAAGAGGTGAAGCGGGCAGAACAGGTTGTTGCAAAACCGCATGCCGCTGCGAAGGAACCTGCAGAATCCAAGCGTGAAGCACCTGCATGGGAACAGCCGGCGCACGGAGAAAGAAAAAAAGTGATGAAACCCAATATATTAAAAGAGCATGTAAAGTCCTCCCAAGCTCCGGTCAAGCAGGAACATCCTGTTTCCCGTTATGTGCATGAGGATATCATTGAGAAGGATTTGGATTTCGGGGATATGTCCGATGATGATGATGATGATGATAAGGAATCTTTCGACTATCAAGTGGAACAGCCTGAAGAAAATAGAAAAGAGAGCCATGCCGATCAGGTAAATGTTTCCGGAAATAGTGGCAAGATGCGCTATGATAAACGGGATAAATACTATGAATTTGAGGGTATTATTGTAAACTCGGGAGTATTGGAAATTATGCCTGACGGTTATGGTTTCTTACGCTCATCAGATTATAACTATTTGAACTCCCCGGATGATATCTATGTTTCCCAAAGTCAGATAAAGCTTTTCGGTTTGCAAACCGGCGACTTGGTCGAAGGTACAATACGTCCGCCCAAAGAGGGAGAAAAATATTTTCCGCTGATTAAAGTTGAAAAAATCAATGGTAAAACTCCCGAAGCTGTGCGGGACCGGATTCCTTTTGATCACCTGGTGCCGCTTTTCCCGAATGAGAAGTTCAATCTTACCGGAGGTGGTCGGGCTACCATATCTACACGGGTAGTTGATATGTTTGCCCCAATCGGTAAAGGACAGAGGGGATTGATCGTTGCACAGCCGAAAACCGGTAAAACGGTTTTATTGAAAGAGATTGCAAACGCTATTGCAGCGAACCATCCTGAAGTATACCTAATTATATTATTGATTGACGAACGTCCGGAAGAGGTGACTGATATGGCCAGAAGCGTAAAGGCAGAAGTGATTTCTTCTACTTTTGACGAACCGGCCGAACGGCATGTAAAGGTGGCTAATATAGTGCTTGAGAAAGCAAAACGAATGGTAGAGTGCGGGCACGATGTAGTTATCCTGCTGGATTCGATCACCCGTCTTGCACGCGCTTACAATACGGTTTCACCGGCATCCGGTAAAGTCCTCTCAGGTGGTGTGGATGCAAATGCGTTGCATAAACCAAAACGCTTTTTCGGAGCTGCCCGTAATATCGAGGACGGGGGATCATTGACCATATTGGCTACGGCATTGACCGAAACCGGTTCGAAAATGGACGATGTTATCTTCGAAGAGTTTAAAGGTACCGGTAATATGGAATTGCAGCTCGATCGGAAACTATCCAACAAACGAATCTATCCGGCGGTGGATATTACGGCTTCCAGCACTCGTCGCGAGGACCTGTTGCTTGATGACTATATACTGAACCGGATTTGGATCTTGCGGAATTACCTGACCGATATGAATTCGGTCGAAGCAATGCAGTTTGTCAAGGACCGGTTGGAGAAGACCAAATCGAATGATGAGTTTTTGATATCGATGAATGATAAATAAACTAAAAACAGCAGATTCTAAATCTGCTGTTTTTAGTTTATAAATTATTTTAAAAAGCAAATAGAAACAATTATATTTGGGCATATTTAAACGAAAACACGGATGAATAGAGCCTTGTTATTGTCCGGTATTGCCGGAATAGGTATTGGGAACGTATATGCCGGGGAACAGGAAAAAGCATCCCAGAAGCCTAATGTTGTTTTTATTATTGCAGATGATCTGGGATATGGCGATCTAAGTTGTTACGGTCAGCAAAAGTTTAAAACTCCTAATATCGATAAACTGGCCCGGGAGGGGTTGCGGTTTACGCAATGCTATTCAGGAACGACGGTTAGCGCTCCATCGCGTTCCGCACTGATTACGGGATTACATACGGGACATACTCCGATCCGGGGTAACCGGGAGGTGGAGCCGGAGGGGCAGATGTCGTTACCGGCCAACATCGAATCGATATTCAGGGTATTTAAACGCGCCGGTTATACGACCGGAGCGTTTGGAAAGTGGGGCCTGGGAGCGCCTGGAGCAGAGGGTGATCCCAATAATCAGGGTGTGGATGACTTTTTCGGATTCAATTGCCAGTTGCTGGCTCATAATTACTATGCCGATCACTTATGGGAAAACGATAAACGGATAGATCTGCCGTCGAATGCTAACGGTGGGTATGGCGTGTATACTCAGGATATGATTCAGCGGAAAGGATTAGAATTTTTGGACCGGAACAAAGATAAACCGTTTTTTCTGTTTCTGCCTTATGTTTTGCCTCATGCCGAACTGCTTGTGCCGGAAGATAGTGTTATTCAGAAATTCAGGGGGATGTACCCCGAAACTCCGTATGTAGGATGCGATTCCGGGCCAAACTTCCGGAGAGGTGGGTATTGCTCCCAGAAAGAACCGCATGCTATGTTTGCGGCGATGGTTTATCGCCTGGATGTATATGTCGGACAAGTGGTGGCAAAATTAAAAGAGTTGGGATTGTACGATAATACGATCATTATATTTACCAGCGACAACGGGCCCCATCGAGAAGGAGGAGCCGATCCGGACTTTTTTGATAGCAACGGGATATTCCGGGGCTATAAGAGAGACCTGTATGAAGGAGGGATACGGGTACCGTTTATTGCCGTGTGGCCGGATATTATACGTCGAGGGGAGACTGATTTTATCTGTTCGTTCTGGGATATGATGCCTACTTTTGCCGGGATGACTGACGGAAAAGCAGGGAGGACCGATGGGGTTAGTTTGCTGCCTTTGTTAACCGGCAAGGGGAAACAGAAAAGTCATGATTATCTTTATTTTGAATTTCAGGAACAGGGTGGCCGGCAGGCAGTCCGGAAAGGAGACTGGAAACTGATCCGTTTGGATGTGTCTAAAGGAGATAAGGCCAAACTGGAACTGTATAATATTGCATTGGATCCGTCTGAAAAACATAATGTGACGGAACAGAATCCGCGTATTGTGAAACAGTTGCTGGGATTAATGGAACGTGCCCACCTTTACGACCCTAACTGGCCGTTATTGCAGGATGAGAAACAAAAAGGGGATAACAGAGACTAAAAATTATTTCTGCCGTTTAGTGCTTATTTATTTAAAAATCGTAACTATGGTGACAAAGGAGATATTGTCTTTTTTACCGCTTGCCGGTTGTTGTTTTGTGGCAGATGGTGCGGAGAAGACAGATAAAGACAAAAACAAGCTTCCGAATATTATTGTGATTCTGGCGGACGATTTGGGTTTCGGAGATATCAGTGCCTATGGAGCCAAGGTAATCAGGACGCCCGGTATTGACAGGATTGCTAATGAAGGGGTGCGTTTCGGTAACGGATATGCTACTTCGGCAACCAGTACACCGAGTCGTTTTTCTTTGCTCACCGGCAGGTATCCTTGGCGGAATAACGCGCAGGTGTTGCAAGGAAATGCACCGTTGATTATTCAGGAAGGAATGCCTACATTACCTCAGATGCTACAACAGGCCGGTTATGTGACCGGTGTTGTCGGGAAATGGCATTTGGGGCTCGGTCGCGGGAATGTTAACTGGAATCAGGCGATCGATCCGGGAGCCCGTGAAGTGGGATTTGACTACTCTTTTATTACTGCTGCGACGAATGACCGTGTGCCTACTGTGTTTGTCGAAAACGGACGGGTGGCCAACCTGGATTCGAACGACCCGATAGAGGTGAGCTATCAAAGGAATTTTCCCGGAGAGCCTACCGGAAAAGAGAATCCCGAACTGCTGAAGATACATCCGAGCCATGGCCATGATCAATCGATTACCAACGGAATTTCCCGGATCGGATATATGCGCGGCGGAAAGTCGGCGCTTTGGGTTGACGAAGATATGGCGGATATTTTTCTGGAAAAAGCTGCGACGTTTGTAAAAGAACATAAAGACAAACCGTTTTTTCTTTATTATGCTTTACACGAACCCCATGTGCCGCGCGTCCCGAATGCCCGATTTGCCGGAAAATCCACGATGGGGCCTCGCGGTGATGTTATCCTGGAGGCTGACTGGTACGTCGGTGAGTTTTTAAAAATACTGGATGAACAGGGATTGGCCGATAATACGATTGTTATTTTTTCAAGCGATAATGGTCCGGTATTGGATGATGGTTATAAAGATCAGGCTATCCAGAAACTGGGCGATCATAAACCGGCTGGACCACTGCGAGGTGGAAAATACAGCTCGTATGATGGGGGAACCCATGTGCCGTTTATGTTACGTTGGCCGGCAAGAGTAAAGCCCGGACAGTCCGGAGCTCTGATCTGCCAGATGGATCTGTTTGCTTCGTTTGCTTCGATGCTGGGGATCGAAAGTGGAGCACAAGATAGCAGGAATCTGCTTCCGGCGCTATTGGGTAAATCGAAAAAAGGGCGTGAGTTCCTTGTATTGGAAGGTACAGGAGGAAATGTGGCATGCAGGGAAGGGGATTGGATCTATATACCGCCGATGATAAGGCCGGGCTATTGTGTAGCCGAAACTGAATCCGGACAAACGAAGGAACCGCAACTGTTTAATGTCAGAAAAGATATCGGACAACAGATAAATGTGGCGGAAAAATATCCGAAACAAATTGAAAAAATGGAAAAAGCATTGAAAAAGACACAGGAAATAAGATAAAAGGAATAGGGTACAGAGGGCAAGGTTGGGGGGTAGGAAGGGTTTAGATTTTTTCCTTTTCCTGCTTCTTGCCCTCTTTTATCTTATCCCCTTCTTCTTATCTAAGTGCTGCTAATGCCGCATCGTAATTTGGTTCGTGGACAATGTCATCCACCAGTTCTCTATAGATGATTTTACCTTTATCATCAACAATGATTACGGCGCGTGCCAGCAGACCGGCCATCGGACTATCCGCAATCTCTACTCCGTACTTTTCGCCGAACGTGTGGTTGCGGAACGTCGATAACGGAGTGACATTATTGATTCCTTCCGTTGTGCAAAAACGTCCCATTGCGAAAGGGAGGTCTTTGGATATTGCAAGGACTACGATATTTTTCATTTGAGCGGCCATCGTATTGAATTTCCGGACAGCCATCGCACATACTTGCGTATCAAGGCTGGGGAAGATATTCAAAACAACCCGCTGCCCTTTCAGCTCACCTAAAGATAACTCACTCAGATCGCTTTTTGCCAGTGAAAAATCCGGAGCTTCACTTCCGACTGCGGGGAATGTGCCTTTCAGTTGTACACTATTTCCTTTTAAATTAACTGTTGCCATAATTATATTCTAAATTTAAGAGTTGAATAACTATTTTTTAATTCCTGATTCTAGTCATACGGCAGGTTACTTACTTTTGTTTTTATACTTCAATATTACGACTGTTTTGGCATAAAACAAATTGATATTTTTTATTAATACATAGTGTTTATCTATGAATTGATTGTGTTTTGCTCAATATCAGTGATTTAAAATTTAATAGGATATTTATAATATTTCTAAATAGCATTCTAAATCTTATTTTGTAATCTTCAGATGGCAAAATGATCCTTTTTTTCGTATTTTTGTACAACAAAATTGCAGAATGAATAGCCTACAAACCACTTATAATACCCTTGTAAAAGAGCGCGTGTCTGTTATACATCGCGGACTTTTAAACCAGATCGACCGGACAAACCGGTTGATTGCTGTAAAAGGTAGCCGTGGGGTGGGGAAAACCAGTTTTTTACTGGATTATGCCAGGGCGTACCATTCGGAGGATCCTTGTTGTCTGTATGTAAATGTCAATAATCTTTTTATCGCCAGGGAGGGACTGTTCCATTTTGTAGAACGTTTCTATAAATTAGGGGGTAAAGTGTTGTTTCTGGATCAGATACATAAATACCCGGAATGGGATCGCGAATTAAGGGCGTGCTATGATGCATTTACCGATTTACAGATAATCTTTACTTCTTCTTCTATTTTACGGATCAGATCGAATACAAACCTGAAGGGTGTTGTGGATATGTATAATCTCAGCGGATTGTCATTCAGGGAGTTTCTTGAACTGGAAACCGGCCACACTTTTCCGGTTTACTCTTTCGATGAGATCGTGAACGGCCATGAGCGGATTGTGGAAAATATCCTGCAGGTAACCCGTCCGCTGGCTCATTTTGGAAACTATTTGGAATATGGATATTATCCAATATATTTGGAGGAAAAATCGCACACCGATTATCTGTTGAAAAATATCAACCTAACATTGGAGTTTGATATTCCCTACAGCAGTCAGATCGATTTAAAATACCTGATAAAATTAAAGCAGTTGCTCTATATTACGGCAACGGAGAATAATTGTAACGTCAATATCAGCAAGATGAGCAATGAGATCGGAGTGTCCCGTGCCACCGTATTGAACTATTTGAATTACATGAAGGATGCCCGTTTACTAACGCTTCTTTATGATACGGATAATGGGGATAATTGCGGAAGGAAACCTAAGAAATTATATGTTCATAACCCCAATCTGCTTTATGCAGTCTGTCTGGATGAGGTAGATACTGCGACTGTCCGGAAATCATTTTTCCTGAGCCAGTTGTGTCCGGTCGCCCGGATCAATTATACCGATCATGCCGATTTCCTGGTAAACGGCACCTATGGGGTGGATATATGCCAAGAGGGAGGAGGAGAAAAAGTTAATCCCTCTACGATTGTGATGGAGGATATGATCGAACGCGGAAAAAAGAACATCATTCCCTTGTGGCTGGCTGGATTTGTGTATTGAGAAAAGGGATAGCCTAAAAATTGGAAATCTAAAATTAGATAAATATAGGAGGATAGATAAGTTAACGGATTTAATTTTAAAAAAATGGCAAAAGAAAAAAAGTTTATTACTTGTGACGGTAACGCTGCTGCTGCGCATATAGCCTATATGTTCAGTGAAGTATCGTGTATTTATCCGATCACTCCGTCTTCGCCAATGGCAGAGAATGTTGACGAATGGGCGGCAAAAGGAAAAAAGAACATGTTCGGTGAGACGGTTCGTCTGGTTGAAATGCAGTCTGAAGCAGGTGCGGCGGGAGCTGTGCACGGTTCGCTTCAGGCCGGTGCTTTGACTACTACCTATACGGCATCGCAAGGACTATTGCTGATGATCCCGAATATGTATAAGATTGCAGGAGAGCTGTTGCCTTGTGTGTTCCATGTGAGTGCCCGTGCATTGGCTGCCCATGCATTGAGCATTTTCGGCGACCATGCCGACGTATATGCTGCCCGCCAGACCGGATTTGCGATGCTGGCATCAGGTTCCGTACAGGAAGTGATGGATCTTTCGGCTGTATCCCATTTGACGGCAATTAAATCAAGAGTACCGTTCCTGAATTTCTTCGACGGATTCCGTACCTCTCACGAAGTGCAGAAGATCGAAGCATTGGATATGGAGGATGTGCGCAAACTGGTAGATATGAAGGCCCTTCAGGCATTCAGAGACCGGGCACTTAATCCGGACACCCCCGTTACAAGAGGGACTGCTCAGAACCCGGATATCTACTTCCAGGGACGCGAGGCAAGCAATAAGTATTATGATGCCGTACCGGATATCGTATCCTCGTACATGGATCAGATCAGCGCTTTGACCGGAAGAAAATATCGTCCTTTCGACTATTTCGGAGCTCCGGATGCCGAGCAGATCATCATTGCGATGGGATCTGTGACCGAAACGATCAGAGAGGTAATAGAGTACCAGAATACCCGTGGCCAGAAACTGGGTATGATTGCAGTACACCTGTACCGTCCGTTCTCGGCTAAGTATTTGATGGAAACTATGCCGAAAACGGTAAAACGTATTACGGTGCTTGATCGTACCAAAGAGCCGGGAGCTAACGGTGATCCATTGTACCTGGATGTACGGGATGTATTCTACGGAAAAGCGAATGCTCCGTTGATCGTAGGCGGCCGTTACGGATTGGGTTCAAAAGATGTTACCCCGTCCCAGATTATTGCCATATACAAAAACATGGCAATGAACGAGCCTAAAAATAATTTCACAGTAGGAATTGTGGATGATGTTACTTTCCACTCACTTCCGATTGAGCCGGAAGTAAAGGTAACATCTTCGGATATTTACGAAGCTAAATTCTATGGTTTGGGATCTGACGGTACGGTAGGTGCCAACAAGAACTCAATCAAAATTATCAGTGAATCTACCGATAAATATTGCCAGGCTTATTTTGCTTACGATTCGAAGAAATCAGGCGGGTTTACCGCATCTCACCTGCGTTTCGGAAGCAAACCGATTCACTCTACCTATCTGATTACGACTCCTGACTTTGTGGCTTGTCATGTGCCTGCCTATATACACATGTATGATGTATTGAAAGGATTGCATAAAGGCGGTTCATTCCTGTTGAATTCAATCTGGGATGAAGAGGAGACTAAAAAACACTTGCCGGTGGCAATGAAAAAGTACCTTGCACAGAATGATATCAAGTTTTATATCATCAATGGTACCAAAATCGGACAGGATCTGGGATTAGGTACCCGTACCAATACGATTATGCAATCGGCTTTCTTCAAAATTACCAATGTGATTCCTTACGAACTGGCAGTGAAAGAGATGAAAGCTGCTATCGACAAGAGTTACGGTACTAAGGGAGAGGCTGTGCTTAAAATGAACTATGCTGCAGTGGATGCAGGTGGAGATGACAAGAATCTGATCAAGGTTACGGTTCCTGCCGAGTGGAAGAACCTGTCCGACGAAACTCCTGTTCATGACGAATCCCGTCCTGAATTTATCCGTAAAGTGGTGGATGTAATGAATGCCCAGAAAGGTGACAACCTTCCGGTGAGCGCTTTCGCTAACTACGAAGACGGAACGTTCCCTGCCGGTACCGCTAAATTTGAAAAACGCGGTATTGCCGTGAATGTACCGGAATGGATAGCCGACAATTGTATTCAGTGTAATCAGTGCGCTTATGTTTGCCCTCACGCTGCTATCCGTCCGTTCCTGTTGACCCAGGAAGAGGTGGCTGCCGCTCCGGCGGGAACCATAGTGAAGGATACGGCAGGCAAAGAGTTGGCCGGTTATAAATTCAGGATTCAGGTAACCCCGTTGGATTGTACCGGTTGCGGAAACTGTGCCGAAGTATGTCCTGCAAAAACCAAGGCTTTGGAAATGAAGCCGCTTGAGACCCAGGAAGCTGAAATCGAAAGGTTTCGCTATATGGATCAAAAAGTGGGATACAAGCATGTGGTTGAACCCAGCAATGTAAAAAATTCACAGTTTATCCAGCCGCTGTTTGAATTCTCAGGCGCTTGTGCCGGATGTGGAGAAACACCGTATATCAAAGCAATCACCCAACTGTTCGGCGAACGGATGATGGTGGCCAATGCGACCGGTTGTTCTTCTATCTATGGCGGATCGGCACCTTCTACACCTTATTGCACAAACTACAAAACCGGACGCGGACCGGCCTGGGCAAATTCCCTGTTTGAGGATAACGCCGAATTTGGCTTCGGTATGGCCGAAGGTGCCAACCGCTTGCGCGAAAGAGCAAAACGGTTGCTGGAGGAAAATCTCTCTTCCTTCTCTGCGGAAACACAGACTGCCGTAAAAGCCTGGTTGGATGCCTATGAGGATGGCGATAAGACCATCGCTGTCAGCGATGCAATGACTGTCGCTTTGGCAAAAGAGAAAGCTCCTGTTGCAAAAGATATCATCGTATTGAAACCTTATTTCACGAAGAAATCCCAGTGGATATTCGGGGGTGACGGATGGGCGTATGATATCGGATACGGCGGTTTGGACCACGTACTGGCTACCGGTCAGAATGTAAACGTATTGGTTGTGGATACCGAGGTATACTCCAATACCGGAGGGCAGGCTTCGAAATCGACACCGGTAGGTGCCGTTGCTAAATTTGCCGCTTCAGGTATGCGTGTACGCAAAAAAGACCTTGGTGCAATGGCAATGTCCTACGGTTATGTATATGTAGCACAAGTAGCGATGGGCGCTAATCAGGCTCAATACCTGAAAGCGATCAAGGAAGCCGAGGCTTATCCCGGCCCGTCCCTGATCATTGCTTACGCTCCTTGTATCAACCACGGGTTGAAGGCCAGCATGGGCAAATCGCAACAGGAAGAGAAAAAGGCCGTTGACTGTGGTTACTGGCAATTGTATCGCTACAACCCGCAATTGGAAGTAGAAGGCAAGAACCCGTTCCAGCTCGATTCAAAAGAACCGGATTACTCCAAGTTCCGCGAATTCCTGATGGGTGAAGTTCGCTTCAACTCCCTGTTGAAAGCCGCTCCGGCCGATGCTGAACATCTGTTTGCCATCACCGAGAACGACGCAAAATGGAAATATGAAGGTTATAAACGCCGCGCCGATATGGTATACGGCGAAAAGAAATAACCGTATAATTTCTGATATCATAAGGGGCTGTCTCTAACAATGAAAAAAGTTATGACAGTCCTTTTTTATTCCTTTCCAGCATCGAAGTCTTTTCTTGCTTGATTGCCCAAACATGAATACCCTAATTTAACTTTTTGTTCAAGTTAAATTAGGGTATTCGGTTAAAACGGTTGCTGTGAGATTTTACAGCGCCCCGTAGTATTCGGCGGTGCGGATCATTTGGGATACGAATGACATTTCGTTGTCGTACCAGGCGGCAGTTTTGACCAGTTGGTGGGTACCGGCTGCGGCGATCCTTGTCTGGGTAGCGTCGAAAAGGCTACCGTAACTCATTCCGATGACATCGCTGGAGACGATAGATTCTTCGGTGTAGCCGAATGATTCGTTTGCTTCGCCTTTCATCGTTTGGTTGATCTCTTTGACGGTTGTTTTCTTTTCCAGTATGGTGAATAGCTCTACAACGGAGCCCGCATGAACCGGTACCCGTTGGGATGAACCGTCGAGTTTCCCTTGTAGTTCGGGGATGACCAGTCCGATGGCTTTTGCCGCTCCGGTAGAGTAAGGGACAATATTGTCGGCGGCGGCTCTTGATTTACGGTAGTTTACCTTTGGATCGGGTGTGTCCATTAAGGGTTGTGAGTTGGTATATGCATGGATGGTTGTCATTTGGCCCGTAATGATGCCGTAATAATTGTCAAGGACTTTTGCCAGTGGAGCCAGGCAGTTGGTTGTGCACGAGGCGCAGCTGATGATGCGATCGTCCTTGGTCAGAATGCCATGATTTACACTGTAAACGATTGTTTTTACATCATGGCCGGAGGGTGCTGAGATAATGACTTTTTGGGCACCTGCTTCCAGGTGTGCGGAGGATTTTTCTTTAGATTCGAATATGCCGGTGCACTCCAGTACCAGGTCGATCTGATGCTTTTTCCACGGCAATTCTTCCGGTACACGTTCGGAATAAATGGCGATTTCTTTGCCGTTTACAATTAAGGTTTTTTCGGTGAAATCGATTTTTGCATTACAAACTCCCTGGATAGAGTCATATTTAAGCAGATACGCCAACATTGAGGGCATGCTTAAATCATTGATCGCGACAACTTCCAGAGTTTTGCTTTCCAGCATCTTACGGAGGGCAAGGCGTCCGATCCGCCCAAACCCGTTGATAGCAACTTTAATCATAGTCAGAATTTTTATGTGTTATTTTTTGTTTTTGTGATTGATACGGGCCAATATTCGATACCGTTTTTATTTCCGGATATCCGTTTTTGAGTTGTACTGTTTTGCTCTTTTTTTTGTTGCAATAAAGTTTAATCTCTATTTTTGCCCGGACCTTTGCTAATGATATGTCGAACTTGTATTGTTTAAATAATTCGTTCATATCATATATAATTGCAACGTATGTCCGGAAGAGTTCGTATATAGCCTTAACAGTTTTATCCGGATGAATTTTTAAATATAACAATCCTATGCAACAGTCATCTTATGCACTTATCACGGGAGCTACAAGCGGAATCGGTCTGGAATTGGCATCGATTGCCGCATCTAAAGGGAATAACCTCGTATTGGTGGCCCGTAATGAAGAGAAGTTGACCCAATTGAAGAAGGAGTGGGAAGCTAAATTTTCGGTCCGGGTGGAGGTTTTTCCATGTGATCTGTCGGAGGCGGATGCTCCGGAGAGGATTGCCGCTATGTTGGAGTCCAAGCAGATAGTACCCGGTATATTGATCAATAATGCCGGATTTGGAGTATTCGGTTCCTTTGACCAGACCGATTTGAAGCGGGAAACCGATCTGATTCAGGTCAATATAATGGCACTGACCCGGTTGACTAAACTGGTGTACCGGAAAATGGTCGGACAAGGTCCCGGAAAAATTATGAATGTGGCTTCTGTGGCCGGTTTTATGCCAGGACCGCTGATGGCTGTTTATTATGCATCCAAGGCTTATGTGCTCTCTTTTTCCCAAGCGCTTGCCAATGAAGCTAAAGATTGCCGGATAACGGTGACTACATTGTGTCCGGGACCGACAAAGACAAGTTTTGAGGATGCGGCAGGGCTTTCTTCTTCAATGTTGTTCAAAAGCTTTGGAACACTTCCGTCTGCTGCGCAAGTGGCTGCATACGGGTATAAATGTATGGAAAAGGGAAAGACGGTTGCCATTTATGGCAAGTCCAACCGACAAATGGTATTTCTGCTTCGTTTTGTGCCGAGAAAATGGGTTACTGACATGATTAGGCATATACAGCGGAAAACAAATTGAATTAAAAACAGAGTCTCTCTTTTATTTTTATCTATTCAGTACTCCTTTATTTTATTAGCTGATAACTAGTGTTATGTGTATTTGATATATTTATCTTCTATTCCATTATAAATAATATCTATTGAAAAAATTTTGATTGTGTGTAAAATCTATGAATCTTTGTTTTCACAGAACAGTATTTTTTAAATAGATAATTTTATGGAACCAATTATTAATTCTCAGCTTCCTGAATTTAAGGTTCAGGCTTTTCAAAACGGTAGTTTTAAGTCAATAAGCAGTAACGATGTAAGAGGTAAGTGGGCTATTTTCTTCTTTTATCCTGCCGATTTTACTTTCGTTTGTCCGACGGAGTTGGTCGATATGGTAGAAAAATATGACCGGTTTCAGGCTCTCGGAGTAGAGATTTATTCGGTAAGCACCGATTCGCATTTTGTACATAAAGCGTGGCACGATGCTTCGGAATCGATCCGTAAGATCAAATATCCGATGCTGGCGGACCCTACCGGAGCGTTGAGCCGGGCATTTGGGGTAATGATTGAAGAGGAGGGGATGGCTTATCGCGGAACTTTCCTGGTGAATCCGGAGGGAAAAATTAAAATTGCAGAGCTACATGACAACGGTATCGGCCGGAATGCCGACGAATTGCTCCGGAAGGTGGAGGCTGCACAGTTTGTGGCTACTCACGATGGGGAGGTTTGTCCTGCCAAGTGGAAAAAGGGGGATGCTACATTGAAGCCAAGTATTGATCTGGTGGGTAAGATCTGACAGGTAAATGGCAAATATTAAGGAGGAGAAAAGATGTTAGAAACAACTTTAAAAGATCAGCTACGGGGTATTCTCGGAAGGTTGGAATCTAGTTATACATTGGATATTACCGTGTCTTCACAACACGAAAGCCGGAGTGAATTGCTGGAGCTTCTGGAGGATCTTGCCTCCTGTTCCGATAAGATATCGTGCCGGGTGAGTGAAGGAGCCGGCCTGGAGTTTATAATATCAAAAAATGGTGAGAAAACCGGGATCAAATTTAGAGGAGTTCCCAATGGCCATGAGTTCTCCTCCTTGCTATTGGCTATCCTGAACAGCGATGATAAGGGAAAAAACTTTCCTGACGAGCATACCCGCAAGCGGGTCAAAGCTTTGAAGGGGCCGATTCACCTGACTACTTATGTTTCCCTTACATGTACCAACTGTCCGGATGTGGTGCAGGCATTGAATACCATGACCATACTGAATGATCATATCACCCATGAGATGGTGGATGGCGCGATCAATCAGGCTGAGGTAGAGGCGTTGAAAATCCAGGGAGTGCCTTCCGTATTTGCGGATGGTAAACTTTTGCATGTGGGACGCGGAGACTTCGGTGAGCTACTGGCTAAACTGGAAGCCCAGTACGGATATGAAGTTATTGGAGATGTTGCTGCAAGATCGTATGACGTGATTGTTGTCGGCGGTGGTCCCGCCGGTGCGTCTGCAGCGATTTATTCGGCCCGGAAGGGGTTGAAAGTGGCTGTTATCGCCGAACGGATGGGCGGCCAGGTAAAAGAGACCGTAGGAATAGAGAACCTGATTTCTGTCTGCGGAACAACGGGAGAAGAACTGGCAAGCAATCTGAAGGAGCATATCCGGCAATATCCGATCGAGGTGTTGGAGCATCGCCGGGTGGAAAAAGTAGAGATCGAAGGGAAAGAAAAGGTGATTACTGCTGCCGGCGGGGAGAAGTTTACCGCTCCGGCATTGATCATTGCAACCGGCGCCGGTTGGCGTAAGTTGAACGTGCCCGGAGAAGCAGGATATATCGGAAGGGGCGTGGCTTTTTGCCCGCATTGCGACGGACCGTTTTATAAAGGGAAGCATGTGGCGGTGGTAGGCGGTGGTAATTCGGGTATCGAAGCGGCGATCGACCTGGCCGGTATTTGTTCGAAAGTAACTGTTTTTGAGTTTCTTGACGAGTTGAAAGCTGACCGGGTATTGCAGGAAAAAGCCAAAAGTCTTCCGAATGTGGAGATTTTTTTAAGCTCGCAGACTACGGAGATATTGGGAAATGGAGATAAGGTTGTCGGAATACAGGTAAGGGACCGGCAAACCGGACAGGAACGGGTTGTTGAACTGGACGGTGTTTTTATACAAATCGGGTTGATACCGAATAGTACTGTTTTTCGGGAGACCGTACAGGTTAACCGTTGCGGAGAAATAGAAATCGATAGTTATTGCCGGACAAATGTGCCGGGAATCTATGCTGCCGGGGATGTTTCTACCGTACCTTATAAGCAGATTGTTATTGCTATCGGAGAGGGGGCGAAGGCTGCACTCTCTGCTTTTGAAGATCGTATCCGGAGTTAAGATAAACAGAGGCGCGGAAAAAAACGCGCCTCCGTTGTATTTATATACTTTTTATCGAACCTATAAACAGGATAGCTCCCGTGCTGTTTTCCTGAATGACAAAAACAAAGGGTTTGTTGACAAAAAAATCGATTGAATGTTCCGGGACATTGGGTCCTGAAGAGGTGATATCTATTTCAATACTGGTTACGGCGGCAGCTTCAGTTCCTTTTTCGTCAACCGACAGGTAGGTTTTGTGAACTACTTTCGATATGGCTATGTCGCCGCCTTTATATATTCCGGTAAAATCGGCATACTGCGAAAACGGGATCCGCATTCCCATCTCCGGTAATACTTTCTCTTCCAGCTTGTATGTACATTCGGCTTTAAAGCGTGGAATCTGTAAATTTATTTTTGCAATGGATCCGTTAAAAGAAGAATACCAAGATTGGGGATTCAGTTGATTGATTACATCTTCAACGGTTTTGCCTTCGACCGGCAGCAACACTCTCATACTGAATGCTCCGTTTCCATAAGACAATGTCAGATAATCTGCTACGTTATCCGCATAGTATTTAAAATACCCGGTTTGCTTCATCATCTGTACAGTTTGCTTCGTACCGTTCTCGTGGAAAAAATCACCGGCGAATGTTTGATCCTTATTGAATTCCGACCTCCATATTCCTTTAAAATATATTGCATTTATGAGGAACATGACTGCCTGCTCGGAAATCTGATCCAAGATTTTTGGGATTCTGTTCCGGGTATTATCGGCGCACCATTTATTGATGCGGGTTAAAGTGCTTGGATCGGAAAAGTCGGCGTCATTTACTTCCGCATAAAAAGATGTCCGGTTTGCGCGTAGGAAGTCGCTCTCTACCGGAAAGCCGGACCGGTACCAGATTGAGTTGGCAATCGAAAATTCGGTGGATGGGTCGACTTTTAGCAGGGCTTCCCGCAAAGTTTTGCAGTATTCGTTGATCTCATTGATCGAAAAGCCTGAAATACGCAAGGTTTTCTCCATTTCCTCCCGTGTTTCCCCTATTGCTCCGTTAAGTGCCATGCTTAAAGCCATGCTTACGCTTAATGGGGAGATAAAAATATTATCTGATTCGTCCGACAGGTGTACTTGCTTAAACAGGTCGAAAGCAAATAGATTATCCTGCTTGATTTTGGGGACTAACTCTGCACGCAGTTCAATGGGTTTTGCATCGGGTAGAGTCTCTTTCCCCTTATCGTCATTGGAACATGCCCATAATAATGGAACAATACAACAGATTAATAGTTTTTTCATAATGTGTATTTTAGTGTGAATAATAAAGTACAGTTTCTAGTAGGCTAAACGAAGGCCAAACTGTATGTTGAAATTGAAAGGTATCTTTTTCCTGATCGTTTGTACATCATTGCCGTCGTCAAAGTAGTAGACGATACCAGGTTCCGCAAATAGATGTATCCGCTTTACAAGTTGGTAATTGAGACCTGCACCCGCTGAAACAGACCATTGTATCTCAGGAATATCCAACTGTTTTACCGAACCGCTGGTCTCGTCCGTTTTCTTTCTGTATATGCATATTTCACCCATACCGCCTGCAATGGCATATAGGGAGAAGTTGCCGGTATTATAGAATGAATAAACGGCTTTTAACGGCAGCCCGAGGTAATGTAACTCTATTTTCTTTTTCCAGGACTCTCCGTTGTTGTCACTTAGTGTTTCGGTCGAGGAGAGATAGGTGTATACCAATCCGCTCTCCAGCGCCCAATTGTCCATGAGATATTTACGGACCGAGAATCCGACCGAAACCGGGACATTGTGTTTGGTATTGGTTACCGTCGTATTGTCTTGATTCATCATATATATTTTGTCTAGATCCGAATCGGCATATAAATTGTATCTGAAATAATTTGTTTTTTCGGCTTCGGAGGGGGCGATACCATTTCCCATGACAAGGGCAATCGAAAATTTATTGTTTTTTTTCTTAATGACGGGACGAGGTCCGGTAAATTCTGCCGACACGCCGGATCTTGGTTTATCTTGTTTTGGTGTTGATTCTTTGGGATTTATTTTTGTATCGTTTATCTCCGGATCGTTTTTTTCTTCCGGTGTAATGGCCGGAATGGTTTCCGGTTTTTCTTTTGCTTCTTTTTTCGAGTTGCCTATACTCCCTATCCGTACCGGATAACCGGCATTCGCCATTTGTACAGGAGTTGCTTGTTTTCCAGGCATGGCAGGTTTGTTGGAGATCGTTTCCGAAGGAGAATTACGGCTGTCGGAGACAACAGTACCTAGGGAAGCCGGTCCGGTCATTTCATCATTTTTCATAAGCGGGCTCAGACATATCAATAGAGCAATAACAGCAGCTGCTGAAAGTGCGATTTTTTTCCATAGCGCACGTTTCGGTACTGTTCCGGCTCCAGGCAGATCGCGCTCGATTGCCGCCCATATTCTGTCGTCCTCAACGGGGTGTTCGTAATGCCTGAGCCTATCACGGAAAATTCTGGCTAATATGTCTTTTTCTTTATCCATATTGTAACGTGTATTTTTTTATTTTTTCGGACAGGATTATTTTTGCCCTTGAAAGTTGCGAACGGGACGAACTTTCTTTAATACCCATAACTCTGGCAATTTCCTTATGCGACATCTCTTCAAAAGTATATAGGTTGAATACCGTTCTGTAGCCTGCCGGAAGTTCCGAGATAAGCCGGATCAGTATATCGTCCGGGATCGGGTCGAAATCTTCTTTTTCGACTGTGATATTATTTTCATGCCATTCTTCCAGTGGAACCGGTTTGTTCAGGGTATTGTTTTTCTTCAGATATCCAAGGCATGCATTGGTAAATATCTTACTTATCCATGCCCTAAGGGAACCCTCTCCCCGATATTGAAAGGAGTCAAAGGATTCGAATATTTTGAGAAAACCATCGTGCAACAGATCTTGAGAGACTGTCTTGTCGCCTGTGTAACGGAAGCAGATACCCATCATCTGTCGAGCATAAAATTCATAGAGTTGCCGGCGCGAGGAATTATTTCTTCGCCGGCAACCGTCTATCAATTCTAATTCAGTCATTTCTCTCTTAGTATAATATAAACCGGAATAACAGATAAAAACCGGATACACCGCGTTTCACTCACTGCTTCATCTGCAAAAATAGCTTACAATCTATTTATCGATCCGATAAATAAGATTATTTTTATATTTTATGGTTTCCATAAAATGGGATTCTTTATAAAAGATTTGTAAATGTCGACTCCTTGTGCCGAAGTTCCTGTTTTGTAATAAATACTCAATACCACATCGGAACCTTCATGGAAATTTGCCTTTACGAAAGGTGCCATGTTAAACCCGAAATGACGGACGTCGGATGTTCTTAAATCGGAAGAAGTGCCGGTTTTTTTAGCTCTCAGGTATAATTTAGGAATATCCTTTCCGTTTACCCGCACAATAGAATCGGTGTTACAGATCAGTTCATATTCATATACGGCGCTTTTGTCAAGCGATTTGTGTTCAAATCCGAAAAACAATACACTATCGATGTAGCTTTTATACAGAACGGCGGCTTCGATCGGTTCATTGAATTCGTCCTGCATATCGCTTGAAATGATCCGGACCGGTTTCATCCCGATCTTTTTATATCTTAAATCGGACACCTGAAATAGGTTCGGATCGGGCTGGTTTCTGGTGTCGATAATAAAATGAGTCCACAGATAATCATCGGTTCTCAATGTGTCGGACAGATAGGGTGCATAATAAGTTCCCCATGCCGTTTCAAGCATCGGCTTTTGATCTTCATATTTTACCATAGCAGGTTCGTCGATATAATAATATACCGGATCTTCATCATCCAGGCAGGAGGAGAATCCTAATGCCAACAGGCAAAACGACGGAAATACAACTAATAACTTTTTCATATATTTAAAAATTTAAATTTCTAAAAAGGTTAAACAAAATGAAGCAAATTTATGGTCACTCCGGAGTATTTTCGAGGGCTCATAGTCGTTTTGTTTTAACCTGTCATTAGCCCTCGTTTACTATAAAATGCAAAAAATGGAAAAACGCTGCATTTGGAAAATCCAGCGCGCGTTGACCCCGTGCGCCAATGCGAAGTTGACCCCTTAAAATTTTTTATTTTGACCCCCAAAGTATCCTGGCCGACGGGGTCATTTTTATTTTGGTTTATCTGTTTTTACCTACCTTCATTTTT
>JAVBLD010000019.1:0-80997 GCA_031553705.1 Marinifilaceae bacterium | reverse complement strand
TACGTTGGAATGTACCCGTACACTCTTTGCCCGCTATAAAAACTACTCCGGCGCTTATCCTATAAGAGCGAAAAAAGAGAGGCAAAAAGACCGGGTAGTTTCGGCAAGATCATACGATCGTACGGTAAATCTGATATTGGTAGAGTCGGTACAGGACTCCATAAGCACACGGTGTTATCCGGGACCAAATTGGGTATGGAGTCCCTATGTTGACCGACGTCTCGTGTGGGAAACTGTGCGTGAATTTGGCCAGGCCGTGAGTTATCTGAGTATGATAGAAGAAGCCCTTTGCGGAGATTTCCAGGAGGAGGCGCCATGTGGTTGTCCGGTTGTTTATGTATGGTGTGCTATTTATTACCATATTCAATCTTCGCCGGAAGCTCAGATCGAATATGGTTTGGTAAATCCTGCCCTAACATACCAGCCCTGGTCTTCCTTCTGGTCTCACATAAAAACAGTTATGACAAGTTGTACACCTTCCATGATGGAAGATTATCATATATTGAATGATATAGTTGCATTGATGCATAGCGATGAGTATTATATGTCTCATAATATCTTCAATATGGGAGAGGCTATATCCGATCTGTTACGCTACAGCATGGAGGCATGGTATGATATGGTATGGCATGGTCAATAATCCTTATGATTTTTATATTAACGGCTGTACTCACGGAGGATGTAGTGGAGAACCCCTTCCTACATGCGATGACTGTGATAACTTCCCTTGTGTTTGCGACTATATCAATGTTTTTGATCCTAAATATGAATTTAGTTCTTCCATGACCAATGCTCAAAGAATAGCGATAAAACACATTATTGATAGTACAGGACTATACCCAATAATAAATTCGTTTAGTATTAAGCCGGTAAAGATCGTGATCAACCCTAATTACCCTCATCTCGCATCTTACAATCCAGCAACTAATACACTGACCTTTAGAAATGCCAATAATGTCCCTGAAGACCAACTTATAGAAGAGTTGTTCCATGCCTATCAGGACAGGTATTATCCAGGAGGTACCAATCAATATGTGGTAAATGGAAAAACTTCTGTTGAGTTTGAGGCTGAAGTTTTTAAAGATATGATGAATGGGTTTAATTCTCCATGGAATGAACTTGATTATACAATGGCTGTTGATAACGACGATTAAGAGGCTCTAAGTGACTATAAAAATTGGCTTTATTGGGTTACTAATTTTTTTGATCATACCCAGCCAATAAATACAGATTTATTATACGAAAGATATGACGATATGATTGAGTATTTTCTTGATGCTGGCAACAATGGAAACTCCACAACCAATAATGTTACTTTAGAAGCATTACTTGAGGTAATAAATGACATGTTTAATTTTAATTAAAGCTATGAGAACAATAATTATAATTTTAGTATTTACTGTCGTAGCGGCAAATATATACGCACAGTCTACAAGTGTTTATAATAATACCGTTTACCAGAATATTAAAGTAGGGAATAAAATATATTTAAAGAAAAATGATCCTTGGAGTTTAATGAATAAAGCTTTAAGAGATAAATTTGAGAAACAATATAAGGGTACAAATAAAGGTATTGATGAAGATAAGTTATCTACAGCTTTTAAAAATGTGAAAATATCAAGCAGTAATGACGCAATACTTCGTGCTATCAAAACGGTATTTTCATCAGCCGAAATAGAAGAGCTAATGAATGAAAGTCTTATATTAAGTTTTAAAATAAATAAGCATGGTGAAATAATTTACATATCATTCTATACAAGAGGCGAAAAACTTAAAAATCTGGATTTATCTAAATACTCATTATTAGAAGATAAACTCATTTCAACGATGAAGTTCAAAATACCTGATCCGGATATAAAAGTATATACAATTGACTTTCGAATGATGTTTAAGAATATATATAACAATACCTATATATTTTCCCCGGATCGATATGCTAATCCGTAATGATTAATTATCAGTAGTTCGGTTACAGAAATTATAGCCGAACTACTGATTTATTAATCGTTCGTACATAATATTATGATAAAATCCATAAAAATACTGTGAACTTCTAGAGTATGTCTATTAAAAGATAATCCTTGAATATTAACGAATAAAGTTCCCTAAAAAATCAGCGCGTTGCGAATTTAAGTTTACAACGCGTTGAAACAGTTCATATTTTGCCCCGTAAATCTCTGTAACGATTTCTTGGACTAGTCATCATAATCTATTTAAACTCTCCCGGGCCTTATTCACCATCCCGGCTGCCGGTTCTTTTGCCAGCCTTGAAATGGCAAATTCGGAAAGAATGCGATCCAGTGCCTTTAATTTCGCCGGATTGTTTTTATAGGTCTCCCGTAATATCCTCACCTTCTCAAAATCCTGAATTCCTTCCACCAGCCGTTCCATCCGCACGGATGAACGACCGGCAGGATAGATCAGGTAGCAATCGCCCGCACCGAAAGCCCGAAAGCGCGAATCGGTCAGCGGTTCCTTGACCCAACTGTTATACGCCCAACGCAGATACCCCTCAAAGCCTTTTGCCGCAGCATACCAACCAAGCCAGGCCGATTCGGCCGGAGAAGAAAAAGTAAACGTATTGGGATACGGCTCGCTGCAACAGGTATAGTATGTACTTACAAAACCCCTCGCCTTTCTTTCTGCCAGTACCTTATCCGGAAACAGCTCTTTTGACGCGATACAATAATCATAAAGATCCGACTCCAGCTCGGTATGGTAGGAACCGGCCAGTGCGATCTTATATCCCGGGTCCGACTCTTTCACCAACCGGATCACCTGCTGCATTTGGTCCATCGGGCGCTCGTCCATCGCAATGGTTGCAATTTCAAACCACCCTTTCTCCTTCAGATGACGGGCGAAATCGACCAGAAAAGGTTGCCAGTATTCCCTGAATTGACTACTCCCCGGCTTTGCTTCCACAAACCGTATCGCATCGGCAGCCTGGTCAAAATATGGAAACGACAACTTCCAGGGAATCATTGAATAACAGTTGATCTGCCGGTCGATCCCCATACTCATCATAAACTCCACCCACCGGTCAAATACGGCATAATCAAAAGTCCAACTCCCATCCAGCCTCTTTATACGCATTACCATCGCCCCGAAATGATCCTCCGTTTGCCCACCCCAAGGCTCATTCATGATTGTGGCCGTGATATTTTTCTGGCCCGCGTCGGCCAATTGTTTCATCATCGGACGCATCGCATCGAAATGTGCTTCGCTCCATAACGGCAGGTTATGATAACGCGCCACAGCATACGGATTCTGCCACAGATCAAGCACAAACGACCACTCCCGCGGAACAAGCAATACCCTGTCCGACACCTTTAGCTCGATCTCCAATGAAGGAACGGTAAAACGGTCACATACAAAATCAATTTTCCCCCGGTATATCCCCGGTTTCGTATTTTCCGGCACCCGTATATTCACCCATACCGGTTGCGTATTGCGGGCCTTTATCAAATGCTCCGTCTTCACATCCAGAATATCGGCCACAATAGATGAGTCAAACTTAGTGCGGTCGGGCCGGTAGCCGCATGTCCCCTTCTTATCTTTATTCAACTCGTCGGTCATGACATAACGGACAAAATTTGTCCGTATAGCCGACGCCGGAATTATATTCCCGCCGGAAGCTTTCAGAGCGCCGGCCACAACCTTAATATTTTCGACCCCGGCAGGAGACCAGACCACCGCCTGGGCATTGCAACGCTCTCCGCGCCATACAGTCCCCTTCCATGTCCGGCTCTCTCTTTTAATATCCGGCACATTGGTCTTACTGTAACGTATATCCGTCGACCCCCAGCTCGCATACACCGGAAGCGTACATTTCTCCCATGCCTGTTTATCAACCGGCTTGGAATCGGTCAATTCGGTAAAATCACGATAAAATCTTGGGTCCTGGGCAAAGCCGGTACCATATAAAGCCAGAAAAAGAATTAAAATAGTACACCGCATATTATTTTGATTTTTTGAATAACAATTCCAGATCGCATAAAAGCTAATTACTGCCCCTGAGTCAACCCAAGGCCAGCAATTTACGCCACCATTTGAAATCCGATATCCTTTATCTATTTTTTATATTTCATTGCTTCAGGTATCAACGCCTTAATATTGGCGATCCGGTTATCATCGGATGGGTGGGTCGACATAAACTCCGGCTGCTGCTGTCCTCCGGAAGCTACCGACATCCTCGTCCAGAAATCTACCGCTTCCTGGGGATTGTATCCGGCAATGGCCATAAAAATAAGACCTAAACGGTCGGCCTCATACTCCTGTTTCCGGGAAAACGGCAACACAACACCGTAATTCGCTCCGAGACCGATAGCCGTATTAAATATCGACTGCATGGCTTCCGGTTTATTTTTCAAAGCAGTTGCCGCTGCACTGGTCCCGGCCTCGATCAACATCTGCTGACTCATCCGCTCGTTAGAGTGGCGTGCTATGGCATGGGCAACTTCGTGTCCCATTACCACTGCTATCCCATCATCATTTTTACACACCGGCAATATTCCTTCATAAAACACCACTTTCCCTCCGGGCATGCACCATGCGTTCAACTCTTGGCTAACCACCAGATTAAATTCCCAGCTAAAATCGGCAATCAGCGACTCCATTCCCTGCTCTTTTAAATAAGCCTCAACCGCTTTCGAAATACGGGCGCCGACATCTTTTATCCGCTTGGTATTTTGTGCATTTGTAGATAACTTATTTTCTTTCAGAAACTCACTATAAGAGGTCAGGCTCATCTGTACCATCTCGCTTTCCGGCATAAATAATATCTGTTTCCGGCCTGTGATCGGCACAGTAGCGCACTGTACAAACATAACGGCTGCCAAAGCCACAAAAAACATTCTTATTTTTTTCATAAACATCTTATTTTTATTAATAATCATTTTAAAAATCGGTACCGTTTATCTCTATTTTAGATGAGACCAAGTCCGAAGTCCAAAATTATGTTATTTTTGTCCGGTATATGGCGCTCACTTATTTAAACGAAAAATCCACACAAAAGTAAAAATTAATATGAGTACAATGGATGCAAAAAAGGAAAAAATTAAATTCAGTAAAGCTTTTTGGATAGCCAATACAGTAGAGCTCTTCGAACGGGCTGCCTACTATGGCGTTTTTGTTGTCATCACCCTTTATCTGAGCCGTATCTTAGGATTCAATGACATACAAGCCGCCGCTATTGCAGGTACATTTTCCGCCTGTCTTTATTTGCTTCCCACGTTTGCAGGCGCCCTCGCCGACAAGATCGGATTCCGGAACTCAATGCTTCTCGCATTTACGCTATTGACATTAGGCTACGGAGGGCTGACTCTTTTTCCGACTTACCTGGAAGGTGCAGGCCTGGTTGACTATGAGACGACGGTAGTTTTCCACGGACTTGCAGAGAGCAGCATACGATATGTTATTATTCCGATTATGGCGCTGATTGTTATCGGAGGAGCTTTTATCAAAAGCGTCATTTCGGGAACAGTAGCCAAAGAAACTACTGAAGCGACAAGGGCCAAAGGATTTGCCATTTTCTACGGGATGGTCAATATAGGCGCCTTTTCCGGTAAAACCATTGTAGAACCTTTGCGAAAATCAATGGGTGATGAAGGATTGATTGTATTGAATTGCTTTTCGGCCACAATGACACTACTGGCGCTGATCGCCATCTACTTCTTCTATAAGAGCAACCAGCATTCCGGTGAAGGAAAATCGATCAGAGCAATATGGCGTTCACTGATTAAAGTATGCGGCAACGGACGCCTGATAGCACTGATTCTTATCATCACCGGATTCTGGATGGTACAGCAACAATTATACGCCACTATGCCTAAATATGTACTCCGCCTGGCAGGCGAAGGTTCTACCCCATCGTGGTATGCCAATGTAAACCCGCTGGTGGTGGTGCTGACCGTAAGCTTCATCACTCAGATGATGCGTAAAAAAACAGCACTCGTCTCTATGACTATCGGTATGTTTATCATGCCTGTTTCTGCCTTGTGTATGGCTTCAGGCAATCTGTTAAACGGCGGCGGTACGATTCTCACTATGCATCCGGTGGCTTTTATGATGGTCATCGGTATCGTATTTCAAGGTTTAGCGGAAGCGTTTATCTCTCCCCGCTACCTGGAATATTTCTCATTACAGGCCCCGAAAGGAGAAGAAGGTTTATACCTGGGATTCAGTCATCTGGATGCGTTCTTATCGTCCATACTGGGATTCGGACTATCAGGCTACCTGTTGGATAAATACTGTCCGGACCCAAACAAATTCGCCGATCCGGCCGAATGGCACGCAGCATGTAGTAACGCTCACTATATCTGGTACTATTTTGCCGCGATCGCCCTGATATCCGCGATCGCCCTGATTGTATACGGCTACATCGTCAAACGCTTGGATACCAAGGTGAATCTTGACAATTAACAATCCGTCATATACCATAAAAACAAGAGGTTATCCCTACTCAACGGATAACCTCTTTTTTTTATGGTATAATCAGTGTTTATATGATCAGCATTGCATCTCCATAGGTACCGAACTGATATTTCTCTTTTACGGCCATATCATAAGCTTTCATCACATGATCATACCCTCCGAATGCCGCTACCATCATCAATAAAGTGGAGTAAGGCAGATGAAAGTTAGAAACAAAAGCGTCCGGAACGCTAAAGTCATAAGGCGGGAAGATAAATTTATTCGTCCATCCTTCAAATTCCGTTAACCGACCTTTTGTCGTTACACAGCTCTCCAGAGCCCGGACAACCGTTGTACCGACAGCACAAACCTTATGTTTCTCATCTTTCGCCTCATTGACTAGCCGGACAATCTCCGAATCGACAAAAATCTGTTCCGAATCCATCTTATGCTTAGTCAAATCCTCTACATCCACTTCCCTGAAATTACCCAATCCCACATGCAGAGTCAGATAACCAAAATTAACTCCCTTGATTTCAAGTCTTTTCATTAACTCCCGGCTAAAATGCAATCCGGCGGTAGGGGCAGCCACAGCGCCTTCGTTTCTCGCAAATATGGTCTGGTAGCGCTCCTCATCGTCAGCCTCCACTTTTCTGCTGATCGTACGGGGAAGCGGTGTTTCGCCCAATCCATACAATAATTTTTTAAACTCATCATAACTACCGTCAAAAAGAAAACGCAATGTTCTCCCTCTTGATGTGGTATTATCAATTACTTCGGCAACCAGGCTATCATCTTCCCCAAAATAGAGTTTATTACCTATCCTGATTTTCCGGGCCGGATCCACCAATACATCCCAGATCCGCAGTTCACTGTTTAGTTCCCTTAATAAGAACACTTCAATCTCCGCGCCCGTTTTCTCCTTATTTCCATATAATCGTGCCGGAAAGACCCGTGTATCATTAAATACAAAAACATCCTTCTCTTCAAAGTAATCAATAATATCCTTAAAGATTTTATGTTCGATGGCTCCTGTTTTTCTGTTCAACACCATCAACCGGCATTCGTCACGATTAGAGGAAGGATGTTGGGCTATTAACTCGACAGGCAGCTTAAACTTAAATTTCGATAATTTCATTGGTATATTTAAATAATTTAAAGTAACTATTAGACTATAGTAAACAAGCACTTGTTAATACTATGATAAACATTAATTTGTATCCGGGAAAATCTCCGTAATCCCTCATCGTTTACTTTCGTTTTTCCCGCTTGCAATACAAACTTCCACTTTTAGAGCTATGAACCCATATATTCCGAATCGCGCAATTTATCACATTGTTTGTAAAAATCCTACTACTTCATCCATTTTATTCGCATTTTCTATACGATAGGTTCCAATTCCGGTACGGCATAATCCGGCAAGAAACGCTCCGCTTTGGCAAGCGGCTCCGATATCATTTGCCAATGAACGGACATAGGTGCCTTTTCCACAATCAATTTTTAACCTTAAATCAGGCAAATTAAAATCAAGCACTTCCAACCGTTTGATAAATACTTCCTTTAACGGCATTTTTACTTCTACTCCTTGCCTGGCTTTTTGATAAGCCCTTTTTCCGTCAACCCGGACAGCGGAAAATACCGGCGGATATTGTTTTATCTCTCCGGTAAACCGTAATAATACATCATCCAACATCTCCCTTGTAATATGCTGATACGAATACTCCCGGTCAGGTACGGTCTCCAGATCAAAAGAAGGAGTCGTCCATCCGAACCGGATATCCGCAATATATTGCTTCTCCTGCGCCATATAAGCTTCGATCTGCTTTGTCCATTTACCTACGCATACAAGCATAAGCCCTGTCGCCAAAGGATCCAGCGTTCCGGCATGCCCCACTTTAATCTTTCCGTATTTCTGGTGTAAACACCATCTTATTTTATTGACTACATCGAAAGAGGTCCATTTTAAAGGCTTATCCACCAGTATCAATGCCCCCTCCTGAAAATTGCCTTCTTCTTTAAATATAATCATATCACCTCTCAAAATCCAGGGATTCAATTAATAAATAATTGTGTTTCTTGCTATCTGCCACTTGTTTCTTGCCCCTCCTACGCTAAATCACCTGAAAAATCAAAATAGTCGCCCCAACAATAAGGCAATATATTGCAAACCAGATCAGTTTTCCTCGTTTCACTAAATTGATCATCCAACTACAAGCAATAAAGCCCGATATAAAAGCCGCAATAAAACCTATCGACAGCGATAATGCCGATATACCGCACTCCAACACGGAAAATTCACCCTTCATAAGATCCAGGAACGCCTCTCCAAGGATCGGTACCAACACCATCAGGAACGAGAATTTAGCAACATTTCCCTTATTATTTCCCAACAATATCCCGGTAGCAATCGTCGTTCCGGAACGGGAAAGGCCGGGTACTACGGCGCATGCCTGCGAAAGCCCGATAATAAACGCATCCTTGAACGAAATATTTTCTTTGGACCTCGGTTTTGCATAATAAGCAAAAGTGAGCAGGCAGGCTGTCAATAACAGCGACCACCCGACAATACCCAAACCTGCCCCGAACAAAGCCTCCACATAATCTTTAAGGCAAATTCCCACGATTCCCACCGGAATCATTGAAATTGCGATCTTCGTAATATATTTTGTCTCTTCATTCCATTGAAAACGAAAAAGCCCCTGCAATAGCTGCAAAATCTCTTTTCTTAACACAACCACTGTACTACATACCGTAGCTGCATGCACTGCAATAGCAAAAGTCAGGTTTTCACCTCCATCGTTCCCGAATATGGCATTAAAAATTTGCAGATGCCCTGAACTACTTACCGGCAAAAACTCTGTAAATCCTTGGATAATACCAAGCACCAATGCATCAAACCACGTCATGACTGCCGATACTCTTCTTTATTATTCTTATTATTATCCTTCCGCATGATCGCCCAAAATATAAAAGCGAATCCCAACAACACAATGACCGGCGCCAACGTGATCCTCCTGAAACTAAAAATAGCATAACTAAACTGATCCGGATCATCACTTCCGCCTCCCATCATCAGGATAAATCCCAGGATGACAATTCCGAAACCTATCAAAATCATCTTATAACTCCCTGTCGGTATAGGAAACCTTGCCTGGTTATCCGACGTGGTGGTTTTTAAATTACTCTTGGCCATATTTCTATAAATTATAATTAACGATACAAATCATTCAGATCCTTGTTCAAATACAGTCTCACTGACATCCATGCCGAAAGGAACGACAGGACAATCCCCGAAAGCATGACAAACATAACCATATAAATAAGTATCTCCCGATTCATCAGGTTAATAACACCTCCCGCTTCCTGTTGCAGAAAATAGATTGCTCCCAATAAGATCATATTTGCAAACATACTCCCAAAGAAACCGAACCATACGCTATTCTGTATAAACGGCTTACATATAAAAAACGGCTTGGCCCCCACCAATTGCATTGTTTTAATCAAAAAACGCTGGGAATAAACCGACAAATGGATGGTATTCCGGATCAGCGTAAACGAGATCAATACCAATGCAGCACCGGCGATCAACAGGATCAGGCTGATCTTTTGTATATTCTCGTTTATAATGTGTACCAACGACTTCTGATAGGAAATTTCCTGAATTGCTTCATTGCCCAGCAAACTTTTTTCAATCATCATTAGCGAATCATTATTGGCATAGGCCGGATTCAGCTTTATTTCCACTGACGGCAACAACGGGTTGTAGCCTAAAATCCGCTCGAAATCCTCGCCCAACTCCTCTTTGAACGCTTTGGCGGCATCCGCCTTACTGACAAAAACAGAAGATGATACAAAAGGCTTTGTGTCAATAATCTTCTGCATTTTTCTAATCTCGGCCTCCCCTACATTGTCTTTTACAATAATCGAAAAACCGATATTCCGTTTTACATGATCCGATATTGCTCTTGCATTCAGAAGCATAAACACAAGAATCCCCACAACGACCAATACCAGCGATATACTGAGCGTCGACACAAGGTACGAACCGGTTACTCTCCCACTTCTTTTGCGAGCCATATAGTTTTTCGAATTAAGGCCGTGTATCCAGTACATACATGAGCCGTTCCATCAATATCTTTAAATGTAACTTCCCGTCAAATATTCCTCAACTTCCCGAAGCTTAAAACCGGACAAATATACTAAATATCAACTACCGGACAAAGAGATTGGTTATTTTTAGACCTTAAAACTGACTATCCCGATGCTATACAGAAACGATACGGCCGGAAAGGGCTACTCATCAAACCATCCGTTAAAAAGAAGTAAAATATTTTTTGCCTTTTAATTGGTATAAATTAAAAAACACTCTATATTTGTCCTCGCTTAAAGAAAAACGCGAAAATAGCTCAGTTGGTAGAGCACGACCTTGCCAAGGTCGGGGTCGCGGGTTCGAGTCCCGTTTTTCGCTCTTCTTTTTAAGAATGCTCGGATGGTGGAATCGGTAGACACGCAGGACTTAAAATCCTGTGGCCATTGCGGCTGTGCGGGTTCAATTCCCGCTCCGAGTACTACTCAAAAATGAATTCCCTTGACTATCAATAGATAGTTGAGGGATTTTCTTTTCAAGGGCAACGCAAAGGGCAACAAATGATGGGGTTTAATAGAATCACATCAATACACTATCTATAAATAACAGTAATGATTGAATTGTTTGAGAATAACTTATATCTAAACATTGTCTAGCATATAACGCCATAGTTTCCTTATGCAAAACAATTAAAACATCCGGATGCTTTCATTATAAAATTTATATATTATTGATTTATCATATTCGCTACACACATTCACATTCGGATGTAAATATGTCAATTTATTTTGAATCATGTGTAAATAAAATGTCGGAATTTTTAAAATATATGAAGAATACTTTAAATTAGAGTAATTGGTCGAAGGTTCCTCAAAATTTATCTTCATTTATAAAACAAATTCCAAGATCAGGCAGTAAAAATGTCTAATAGGAATTATATAAAAGACTGACAGATGAAAAAATATGTATTTTTTACCCTGCTATGCCTGATTATATCTAAAAGTTACGCTCAGGAGCCTGAACAGGAACAAGAGCTGAAACAAGACACGGTACGGAAGCAGGAACAACAGCCCGAACAAAAACAAGAACAAGGCTACGATTATGCAAAAGCGTTTGACTGGGTGATCGAAACATTTCGCATGAACGATGCCGGTTATCAATATATTATTGAACAAAAGGGAGAAGATGACTATAACCGGTTCACCGGAGATCTAAAAACCCGGACTCAGAATATAAAATCCGACAGCGCTTATGTTGCGCTTGTACAGAAATGGCTCAGGTACTTCAGGAAAGGATGCTGGGAATTCGGGTTAAAAGGTGATTTAAATCATGAAACTGAAAATAAACTGGATTCCCTGGTCAGGAAGGATACAACTAAAACATTTTATATAAGCAAGCTGAACAACAATACCCTTTATTTACATATACCATCGTTCGACTATAAAAATAAAGCGATCATTGATAGTATCCTGATCGCGAACGACAGTATTATCCGCTCTATCCCGAACCTGATCATCGACATCCGGAACAGTACGGGAGGCAGCGATGCGTCATACGAAAAACTGATACCCTATCTCTATACCAATCCTATTCGGATAGACGGTATTATGTTGTTAGGAAGCGAATTGAATGCAAAAGGATTTGACAAGTATGCACAACAGACGAATAATGATTATATGGGTGCCATTGCGGCAAAGCTAAGGAACAATATCGGAAAATTCATTTCGTTAGGCGACAATAAATCAGACATCTTGCAAATTGATTCGGTTCTTCCCTATCCCCGAAACATCGGAATCATCATCAGCGAAAATAATGCCAATACCGATGAGCAGTTTTTACTGGAGGCCAAACAAAGCAAAAAGGTAAAGCTATTCGGCAAAACAACAGCCGGCGCCATCGATATCTCCAACATGACCTATATCTCCTCACCCGACAATAAGTACTACCTGGCCTATGCCATAAGCCGCAGCAACCGGATTCCCGACTACAGCATCGATGACATCGGAATTCAGCCTGATTTCTATATCAACAGCGACATTCCGCAAAACGAGTGGGTAAATTATGTACAGAAAATTCTGGAAGAGTAAATAACAGACCTACTGGTTATTGTTGCGCCGTACGGAATTACCCGGAATGTTCAGGATTATACCTTAACTCCCGATTTGTTAAACCGGGAACAGGCCGGCAAGTGCATAAATTATTATCCGGTGAAAGAAAAAGATAAAATTTCTCTTAACTTTGCTTCCCAATCTGAACAAATGTGTCAAGCTATATCAGGATTAAACACTTCAACATCCGATAGTATCAAGCTATTTTAGAACAATGTCATTCAACATTTGTGGCAAATAGAGAGATACCTGAACTTATTTATGAAAGCATTATAAAAAAGGTCAGCGGATTTATCTTCCTGATAAAAAGGGATTACGGTTTCCGTACCTTCTGATTTTTCGTAATATTTATATTTATCTTATTGGTGGTGTCCTGCTGCCGTTTCACCTCTTCAAGTACAGCAGCTAAGGGGATACCGGCTTTCTCCGCGATTCCTTTGCCGCAATTCCGGTCAGCCTGGTAAAAACGGGCAATAGCGCGAACCTTAATATGCTCCGGAACACCCTGCATTGCAGTGGCCACATTCGAATGGATACGCTTCTTTTCATCGGCCGGTACCAAGCGGTACAGATCTCCAGGTTGAGTATAGTAATCCTCATCCTGCTGATAATAATCGGCTGCCCCTTCCAGATGCTGAGCCGGGTGCCTGTATTGGTGATCCTCAATCGGTCCGTTGAAACTGTTCGGTTCATAAACAACATTGTTTCCACTGTTACCATCTACACGCATATACCCGTCACGATGATAATTTTGCACCGGACAACGGGGTGCATTTACGGGAATGTTATCGGCATTGACTCCCAACCGGTAGCGATGCGCATCTCCGTAAGCAAACAGGCGTCCCTGCAACATCTTATCGGGAGAGAAACCGATACCCGGTACTACATTGGCCGGATTAAAAGCTGATTGCTCCACGTCGGCAAAATAATTCTCCGGATTGCGATTCAGTTCCATGATTCCCACCTCAATCAGCGGGTAATCTTTATGGCTCCATACCTTGGTCAGATCAAACGGATTAAAACGATAGGCCCGGGCGTCTTTTTCCGGCATGATCTGTACGCACATCGTCCAACACGGGAAAACGCCATTTTCGATATGTTCGTACAGGTCGCGTTGCGAATATTCGCGGTCCTTGCCAACGATCCGTTCAGCCTCTTCATTGGTAAAATTCGCAATATCCTGCATCGAACGCATGTGAAATTTTACCCAGAAACGCTCATTTTTTGCATTAATAAAACTGAACGTGTGGCTACCGAATCCATGCTGCTGGCGCATGTTTTGCGGAATGCCCCGGTCGCTCATCAATATCATCACCTGATGGAGACTCTCCGGCGAAAGACTCCAGAAATCCCACATTGCCGTATTACTACGCAGGTTGGTTTTTGGATCTCGTTTTTGAGTATGGATAAAATCAGGAAACTTTATCGTATCCCGGATAAAAAAGGTCGGCGTATTATTACCTACCAGATCCCAATTACCTTCGTCGGTATAAAACTTCATTGCAAAGCCGCGCACATCCCTTTCCGTATCGGCTGCCCCCCGCTCTCCCGCAACGGTCGAGAAACGGGTGAACATCTCGGTTTTTTTGCCGACTTTTGAAAATATACTTGCCCGGGTATAACGGGTAATATCATTCGTAACGGTAAATGTTCCGAAAGCTCCACATCCTTTGGCATGTACGATCCGTTCCGGTATCCGTTCCCGATTAAAATGCGCCAATTTCTCAAACATCCATACATTTTGCATCAGTGCTGGCCCGTGTGACCCGGCAGTTTGTATATTCTGATTATCTCCCACAGGAGCGCCGGCCGCAGTCGTAAGTTTTTTTTTCTTATCCATCATTTTTTGCTTTAGATATTAGTATACGTATTCATTGGCATTTATTAAGCTTTATTGAAAATATACCCCATATCGTTCATTCAGGAAATCATGACTACTGTCGGTCTCTAATGTCAAGCCCTTTATAAAAAACCAACCACTTCCTAATGAAAAAAATGTATATATTATCTTAAAAGCTTATACTCAAAAGAGAGGATAATGGTTTCATCGCCGGACACCGCTTTTTTATCTAATTGTACAAAAAGATAGCATGCCGGCATCTATTTCCGACCCTATGATTCTGAGTGTCAAACTTTGTAAAACACTTCTTTAATACAATATATTTCCATAATTTACGTCAGCATTTGCGGAGTCCGTCATAAACGGGCTGCGCTGAGCAAAAAATCATTAACAAACTGACAGGTCATAACGTAAAATACTTATATAACAAAACGTTTTAATACACTAAATTATGGAATACAGAAAATTATCCGATTCAAATTTGGAATTATCCGTTATTACTTTCGGTTCTTGGGCTGCCGGAGGATGGATGTGGGGAAAAACCGACCGCAATGAGGCGATTAAAGCGTTCAAGGCTTCCTACGAACTGGGGGTAACCTCCATAGATACCGCTCCGATATATGGGCAGGGGGTGAGTGAGGAGATTGTCGGGGAAGCAATCAAGGGCATTCCCAGGGATAAAATACAGATTCTGACTAAGTTCGGCATGCGATGGGATCTGGCAAAAGGCGATTTCGCCTTCAAGAGCAAAGACAATCAAGGCAAAGAGATCGATATATATAAGTATGCCGGTAAAGAGAGTGTGATCAAAGAGTGCGAAGATAGTCTGCGCCGGCTTGGTACCGATCACATCGACCTTTACCAGATCCACTGGCCGGACAGCACGACGCCTGTAAACGAGACATTTGAAGCGGTAGCCCGCTTAATCGAACAGGGGAAAATACGTTATGCCGGCGCCTGCAATTATGATGCAGCTTTAATGCTCGACGCAGAAAAAACGATTTCTCTTGTTTCCGACCAGATTCCGTTCAGCATGGTGAACCGCGGAGAAGAGAGAGAAACCATCCCTTATTGTATAAAACACAGCAAATCGGTTTTAGCCTATAGCCCGATGGAACGAGGGTTGCTTACCGGAAAAATGAAACCGGGCTATGAATTTGCCGAAGGCGACCATCGCCGGACAAACCCATTTTTTACCGATGAAAGCATTATCCGAACCAATGGTTTCCTGGAAAAGCTGAAACCGTTGGCAGAAGAGAAAGGGGCCACTTTAGGGCAGCTGATTCTACGCTGGACAATCGACCGCCCGGGCATCACCATTGCTCTGGTCGGCGCCCGCAATGTCAAACAGGCGATAGAAAATGCCAATGCCGTTCAGATCAAATTCACTCCGAAAGAGATAGAGTTCATCGACCAGCAAATCATCGATTTATAAAAAACGGGAGCAAAGAAATCCAGTCTTCACCATTTCTTTGCTCCCTGCTTATTTAAGAATCAAGGCTCAAACACTATTTATCTACTCCTATAAATCCTCCATCAGCATTAAATTTCAACTCTACATCATTTAAAAGTTCTATCTCATACCCATACAATTCTTTATTGATTTCAACGATAACCTGACCGGGATAATTGGCTGTAACATATTCTGTAATCGATGCGGGTATAAGAGACAATATACTTTCGGACAGCGCTTGATTTTTCCCGTCTACATTATCCCATTCCCCATTCAGGTTAAAATCAATCTCAACTCCATTGCCGAGCCGTACATCATAACTAGCATTATCTCTTTCTATCAATACTGTTTTTACTCCCGGGAAATGACTTTCGATAAAAGATCGAGATACTGCAGGAAGCTTGTCATAACTAATTGTAATATCATCGTCATTATCATCTACTCTTATAAACTCCCCGTCAGCGTTAAACTCCAACTCGACAGCATTTGAGAGTCCTACTTCATACCCATACGGCTCTTTATTGATTTCAACGATAGCCTGATCAGGATAATTGGTTGTAACATATTCTACAATCGATGCGGGTATAAGAGACCGTATGCCTTCAGGCAGCTCCTGATTCTTCCCGTCCACTTCGTCCCACTCTCCATTCAGGTTAAAATCAATCTCAACTCCATTGCTGAGCCGTACATCATAACCATCATCATCTTTTTCTACCAATACAGCCTCTACTCCCGGGAAGTGACTTTCAATAAAGGATTGAGATGTCACAGGAAGCTTATCGTAACTGATAACCTTGTCATCGTCATCATCACAAGCAGATAATAAACCTAAAGGAAGAATAAATACATTTATCCAGAATAATACTCTTTTCATAGCTCCATTGTTTTTGTTATTATACAATTAATTAAATAAATTCGTCATTGCCGGGACATATCCACAGGGATGTCCTTAAAGCCCGGTTTTCAGTTCTTTTACAAATGTCCCATCGGATTTGTACAGAGCTTTCACCTCGAAATCCGACAGCTCCAGCTCCACTTTATACAAGACTTCGTCTCCTATATAGATCTTGTCCACGTCCTCTATCCGGTATTTAGGATATTTAATAACAGCCGCATTTTTGACAATAGCCGGTAATTTGGAAGCACGGATATCCATGCTATACATTAACAGCTCGCCTTGTTCGTCAAAATAAGCCTTGTAATCGGTATACCTGATTTCAAAATCTACCTCATATATGTTATTAGCACTTTCCCATTCAACATCGTATGCTTTAGGAAATGCTTTTACAAATTTTTCCTGAAGCACATAAGGCGGCATCGCCTCCTTCGAATGAGACATTTGGTACGATTCAACCATTTCAAGAAGTTGAGCATTTGTATACTTCTTCGTAAGCTCCGGATTCAGAACCGCCCGTCCCATTTGACAGGAGAATAGGCAGATCACACTTAGAAAAAAGATTTTAGACATTGTTCTCATACATACAACTGTTAAAATAGCAAGAAATATAGACGGGAAACAAAAACCTTCCTTTACCGCTTGCCTGTTTATTATTCCTTTTTATTACATATTCTCCAATATAAAATCATTAGCTTTGATTTTATATTGTAAATGTACGATCTCAAATCTGAAAAGATTTGGGAATTCATAAGGGAAGTTATAGATTAAGAGGCCCAAAAGAAGGGAATTCCGGGACAGGGGTGTCAATTTCCTATCCGTTTATCCTTGATTTTTAATTCGATAGTATGCCGTCCTTCATAACGGTAAGTGATCTCCAAATTATATATATCGACAATGGATTTAACAATAGAAAGTCCCAGGCCCAAAGATTGATTGCTATCACCCGATGTCCGGTAACGCTCAAAAACATCGAAGCCGGATGCCGATGGCAAGCCGTCATTTGAAAGGATGATAGATTCTGAGGTGAGCCGTACACCGATTGAACCGTCTTTAATATTATGCGTTACAGCGTTCTTAAGCAGATTCGTTACCAGAATATAGGCCAGATCCGGATTTATCTCCAACACACAATGTCCTTCATCTTCTATCTCAAGCCTCAGACCTTTATGCTCTATCAGATCCCTGAACATATCCAGTCTTTCCAAAAGCATTCCGGACAAATCAAGCACCTGGCTTTTGGAGAATTGTTCATTCCTGACTTTAAAAAGAAGTAACAAACTGTTGTTCAAACGCTTCATCCTGTTCAAATCCTTTAATACCGAATGAACCTCTTCCATCTGATGCCGATTCAGTTCTGTCTTAGAAAGCAGTATCTCCAATTTTCCGATCACAATTGCCAAAGGGGTTTGCAATTCATGGGATATGTTTTCGATAAAATTCTTCTGCTCCGAAAAAGTCCGCAGATTTTGTTCCAACAATTGCTTGACTGAACGGTTCAACTCGGCATATTCGGTAATAGAGGTTTCCGGGAAATCAATCATCCGGTTACGATCCAGCCTAAACTCCTTCAATGCTTCCAGCAGCCGGTAGAAAGGGGCAGACGCTTTCATTACCGCACGCCTGCTGGTAATGAAAAAAGTAAGGCCCAGTCCTCCCCAAAGAACAAGCAGAAGATACAACATATTTTTTATCAGGTCGTTACTTTCTACCGTGGAAGTGAAAATTTTCAGACGATAATAGTGATTATTCATTTCGCAACGGAATGCCGTAACCAGCATCCTGACCTCCTCCTCCTCCTCCTCAGTTGGAAAATACACTTTTGTCGTAATAAACTCCTCCGGAAAATTTTTCACCTCCTCAAAGGTCACCTCTTCCACCTTTATGTTCAGCATACCGTTTTGTTCCACCATCTCCGCAAATCCCTGTACGCTATTGGCTTGTACAATAAATTCCTGCTTCAGGTTTGTCACTCCCTCTTCGATTCCATCGTACACCTCTTTCATCTGGAGCAGGAAATACACCACAGACCAACAGAAAAGAACCAACAGAAAAGGACGTAAAATCCTTATTGATAAATGATTTGCTAACTTCATAAATAAATAATTGAAAAAATCTTCATTCCCTTGTTGCCCGCCTTTCAACTCAAAACCGAAAACCGAAGCCCTTTATGTCTTATATCCTATTCATTTCTAATGATCCGGTACCCTATCCCATACACACTCTCCAGCACAATGTCCGCCTGGTTTTCTTTCAGTTTCTTCCTGATATTTTTTATTTGCGCATAAATAAAGTCAAAATTATCGGCAGAATCGATATCATCACCCCAAACATGCTCGGCCAGTACCTCTTTTGTAATCAGACGGTCGGTATTCACCGCCAGAAAAGAGAGAATGTCAAACTCTTTCCGGTTCAGCTTTAGCGGAACATCATTCACAAGAGCCTGCCTTTGATCAAAATCGATCAGTAGATTGGATATCGACAACACATTCTTTCCGTCCAATTGCTTTCTCCGGAAAACGGCCTTGATACGTGCGTGCAACTCAGCCAGATGAAAAGGTTTGGTCAGGTAGTCGTCAGCGCCAAGATCCAGACCGGTTACCTTATCATCCAACGAATTATGCGCAGAAATAATAATAATACCGCTTTGCCTTCCTCTCCCTTTTATCTCCTCCAATATCTTTAACCCGTTCCCATCCGGTAATGAGATATCCAACAGAATACAATCATACTGATACAACAATACCTTCTCCCTCCCTGAAGTATAGTCGGTTGCTTTTTCCACAATGTAGTTCTCGGAAAGCAACGAAGACTCTATCACTCTGATCATCTCATACTCATCCTCTATTACTAATATTTTCATCCTTATCCTATTTTATCATTCCGGAAATCATAATTTCTATCCAAATATAGCCCATTCCATCGAAGATTCTTTATTTTTGTGAAAAATAAGCGGGGGATCGTATATATACCGCCTCTTTTGTTTGTCATTTTAATTTCTGTTGCATGAAAAATATAAATAAAGCTGCATTCCTAATTTCATTTGTTACATTAATGATAGCCTGCTCTCTGCTATCGATGATCGCCGCATCCCAGGAATACAGGTTTACTCCGGCAGTCATAAATCCGTGGAGCGGTATCGAAGGTATTGCCTATACGATAAAATATCATTTATATACCGGCACGTTGGCCACCTGGATTATTACAATAGGGTTGCTGCTTATGATGTGGTGGCGGATCTATTCTTTGGTGTGCCGGTTCTGGAAAATGAAGAATGAAGAATAGAAAACTCATTTTACACCGACACGGTATATTCGATTGAATCTAAAATAATATATTTATCTTTGTTTTTAAATTTTCCTGCATGAGAAAAGACGAAAGATACAACAAACGTGGCGTCTCAGCATCCAAAGAGGATGTACACAATGCCATAAAGAACATCGACAAAGGGGTCTTTCCGAAGGCTTTTTGTAAAATTGTTCCCGACTATCTGGGGGGAAGCGCCAGGTATTGCAATATCATGCACGCCGATGGCGCCGGAACCAAATCGTCGCTGGCCTACATATATTGGAAGGAAACCGGCGACCTTTCCGTATGGAAAGGGATCGCGCAGGATGCGATCGTAATGAATATCGACGACCTGCTCTGTGTCGGAGCTGTTGACAATATTTTGTTGTCGTCTACTATCGGCCGGAACAAGAACCTGATCCCCGGAGAGGTTATCGCAGCCATCATTAATGGCACTGAGGAACTATTGGCCGAATACCGGGAATGGGGAATCAATATATATGGTACCGGAGGGGAAACTGCGGATATAGGCGATCTCGTGCGTACCATTATTGTCGACTCTACGGTCACCTGCCGGATGAAACGTTCAAATGTGATTACCAACGAAAAAATACAAGCCGGCGATGTAATTATCGGTCTCTCCTCGTATGGACAGGCAACCTATGAGAAAGAGTACAACGGCGGCATGGGGTCCAATGGATTGACTTCCGCCCGACACGATGTATTCTCCAAATACCTGGCGCAAAAATATCCGGAAAGTTATGATAATATCCTACCGGAGGAGTTGGTGTATGCCGGAGGATGCAAACTGACCGATCATATCGAAAGCGTAGGACTCGATGCGGGGAAGCTGGTGCTCTCCCCGACCCGTACCTATGCCCCTGTAATCAAAAAAGTGCTGGACAAATACCGTCGCCAGATACACGGTTTGATTCATTGCTCGGGCGGGGCCCAGACTAAAGTGATGCATTTTGTCGACAACCTGCATATCGTAAAGGACAACCTTTTCCCGACACCTCCGTTATTTAAACTGATACAGGAACAATCCGGTACCCCATGGGAAGAGATGTACAAAGTATTTAACATGGGCCATCGGATGGAGATATATGCAGACGAAGAACTGGCCGAAGAGATCATCGGTATCTCCGAAAGCTTTAATATAAAAGCACAGATTATCGGACGTTGTTACGATAATGAAGAAAATAAGCTTACCATTATCAATGAATTCGGGAAATTCAACTATTGATTGGTAGGTCTTTGATTCGTAAACTTTATATATATCAAAACCCGCCCGAACAATCAGGCGGGTTTCTTTTTCAGAAAGACCCCAATATCAAACAGATCAAATCATCGGCTTTCAGGCTTCACGCAACTCACTCCTCTATAATCAGCCTAAAACCCGAGCCATGAACATTTTCGATCTTAATCGTATCGTCATCCTTAAAATATTTTCTCAATTTCGTAACATAAACGTCCATACTCCTGGCCGTAAAATAATCGTTTGTTCCCCAGATCTCCGTTAAAGCTTTGTCCCTGGATAACAAACCGTTCCTGTCGTTATACAGCAACTCCAGCAACCGGGCCTCTTTAGGCGTAAGCTTGGTCACCTCATCTCCCTTTGTGATGGTACGCAACTCGGTGTTAAATTCATATCTGCCGATATTGATCAGCTTCGGCCGCTCTTCGACTTCTTCGTGTTTACTACGGCTAAGGATGGCTCTTATCTTTAATATCAATAACTCCGAATCAAACGGCTTGATAATATAATCATCGGCACCGATTTCATATCCCAGCTTCATATCTTCCTTCAGACTTTTGGCCGTTATATACACAAATGGCACGGAATCATCCATCTCCCGGATCTTTTTTCCCAACGTAAATCCATCCATTTCAGGCATCATAACATCCAGCAAACAGATGTCGTATTTCTCTTTGCGAAATGCCGCCAAACCCTCATTCCCATTCGTACACAGCATAACATCATACTCCGACAATTCCAAATAGGATTTAAGAACCGACCCAAAGCACGGATCATCTTCTACCAATAATATTTTTTGTGCCATATCCCAAATTTTTAAATTCAATCTATAAATTAACCCGTTGATCTCTTAAATTATTTATTTTTAAATTCAATCTCTACCAGCGTCCCTTTCCCCTTTTTTGACGTTAATTGAACCGTAGCATCATGCAACTCCACGATCGACTTGACATAACTCAATCCCAAACCGAATCCTTTCACATTATGTACGTTACCGCTAGGTACTCTATAAAAACGTTTAAATACCTTTTTTGCAGCCTCCTTGGAGATTCCGATGCCATGATCCTGCACTCCTATCACATAACCGCCTGCAATATTTTTTGTATAGATCTCTATTTCAGGCGCCTTTGCAGAATATTTAATCGCATTGTCTATCAAATTACAAAATACGTTCATTATATGCACCTCATCTACAGTCAACACAAAATCCTTCGCATCCAACCGGCAGATCAGTACTCCCCCTGCGCTTTGTACCTGTAACATAAAATGTCCTACCGCCTCATGGACCAGGGTATGGATATCCGTACTGGTCTTATTCAACTGCAACTCCCCGCGGTCCAGCTTTGCCTGTTGTAAAATACGTTCTACGTATTTATTCATCCGGTCGTTTTCGCTTTTAATTATTGCATTGAATTTTAATACCTGCGCTTTATCCTGTAGAACCTGCTCTTTCGTAATAGCCGATGTAGCCAGAGAAATGGTCGCAATAGGTGTTTTAAACTCATGCGTCATATTATTGATAAAATCATTCTTGATCAAAGACAGCTTTTGTTGCCGCATGATAATAAAAATCGTAATAACAAAAACAAACAGTAAGCCGAAGACACAAAAGCCCGAAGCCAAAAACATCCAACCCATATTCTCGAGGATTGCCGATTGGACCGAATCGAACTTAACCGTCAGATAATAATCTTTCTTAACGGCGTCAGCCGGAAACAGATCGACATAGTACAGATTCTTCGTCTCACTTCTCAGCAGCTCTTCTTTTGTCATCGTCCCGCACCTGAAAGGCAGATTTATATTCCGCCGCTGAAAATAAACAGATAACATTTTTTTCAAATCTATTCCGGCAAGACGCTTTCCTACAGAAGTATTCTGAAGTTCCTGATCTTTTGTCACACCGATAATAATCGTTCCATGCGTCGTATCAAACTCATTCGGCCTGACGGTATCTCCTTTTGTATGTCCGACGGACCGGGTCCCCATGAAAATAAGTTCCGGACCTGTAATCCGCCTCTCTTCGAGAACGCGGTGGGATATGGAGGAGGAACGCGACGACCGGGACATCGGGTCATTTTCCAGCCGGCTGATATCATTATTATATAAATCTATTATTGAAGATGTCCACCTTACCACGCGGCTCCCATTTGAAGTCGAAGAAGAGACATCATAGCTCTCAAGTTGGCCCATCTCCGCCATTTCCAGAAGATATCTTTTATTATTCTCATCCTCTATACGATATACAACATCATTCAAAGCATCATACACCTGGGATGTGAATTTATACTTCCTTTCCTGGATAGCATATTTAATCCACAGCCATTGCACAACCACGACAGCCGTGAATGCCGTAACCATAACAATCAGCAATATTCTGATGATTATTTTCTTTATCATATCTCCCCCCTTATAACTTGTGTAAAAATAATACTATTTATAAGATAATCAAAACGTGAATAGCAATTGAAAACTACTTCCACAAAAGAAAAAAGGCGCCTGACGACGCCCAAAATATAGTAATATAAACCTTCTGTTTACTTTAATTTTTCTTCCAGATTTTTATAAATATTACTCTCTTTGTTCTGAACTGTCATCGTTTTAAAAAGCTTTTTTTGCAAGTCAAGGCTGTCTTTTAACTCATCTTTTAATAAAAAAAGAGACAGGTCATTTTCCAGATTCACTTCGATCAATGTCTTGGCATAATTCGCCCTATATCTTAAATAGCGCTCTTTCTGAAGGCAATAGATACCCAACATCATTTCATCGTCTTTCGTCTGTTTTTCTTTACTGACAATCTTCTGGATTGATTTGTTTATCGGCTCAATAGGCGCCTCATACTTCTCTTTGAAAAGCCCCTTCAGATCTCTGTATTTTTTTTCTAAAGCTACACCATTCACCTCCAGTTGATCGATAAATTTGGCTTCCCCCTGAATCCACGTCTGATCTTTTGTATCCACAATAAATTCCAACGTATATTTACCAGCCAGATCCACCCATACCCTTCCCGGAATTTTAAAAAGATCCGTCACCAGGTCAATATCCCCATTTTTTACTTCCTGTTGGGCTATAATGCTCATTCCCGGTTTGCCGGGCACCTCCGCCATCAACTTTACCGTTCCTTCCAAATCGAGAACTTTTCCTCTGATTTTTACCCTATCAGGGTGACAAGCACTAAAAATAAGTACAAGGATCATCAATATCAAACCTACCTTTTTCATAATGTATGCTATTTTAACATTAATAACAATATAGATTCTGAAGCCCGGCATAGGAAATACCAAAACTTACATCGTACTTTTAACTCAATTTATTGGTACAAATATAAATAAACCATAAACCAATGCAAACATTAAACCATTAATATATCACACCATAAATACAGGAATCAAACAACGGGCGGATTTGTCCCGAAGGTCTCGGGGCATTGGAATGGATGATATTTCCGTTCAGATCAATAAAAATGAACCGGGGAATACTGATAATCATATAGTTTTCGCTGAATTTTTCATCTTTATCGAGAATAGTATGTATACCGGCATATCTGTTTTGCTGTATAAAAGTTTTCCATTGATTCTGACCGGATGACCCGTCAATCGAAATGGTCAAAAAGCTGATATTCTTATCTGCATACTCTCTCTGCAACAAATTGATATAAGGTAATTCTCCCTTGCAAGGCTTACACCAGGTTGCCCATACCATAATATAGAGATACGAGCCCCTGTACTCTTTCAAACCTATTTTATTTCCGTTTATATCCAAAACATGAAAGTCCGGAGCAGGTTTTCCCGGCAACAGCTTTTCCCAATAGCTGACAAGTTCATTAACGTATGCAACCTTACTCTTATCGGTGCATTCGCGCCGGAATATAGCCAGCAGGTTATCGGCATCGTTCAACCCGTTATTCTCCCGGATATGACGGTACACAAGTTCCGTCAACAGAAAATTCTTAATGGTCTGGTTGGTCACGGTCGACAAAATATAATTGGCAACATTGACAGAGTAGTTCCCTATCGGTCCCCCTTTTCGCATACCCTGCAGATAACTATAATTAAGCAAGAACATCCGGTAACTGTTTATACCGTACAGATTTTCATCATTCAATGAGAACGAGGCGAGAAAATCGGTAAAGGTCCTTCCGGGGGAATAGTTTGCATTTTTCGTTATCTGTTTTTGAATAACAGGATAAAACACTACATACTCCGCAATAGAATACCTGATCCTCTCTTTTTCCAACATAGTAAAAGATCTTTCAAAATTCTTGGCTTCCAGCAATTTTACCTTTTCGTCAATGAGCTTTTCCATTTTATGCACAAACTCATTTTCCGGAAGTGCATAATATTCCTGATCAAAAAATATAGCGACCTCCTGTTCTTTCAGATAAGTATTTATTGCACCAAGGCTTCCGCGAAAATACAACGAACTGGAAAAATCATTCGCATCCATATAAATCTCCAGATCCTCTCCGGGATTCAGGTATAAGTTCAGTGAGTTATAAAGCAGTGTTGCATAACAAGCACGCTTTAATGCTATTTTCCCTGAAAAATAGTCATTCTCATTCAGGGGAAAAGTATAGATACTATCATTAACCCATATATTCACAATGGAGTCTCCATTCTCAATCCTTCCGCTTATTTGCACCGTATCAACACGAGAACATGAAAACAGGGCTAAAAAGAGTAGACTGGCACATATTACTCCTCTCATAGATTCTTCCCTTTTTGATTATATAACAATAAGAACACATTCCCATCGGCTCAGACATGGGATGCATTCACTATATAAGACAAAAGTAGAACATGTCTCGCTAAAAGTGTGTTAAAGAAAATATAAAAAGGGACTGTGTCGGCCACAGTCCCTTTATATTATCGATTTAATTCAGCTCAACGTACGATCGCCTTAAAATCCGGATTCGGAAATAATTTGGCGAATTCCATATCCGTCTCTGCCATTTTTTTCATCGAAGCATCTTTTGCACAAGCCTCCTTCAGATTGGACAATGCTCCGTTCGTATCGTTATTTCTGGCAGCGATGACAGCTTTCAGATAAGAATTCAATGCCGAATTATCCTTATTGTTATTCAGCCTTTTCATAGCTTCGCTGCTGTTACCGGCCAGCAAATTAGCCAGTGCCGCGTTCCCGCAATTGCAGTTTCCAAAATAACCTACAGCGCCTTTGTAGTCACCCTTCATCATCGCTATGATTCCTTTGTTGTAGTTCACCTCGTCACCGGCCCCGGTTGCAGCGCCAAATAATACTTCAGCCCCTGCCATATCCCCATTCTTCAATGCAACGGCGCCTAAATTATTCTGAACAATCTTATTATTTTTAGAAAGCGTATTCGCTTTTTCAAAATCCGACTTTGCCTGAGCTACCTTTCCGGTTTCAAAATAGATTATACCGGCATCGTTATATCCTCTCCAATCGCCAGGAAACTGCTTTTTAGCCGCCTCATAGATTGTCAATTTATCATTATTGTTATCAAATAATGACGCCGTATATAACAACTCCTCTGCATTCAATTCTGCCGGATTGGACTTAACCAAAGAACGAAGCTGGTCGTCCGTCTTACCCATCCGCTCCGTGCTTACAACAAACTTGGAACGTCTTAATTTCGGCAGAATCTGATCGGCAATCGTAGGAAAAACCGAAGCGATATTCTTTATCTCCCTCTCTCTCACTTCCGGGTCGGAATGCATCGAAAGCACACGGAGAATCAACTCTTTATCTCTGATATTCGAAGCTTCCATCGCTTTTTTAAAACCCTCCCAGTCTTCCGCTACCACATATTGCTTGAAAAGATCAATATTTTTATAATCTTCTACCTTATTTTTTTTCATATTACCTTTTAAATAGGTCTCGGAAGCATCTTCCCGTTTATTGGCCAATTCTTCGTTCCATTTATAAGGTCCGTCAGGAGAAGCATACGAGCGGATCTCGATACTCTTCAGATTTACATTCTGATCGTTTTTGCTGTCTTTCACAAATTTTTCCATCGCCTTGACCTCTTCCGATGTCAGCTCTTTATCCCTGACCTGAGAGGAGTTGATCAGATAATAGATGGCAGCCTCCTGTTGTTGCTGGGTAATTCTTTCAAAATTATCCTCCCCCCAAAGAAGCGCGGGCTTGTTGTCTACCAACGTAGAGGTCGCGATAACACCCTGCGCTATCTTCACCGGCTCGAAAGTTGCACTCTTTTTACCTTTTTGTCCCTCGATCTTTACTATCAGATCAGAAACCCTCATTGCGTTTTCGTAAGGAACATGGCCGGAATAAGAGATTGTCTTACCGGTAGCATAAGGTACCACCGTATTATTCCCCTGTACACTCTCCCCTTGAAGGGATTTAGCCTCAAAAGCCTTTTCTCCGCCTTGATATTTCAACACCGGAGTAGCGACCAATGTAACATTTTTATTAAAATACTTCGAAGGAATGGTAACATCTATCTTCACATCCACCTGACCTGCCTTTGCTTCCAAAACTTCCGGCGTTACTTTATAAGAAATATCGCTGGCATTCTTTTTCATCTTACTTAAAGGTGAACAAGAAACAATAACCAAGCCTGTTAAAGTAACCGTCATTACTAGTTTAAGTGTTCTTTTCATAAAATCGTTTTTTAATTCTTATTCTCCCTTCCAATAGGATACACAAATATAGAAAGATTTATCAAAACCAATCACTTACACGAATAATTATGACGAAAATTAACCTATATTAATCTTATGCATGATCAGTTTTTCAACTTTCGCAATAGCGCGATCCACTCCGTTCGGATCCGAACCACCGGCTGTTGCAAAAAATGGTTGCCCCCCTCCGCTTCCGTTTATCTCCTGTGCCGCATCCCGGATAATCTGGCCGGCATTCAGCCCATACTCATCCACCAACGCATTACTGATCATTACTGTCAGGTGCGGTTTTTCACAATATACTCCGCCAGCCACAAAAATGATCCTGTCATACTCTCCTTTCAATTGAAATGCAATATCTTTTATCTGGGCCTGCGGCATGAGCATTACCTTAAAAATCAGATTTATATCGTTATAGGTTGTCCGTTCGGTTTTCAAGCGTTCTTTGACAAGTTTCAGGCTCTCCTGTTCGAATTTTTCCATTTCTTTCCGCAAGCCTTCATTCTCCTCCAATATAGATCTCACACAATCCACCACATTTTTATTGGATTTGAACATTCTCTCCATCTCTTTTATCGTATTGAAAAAATTCGTAATACACTCCTCCGCTTTATCCGCTGTGATCGCTTCAATCCGCCGCACTCCGGCAGAAACAGAACTCTCTGACGAAATCTTAAAGAATCCTATCTGTCCCGTTGCCCGTACGTGGGTACCTCCGCACAGCTCCATCGAATCGCCGTATTTTATCACACGAACCAGATCTCCGTATTTCTCTCCGAACATCGCAATTGCACCCATCTCCTGAGCTTTGGCCATCGGTATCTTCCGGTGCTCTTCTATCCCGATATTTTCACGGATCAGCTTATTTACCATCGACGCTATTTCCGCCAGTTCCTCATCCGTCACTTTCTGGAAATGTGAAAAGTCGAACCGCAGATATTCATCGCTTACATACGATCCCTTTTGTTCTACATGGTTCCCCAACACTTTCCGCAAAGCATAATGCAATAAATGGGTCGCCGTATGGTTATTCGCCGTCAATACTCTTTTATGTTGATCTACCTTTGCCGTAAAAATTTGCATCGGATCCTCCGGTAATTTTTCAACCAGGTGGACAATTAAGCCATTCTCTTTTTTAGTATCGATAATCCGGATCTCTTCTCCTCCTCCGACAAGCACACCCCGGTCGCCGACCTGTCCTCCTCCTTCGCCGTAAAACGGAGTGATATTAAATACCAGATGATAATAGGTTTTCCCTTTCGTGATCACTTTCCGGTAACGGGTAATCCGAACTTCTACCTCAGTATAGTCATATCCAACAAATTCCTGTTCGTCGTCATTAACAAGCTCTATCCAATCGTCCGTATCCACCGACGAAGCAGAACGCGACCGCTCTTTCTGAGCCTCCATTTCCGCTTTGAACTCGCGGCGGTTCACGACCAGGTCATGCTCCCTCAGGATCAACTCGGTCAGATCCAATGGAAAACCGTATGTATCATACAGCTCGAAAGCGACATTTCCCGGAATGGTCACGAAATCCTCCTCTTTCGTCTTAACAATGATTTTATCTAATAGCCTGATGCCTTTATCCAATGTTTTTAAGAAAGCGTTCTCCTCCTCCCTGATCACTTTTTCAATCAGCTCCTGCTGTGCGATCAGTTCAGGATAATGTTTTCCCATTACGTCGATCAATGCAGGAACTAGACGGTACATAAACGCCTCCCGCTGATCCAGATAGGTATAAGCAAACCTCACGGCTCGACGTAAGATGCGCCTGATCACATACCCGGCCTTAACGTTCGACGGCAACTGTCCGTCCGTTATCGAAAACGAAATGGTACGTAAATGATCGACTACCACCCGCATTGCCACGTCCTGCATTGGCGCTTCCCCATATTTTATTCCGCTAAATTCGGACACTTCCCGGATAATCGGCATAAACAGATCAGTATCATAATTGGAGGTCTTTCCCTGCACTGCCATACAAAGCCGTTCAAACCCCATACCGGTGTCCACATGGCAATTAGGAAGATTCTCCAGGCTACCGTCCGCTTTCCGGTTATACTGCATAAACACCAGATTCCATATCTCGATCACCAGCGGATTATCTTTATTTACCAGTTCGCGCCCCGGTTTTATCTTTCGCTCTGCGTCCGGACGCAGGTCAATATGCAACTCGGAACACGGTCCGCAAGGTCCCATATCCCCCATCTCCCAGAAATTATCTTTCTTATTCCCGAAAATCACCCTCTCCTCCGGTAAATAATTCAACCATATCTTCCGGGCTTCATGATCCGCCTCCAGGTGATCTTCTTTACTCCCCTCGAACACAGTAGCATACAGCCTATCCTTATCCAGATTCATCTCCGTAGTCAAAAATTCCCAGGCATAAGCAATAGCCTCTTTTTTGAAATAATCCCCAAACGACCAGTTTCCCAACATCTCAAACATCGTATGGTGATACGTATCATGTCCCACCTCTTCCAGGTCATTATGCTTTCCGGACACCCGCAGGCACTTCTGGGCATTTGCTATCCGCTTATGGATCACACTTACGTTACCAAGAATGATATCTTTAAATTGATTCATCCCGGCATTGGTAAACATTAATGTCGGATCGTCTTTTATCACCATCGGTGCGGAAGGCACAATTGTATGGGATTTACGTTCAAAAAACTGCAAAAATTTCTGTCTGATTTCAGCTGATTGCATATATTAAAATGATCTTAAATAATTATTTCTTTATTTTAAAATTTAAAATTTTCGATTACCGGTGATCTGTTTCTTAAATCGTTAATTCATAATTCGAAATCCATATCTTAAAATTTTGATCCGCCGTTTATTTTTCTTAAAATCCTTAACTCTCTGAGCAGCTAAGGCAAACCGGAATTGCAAAATTAAATTATTTCTCTAACTTTGTATCGAAAATCACTAATTTTATACGATCAAAATGGCGAAAACAGGTTATCGTTTCAACCCCGAGACACTGTCTTACGACAAAATTGAGAAAACTTTGCGGAAAAAAGTCTTTTTGTTACTGAGAAACTTCTTTTCCAGTTTATCGCTTGGCATTGTGATTTTTTTCATTGTATCCGCCTTTATTGATTCTCCTAAAGAAAAAGCCCTCAAGCGTGAAAAAGACGAACTGCTCGCCCGGTTCCACATTGTGTACAGTGAGTTGGAACGGTTGGATGAAATTTTGAAGAACCTGGAATCCAGGGATGACAATATCTACCGGGTTATATTCGAAACCGACCCGATCAGTTCTTCAATCCGCAGGGCCGGAACCGGAGGCGTAAATAAATACGAATCTCTGAAAGGGATAAGCAATTCGGAAGAGATTATTAATATAAGCAAACAGTTGGACGAACTGTCGAAAGCCATCTATATCCAGAGTAAATCTTACGACGAAGTAGAGGAACTTGCCAAAAATAAAATAGAGATGATGGCATCTATCCCGGCCATTGTCCCGATCTCGTTAAAAAACAAACGGAACCATATCTCCTCTGCTTTCGGCATGAGGATGCATCCTCTTTATAAAACGGTACGATTCCATGCCGGAATGGATTTCTCCGGCGCTATCGGTACTCCTATCTATACAACAGGTAACGGCGTCATAACAAAAGTCGAAATGGACAAAGGATACGGAAAGTTTATTGAAATAGATCACGGCTTCAACTATAAAACCGTTTATGCCCATCTGAGCGGATATAACGTAAGGGTCGGACAACGGGTAAAACGAGGCGATGTGATCGGCTACCTCGGAAATACCGGTGTATCGATCGGTCCCCATGTCCATTATGAAGTAAGAAGAAACAACATACCGGTCGACCCGATTAACTACTACTTTAACGACCTGACTGCCGACGAATATGAAGATCTGGTAGAAACAGCAAATAATACCGGTCAATCTATGGACTAAACAAATTAAAAAGTATGGAACAACAGAAACCAACACTGAAAGTATATTATTCGATTGGCGAAGTGGCCGAAATGTTCAATGTAAACACCTCTTTGATCCGTTTCTGGGAAAAAGAGTTTGATATTATAAAACCGCATAAAAACAAGAAGGGCAACCGGCAATTTACAAAAACGGACATCGACCACTTTCACCTCATTTACCACCTGGTAAAAGAGAAAGGAATGACTCTCAAAGGAGCCCAAATGAAGTTGAAAGAACATAAGGAAAAAACCGAGATTCACTTTGAGGTTGTTAAACGCCTGAAAACCATCAAAGAAGAGTTAAACCAAATCAAGTTGCAACTGCCGGAATAAATCAAAGAGAGGCGAGGTAGCAGGGGACAAGAACATGCGACAAAGGGACTCGACTTTCAATTTTCCCGTTTTCTAATCATTAATTCTTAATTGTGAAAACAAAGGACATTATCCAGCTTATCGAAGATTTTGCGCCTCTCCGGCTACAAGCGAGCTATGATAATGCAGGCTTGGTTTGCGGAGATCCGGACAGCGAAATAACTTCCGTACTCCTTTGCCTTGACATCACTGAGGCTGTCATTGACGAAGCTATTGTCGGCAAACACAACCTGATTATTTCCCACCATCCGTTGATCATGCAAGGGGTAAAAAATATGATCCCCGACAGCAACATAAAAAAATGCCTGATAAAAGCGGTGAAGCACGATCTGAATATCTATGCCGCGCACACCAACATCGACTCGATAGCCGGTGGAGTCAGCGGCCGGATGGCCGATAAACTTCATTTGGTAAACCGGAAAATATTACAACCGGAAGGCAAGCTCTTCAGCCTCGCATTTTACACTCCTCGAAAAGAAGCGGAAAAAGTGCGAAATGCGATATTGGACGCAGGTGCCGGACAGATAGGCAACTATAGTCATTGCTCGTTTAACAGCGATGGAGAGGGAACATTTTTTCCGGAAGAGGGGAGTAATCCGTTTTGCGGCGAAGTAGGAAAACTCCATTCGGAGCAAGAGGTAAAAACAGAAATTACCGTACCGGAACACCTTTTGCATAAAAGCATCCGGACGCTAGCCACCGCACACCCTTACGAAGAACCGGTCTGGAATGCGGTTTGCCTGAATAATACCAATCCGACAACAGGATTCGGGATCATCGGAGATCTCGAACAGGAAACCGATACCTTAACGTTCCTAAAAAGGGTCAAAGAGATATTCGGTTGCACCGTTATCCGTCACTCGGCGATCACAAAATCCAAAGTAAAGAGAATCGCCCTCTGCGGAGGATCCGGAGCACCCATAATCTCCTCAGCTATAGCGCAACAAGCAGATATCTACATCACCGGCGATATCAAATATCATGACTTTTTTGCCGCGGAAAACCGCGTCATTATCGCCGACATCGGCCACCATGAAAGTGAACAGTTCACAAAAGAAATTTTTTATGAGCTACTTATAAAAAAAATACCTAAATTTGCAGTTCAGTTTTCTAAGGTTAAAACGAATCCGATAAATTATTTATAAAATATATGGCAACAAACAACAATGAAAAACTGCAGGAATTGACTGTTGAAGAGAAATTACAATGTCTTTACGAGTTACAATGCATTGATACTGACATTGATAAAATCAAAACACTACGAGGTGAACTGCCTCTTGAGGTACAGGATCTTGAAGATGAACTGGCAGGGTTGGAAACTCGTCTTGATAACCTGAAAGCGGAGATTGCCGACACAGATAAAAATGTTACAACTAAGAAACTGGAGATCACAAAATCAGAAGAACTGATAAAAAAATACAGTGAGCAGTTGGAAAATGTTAGAAATAACCGGGAATACGACGCACTGAACAAAGAAGTTGAATTCCAGAAACTAGAAATCGAGCTGCAACAAAAAAGAATACGGGAAGCTCTGAAAGTGAAAACAGAAAAAGAGTCGATCTTTGAACTTTCAAACAAACAGTACGAAGAGAAAAAAGCCGATCTGGACGCTAAAAAAGCCGAATTGGATGACATCGTGGCCGAAACCCACAAAGAAGAGGTGGCTCTGATGGAAAAATCCGAGAAGCTGGCTGCCGATATCGAAGAGCGTCTGCTTACAGCGTACCGGAAAATCCGCTCTAATGCGCGGAATGGGTTAGCCGTGGTAACGGTCGACCGGGATGCCTGCGGAGGATGTTTTAATAACATTCCGCCTCAGCGCCAGTTGGACATCCGTTCCCGGAAAAAAATCATCGTCTGTGAATATTGCGGTCGCATCCTTATCGATAAATACATCTGCGACTATGATGGAAGTATCCAAAAAGCCGATTTGGAATCAGCCCTCGAAACTCAAAAGAAAAAAGGAAGAAGGGCGAAAAAATCAGAAGAATAAACAAAAAGGCTGCTTTAAAAGCAGCTTTTTTTAAGTTGTTATAATCATAAATATCATCATTAGGCACACCCCTAATTCTTACAAAATGATTTCCACAAATTATAATCCGCAAAGCAGCGAAGAAAAATGGTATAAGTACTGGATGGATCACCGTTTTTTCCATTCCACCGTAGATAAAAACAGAGCACCATATTGCATTGTTATCCCGCCGCCGAACGTGACGGGGGTGCTGCACATGGGGCACATGCTGAATAATACAATACAGGATGTACTGATACGTCGCGCCCGGCTACTGGGTAAAAATGCTTGCTGGGTACCCGGTACCGACCATGCCTCAATTGCAACGGAAGCAAAAGTGGTGGCAAAACTGAAAAGCGAAGGGATCGACAAGCACGACCTGACCCGCGAGGAGTTTCTGAAACACGCCTGGGCGTGGACAGAAAAACACGGCGGTATTATCCTGGAACAGTTGAAACGACTGGGAGCTTCCTGCGACTGGGAACGTACCTGTTTCACCATGGACAACATACGCTCCGAAAGTGTGATCCGCGTATTTATCGATCTTTACCAAAAAGGATATATCTATAAGGGAGTCCGGATGGTAAACTGGGATCCGGCCGCCAAAACTGCCGTTTCTGACGAAGAAGTTATCTACAAGGAAGAGAAAAGTAAACTTTACTATTTAAGATATAAAATTGTCGGCGAAGACCGGCATATTACAATTGCCACTACCCGGCCCGAAACGATTCTCGGTGATACAGCCGTATGTATAAACCCGAACGACCCGAGATTCCGGGATATGACCGGAAAAAAGTGTATTGTGCCGTTGATCAACCGCGAGGTGCCGATCATACAAGACGAATATGTAGACATGGAGTTTGGTACCGGTGCCTTAAAGATCACTCCCGCCCATGACATCAACGATTATGAAATCGGCTATAAACACCATCTGGAAAGCATTGATATTTTCAACGATAACGGAACGATGAGCGAAGCAGCCGGACTGTTCATCGGGAAAGACCGGTTTGTTGTCCGACAGGAGATTATTCCCGAATTGGAAAAAGCGGGTAATCTGGTAAAAATCGAAGATTATAACAACAAGGTAGGCTATTCCGAACGCACCAGTGTAGTGATCGAACCGAAGCTTTCGATGCAATGGTTCCTGAAGATGAAAGAACTTTCCAAACCGGCACTGGACGCCGTAATAAATGATGAAATTGCCCTGACACCGGCAAAGTATAAGAACACCTATCGTCACTGGATGGAAAATGTAAAAGACTGGTGTATCAGCCGGCAATTATGGTGGGGGCACCGCATCCCTGCATACTACCTGCCCGGCAGCAATGATTTCGTCGTAGCGAAAGATGCCGCTGCCGCTGCAAAACTGATAAAAGAGAAATATGGCCGGGAAATAGCCGAAAAAGAGCTGAGACAGGATGAGGATTGCCTTGACACCTGGTTCTCTTCCTGGTTATGGCCGATATCGGTATTTGACGGCATCAACCACCCGGATAACGAAGAGATCAACTATTATTACCCTACTAATGATCTGGTATCGGCGCCGGACATCCTGTTTTTCTGGATTGCCCGAATGATCATCGCCGGTTATGAATACCGTCAGGCGAAGCCTTTCGATAATGTCTACCTGACCGGTATCGTACGGGATAAACTGGGCCGCAAAATGTCCAAATCACTCGGTAACTCTCCTGAACCGCTGGAACTGATCGATCAATACGGGGCCGATGGAGTGCGCGTAGGTATGCTGCTTTGTTCTCCTGCCGGAGGCGATCTATTGTTCGACAACAGCCTGCCGGAACAGGGACGTAATTTTACCACGAAAATATGGAATGCTTTCCGCCTGGTAAATTCATGGCAAATAGCCGACATCGAACAGCCCCTCCATTCGAGGTTGGCTCTGGAATGGTTCGATCATATACTTCGCAAAACGGTGGAAACACTGAATACGCAATTTGAACAATACCGTATCTCCGAAGCTTTGATGACGGTTTACACCGTGTGCCGGGATGAGTTCTCCTCTTGGTTGCTGGAAATCATCAAACCGGGCTATGAACAGCCGATCGACCGGACCACATACGAAAAGACAGTCACGCTGTTTGAACAGTTATTACAGCTGCTTCATCCGTTTATGCCATTCATCACCGAAGAGATATGGCAACAGTTGCGCGAACGTAAAGCAGGCGAAAGCATTATGGTTACTGTTATGTCTGCCGCAACAAATTATAACCCGGTGCTACTGAATAAGGTAGAACACGCTAAAGACGTCATTGTCGGCATCCGGAATATCCGTAAGCAGCAGAATATCCCCTTTAAAGACCCGTTGAGTCTGAAGGTAAAAAAGAGTGACGGATACCCCTCGGCATTTGAAAGCATTATATGCAAAATGGGAAATATCGACTGGATTGAGGTGCTCGAAGAGAGCTTGAAGGGAGCCTGGGGCTTTATAAACGATACAACGGAATACTTTATTCCGGCTCGCGGGAATATCAATTCCGACGAGGTACGGGCTAAATTGGAAGAAGATCTGAAATACGAACAGGGATTCCTTCGCTCCGTATCAGGCAAGCTCAGCAACGAAAAGTTCGTCAACAGTGCCCCGGTGCAGGTAGTGACCAACGAACGGAAAAAACAGGCCGATACTGAAGCCCGGATTAGAGCAATTGAAGAACGGCTAAAAGAAATTCTTAACTCTTGACAGATATCATGCGTTTGGTTGTTTTAACTGGAGCCGGCATGAGCGCCGAAAGCGGTATCCGTACATTCCGTGACAGTGACGGATTATGGGAGGAGTACCGCATAAAAGATGTGTGCACTCCCGATGCATGGGAACGCAACCCGGCACTGGTAAACCAATTTTACAACGAACGGCGGAAACAACTGTACCAGGTATCGCCGAATCAAGGCCATACCGGGCTGGCAGCGTTGGAACGCTACTTTGATGTACAGATTGTCACCCAGAATGTCGACGACCTGCACGAAAGGGCAGGCAGTACAAAAGTATTGCACCTGCACGGCGAACTGAAAAAAGTCAGGAGCTCCATTGATCCCTATCTGGTTTATGATTTGGAAGGATGGGAATTGAAACCGGAAGCAAAATGCGAAAAAGGCTCGCCGTTACGGCCTCATATCGTATGGTTCGGAGAGGCGGTACCCAACATTGAGCCGGCTATCGAAATAGTTAAAAAAGCAGATATCCTGGTAATCATCGGTACTTCGCTGGCCGTATATCCGGCAGCAAGCCTACTCCACTACGCTCCGCACGGCATCCCGGTCTACCTGATCGACCCGCATATTCCGCAACAGGTACGTCACATGGCCATCCGGCTGATCGAAAAAGGGGCCTCCGAGGGTGTGGCGGGGTTAAGCCATATTTTAACGGCATCTGAAAGTAGGAGAGAATGAACGCAACAATTCAAAATTCAACATCTGTATGGCTCGCGCTAAGAAACCGTTACTGGAAAAAATATTGATCCGAAAAATCGCCGCAGAAGGCAAATCGATTGCCTATATAGACGAAAAGGTATTGTTCGTCCCGAACACTGTCCCGGGAGATATCGTAGACGTACAGGTTACCCGGAAGCGGAAAAATTTTCTGGAAGGCTTCGTGACAGCAACCCACCAGCTTTCCGAACTGCGGACAGAACCGTTTTGTACACATTTCGGAATTTGTGGCGGCTGTAAATGGCAGAATCTGCCTTATTCGAAACAACTCGAATTTAAACAACAGGAGATTATCGACAATCTCGAACGGATCGGGAAAGTAACCCTGGGACAAATACACCCGATCATCGGCTCATCAAAAACCGTTCATTACCGGAACAAACTCGAATTTACCTTTTCCAATAAACGCTTCCTGACCCGGGAAGAGATCGGCGGAGGGGCTGATATCGAACACACGCCGGCGCTCGGATTTCATGTACCGGGGTTGTTCGACAAAATCGTAGATATCAACACTTGTTACCTGCAGGAAGACCCGTCCAATGAGATCCGGAACTTTATCAAGCAATACGCTATCGACCACGGCTTGACATTTTATAACATCCGTGAAAAAGAGGGTTCTCTGCGCACCTTGATCATCCGCACCTCTTCCACCGGAGAGATTATGGTGATCGTGGTTTTCTTCCACGAAGATAAGGCCAATCGCAAAGCCCTGCTGGACGCCTTGGTACAAAATTTCCCACAAATCACTTCATTGATGTACGTCATTAATGAAAAAGCGAATGATACGATCACCGATCAGGAGATCGTCCGTTATCATGGCAACGATCATATCTTTGAAGAGATGGAAGGGCTGAAATTTAAGATCGGACCGAAATCATTTTATCAAACCAATTCGGAACAGGTCTGCCGTTTGTACGCAAAAACCCGGGAGATGGCGGAGCTTCACGGCAATGAGATTGTTTACGATCTCTACACCGGCACCGGTACTATCGCCAACTTCATTGCCCGGCGAGCCCAAAAAGTGATCGGCATCGAATATGTTCCGGAAGCGATTGAAGACGCCAAGATCAACTCGGAAATCAACCACATCACTAATACCCTGTTCTATGCAGGAGACATGAAAGAGGTTCTGAATGCATCTTTTATTACCCGCCACGGACGTCCGGATGTAATCATCACCGACCCGCCGCGTGCCGGCATGCACGCCGATGTCGTACAAACAATCCTGGCCGCTGCCCCGGAACGTATTGTCTATGTCAGCTGCAACTCCGCAACCCAGGCCCGCGACCTGCAACTGATGAACGACGCCTACCGGGTGGCCGAAGTACAACCTGTTGATATGTTTCCCCATACCCATCACGTCGAAAACATCGTGCTGCTAGTAAAAAGATAGAAATCGCTTAAAGGTAAGGGAACAGCGTTTTCATCAACTACCCGGACATCGCCAGGTCATAAAAAAAGAAGTTGCCCGCTTGGTGGCAACCTCTTAAAGTCATGGAAAAGTATGTAAAATCATGTCTATTTTTCGTTATAGGCTCTGATCATCCAGGCTGTTTTCTCCTTCCTTTCGATCATATCCTCGAGAAAGTTGATCGTACCGGCATCATTGCTCCCTTCGGATTCCATTGTTGCAAGATCACTCCGGATTTCGCGGATCAATGTCTCATGGTCCTCACAGAGGATAGCCAGCATTTTTACTGCATCCGGCATAGCAGTATTTTCGGCATATTCTTTCAGCCGGTTGTGTTCCAGAAAGCCCTTCATCGAACCTACCGGACGTTCTCCCAAAGCGCGGATTCTTTCAGCAATCTCATCGATATCATTGATCAGCTCATTGTATAATTCTTCCATAAAAACATGGTAAGATTTAAAGCTCACTCCTTTTACACTCCAATGGAAACTCCATGTTTTAATCAATAGCACAAAAGTATCAGCCATCAAATTTGTCAGAACCCGATTGCTGATCTTAATCATTTTCTCATTTAAACCAATGTTTGCTGCCATAATTAACCTAATTTTTTTATTAAACCTCGTGTATGATACGAAACGAGAAAATCTCCGTTTTTGTTACAAAAAGATGCCATGAAGGTGAAAAATAAAACAACCACCGTCCTCGGCATTAAAATAATTTTAAAGAAAATAATCACTACATTTGTAAGATAGTTGTTATGTCCGTTTTATGCCGACCATCGCTTCGATGTCTAATATCTGAAAGGGTATAAAGGAACTATCAACTGGTCTATTTTAAAACAACAAAGAGATTAGTCACAGAACAAAAATAACACGTACGATATAAACCATACGGTTGCTGTAATGAGTATTGCGTGGGCCAGGATCCCCCTGATTCAATAAACATAACATACAGGTAGACCGTACCAAAACAAACATCAATTTTTAATGCACCGGTCATGACATATTTCCCGATAAACCGCGAATTGAAAGAGAGGTTCGACCGGATCCGTAGAAAAATTCGGAGGCTGCAACAAGGAGGCTGCATTGACAGCCTGCAACGGTTAGGAATACCAACGGACCGCCAGGTAGGAGCCAGTTTTGTTTCGCTCAAAGCACTGGCCGCAACATATCCTGCCGATGAGCAGCTTGCACTGATGTTATGGGGGACGCAATGCAGGGAAGAGCAGATCATCGCCTGTCTTCTGTTTCCGGTAACCTTAAATAAAGAAAAGATTACTCAATTCATGTGTATATGCGACAGCTATGAGATAGCCGAATATATCGGATCGCTCTTTCTGTCGAGATATCCGCAAATCATAGCGATCGCTACCGAATGGGCTGATTCAGAAAACCCGTTCCTGCAAACGGCATCCATAACAGCTTGCGCGCGGCACCTTATACTGTATAAAAACGACCCGCTCATAACCGCAGAAACATTCACCGTCCTGTATAACAAAGATTATAAAGATCCGTACGTAAAAATGGTAGCTGAAAGATATAAAGTCATTGATAGCTGAGAAAACTTTTTTACATTTGTAAACTATTGAAGAAAGAAAGTACTAATTATTCGTTTAATATAAATTTATTACTATGTCAAAATTAGATTTAAGCAAATATGGTATTGGTGGCAATATGGAAATTGTACACAATCCTACTTATGAACAGCTTTACCAGGCTGAAATGGATCCTAAGAATGAGGGGTTTGAAAAAGGGGTTTTGACTAATACCGGTGCGGTTTCTGTTAAGACCGGCGTTTTTACCGGCCGTTCTCCTAAAGATCGTTATATTGTAAAAGATGCCGTCACCGAGAAAACTATCTGGTGGGACGGTAACATCAATAAACCGGTTTCGACTGAAATCTGGAATGACCTGAAAGCGCTATCGGTAAAACAATTAAATACGACAAAGAAACTCTATGTCGTAGATACGTTCTGCGGAACAAACCCGGATACCCGTATGAAAGTTCGCTTTATCATGGAAGTGGCGTGGCAGGCGCATTTTGTAACCAATATGTTTATCCGCCCTTCGTTATATGAGTTGGAGCACTACGGCGAACCTGATTTTGTGGTACTGAATGCCTCCAAAACAACCAATCCGAAGTGGAAAGAGCAGAACCTGAATTCCGAAGTTTTTGTATTGTTCAACCTGACGGAGAAAATGCAAATTATCGGCGGCACATGGTACGGCGGAGAGATGAAAAAAGGAATGTTCTCCATGATGAACTACTATCTGCCGTTAAAAGGAATGGCTTCAATGCACTGCTCAGCCAATGTGGGAGATAAAGGCGACGTAGCGATTTTCTTCGGTCTTTCCGGAACAGGCAAGACAACCCTTTCGGCCGACCCGAAACGGTTCCTGATCGGGGACGATGAACACGGTTGGGACGACAACGGTGTATTTAACTATGAAGGCGGTTGCTACGCTAAAGTGATCAACCTGAGTCAGGAAAACGAACCGGACATCTGGAGAGCGATCAAACGGGATGCATTGCTGGAGAACGTAACGGTGCGCCCGGACGGAACGCCTGACTATGCGGACGGTTCGATCACTGAAAACACACGTGTCTCCTATCCCATATATCATATCAATAAAATCGTTCTTCCCTCTAAAGCGGGTCATGCAAGTAGAATCATCTACCTGTCAGCCGATGCATTCGGAGTGTTACCTCCGGTTTCAATCCTGGACGAAAATCAGGCTCAGTACCATTTCCTATGTGGCTATACGTCTAAATTAGCCGGAACCGAACGTGGCATTACCGAACCATTACCCTCTTTTTCGCCTGCTTTCGGGGAAGCATTCCTGACCCTGCATCCGACAACTTATGCAAAAACACTGGTAAGTAAAATGCAGAAACACGGGGCTAAAGCCTATCTGGTAAATACCGGATGGAACGGTACCGGCAAACGGATCTCTATCAAAGATACCCGTGCGATTATTGATGCAATTATCGACGGGTCGATTGAAAAAGCCGAAAGGGTTAAGATTCCGGTATTGAACCTGACTGCTCCGAAAAAATTAAACAACGTATCGGAAGGTATTCTTGATCCCCGCGACACCTATAAAGATGTCAAAGAATGGGAAGAAAAAGCAAAATCGCTGGCCGCCAAATACATCAAGAACTTTGAACAATACTGCGACAATGACGCAGCCAAAGCGCTCATTACAGCAGGCCCGCAATTATAACTATATTCTATGAAAAACAGAAGCTGCCCGAAAGAGCAGCTTCTGTTTTTTATTTTACAATGAATATCCGAAAATTAAAATTATCCCAGATACCCTTTCATAATACCGCGCTTGCTGTTACGAACGAAAAGAATGATCTCATCCCGTTCTCTTGATGCCGGCATCTCTGCCTCTATCCTCTCAATGGCATCGGAATTGTTCAGGCCCGATTGAAACAAAATGCGATAAATATCCTGTATCTCATTGATCTTTTCATTTGAAAACTCCCGGCGGCGAAGGCCGATCGAATTAACGCCCGCATAAGATAAAGGATCCCGGCCGGCCTTTACATAAGGAGGAACATCTTTGCCAATCAAAGAACCGCCTTGTAACATCACATGCTTTCCGATATGTACAAATTGGTGTACGGCACAAGTACCGCCCAATATGGCAAAATCATCCACAACAACCTCCCCACCCAACTGACAGGCATTAGATATAATGCAATTGTTACCGACTTCACAATCGTGTGCTACATGGACATAGGCCATAATCAGACAGTTACTGCCGACCTTGGTTACATTTTTTGCAACAGTGCCACGATTAATCGTAACACACTCCCTGATAGTTGTATTATCGCCTATCACAGCAGTCGTCTTTTCTCCCCTAAATTTTAAATCCTGAGGTATTGCAGCAATAACAGCTCCCGGAAAAATCTTGCAATTTTTACCGATCCGAGCACCTTCCAATATGGTCACATTTGAACCGATTCTTGTCCCTTCCTCTATTATTACATTCTTATCAATCGTTACAAACGGTTCTATCACCACATTATCTGCGATCTGAGCTTCCGGATGAACATATGCTAACGGTTGTTTCATTCGTTCGTTGTTAATAAGTTATTCATTATAAATCTACTTCTAAGGCGTAAAGATAATATTAGTTTTTGGTTTTTACGACTTGGGCCATAAATTCTCCTTCACATACCAATACTTTTCCTACGAAAGCATACCCCTTCATGGTTACAATTCCGCGACGAATCGGTGCGATTGTTACCAATTTAAATACCAATGTATCGCCGGGCACCACCTTTTTCCTGAACTTTATCGCATCGATTTTCATAAAGTAGGTAGAATAATTCTCCGGATCAGGTACCTGGTTCAGCACCAGGATCCCACCGCACTGAGCCATCGCCTCAACCATCAGAACTCCGGGCATCACCGGCTCGTCGGGGAAATGCCCTACAAAGAAAGGTTCGTTCATGGTCACATTCTTACAACCGATCACACAACTATCTGTCACCTTATATATCTTATCTACCAGCAAAAACGGCGGACGATGCGGTAGCAGGTTGCGGATCTTGTTGATATCCATCAACGGCTCGCTGTTCAGATCAACCACCGGACAAGCCTCGTCTTTTTCCTGCTCCTCGATCGCTTTATAAATCATTTTTGCCATTGAAGCATTTGCTTTATGCCCGGGCCGCTCAGCAATCACACGACCTTTAATAAACCTGCCGCACATGGCCAGATCACCGATCACATCCATTAATTTATGCCGTGCCGGTTCATTATCAAAATGCAATTCCAGATTATTTAATATCCCCTGCTTTATCTCTATGCTTTGATAGCCGAATAACTTTGCCAGACGATCTGCCTCTGCCTGGTCTATCTGGCGGTCGACAATTACGATAGCATTATCCAGGTCACCGCCTTTGATCAGGTTGTGAGCCAATAATATCTCCAGTTCCCGCAAAAATACAAAAGTACGGCAAGGAGCGATCTCGGCCGCAAAATCAGTCGTCGCAGCCGAATAAGATGCATACTGCATCGCCAGATAAGGCGAATCATACGCTACCAGTGTATTAACATGATAATCCTCGTCAGGAAGCAATGTGATACGGGTTTTCTGATCTTCCGAACAGAATTCCATTTTTTCAGTCACCGTAAAATAACGTCTCTCTTCCTTCTGTTGTTCGATACCGGTTTTTGCAATAGCCTCCGCATAGCAACGAGCACTACCATCCAATATCGGGAATTCGGGACCATCCAGTTCTATCAGGCAATTGTCTATTCCGCAGCCGTAAAGGGCAGCCAGAGCATGCTCCATCGTAAAAATCTTCACTCCGTCCTTCTCAAGGCAACTGGCTCTTTCGAAAAACTGCACATATACAGCCAAAGCAGGTATCACCGGCTTTCCTTCGATATCCGTTCTTACAATATTATATCCTGAATTCTCTGAGGCCGGCTTGAACGTTGCACAAACTTTCGCCCCGGTATGCAGTCCTTTACCCCGCAATGAAAATTCTCCCTTTAACGTGTTTTGTTTCACTGACATTATCATTAGACTTTAAAAATACTATATACATCTGATTACATACACATACCATAACATATTCGACCTCATGCCTGCTTTCCTGTTTCCCGGATCTCTCTGACTTCTTTCTCAAGATTCCCGATTTGTTCATACAACTCAGGTAATTTCCTGAAAATTACATAACATTTCTGATATCTCGACATATCGAATGCCGGCGATCCCCTCAATATAGAATGTTCGGGCGCATTGGTTGCAATACCGGCCTGTGCCGCAATTTGCGTACCTGCCCCTATATTTAAATGCCCAACGATCCCTACCTGTCCGCCGAACATACAATTTTCCCCTACTTTGCTCGAACCGGCAATACCCGTCTGAGCTGCAATGACCGTATTTCCCCCGACCACCACATTATGGGCAATCTGCACCAGGTTATCCAATTTTACCCCTTTCTTCACAACGGTCGATCCCATTGTTGCCCTGTCAATACATGTATTGGCCCCGATTTCAACCTGATCCTCAATCACCACATTACCAATCTGCGATATCTTTGTATAAGAATCTCCGGACGGAGCAAAACCAAAACCGTCGGCGCCGATAACCGTACCGGCATGTATAACGCACATACTTCCGATCACGCAGTTGTGATAAATCTTTACCCCGGGATAAATCACCGTATGATCTCCTATTACTACCCCATCCCCTATATAAACCTGCGGATAGATTTTCACATGATTTCCCAACCGCACTTTTTTCCCGATATAACTAAAAGCGCCAATATACGGTTGTTCCCCGATTTTTGCATCTTCACTGATATAGGAAGGCTGCTCTACACCGGTAGGTTTGGGGCGCATATTCTCGTACATCTGCAGCAACACCGCTATCGAATCATACGCGGACCGCACCCTGATCAATGTACAAGGTACCGGTCTGGAAGGTACAAAATCCTGATTCACTAAAACAACAGAGGCCTCAGTTGTATAAATATAGGATTCATATTTTGGATTCGCCAGAAAAGCCAATGTATTAGGCCTTCCCTCTTCTATTTTTGATACATCATTTACCGAAGCTTCACCGTCTCCCTCTACAACCCCTTTTAGCAAATTTGCAATATCTTTAGCTTTAAATTCCATATCTTTAAAATTTCGGCAAACTTACAAATTTTATTTGTAACTTATAAATTTATCCTTAAGATGTTTCACCTGTACGACAGTATTAATTTAAAGAAACGATATCATTGTTCTGATTATTAGAATACTGCTTGATTGTTCTTTTCTCACGACAACTTATCTCTCTGTTAGTGAATGGCTATTTCTGTATTTTTATATAAATTAATTACCACTACTATTTTGTAATTCAAAATTATATACTACATTTGTATCGGATTAATTACTCAAATGTAAAGAGGGGACGTTGTCCCCTCTTTCTTTTGAAGTTGAAAAATAATGAAGGGGCATGGAGAAAATAAGTAAAAATGAGACGTGAAGTGGATTTTAAATGACATGGCATGATCGCAACAGAAAAAATCAAACGTATTGCAGAGCCGATTCTCGAAACCAACAACCTGTTTTTGGTTGATCTATCCGTTTCGAAAGACAATGTGATCACTGTCTTTATTGATGCGGTCACAGGGGTAGATATAAACACCTGTATCCGTGTAAGCAAGGAACTTGAACAACATCTGAACCGGGAAGAAGAAGACTTTGAACTGACCGTATCCAGCGCAGGCATCGGATATCCGTTTAAAGTAGCCGGACAATATCAAAAAAATATCGGCAAACGGATTGAAGTAAAACTAAAAGACAACACCCGCTTGGAGGGCATATTAAAAGCTTTCGACGAACAGGCTATCTGCCTGGAACTTGAAGAAAAGACAGCAGTGGAGGGAAAAAAGAAAAAAGAGCTGTTGAAAACTGAAAAGATCTTCAAACACACTGACATCGCCTTAATAAAAGACATTATCACATTTTAACGACATACGAAGAATAAATTGTATTATGAATAATAACTGAAAAGCTGAGATGGAAAGCATTAATTTAATAGACTCATTTGCTGAATTTAAAGAATTCAAGAATATAGATCGGGCAACCTTGATGAGAGTGCTGGAAGATATCTTCCGGAGTATGCTCCTGAAAAAATATGGCACGGACGAAAATTTCGATATTATCATCAACATTGATAAAGGTGACCTTGAGATATGGCGCAACCGGACAGTAGTAGAAGATGACGAACTGGAGAACCCGAACACCGAGATCTCTCTGACCGATGCAAAAAAGATCGATGAGGATTATGAGGTGGGTGAAGAAGTAACCGACGAAGTGAAATTCAAAGACTTCGGAAGAAGGTCGGTACTGGCACTGAGGCAAAACCTGTCGGCCAGGATATTGGAACTGGAAAAAGATAATGTTTACAATAAATATAAAGACCGGGTAGGACAAATCGTACTAGGCGAAGTATACCAGGTGTGGAAAAAAGAGATTCTTGTTCTGGATGATGAGGGCAACGAATTAATCCTGCCGAAACAGGAGCAGATCCCGACAGACTTCTTCAAGAAGGGCGACTCAATAAAAGCAGTAGTCATCCGGGTTGAAATGAAAAACTCAAACCCCTATATCATCCTCTCAAGAACTTCTCCGGTATTCCTTGAAAGGTTGTTTGAAAACGAGGTTCCTGAAATTTTCGACGGACTGATTACCATCAAAAATGTAGTTCGTATCCCGGGAGAAAGAGCAAAAGTAGCTGTAGAATCGTATGACGACCGTATCGATCCGGTCGGCGCCTGTGTCGGAATGAAAGGCTCCAGAATTCATGGAATCGTACGGGAGTTGAGGAATGAGAATATTGATGTGATTAATTACACCAATAATTTACAACTCTATATTACAAGGGCTTTGAATCCCGCTAAAATCAAGCATATTGAAATTGACGAGAAACATAAAAAAGCCAATGTCTATTTAAACCCTGAAGAGGTATCGTTAGCTATCGGAAAAGGAGGATTAAATATAAAGCTGGCCAGTCAGCTCACTAAATATGAAATTGATGTATATCGTGAATTCGACCAATCGCAGGGAGAAGAAGATGTGAATATCGATGAATTTGCTGATGAAATCGAACCATGGGTGATTGACGAACTGAAACGTGTAGGATGCGATACGGCGAAAAGCGTTTTGGAATTAAGTGAATCGGAATTGGAAAGCAGAACAGACCTTGAAATTGAAACCATCAGGGAAGTGCTCAGTATTTTGAAAGCAGAGTTTGAATAACGCTGTTTTGTTAACGCTTGTAATAATTTTAATCTCAATATGGCAGTAAGATTAAGTAAAGTAGCCCGGGAATTTAACGTAGGACTTGCCACTATCGTGGAATACCTGCATAGCAAGGGGGTTAATATCTCCTCCGATCCGAATACAAAGTTATCGGATGAAGACTATGCTTTGGTCGCGAAAGAATTCTCCAAGGATAGTGAAGTAAAAAAACAATCCAATATGGTCGACTTGAAATATTCAAGGAAAAAGAAAGAGACCGTATCAATTGATCATGTGGGAGAAACGCCGGATGAAGACAGCGAAGAAGAATTCATTTCGGTGAAAGATGAAATCAGATTAGAAAATAAGATCAAAGTGGTCGATCGTATTGATCTGGATACCCACGCGAAGGCGAAACCGGCGGAACAACCTAAAAAAGAAGAGGCTAATCCGCCTAAACCTACTATTGAACAACAAAAAGAGGATATCACTCCTGAAAAACCGGAAATAATTGAAGAAAAAGAGGAGGAGGAAGAAGATTCGGTTGAACTGCAAGAAGAGGAGGAAGAGAATACACAGGAAAAACCTGAGGAACATGAAAAATCTCGTAAGCCTTTTAAGCCCAGTCAGCAGAATTCGGTCAAAGAAGTGAAGGTGGTCGGCTCTATCAATTTGGATGCCATCAATCAACGGACGCGCCCTCCAAAGAAAAGTAAAATAGAAAAGGAACGCGATAGAAGGGAGGCAAAAAAGATCATTAAACCGGGTACTCCGGCAAAAAGTGATCATGCTCCCGATAAGCATCATTCTCCTACCCCAAAGGACGACGTGGCCTTTGGAGGAGATGACGATCTGGATACCAAGAGAAAACGGAAAAGGATTTTACGCCAGGACGAGAAAATCCAAATAGACTCGGTGAGTTCTGCCGGTAAAAACGCCAGAATAGAAGAGAATAAGAAGAAACTGAAAAAGCTGAAAAAGAAAAAGAACGAAAAAGCCGAGATTAGTGAAGAAGATGTTGACAAACAAATAAAAGATACTTTTGCACGCCTCGGCAACAAAGGTAAATCCCAGACATCAAAACACCGCCGGGACAAACGGGATGCCGTTCAGCAAAAAATGCAAGCGGAACTGGAGCAAGAAGAAAAAGACAAACGGATACTGAAATTAACCGAATTTGTGACGGTGGCCGAGCTGGCTGCCATGATGAATATTTCAGTGACGGATATCATTTCGGCATGTATGTCTTTGGGATTATTTGTTTCGATCAACCAGCGGTTGGACGCCGAGACAATCCATCTGGTAACGGATGAATTCGGCTTTTCCGTTGAATTTGTCAGTGTCGGAATTCAGGAAGCAATCGAAGACGAGGAACCCGATTCGCCGGAAAATATGCAGCCCCGTCCTCCGATCGTTACGGTAATGGGACACGTCGACCACGGTAAAACATCCCTGCTCGACTATATCCGGAAAGCGAATGTGATTGCCGGGGAAGCCGGAGGTATTACCCAGCATATCGGAGCCTATAACGTGAAACTGAATGACGGCCGTGCCGTTACATTCCTCGACACCCCCGGCCACGAGGCATTTACTGCAATGCGAGCCAGAGGAGCCCAGGTAACCGACATCGCCATCATCATTATTGCCGCAGACGACAATGTGATGCCTCAGACAGTAGAGGCTATCAATCATGCCAGTGCTGCCGGAGTTCCTATTGTATTTGCAATCAATAAAATCGATAAGCCCACGGCAAATCCGGAAAAAATCAAGGAAGAGCTGGCTGCAATGAACTATCTTGTAGAAGATTGGGGTGGAAAATATCAATGCCAAGAGATTGCCGCTAAAAAAGGACTACATATCGAAGAGTTGCTGGAAAAAGTACTGCTGGAAGCAGAAATGCTGGAGTTGAAAGCCAACCCGCATAAAAAAGCCGTCGGCTCCGTAATCGAATCGTCCTTGGATAAAGGCCGGGGATATGTAGCTACTGTTCTGGTACAGGCAGGTACACTAAAAGTAGGAGACGTTGTACTTGCCGGGCAATACTTTGGCCATGTAAAAGCGATGTTTAACGAAAGAGGCGGTAAACTGGAACAGGTAGGCCCTTCGGAACCAGCGCTAATCCTCGGTTTGAACGGTGCGCCGCAAGCCGGCGACAAATTCAATGTCATGAGCAATGAAAAAGAGGCACGCATGCTGGCTAACAAACGCGAACAATTACAACGCGAACAGGGACTGCGTACCCAGAAACACATTACATTGGACGAGATCGGTCGAAGGATTGCGATCGGAAACTTCCAGGAACTGAACGTCATTGTCAAAGGTGACGTAGACGGTTCGATCGAGGCGCTGTCCGACTCTCTCATCAAGCTATCGACCAGCGAGATCCAGGTGAATGTCATCCATAAAGCGGTAGGACAGATATCCGAAGGCGACGTAATGTTGGCCGCTGCGTCCAATGCCATTATTGTCGGTTTCCAGGTGCGCCCGTCATTAGCCGCCCGTAAACTGGCCGAAAAAGAAGAGATCGATATTCGTCTCTATTCAATCATCTATACGGCCATCGCAGAGTTGAAATCAGCAATGGAAGGAATGCTCTCGCCTGAAATTAAGGAAGAAGTTGTTGCAACGGTAGAAGTAATGGAAGCATTCAAAATTTCCAAAGTAGGTACCATTGCCGGCTGTATTGTACGTGACGGAAAGATCACCCGTTCATCAAAAATCCGGGTTATCCGGGACGGTATTGTAATCTATACCGGTGAGCTTGGTTCACTGAAACGTTTTAAAGATGATGTAAAAGATGTTGCCAAAGGATTTGAATGCGGCCTTAATATCGTCAATTTCAATGACATACAAGTTGGAGATTTTGTCGAGGCCTATCATGAAATAGAAGTGAAAAAAACACTATAAATTTTCTCTTTTATTTATGAAAGATTTAACTTCCGTCTAACATATATGTTTGCAGATTATTTTGTTACTTTGCCATACAAGATAAACACTGCCAAAGTTCATAGAAATTAGTGCAGAAGTTTTATTTAACAATTTAAAGAATTGATATGAAAAGAATACTGACAATTATCGTTCTCTTCGCTGCATTCGCAACAGGAGCAACGGCACAAGTAATGAAACCGGTAAAATGGTCGATTACTTATAAAAAGGTAAGCCCGGGAGTTTACGACATCGTATGTAAAGCCACGATCGAATCTTCATGGCACTTATACGATACGAAAATTCCGGACGGAGGACCGCTACCGACAACATTCAATATTGATACGGATGAAACTTCCGGCGTAGAACTGGTCGGCGAATTCAAAGCAACAACCAAACCGCATACCGAGTATAACAAAGCTTTTGATATGAATTTATCATACTTTGAAAATACGGTAACTTTTGTACAACGTGTGAAGGTGACAAAACTTAAAGCAAAATTGGTTGGATATGTTGAATTTATGGCATGTTCCGGAGAACAATGTATTCCTCCGGATGAAGAAGAATTCGATTTTGAGCTTACAAAATAATTATACGAAAGAGGCCGCCCGGTTCCGGGCGGTTTTCTTTTTCAGTTAATATAAAAATCATAATTTATTCAGTATGAGATTAGCCGTAATAGCACATGACGGGAAGAAAGCAGAAATGGTCGCTTTTCTAAACAGACACATGGGGTTTCTAAAGTCGGTGGGTACCGAAATTGTAGCTACCGGTACAACAGGCAAACATGCCCGGAATGCGGGTTTGGACGTAGAGTGCCTGTTATCGGGGCCCCTGGGAGGTGATGCACAGATTGCAGCACAGGTAGCAGAACAAAAGATTCGGATGGTGATCTTTTTCCGGGATCCGCTCGGAAAACATCCGCACGAACCGGATGTACAAATGTTGATGCGGGTATGCGACGTACACAATGTACCGATAGCCACTAATCCGGCTACGGCTGAGATGCTGATCCGAGGGTTTATCGATATCCATGAAGATCAGATTAAGTAAACTGATGAAATGGTAAATACAGAAAACGGCCGGCTTCTTTTTTTGTTGCCGGCTGTTTTTATACACTTACTGAACGGTTCTGCTCTTTTTTTAGTTATTTATATATCAGATACTTGGCACGGATTTTCATAAAATCATCCAGATCTTTCTGCCAGGAAGCACGGATCTGAGCCTCGTTTTTCCCTGCTAGGATATCTTTCCGCACCTGTTCCGTACCTGCAACTTTTTCGAAAAAGGAGGTAAAGAACGGCGCTTTTCCGGCATAGCTCCGGTAAGCAAGCAATAACCAGTCCAATCGGATTTTTTTGCCGGCTTTCACCTCATCATACTTATTTCTCAGATCCATTCCGAAACATTTTTCGCCAAGGCATTTCGGGGATTTACTCATTCCGGGAATACTAACCGGAGTATAGGAATAAGGCATGTTTTTCAAGTCCGGATGTCCGAACACCTGAAATGGAGTATATGTTCCGCGTCCTTCATTCACGACAGTCCCTTCAAACCAGGCAACAGAAGGATATAACATCACGGAAACCTTATCCGGTAGGTTCGGCGAAGGTTTTTTCGGTAATTCCACGGTCATCTCCCGGCTCCAGTTGCGACAGGCGATTACGGTCAACCGGCATTTGACGTGTCCCTTTAACCAGCCCTCTCCGTTGATCATCTGTGCATATTCCGCAATCGTCATACCATATACGATAGGTACCGGGTGCATGCCGATAAAAGAGGTATGTTGCGGCTCCATTACCGGACCATCGATATAGAACGCATTCGGGTTTGGACGGTCCATAACGATCACCGGTATGTTGCTTTCCGCACAGGCCTCCATTACATAATGCAGCGTAGACAAATAGGTATAATAGCGAATTCCCACATCCTGCATATCAAAGATCAGTACATCAATACCTCTCAAATCTTCAGGTAGCGGTTTTTTTTTCTTGCCGTATAACGAGATCACAGGCAAACCGGAAATCTCATCCCGGTAATCCCCGACCGTCTCACCGGCATCCGCATCTCCCCGGAACCCATGTTCCGGACAATATATCTTTACAATATTTACCCCTTTCTTTGTCAGAAAGTCGACACTATGCTCTGCTTCCACCGTGACAGCCGTCTGATTGGCCACCACTCCGACTCTTTTTCCGGCCAATATGGTCTGATAGGCCTGATAGTTCTCTATCCCCGGACTCACCAGTATATCCACACACTTCCCAATCACATCCGGACACGGTAAACCCCGGCACACCCCAACACAAATCGTTGTTAAAAAGAAAGATAATAATACACCTTTCAAATATGACCTGCTTATTTTTTGATTACTGATTATCCGTTTCATTATCATCTATCTTCATTGTAAACAATATTGATTCCACTTGACGTAGTATATTTCGTTTTTTCCCTTCAGGCGCGTACACATAAGCCATCATATAAATGATTCTATTCCTTTTCTGATCCAGAACGACATTCAGTACGAAAGGGCCTCCCATAAAATCGTTTTCTACCGTCCATAATCCCTTGATCAGAATAGCATAATAATCTCCGCTATAACGATAACCGGTAAACGAGACAATCGCATTCGTATCTATTTTCATCCAGGTGCTGTCCCGTGGCCCGGGAATATTTTTTTTCAGCTTCTTATCTACCTCAGCAATCATATTTTTACGATCGAATTGACTCTCGTTTCTATAGCTTTCCTGGAAAAAAACGACTCCTTTGCTATCTACCTGGGTTTCGGAAGAGATCCAGACAAAATCACCGGTATCCTTATTGATTCTGTATCCTCCCGGGCAATACAACAAAAGCTGGTACTTGTTCTTGAACCTGTTAAAAATCTCGGTATTCGACGCCTTTTTATATACCTCGACCAAACGATCCCTTTCTGCTGTCAGAAAAACACCCATAATCCGCTCCTTATTGGCGTTGAAAATCCGGTAGAAAGCAGTAACACTGGGAGCCACAATCTTAAAATACTTCTGGCTCTTCGCCCAAGGACTTTCGCTGAAAACCAGTGAAGCCGAATCCGCCCGCTCATTAATTTGAACGACCAACACATTCCGGTGTGATTTTACATTCTTATCAAAATTGCTAAGCGGCAGATTGACTATGTCAAACATCGGTTCTGCCTGCGGCAATCCGGGTTGGCTCTGCATAAAATAAGAACGTAGGGTATCCCCGACAGCACCTTGCCATAAAACTTTATTCATAATTACCATCAACTCATTCGTCGATCCGGATACCGGCGGCAATCCGGTTCTTTTACCGGATTCCTTGCAGGAAACGATCAAAATAACCGCTCCGATCAATCCCATTAATAATACTTTTCTCATAACGGATAAATTAGAAAGTAAAAACAACAGGCAGCGGGGCAAGAAATAAAAAAAACAAAATTACAGTTTGAACCTCGGATCTGATATTCCGTATCTCAATATTTGCTTGCCGAATAATCCAATATCCCTTTCACAGAGCCCACCAATATCTTCGCCTCCACCATCACCGGAAGGCGGTACTCATCTTTGCTGACCCATATCTTCATATTTTCACCACCCTTAAAAACATCCCCTTCAACCAAAAGAGGGGAAAGTACATAGCACTCCTGTTTTGTGCTGCTCAGTTTTATCTTTTCAGTCCCGAGATAGCGGACATACAGATCATATATCTTGTTATCAATCAGTAGTTTTATGGGTATTAAATCTTTTTTCTTATATTGTTCAAAATCAATCTCCCGTATCATCCAAGCCACCGAAAGCATATCATAAGTCTTCGGCTTTAATTTTATCGAATCTTTTCTTTTGTACTTGCCGATCTTGTGAACGTCAGCGTAAATAATGGAATCCCTATAATTGAATTTATAATCGAATGTTTTGTGATAGTTCCCTTCGTGTGCTTTTCGTGAAAATTCATACGGCATAAATGTATCCGCATTAAAATGGGACAATAATGTATCCCGGACTGTAAACATCCAGTCCCATGACGGCAAGGAGTGCCCTACAGCCTTCAGCCGTAATGCATTCGGATATTTCTCGGATTTTGACAAGGAAAACTCCACCTGGCCAGCCTTTACCCAAATAAATCCCCAGTTATAATATCCGGTATATACCAACTCTTCTATCGGAGGATATTTTGACTGCGAAAACGACGGCCATGATAAACTTATCAATAATATACAAACAACTATCCGTATCATAAGTTTCTTTGAATCACTTCATTTTTACAATCCATGCAAGTCAAAATCCTGCTCTACATCAAAATTTTGTTTTACATTCAACTCTCCTTGCAGATATTTTATCTTCTCCGGTTGAACTCGCTTCAGATATAAACCGGTATCCCATTTCCCGTTACGGTTTGTATCAAATATTGCCCGTATCTGGTACTTTCCTTCGTTCAAAAATTCAAAGGTCACTGTCCCATCCACCTCCAGTATCTTCTCTTGAAAAACAGTCACATCCTTTCTATCTTTATTGGACTTTGTACCGCCGCCTTCCGATTTATACAGCTGTATAATAACATCTCCCTGTTCAATTCCCGTTACGGTTAAGATGATCTTCCCGTAAGATTCGGCCGTTTTTATCTTAAACGATTTTTCCAATCTATTGTTATGTTCTCCATATATGCTATATATTGTTGCCGAATCGATTTTCAATAAATACTCCTTTCCCGGCAACAGGTTTGCATCAAAATAAAATTTTCTGATTTTCAAACTATCACGTCGTATCGTATATTTGACCGGATGAAGCAAAGTATCCACTCTCTCCGATAATGAAATATGGCTTAGTCCCTCCTCATCGATCGGCTTACCGAAGGAGAGCGCCAGCCGGGTATTCATGTCAAGTTCCGTCCCGGCATTGACATTCACCTGTAAAAATTTGATTGATGTATCCTCTTTTTTCCTGTTTCTGTCCGATGTTGGTTTTTTATCGCTGAATGTATACCGGTTGGTGTCCGAATAACTCACATGTCGTCCGGTACTATCCGAACGCAGGTAGGTCAAAATACAATTCAATGTATCTTTTTTATATACAATCGAATCTTTTATCCACAACGTAATCGTATCATGATTCGCGGTTCGCTCCATGATATACCAATCTTTGACCGTCGTATCCCGTAACAATATTTTAAAATCGTTTTCTCCGGGTATGCTAAAAATAAAATCAAGGCGTTCCCGCTCTTTCCGCGCGTCGTCCACCATATAAAGTTGAGTCCGTTTTTCCTCGAAAAGCCTCAGGTAGAGATTGTTCGGGCCATACCCCAGGGCATCGACATGTATAATCGTATCCGACATAATCGTATCTTTGCCGACGATTTTCTCTATGCGGGTAATCGTATCGCTATGGGACAGCGCCACTACGACCGGCCGTACAAGCGAATCCAGAAAACCGACCCGTTCACCTTCCGGTGTGAACTTATAATCCCGGTTCGCATCTTCTATCGCTACGATCTTATATATCGTATCGTTCAGGTTTGTCACCCTGAAAAAACCGACACTATCGGTACGGGCGATGTAATCCGGAATCTGTATCACAGGAACCGAATCGGCATGGTTCTTATATAAAAAGACATAGGCATTCAATACCGGCTCGTTGGTTATCGCATCTACAACATTTCCACTCAACTCCAGTGAGTCAATCGTCTTTCCGGTAGAAAAAACATAACGATAAAAACCAAGCGGATTCCCTTCATTATTATCCACAATAGCATCGGCAAAATCGAGGCTATAAGTTGTATTAGGCCTCAACGAATCCAGAAGCTCCACCCGGACATACTTTCCTCTTCCGCTCACTTTCGGTTTTTTGGCTTGCGGGGGTGATATGATAAACTTTTCGTTTATCTGTTTCAACTGTATAAATTCGTCAAAATAGATATCGACCCGTTTTTTGGAAAAATCTTTCGAATATGACAATGGACGTTCGTACAGTACGACAGGAGAGATCGTATCCTTCGGACCTCCTTCCGGATAACCTCTATTCGCGCAGGAATGTACAACCGGAACAGATGTTATCGCTGCCAGCAGCAAAAAAAAATAAAAAATAATACTATTCCTATTCATTTATTGCATCATTAATATAGTATACTTTGTACCTATCCGATCAGCAAAGATATATGATTAAAACTGAAAATACGATCAACTCCGTTTAAAATCCCATGCATCCTTTAAGATTTCGTTTGAGCCAAACATGCCAGGCTGAATCGGATATTTCCCACCTCTGCCAATGTATTCAGACATGCATGGGTTGTCGCTCCGGTAGTAATCACATCGTCCACAATCAGGACATGCCGTCCCTCAAGGCGCCAGGGGGCCTGTAGGGAAAATATGCCTTCCACGTTTCGACGGCGCTCTTCTATGCTCTTGCCGGTTTGTGAAATATTATTCCGAGTCCGGAAAACAACGTCATTTATAATCTCTATATTCAACACTTCCGCTATACCCAAAGCAATCTGAAATGCCTGGTTAAATCCCCTCTGTCTCTCTCTTTTTTTATGCAACGGTACCGGAACAATACAATCGGCATCGGTGCAGCCCCGCATTTTTTGTCCCAACATCCTTCCCAGGCAAACTCCCAGATCTTTTTTGGAATGGTATTTGACGGCATAAACCAAATGCCGGTAATTACTTTGCTTATCGTAATAAAACAGAGAATAAAAACGTTCCGGGCGGACGCTCAGATCAAAAAAAGAGAGTACTCCGACTTCCGGGGTAAAAGCAATATCTGAAAAAGGAAAATCAGCCAGACATACGGAACAGAAAAACGACTCCCCGTTCATCAGGCTGTTGTCACAAACCACACATAAACGGGGATAGAACAAATCAATCAAAGAGGTCAACCAATTCATCGGGTAAATCATTAAAATCCATCCGTCTTTATCCTGAACCTCGTACCCTGCATGTTGTATCTATCGTTTACTCGCCTTTTAGTTTAAATGTACGTACCCAACCTATCTCCATTTTGGCAGGCAGGTATTTTTCTGCCGGAGCTTCGGTAGCACCAAGGCTAAAGATGATATACATCGGAATATCAGGAATGTGTTCATGCACCTCCTTTACAACGAAATCGTTGACCATCCAAACCATCTTCTCTTTTGTCCACTCCAAGGTGAATATATAATATTCGTTTGCCAGTTTGAGATTATTCAAAAGCTGCGATCTTTGACCAATCGACTTTTGATCCGGATATATATCCCCGACACGCACGCCTTCAACACTACTTCTCATTATTTCTACATGCGGCACACTGGTATCTCCCAGCAACCAGAAACACTCTGCAACCGCCGAATGGGACAATCTGATTTTTGCCTCAAAACGACCGTAAAGCTGCCGGTAGGAGCCAGCCGTGCTGATCATGGCTGAAGTATATTCGAATTTTTTCTCCTTTATTCCAAGCTGAGTGTCCCAATATTTTCCGACGATCGACTCCTTTTTAAAATTCAAACAAACAAACTGGCGATTGAATGAGATATTGTCATCGGTAAACAATTGCACATCGTCTCCGGTGGCATAAGTATCCTTCAAAAAACGCTCGCCTGCATAATATTTCGTGATCCATTTTTCACTATCCAGCTTCCCGGCACTGAAATCATCTTCGAAAGCCGGCTCCCATTTCTTCATAGAACTGAAATAGGGATCTTTACCCAGCACGAAATATTTCAAAATATCCGCGTCCTTTTTCAGCGTTTCGTATTCGCTTTGCAATTTATAATCATCCGTTGTCTGGAATCTGTTTTTATTTTGCAGGTAAGCCTTGTTCTTCTTAAATTCGTCCGACTGGATAAAAGCGGACAACTGCTCATACTCCTTGGGTAACGAAGTATCCAACAACTCTGCATAATGCTTGTATTTCGAATTTTTCTCAAATTTGAGCAACGCCGCTATTTTGGAATCCTTCAGAAGCTTTTTATATGCTTCGTACTCATCCCGGTACATCTTCTTACTAAAACCGGAAGCTTCTACAATGCCCCGTAACCGGATGAACTCGGTATACTGCTCCGACTCCTTTATACGGGTATATTCCTTAAATTCCTCAGAATCTTTAATTGTGTAATAGTCGCGTAGTTTCCTCTGCTTTGAATAGGCCTTGTGCTTTTTCTCTACCGTATAATACTCGCTATTCTCATAAGAAAGTGCATCCACTTCCTTTTTCCTTTTTTTAAACAGAGGACTTTCTATATACTCTTGCAATTCACGATAACGCTTTAATGCATCACTCCGTTCTACTCTGGTAAAAAGTTCATAATCACCCAGATACTTCATCCTAACCGACTCTGCTTCTTCGGTTTTACGAATGATTTTATTTCTCGAAAATAAAAACGAAAATAAGCCCATATATAAAATAGTATTATTACACGAGAGCAAAGTTAATCAATTTTTGTAAAAAACAGTAGCTATCTTTTATTGTTTCACAAAAATGTATGTAATTGTTCCTGTCTGGCTCACAGGAGCATCGGGTTTTTCATTGAACCTGGATCGCAAAGCCGCATCTACAGCCACTTCCGAAAGGCATTCATCCTGTTGCGAAGAAGACTCAATGGTCGCCTTCTGTACAATTCCTTTTCGGTTTACCGTGATCGACACCACAACTTTTCCCCCGAACTCGCACTTAAAAACAGGGATCGGCATATACCGGGCAAAACGGCTTGTCAACGAATAGGTGACGCTACTCTCTCCGGAATAAAAAGTGGACTTCAACGAATCAAGCTGCTGTTGCTGCAAATCGCGATCACGAACATATTGTATACTGTCCTGCCTGTAATACTTGTCCCGCTGCATGGCATAATGCCCTTCTCCCTGTTGCTCCAATTCGTTCGTCATCTCTTCAATATAGCGTTGAACATTCGCCTCTCCCCGGCTTTGAGAACGATGGATCGCCTGCGCATTACTTACGGAACCTGCGGCCATACGAAGCATCTGGTTCACTTCCTCCTCTATATTCTGTTTATGTTTTTCCTCCTGCCGTATCTCTTCCTCTTTCTGTTTCTGGACCTCTTCCCGCGTAGGTATATCTACCTGCAACTCCAATTCGGTGTGGGTATCCAGTTTGGATATTCCGATGCCTAACAGAGCTATTCCCACTACCAGATGAAAGATCACGGTCCCCATTAAACCATAACGGTGAAGGTACAACTTACGCCATATTTTTTCTCTAAAATTCATCAATCCTATATATTCTTCATTTCCAATTGAAAACAACGCCACCCCTATCCTGCTCCCACTTTTCCAGGCTATTCGAAATGTATCGCTTTGATCGGCCTTATATTTGAAATCAACATCGTCGGCACAATCAGCATAAATACCGAAACCAATAGCACGCCCACATTCAGTAATACCATGTATAATACGCTGAAATATATCGGTACCGTATCCATATAGTAAGACTCCGGATCCAACGTGATGATCTGGAATCTATATTGCAGCCACGCCAATGCCAATGCCAGCATATTCCCCCACAGCATTCCCCGTCCGATCAGTCCCACTGCAATATAAAGGAACAGCCGCCTCAGATTTGCATTTTTGTATCCCAAGGCCTTCAATATCCCGATCAGGGTGGTTTTATCCAGGATTAAAATCAATAAACCGGATACCATATTAAATCCGGCAACGACCACTATCAAAATCAGAATAATCCAGACATTCATATTCAACAGACTCAACCAATCGAATACCTGCGGCGCCGTTTCCCGCAAAGACACAATTTTATAAAAATGCTCCTCCGCATCCGAAGGCAATAAATTATCCATTTCGGCTGCCGCTTCTTCGGTCCGCTTTATGTCGTCTAACGTAACGGCTACTCCCGACACCTCTTCCGGCCGCCAATCATTCAAACGTTGTAGATGCCTGATATCGCACAATACCAGCATATCATCATATTCCCTAAAACCTGTATCATAAATCCCTTTTACGGTAAACGCCCTTATCCTGGGAGGATCCTGAATAAAATGAGCCGTCAGTTTGTCTCCGGTTGTAACATGCAACAGGCCGGCAACGTATGAAGAAATCAATATCTCATTCGACGTCTCGCCGGTGTGATAATCAGGAAATGTCCCGTTCTTCAGGTTGGCCTTAAAAAAGCGGCCGGAATACAACGAGTCGACCCCTTTCAGCACTACTCCGTGTATTTCATATTCGCTCTTCAGGATAGCCGGCTTTGTCACATAAACATATTGCTCTTTTACCCCCTCGATCCGTTGCAAATCCGCCAGCAAGGTATCATTCACTATGATCTTATCGCCTGCGTATGTATTGCTGTTTCCATAAGCGACGATATTCAGATGGGCAAAGAAACCGGATAACTTGTCGGTAATCTCCTGCTTAAAACCGGTAATGATAAAAATAGACAGCAACATAACGCAGATTCCCAAGGCGATACCTACCAATGCAATCCTCACAATAGGCACGGACACGGTTTTTCCCCCGTCTCCTCTCAATAGCCTTCGTGCAATAAATAATTCCAGATTCACTCTAAATAATAATAAATAAAGTTGCCTATAAAAATTCCGGTTTTACGATTTTCGACCTTCCGGTTCAAAGTCCATAATCTCTTCAGACAAATATCTTGTCCTGCACAAAATTAAACTAAAAATCGGTTCATCAACCAAACAATCCATCAAAATAAAGAATACGGGGCAGGATTCGGATGATAGTTTCACGACACAAAAAGCCAGAATAAATGATCAGAACCAGCCGAATAACCGCCGGTCTATATTTATTGATCTTAAAGCTATTAATTATAAGTTAAATTCGCCGGAATCATATTTTTTTTAATAAATTTGCCTATTCTTATTTCAGAATGTAAGCAATCATCATTAAATCCATGCTATGCAACATAACATTATTGACAAACAGCTTGTAGACAAAAAAATAGCACAGTGTAATATCACTGACTTTGACAAAGCATCTATCCGGGATATTGTAAAAATAGCCAACCTGCTGGAAAAAGAGAGCGGAGAGAAATTTATCCGTATGGAAATGGGCGTACCGGGACTTTCTCCTTCAAAAATAGGAACAGAAGCAGAAATCGAAGCATTAAAAGCAGGAGTCGCCCAGTTCTATCCGATGCTGGAAGGTAATCCTGCTTTAGCAAACGAAGCTTCCCGTTTTATAAAGAACTTCATGGACATCGATATCCAACCTACGGGGATTATTCCGACGGTCGGTGCGATGCAAGCATCTTATGCCGCACTGATGGCTGTTACCGAATGTAAAAAAGGGAAAGATACGATCTTATTCATCGATCCCGGTTTCCCGGTTCAGAAAACCCAGATGGAAGTAATCGGAAAGCCTTACGCTACATTTGACATCTATGAATTCAGGGGAGAAAAGCTAAGGATTAAATTAAGGGAATACCTTGAAAAAGGGAACATTGCCGGAATTCTTTACAGCAACCCGAATAACCCTACATGGGTTTGTCTGACGGAACAGGAATTGAAAATCATTGGCGAATTGGCCAACGAGTTCGATGTAATTATACTGGAAGATCTTGCCTATTTTGCGATGGATTTCCGGAAAGACTTGTCGAAACCGGGCGTTCCTCCGTTTCAACCGTCAGTGGCAAAATATACCGACAACTACATCCTGATGATCTCCAGTTCGAAACTGTTCAATTATGCAGGACAGCGTCTCGGGCTACTCTGTATTTCGGACAAGCTTTTCAACCAGAAGTATGAAAATCTTCAGGCCCGGTTCAAATCGGACCAGTTGGGGTATACCATTACATATAAACTGATCTACACCCAGACATCAGGTACCGCCCACTCGCCCCAATTCGCAATTGCCGCTATTCTTAAAGCAGCGAACGACGGCACCCTGAACATCCTCGCAGATGCCAGAGAGTATGGCCAACGGGCGGAAATAGTGAAAAAGCTTTATACCGATGCCGGATTTACCATCGTTTATGACAAAGACGGCGATCAGAAAGTAGGCGACGGATTTTATTTTACTATTGCATATCCCGGAATGACCGGGGCAGCCCTGGCAAAAGAGTTGCTTTATTATGGGATCTCATCCATTACACTAAAAACATGCGGTAGTCTGCGGGAAGGTCTTCGTGTCTGTGTTTCCCAGATCGGCATGGAAAAAATGGATATATTAAAAGAGAGGATCGAACGGTTCAGAAAAGATCATTGAATTTATCCCGGTCCGGAGGCCGGGATTAAAATAAAAAAGGTCGTTTTTTGCGGTTTTGATTTTAATTTATAATTTTATACTGGCTAAGTATAACAGAAATCAATAAAAACAGAATATTATTCTATAATTTATAACTTTAATTATGGCAAAATTCAGAGGAGCTATCATCGTCGACAATGAACAATGCAAAGGATGTGGTTTATGTGTCGAAACATGCCCGACCCAGGTACTCGAATTACATGTCGAGGTAAACGGGAAAGGCTATCACTACTCTTATATGAAAAATCCGGAAGCATGTATCGGCTGTGCAAGTTGCGGCCTGGTATGCCCTGATTCAGTGATAACTGTCTACAAAATAAATGTACAATAAACAAAAACTACCGAAAATGGCAGAAGTAAAATTAATGAAAGGCAATGAAGTAATTGCTGAAGCAGCCATTCGCTGCGGATGTGACGGTTATTTCGGCTATCCTATTACACCACAATCGGAAATTATGGAGACGCTTATGATACGTAAACCCTGGGAAGAAACCGGAATGACCGTATTACAGGCCGAAAGCGAAGTCGCCGCCATAAACATGGTATACGGAGGAGCAGCCTGCGGCAAAAAAATCATGACCTCATCATCAAGCCCAGGGATAAGCTTAAAACAAGAAGGACTTACCTATCTGGCAGGAGCCGAATTGCCCTGTCTTGTAGTTAATGTTTCCAGGGGAGGCCCCGGCTTAGGCACTATCCAGCCTGCCCAGAGCGACTATTTCCAGGCTGTTAAAGGAGGTGGACACGGCGATTACCATCTGATCGTATTAGCGCCCGCATCCGTACAGGAAATGAATGACTTTGTCGATTTAGGCTTCGAACTGGCGTTCAAATATAGAAACCCGGCAATGATCCTGGCAGACGGCATCATCGGTCAAATGATGGAAAAGGTGACATTAGCGCCGATAAAACCGAGATGGACAGACGAAACCATCGAAAAAATGTCAGGCGACTGGGCATTGACCGGAAGAAAGAACCGCAAACAGCACATCATAACCTCGTTGGAACTGGATGCTTCAAGACAGGAACAATTCAACCTGAAATTACAACGGAAGTACAGGGAAATTGAAAAAAATGAAGTGCGTTTTGAGAAACTATATTGTGACGATGCGGAATACCTCTTCATCGCTTACGGTTCCAGCGCCCGGATATGCCAGAAATCAATAGAACTGGCCCGCAAAGAGGGCATCAAAGTAGGCTTATTACGCCCGATCACCCTATATCCGTTCCCGACGGAAGCTATTGCAGCGATGTGCAGCCAGGTAAAAGCAATGCTTGCAGTAGAAATGAGCGCCGGACAGATGGTGGAAGACGTACGGCTGGCAGTAAACGGCCGGACTAAAGTAGAGCACTTCGGCCGTATGGGAGGAGCTATCCACACCCCGGAAGAGATTGTTGAAGCACTTAAAAAAATCAGATAAGATATGGCTATCGATCTAAATGATATTATAAAAGAGGAAAATATTATACTCAAAAAGAGTAAGCTCCTCACTGAAAATGTAATGCACTACTGTCCGGGATGTACACACGGAGTAGTACATAAATTGATTGCAGAAGTTGTTGAAGAGTTGGGCATACAGGATCAGACCATCGGTGTTTCACCGGTAGGATGCGGCGTATTGGCCTACAACTACATTGACATCGACTGGGCGGAGGCTGCGCACGGAAGAGCGCCGGCCGTAGCTACCGGCATCGCCCGGATAGAACCGGGAAAATATGTATTTACCTATCAGGGAGACGGCGACCTTGCCTCCATTGGCTGCGGAGAGATCATGCACGCCTGCAACCGGGGAGAAAACATCGTGGTAATATTCATCAACAACGCCATCTACGGGATGACCGGCGGACAAATGGCTCCTACTACCTTGCTGGGACAGGTAACCGCTACTACGCCCTATGGCCGGGATGCAAAATTAAACGGTTATCCGATGAAGATCACCGAATTGATTGCACAACTTGACGGAACCTGCTTCGTTACCCGCCAGAGCGTTGAAGCACCGGGAGCCGTCAGAAAAGCAAAAAACGCGATCAAAAAGGCATTCCAGAACACGCGTCTTCAAAAAGGAACCTCATTTGTTGAAATCGTGGGTACCTGTAACTCCGGTTGGAAAATGTCACCTGTTGAAGCCAACAAGTGGATGAAGGAACACATGTTCCAGAAATATCCGCTCGGAGATATCAAAGACCGTTAAAGAGAGCTTCTTCCGATACAAGAAAAACAAATATAAAATTAAAAATTAATGCTATGACAGAAGAGATCATTATAGCAGGATTTGGCGGACAAGGCGTTCTCTCAATGGGAAAGATCCTCGCTTACTCAGGCATCATGCAAGGACAGGAAGTATCATGGATGCCCTCCTACGGACCTGAAATGCGCGGAGGTACAGCCAACGTCACGGTGATCATCAGCGACGATCGCATCAGCTCGCCGGTGCTGACCCGCTTCGATTCGGCCATCATCCTGAATCAGCAATCACTGGATAAATTCGAAAAGCAGATAAAACCGGGAGGTACGCTGATATACGACTCCAATGGTATTATAAACCATCCGACACGTAAAGATATCAATATCTACCGTATCGACGGGGCAAAACTGGCTGCCGAAGGAGGTAACCCGAAAGTGTTCAATATGATCATTTTAGGGGGCTTTCTGAAAGTGAAACCGGTCATTCAACTGGATAACCTTGAAAAAGGATTACAGAAATCTCTGCCCGCCCGGCACCATAGCCTGATCCCGATGAACATCGAAGCAGTTCAAACCGGAATGGCCCGTGTCGAAACGGTAAATAAGATCTGAAAAATTTTTCTCTATAATCATAAAATTGCCTGGAAATAAAACGGGCAATTTTTTATTCGCAGAAAATTCCCAATCAAAAACTCCCTGCCGTAATGGACGGCAGGGAGATCCTAATCAAAAAAAGAATTCAGGCGATTGCCAATCGGATTATTTTCCTTAAAATCATCTGTGCTGATAGGAGATGCTTTTCACCTTCCCCAGGCCGGTAATCGGTTCTTCATATAAAGTCAAGTCCTTACTCTCTACCGGATTCGGTCGAAGCAGGTAACATGTCCCTCCGGCATCTCCCTTCGAACTATCATAAGTTGCGACCATGATGCAATCATTATACTGAACATAATATGCAGGCTTATTATAGGTAGATAACTGAATAGTCTGCAATTTGACTATCGGAGCAGTAATTTGTATTGGCTGCCCTTCGTCATCTCTTATCGCAACAGGTTGGGCTCCCTGCCCACTGCGATATACATACAATTGGCTTCCTACCGAAAAATAGATGAAACCATTGTTGTTATCTATTACAATCTGTTCGGCATTTGCCAATTGTCCGCTGTTCGACAACAGAACGGGACTCTCAGCTAACTTAGGTGTAAACGGGCTGAATTTTTCATCAAAATAAGTATATCTCCATAATTCACCGGTTTCACTTTTCATTACAGCTATTGTAAATGCCTCTTTGAATATCTTTTGCATATAGAGCAATTCCTTACCGGTAGCCGCTTCCGGTTCCCCTATCGTCTTACAATCGCTATCTCCTCCCATCATAGTACTCCATTTAAAGGTCACAAAGCGTTTATTTGTTTTATCATAAACTAAGACTCCCATTTGATAAGAAGCGACTCCGGGATATAATTGAATCTTGCGCCCTCCGACATATCCGACATCTGTAGACATAATATCATAGTTGTTTAAAGGGTGCATCTGCCCGTTTTCGGTGAAAAAGTATAACCCGCCCACTATATTCTTAAAAGTATAGGAAATCGGTTCCGGTTTAGCCATAAGCATACGAGCAACACTTGTGCTCTTCCATTCATAATTCACTATATCCAACCAACCGGTAGCTTCCCCTGTAGCAACCCACAGCTTCTTAGCATTGTTCGACGCAACATAATAACATATACAATTAGCTCCTCCCCCCCTGTAAGGGAATCCGGATTTTTGCAACATCCCTTTTTCCAAAAACCTATTTAAGGCAATATTCCGCCCATACATCTCCAGCTCAACCTGCTTATTCTCATCTTCAGTCAAAAAGAAAAAGCCATCGTAAATTCCACCGGATACAGTTAGTTTGAAACCGGTCTTATAGGCAATTCCCGTTTTCTTTTCTTTCATCGTATAGGTCACCAAATAAGGCTCGGTCCTGATCTGCAATAATATTGTAGTATCCAGGATCTTTTCTTCACTGAGAATAAAACGTTTCTCTCCGGTCTCACTACCTGCATTGAGCTTTTCAGCCTTCCATTCATAGGTATAATTATCCGGGTTCAACTGAACATTCTCGTAAACAGTACTATAGTGATTCTTTGCTTTTTCGGCAACAAACTTCGGATCGATGGTTAAAACCTCTCCCCGCCCTATAACAGTATCATTAATGGTCAGGAAATGAACCTCCGGCATCCAGGCATAATCATAATTCCCTTTATCATCATAACAAGAGAGATACAAACCCGCCAGAAGTAAACTTATTATGGCAAATAATTTATCTGTTTTCATACATATATAATTTTATTTTTTTAGGTTGTATGGAACCCTCAGGTCTATTCATGCCCTTTGGTGAATGTTTTCCATAAGGATTTCATATCCATATCTTTATAGAATTAAATCAGTTCCCTGATAAATCGGGGAAAGATGCAGGAATATTAACTCCATTCACGGTCATATAACCTTTAGGACCTTTAGGATCTTTTATTGCATATTCCCAACCTTGAAGGGCCATCTCATTCAAATAATTCTTCATATAATTAGCAGTAGCACTAACTTTTCCAAGATTGGGCATGCCATACCAAAACAATGGATCGATCTCGCACAATTTATTCATAAATACAAATTTAGTCGTTGACCAATAGCCCAAGCCATAAAACATATCAAACATATCCCAATAGACAGGCTTGATAATCATATCGGAAAACGTTAACACTTGTCTTCTAACGTCAACCTCTTTCTTTGTATATGAATCAATCTTTCTCGGCATAACCTGGTCAAAATTTTCACTGGGGGCCAGATAAAGCGATATGGACAATACCGTATCCAACAAATCGGCATGCCTGTATAACTTTATCGGTATAACAGCAGAGGTCGCGCCTGCTTTAAGTACATACTCCGACTGCAATGCATCAAAATGAACTCCTGGTGTTGCAGTTGTATTTTCCATCATTACTTTAAAGGAACGAGGCTGATCCGAAACTTTTCCTAATGCCTGTACCTTTATACGGATAACCGTATCCGTTACAAAAAAATTTGTAAAACTGAACTGGGTTGTATCCTTCCAAGAACCGTCTAAGTACGGAGCAAAATAAATACAGCTGGTTCCACTGTATGTATCCAATTTATCTTCAGAACATCCCCAAACAGCTATGAATAGCACAAAAATTAATCCTAGCTTTTTCATAATGTATACTTTTATTTAGTTCCTATTTTTTTTCTCACTATCCGGTAAAGACAATTGATAACTTCCGGTCAGAGTTATATTTCCTGCTCCGTCCTGTAAGGTTACAAAAGGTATATTATTCCTTTTCAGGTAATAAAAAAACTGCCCTTCCCCGCAAAATTCCCGCTGATACTCTTCATAAAGCATTGTATTCAGATCCGTATCTATGTTTCCTATTTCAAAACCTCTGAGAATTCTTAATGCATCCAGATATTGTTCTCTGATATCATTATCGGTAGCCGCTTCTGCTGCTACCAGGAATAATTCGCCTAATCGAAGTATCGATTGAGTCTGATGCCGGTATGGATAATTACTATTATACGCTACCGGAGCAAGCTTTGTAAATGTCTGATAACCATCATTATCCAATTTCCATTCCTTTCTGCGGATATCTTGTGCTCTATACAGGTCGCTTACATATTTAGTAGTTGCCCTCAGCCTGTTTTCAGATTGTATGTCTTCACTAAACAGAGCTTTATAGAGGCCATCACGCTTCAGATTATGCATACAGAATAATTGCTCGGACTGATAAATCAGATCATTCGTACCCAAATTACGATCAACGGCCTTAAAAGCCGTACCAAAATTATTGGGTTCTTCTGTACTTGGATCTTTAGACTCAGACACCAAACTGGAAGCAATCTTAAAAGCGTCTGCTTTCTGTCCGAAATGCAAACAAGCCCGTGCTTTTACAGCCCATACGGCATAATAGTTCATCCTGAAATTCCGATAATCCCAAAAACCATAACCTATTGTAATACCAACTGTACAGATCGGATCTTCTTTCAGCAATGCCAATGCCGTATCCAAATCTTCGATAACCCTTTTGGCCGCCGAATCGGCTGTCAGAATAGGCACAGGCACATTAGTGAAATGATCATAATAGGGAATAGATTCTTTTGTCTTCTCATCTACGCCATTGTATACAGGACCAAACAGACGCAACATCTCCAAATGTAAAAAACCTCTTAACCCATACGCCTCGCCAGCATATAATTTATAATTCGCCTCTGTAAACAAATCTTTTCGTTTTTGAAGGTGTTCCAAAAAAAGATTACATTCCGCAATCAATTCATACGTCTTTGTCCAGATTCTTTCAATCCTCGCCTTCACATCAGTATCTTCAAACTTATAATTGCTTATGTTATAATAATGTGCAGAAGAAGATCCCTGTGGCAAATAGTAACGTTGTCCCATAATATCCAGCATGCCGCATGAAAGGTTTTCGGTAAACAGATCCGGGGTCGTCATACCAATATAGATGCCGTTTAATGCCCTTTGAAATCCAAGTTCAGATGAATAAATCTGATTCTCAAGCACTTTGTCTTTCGGCTTAACATCTAAGAAACTATCGCATGAGGAACATGCCATCCCCAGTAATAGCATTAAATATATTATTTTCGTTTTCATATATCAGTTGATTTTTATAATTACATATAATCTAACCATGAATTTTCATCCACTGATCTCTCACTCTCTTAAAAAGAGGCCCGTAATGAAAGTGTCATTGTCCGTGCAAATGGATACTCAATTCCTCTTTCCGATTTAATCGTCGAGGCCCTGAAAAGCTCATTCATTGTAGCCTGTATTCTCACATTTTTTAAATTGACCGCCCTCATCCATTGCTTATTCTGAAGTTCATATCCTACGGTTACGGACTCCCCTGAGATCGAATTCTCCTTCTGCAAATAACGGCTGGTCTTTACCTGCGGCTGTTCTCCACCCGCCCTCGGCCATATCTCAATATTGCGATATTGCGATATATCTCCCGGCCTTTGCCAACGCTCATGCAATGCCCGTTTATCCTGGTTGTATTTTGCTGCAGATTCAAAACTTATTCTCTCGATTTTGTCAAAAAGCTGATTATTAAACACATCTGCATTCAACCGGTAACGGAAATAGAGTCCGATATTAAGATTTTTATATTGTACATTGGTTCCTAATACGCCTTCCAGTTGTGGAGTTGTGTTTCCAATCACCGCTTCATCAGTCACATCATAATCAAATGAATAGGCACCATTTTTCTTAATGTAAACCTCATTCCCGGTCATCGGATCAATTCCGGCAGAACGAACTGCCCAGATATCATTAGGACTTGCTCCGTCGAGATAACGTTTTAAGGATGACTTCTGTAATTCTTCATTCAGTTTATCCAAACGATTCCCTATCTTATCATACACCTGGGTCTGGTGACGACCGTTCAGGTTGATAGCCCAGGTAATCCGTTCAGCGGGACGATATATTGGGTAAAGAGTAAGAGTTCCATCTATCCCTTTTGTATTCTGAATTCCAAAATTCGTACGATAAATTGTCGTACCCACTGACGGTGCAGTTGCCATTGAAATCAGAAGCGGATCAGTTACATTTTTATACAAATCCACTGTCAACCGTAACCGGTCATGTAATACAGCAATGTCAGCCCCAATTGTATATTTCAATACCTGCTCCCATTTCAGATTGGGATTACCATACTCTCCTATACCTGCTCCTATGCCGAATAAGTTCTGCAAATCAGAATTATATATATATGAAGTCTGCGAAATATAATTACTGTAATTCTGATTTCCTGCCTTTCCTACAGAAGCCCTTAGTCTCAACTTACTAGTCCAATCCCCGATAAAAGTTTCATTCTGAAGTTCCCAGGCAACACCTACCGCCCAGCTGTCCGTAAACCGTTTCTTTGCTCCAAACACCGATGAGCCATCCACGCGATATGAGAAATCAAAACTGTACCGCCCGTCATATGAATAATTCAACATACCATAGAAATCAGCGCTTCTTCTCGTATTCTCTTGATATATAGGCTTACCATTCAAAGGATATTGAGTTGCAAATGCAGGATTCATTATCTCATCATCTGAAAAACCGATAGCCTTATACTCATCGCTTTTTGATCTATTCGAATTAATCCTTGCTCCTGCTCCAATTGACACTAAGTGTTTCTCAGCATACGTCCGGTTATAACTCAGGATAAGCTCTGCATCATAATTCCAGTTATCAAAGACTCTTTTTGCATATTCTCCCCGTTCCAACTTCGGTTTATCTTCAAATACAGTATGAAGAGGAGACTTAAATTTCTCAATCGTATTATATGATTTATTCAGCCCCAAACGACCTGTGAGGCGTAATCCTTCAATCGGCCTCCATTCGATATTGGTATAATTACGAAAACCGATATTCTCACCCTGATCAAGATAATTCAGACTGGCATTATATAATGGGTTGGTGATTGTATAACCGATAGCCTCTGACGGCACAAATAAGAACCGGGGCATATCGCCTTGAAAATCTTTTGAATAATATGGATTTGTCTGAGCGTATTCTTGAAATGAGACGGGAGCATTCTGCATTTCCGAATAATCCAATGTAAAGCTATTCATAAACAAAAACTTTTGGGTACGGTATTGCAAACGGAAATCAAACGCTAACACGTCATTACCGGAGTTTTCCATCACTCCATTCTCATTTTTATAACTTAACCCCAATGCATAACTTATTGACTGATCCCCTCCATTCAGAGAAACGTATTGTTTATTTGAAAAGCCGGTTCGTAACGGTTCGTTCATCCAATAAGTATTTATTCCACTCTCTACGCGTCTTAAACGTTCATTATACAACTGATCATATTTGAGCTGAGTTTCATAATTGCCTCCAACATATAATCTCGCTTTATATTCAAATTCCAACTTCTCCCTGGCATTCATCAAATTATAATCAGACAGGTCCGGCATTGTAATAGAGTAATCTCCGGAATAGGAAAAATTAAGCTTACCCTGCGCCGGCTTTTTGGTCTCTATTACGACAACACCATTAGCAGCGCGCGACCCATAGATCGCAGAAGAGGCCGCATCCTTTAGCAAGGTGACCGATGCCACCCTTTCCATGTTCAAATCTATTACGGTCTGCAACGGGACTTCAAATCCGTCCAAAATAAACAGGGGTTGGTTCGGATTTACCTCATACTCACTTAATACTCCGACAATACTCGACTTACCCCGGATCTCTATATCCGGAAGACGGTTCGGATCAGAACCGTATAGGATATTCTGTTCGATATGAAACGAGGGATCTAATGTTTTCAGACTCTGCAAAACATTTTGACTGCTGACTGTTTTTAACACATCCCCTTTATATGTCGCAGCTGACCCGGTAAAGCTCTCCGCTTTCCGCTCGAAAATACCGGTCACCACGACCTCATCCATTTCAGTCGTACCCTCTTTTAGGGTCACATCCAACTCCGCCTGGCCGGTATACTTTATTTCAACCGTCTCCATGCCGATAAAAGAAAACACCAATACAATATTGGTCATTTCAGGCAATGCCAACGCAAAATTTCCATCGACAGTCGTCGCAGTTCCGATTGTTGTCCCTTTTACCAGCACCGTTGCTCCGGGTATCGGCGTTTTCTTGCTATCGAGCACCTTCCCTTTGACGATAATCTGCTTTGCCTGAGGTGCATCCTTTGCCACCGGGCGAATCACGACCATATTATCTACCAGCCGGAATCCGTATCCTTCACCCAGTATCTCTTTCAATACATCTTCCAACGCCGCATCTTTGACCGAGATGGTCACCTTTTTATTTACATCGACCTCTTTGTTACTAAAGAAAAAATCCAGGTTTGTCTGTTTTTTGATCGCTTCTATTGCTTTCTCCCGCGTCACATTTTCCAACGCCAAATTGATCCGATAAACCTGAGCATTGCTATTCGCCCCGACACGTAGCACCCCCAGTAAAATTAAAAACACGACTAACTTCATAAGTCGTAACGTTTTAAATAAAAAATTCATAACTTTGCATTTTAGATTCAACAATACCGGGCCCTCACTGCAATTTGTGCCCGGTGGAAATGAACACTTTATGAAGAGGTTGTCTCGCAAAAGACAACCTCTTTGCTTATTTTACTTTGTCGATTATAATTTTATAACCGCTAACCTGAAAATTAACCTTTGTCGTCTCCTCGATCAATGCTAAAATATCCTGTAATTTATTATACCGCTTTATCACGCCGGTAAACGGATAATCGCGTAATAAAGGATCCGAGAAGGAGATATGGACATCATACCAACGCTCCAATTGGCAAGCAATCTCTGCCAGGGTCATATTCGAAAATTCAAAACGTCCTTCCTTCCATGCGAGCACAGGCCCTATTTCTACACATACCACCTTGATCTCCCCATTTTGTATACGCGCCTGCTCTCCCGGCATCAAATAAGCCTCTTTCCCTAAATGGCAGTTTGTTACTTTTACACTTCCTTCCACCAACGTTGCAACCAAAAATCCGTTGTCCCGATATGAATTTACATTAAAACTAGTACCCAACGCCTCTACCGTCATTTCATGAGATTCTACCCGGAATGGTCTTGCCTTATCTTCTGCTACCTCGAAATATGCCTCCCCTTTCAAAAATATCCGTCGTTCATGTGCAGAAAAACGCGACGGGAATCTTAACTCCGTATCCGAGTTTAGCCATACCCGGCTACCGTCAGGAAGTACCAACATATACTCACAGCTCCTCGGCACCTGTAGCACATTATACTTTTCTTCAGCTTCGCCTGTTTGATCCACATCTGCCTGTGCTATCATTTGTGTCGCGCCGACACGAATCGTGGTTCCGTTGATCTCAACAATCGAATCTTTCGTCTTTTCCTGTATTTGCATAACATGTCCGTCAGCCAGAAGTAACTGTATCTGGCGGTCATTCCGGACGATATCCAATGGTTCCGTCTGTCGTCGTTGCTCCGGATTATTCAAAAACAACGCTCCACCTACCAACAGCGGAATAAATATCGCCGCTGCAACACTCCATCTTTTCACCCGTCGTCTTTGTTGCCGTAATTTTAGCTCTTTCCGGATATTATCCCACATCCGTTGCTGATCCGGGGAAGCAGATTTCCGGCTCATTCGGTCCAATGCCTGCAACGTCTGGTGTAGATCTTTATCTTCACCAATTATTTTAGCAAAAACCTCTTTATCAATCTGCTTATTACCAGACAGATAATCTAAAATAAAATCATATCGATCCATTTCCTCCATTACATAACCGTATTAATTACAATATATGAACAGACAAGTCTAAAAAACGGGTGAAAAGAAAGTAGAGAAAAATCCTTATAAAAGTTAATATTTACAAACAATACATTTCATCTCAGACCAAATATATTGTATACAGATTCATCAACAGGATACGGAAAAGAATCAAACAAGGGTATAGCCAGCCCCTTGAAATATAAAGACGGACATTGCCATTTGCCTCTTTTAATACATGATATAACCGGACAAAGTCAGTGCGATAATTAATTCCTGCTCATTCAGATCGAACTCTGTACGTAATTTTTGATAAGCACCTTTAAGTTGCGTCTTAACCGTGTTCAGGGAAATCCCCAATCGCTCCGCGACTTCCTGATATTTAAGCCCTTCTATACAAGCCAGCACAAAAACCTCCCTGCATTTCTCCGGCAGGCCCTCCAAAAAAATATGTAGTCTTTGTTGTAATTCGTCCAATTTCCCGACATCATAGATCTCCTCCTCTTCTTCAAATTGGATCTGCAACTCTTTCTTATATCGCCGCTGCACCTCTACATGGCTCAAATAATTCTTACACCGGTTCTCCACAGCCCGTTTTAAATAGGCAATAACCGAAAGGGAAAAGTCAATTTTATTACGATTATTCCAGAAAGAGATAAAAACCTCCTGCACAATGTCTTCTGCCACCAATGACTCTTTCACATATCCTAAAGCACGATAATACAGGATCTCCATATATTCACGAAAGAAAAATTCCAATGCAGAAACGTCTCCCTTCTGCATTCGCTTAAAAATAGATACATGGTTAGTTGGCGGTGCCATATAAATTTATCACTTCTAATATCACAAATTTAAATCTTTCAATATTCTTTTCAAGTAAAAATCAGATATAATAATAAACATCCTACATAATCCTTATGATTTTTCAATATATATATAATATCCCCTGGTTTTGAGGCATATCATTGTCGCAATGGATGAAGAACAACAAGGAATGAATCTGTCGCTATAACAGATCGGATTTTAATCGCCAACTTTTAACCGTTCTGTTATCAGATCCCTGAATTCCCAATACACATCTTCCAACAATACCATCTTTTCTGCGAAAAAAGCATATATCTTTTCCCGATCTTCCGGACGATTTATGCTGACACCCGGCAGTTCAAAATAGATCGCACTTACCGGGCGTTCCTCTATTCCGGTATAATCTTCTTCCCACTTCAGATCGTTCCCGCAACTCTCCGCCATCAGCTTACGATAAGATTGAAAGCATTCATATATCTCATAGCGCCGCAGTTCGTTTTTATGATCGATTTGAAATAATACCAGCGCTTTTATATCATCGGCAAAAAATTTCAACTGTACTGATTTTATTTTTACCCCGGTCAACACCCACCGGCGATCTATTTTCCGGATAAAACAATACCGTTTAAAGCCTTTCCAAAAATGAATACGCAGCTCTTTTGCCTCCTCTTTTGTGCGCATAGTTGAAAGTTATTTTTACTTTTTATATCTTTGCAAAGATATAAAAATAGCGGAATATGCAAATAAATTACAAATGAGTGATCGGAATGATATATTCGCTGAATAACCGTAAAGTATGCTTAAGCTCCGATATTGCAATAAAGGTATAGAAGCCGGATGTGATGAAGCCGGCAGGGGATGCTTGGCAGGGCCGGTATTTGCAGCGGCGGTGATTCTTCCGGATGATTTCTCGAACGAGTTGCTGAACGACTCGAAACAACTCTCTGAAAAACAACGCAGACAACTCCGCCCTATCATCGAACGGGAAGCAGTGGCGTGGGCCGTAGCAAGCCTTGACAATCATATTATTGACCAAATCAATATCCTGAATGCATCCATCGCCGCAATGCATAAAGCGTTGGATCAGCTTGTCCCCCGGCCGGAGCATATCATTATCGACGGCAACCGTTTCAAGAAATACCAGGACATAGAGCACCTCTGCATTGTAAAAGGAGACGGCGAATATATGTCGATTGCGGCCGCATCGATCTTGGCCAAAACTCACCGGGATGAGTATATGGAAAACCTGCATGACCGTTTCCCGGTTTATAACTGGAAAAAAAACAAAGGTTATCCGACCGAAGAACACCGGAATAACATCAAATGTCACGGAATAACCGACTATCACCGAAAAAGTTTCAACCTGACAGACTCCCAGCTGAAATTGGATTTCAGTTAATACTCTATATTAACTAAAGTATATCGTCTATGGCTTTTATTAATACATTATTAACCCTTTTCACCCAGAAACGCCTTGCTCAAATCGAGCATTTCAAAATCAATCCGGAACAGGTACAACGGGACTCCCTGCAAGAGCTGTTGAAAACGGCGGCCTGTACTGAGTACGGGCGACAATACAGTTTTGACACGATCCTTACAGCAGAACAATACCGGGAACGGCTACCCATCGTGCATTACGAAGACATTAACGGATGGATCGCCCGTACCATGGAGGGCGAAAACAACTTGTTATGGCCGGAAAATATCAAATGGTTTGCCAAATCATCCGGAACAACTGATGCAAAAAGCAAATTTATCCCGATAAGTCCGACATCGCTGGAAGAGTGCCACTTCCGGGGGGGAAAGGATGTGATTGCCATACTGAATAAAATTTATCCCGAGATCCAGGCATTCAACGGAAAAACACTTGCTCTCGGAGGAAGCAGTGAAGTAAGTAAAACCAATGAGGGATGCCAGTACGGCGATCTCTCCGCGATACTGATCTCCAACACCCCCTTCTGGGCAAATATGATGAAAACCCCGGACTCTTCCGTCATGCTGATGAGTGAATGGGAAGAAAAAATTGAAAAAATATGCCAGATCACAATCGATGAGGATGTACGCTGCCTGGCAGGGGTTCCTTCATGGTTCCTAGCGGTAATCAACCGGATATTGGAAAAGACCGGCAAAGATAACCTGCATGAGGTATGGCCCAACCTGGAACTCTTTATTCACGGCGGTATCAGCTTTACTCCCTACAGGGAACAGTATAAACGGCTGCTCCCCAATGAAAAGATGAAATACATCGAAACCTATAACGCTTCGGAGGGGTTTTTCGGAATCCAGGACGACCCTTCCGATCCGTCGATGTTGCTGATGTTGGATTATGGAGTATATTACGAGTTTATCCCGATGAACGAGATTGAAAAATCGAGAGCCCTGATGCTGCATGAGGTAAAACCGGGGGTAAATTATGCTATGGTCATCTCTACCAATGGAGGGTTATGGCGTTATATGATCGGGGATACCATTATGTTTACCTCAACCAAACCATACAAATTTAAAATCACAGGACGCACGAAGCTATTTATCAATGCCTTCGGAGAAGAACTGATTATCGATAACGCTACCGAAGCTTTAAAATATACCTGCGGACAAACAGGAGCGGAGGTGCTTGAGTTTACGGCAGCTCCCTCATTTATGGACGGGAACAAAAAAGGAGCGCATGAATGGCTCATTGAATTCAAAACCTCTCCCGCCGATATCGAAGCTTTTGCAAATATCCTGGACTCCAGATTACAGCAATTAAATTCCGATTACGAAGCCAAACGCTATAAGAACATATCCCTGGAACGCCTCAGGATACATATTGCCCGTCCCGATCTTTTTAACAACTGGCTCAAAGAAAAAGGCAAGCTTGGCGGACAAAATAAGGTACCGCGGTTATGGAACGACCGTACCCATATCGACAGGCTGCTTGTATTAAATAAAGAGTAAGAGTACGCCCTCTTTTGTATCTTTCTTATACCTTGCCAATGATCAACTGGTCGAAACAAAAGGAAGGAATATTATCCTTTTTGAATGATACAATAATATCGTAGAGTTTACCACACCATTTTCTATATTTACGACCTCCACCTGTGAAGTAGGTACAATAGAGGATATGTCAAAAGTTCAACATATCCTCTATTATTCCCGATTTATCTTGAGAACAGCAACTCCCGGTATTTCGGTAAAGGCCATATCTCATCGTCTACCATCAATTCGAGCTTGTCGATATGATACCGGATCTGTTCCATATAGGGACGTACCGTTTCCGAGTATGCTTCCGCCCTCTCCACCTCGTCTTCGAAACGATTGTTCGCATCTTTGCGCGCCTCCGTCATCTCAAATACCAATGTACGGATCTCTTTTATATGAGACGAAATCTCTTTTATACACGCAATCTGCACATCTCCTGCTTCGGCATAGAGCTCCGGTAAGATATCCTTTAACCCCCGCACATTTTCTATCAATGTATTCTGGTAGGTAATCGCTGTCGGGATAATATGATTTAGCGCCAGATCTCCGAGTACCCTGGATTCTATCTGGAGCTTTTTCAGGTAGATTTCATTCTTGATTTCAAAACGGGCTACCAATTCCCGCTCGGAAAATATATCGTTATCAATAAACAAACTCTTTGATTTAGGCGCAATATAGGCCTTCAATGCACTGACACAATCGCTGTCTACCGAAAGCCCTCTCCGGACAGCCTCTTCCCACCACTCTTTGCCATACCCGTTTCCTTCAAAACGGATCTTCTTGGAGTCAATAATATACTTCCGCAATACCTGAAATATCGCCTCATCTTTTTTTACATCCGCTTCGATCAACGTATCGGTCTCCTTTTTAAAAGCAGCCAACTGTTCCGCTACTGCCGCATTCAACACGATCATCGCTGATCCGCAATTAGCAGAAGCTCCTACGGCTCGGAATTCAAAACGGTTCCCGGTAAATGCAAAAGGCGATGTACGGTTCCGGTCGGTGTTATCCAACATGATCTCCGGTATCTTTCCGACATTCAACTTCAATTCCGTCTTTTCATCCGGACTCATCTTTTTATCACTCACCTTTTCTTCGATCTCGTCCAGAATAGCCGTTAACTGCTGCCCGAGAAATACCGACATGATCACCGGAGGGGCTTCATCCCCTCCTAAACGGTGTTCATTACCCAACGACACGATACAGGCCTTGAACAAAGCCTCGTGTTCCAATACGGCCTTCACCGCCGCTACTAAAAATATCAGGAACTGCATATTAGACTTCGGATTCTTACCCGGCGACAGCAAATTCACTCCGGTATCCGTTAAAAGCGACCAGTTATTGTGCTTTCCGGAACCGTTTACTCCCTTATAGGGTTTTTCGTGCAGCAATACCCTGAATTTATGCTTTTTTGCAACCTGTTTCATCGTTGACATCAGCAACTGGTTATGATCTATAGCCAGGTTCACCTCTTCAAAAACCGGAGCCAACTCAAACTGATTCGGAGCACACTCATTATGGCGGGTTTTAACCGGAATACCCAGGCGATGGCATTTGTATTCCAACTCGTCCATAAAAGCGGCTACCCTTGCCGGGATCGCACCAAAATAGTGATCTTCCAGCTGTTGATCCTTAGCCGACGAGTGACCCATCAATGTACGCCCGCACAATTTTAAATCGGGACGGGCATGAAATAAAGCCTCGTCCACTAAAAAGAACTCCTGCTCCCAGCCCAATGTTGCCACCACCCGCTTCACATCCTTGTCAAAATACTGGCAAATATCGGTCGCTGCCCGATCGATCCAGGCAAGCGTTTTCAGCAGGGGCGTCTTATAATCCAGCGCTTCGCCGGTATATGCGACAAACACTGTGGGGATACAAAGCGTATTATGATTGATAAAAGCCGGTGAGCCCGGATCCCATGCGGTATACCCGCGCGCTTCGAATGTATTGCGGATTCCGCCGTTCGGAAAACTGGAAGCATCCGGTTCCTGCTGTACCAGGACACTTCCGTCGAATACCTCGATAACGCTTCCGTCCTTCTGCAGGTTGATAAAACCATCGTGTTTCTCAGCTGTAGCCTCATTCAGCGGATGAAACCAATGGGTATAGTGCGTCGCACCTTTTTCAATAGCCCACGCTTTCATCCCCGCCGCAACCTGATCTGCCAGGCTCCTGTCTATCATCCCCCCTTCCAACATGATTTTTTCCAGCCTTTTAAACGCTTCAAGCGACAAATACTGCCGCATCCTATCGATAGTCAATACATCACAACCATAAATCAAAGATACCCTTGAACGCTGCTCGACCTCCAATGGTTTACGGTTCGTCAACTCTTGCAATGCGGAAAATCTAATCTTAGCCATACATTATTTATTAAACGGTTTCCCAAAATTTATTTTCAGGACAAATATATGAAAATAGCAACATTTTTAATCGACACCCCCTGTATTTTCCACTATATATATTGAAAATATATAGATTTAAACATTACACCCCTACGTTTTTCATGCAAAATATCAAAAAATACCATTTTTACTTATTCGTGGATTTTGTAGCCAATTTCTGGATTTCGTGGATTTTACTTCATATCTTCTATATAACAAAATCACTTCACGCCGATTTTTTGAGTTGATTCTGTAGTTTTTCAAGTGTTTGTTGCGTTTTGAGCTGTTTCCTCCTGAGTATTTCTTCCTCGTTGGTTTTTATGCAGTTCTCATCAAATTCTGT
>JAVBLD010000028.1:0-57775 GCA_031553705.1 Marinifilaceae bacterium | reverse complement strand
TAAGAAATGAATATTTAATATTTGGCGCTCAAATATAAATAATATTATATAAAGAACGGATAGTGATCCGGTAAATGTGAAATAATTTATAGTGAAATCAATACGATTTATATGTTTAATGTTTATTGCCAGATAGTTAATGTTTTATTTCCACTTCTATAAAATCGAGAAGTGGTAAATACCAATAAGCAAGATCTGTTTTGGTTTAAAAAAAGGTATCTAAAAAGTATAGTCGTGGGACTAGAAAGTATAGACAGTTCCGCGACTGGTTTTAACACCGCTTTTACTATTAAAAAAAGAATAATCATACTACTTAAAATAACAGAGTATGCTTACCTTTGCAGTGAATATATTATAACTATATTGTTTCATGTTTATAGATACTCATGCCCACCTTTATGAAGAGGCATTCCGGAGAGACATTGACGAGGTTGTTCAAAGAGCAAAGGAAGCCGGTGTAAAAGGCATTGTCCTGCCCGATATCGACAGTGCGTCGCGCCCCGGTATGCTGGAACTCGAAGCAAGATTCTCAGGCATCATGTTTCCATTAATCGGACTTCATCCCACTTCGGTAAACCATCAGTATAAAGCAGAGCTGGCTGAGATAGAGAAACAATTGGCCAATCATCGTTTCTATGGGATCGGAGAGTGTGGGATCGACCTTTACTGGGATAAAACTTTTTATAAAGAACAACTGAAAGTTTTCGAATACCAAATGGGACTTGCCAAAGAAACAGGACTTCCGGTTGTCATTCACTCCAGAGAATCGTTACCGAAAATCTTCCCTATATTACAAAAATATCCCTATGTCAGAGGGATTCTACACTGTTTCCCGGGAAATGAAACGGATGCATTAAGGGCCTGCGACATGGGGTTTCTGCTGGGTATCGGCGGGGTTGTCACATTTAAGAACACTTCGTTGCTTTCCGTAATCCGGAAAGTCGGAATAGACCACATTGTATTGGAAACCGATGCTCCCTATCTGACGCCGGCGCCATACCGGGGCAAACGTAACGAATCCGGTTATATTCCACTCATTGCCGGAAGAATAGCCGAAATCTTAGCTGTCGAAACAAAAAAAATAGAAGAAATAACCACACGGAATGCCGTGAATTTGTTTACTTTGCAGATACAAGAATAAATATGACGCGCACTGTAAGATAGGGGAATTTCACGGCCTGTGGACAATAAAAATATAATTTATGACAAAATCCGTACTAATCATTTATACAGGAGGGACTATTGGGATGGTCAATGATCCGGAAACCGGATCATTATGTCCGTTCAACTTTGAGCAAATTGCACTGGCTGTCCCCGAAATCAAAGAGTTCGGATTTAATATCGATAGCCATACTTTACCAGAAATTATCGACTCTTCAGATCTGAAACCCGGATTATGGCAGGAACTCTGCGAAATTATCCTGGCTAATTATGATAAATACTGCGGATTCGTTATCCTCCATGGCACCGATACTATGGCTTACTCGGCTTCGGCGCTCAGTTTCATGTTAACAAATGTCAGTAAACCCATTGTGTTCACCGGTTCGCAGCTTCCTATCGGCAAGATTCGTACCGACGGGCGGGAGAATCTGATCACGGCTTTGGAGATCGCCGCCTCCCATACAAACGGGAAAGCAACAGTGCCGGAAGTATGTATCCTGTTCGGCTCCAAACTGCTTCGCGGCAACCGGACATCCAAAATAGATGCCGAAAGCTTTGATGCGTTCGAATCATTCAATTATCCTCCGTTGGCAGAAATCGGTATACATATTGATTATAATTATGAAGCCATCGACTACTCTCCCCGGACTGGACCAGTCTCCGCATTCACCAATATGGATACAAGGCTTGTCATACTGAAACTTTTCCCCGGAATCCGCCCCGAAGTGACCGAGGCACTGATTAACATTCCTGGACTCCGGGCAATGATACTGGAAAGCTACGGCTCCGGAAATGCTCCTACCGATCCCGCCTTCCTGGCAAAAATAAAAGAAGCTGCCGATAAAGGTATCGTTATCTATAATGTAACTCAATGTCAGGGCGGCACAGTAGAAATGGGACGTTATGAAACCAGCAACGAGCTACTAAAGTTTGGTGTTTCAAGTGGTTATGACATCACCACCGAAGCTGCTGTATGTAAATTAATGTACCTGTTAGGTAAATACAACAAGTCAAGTGATGTTAAAAAATATTTAAATATCACGATAAGCGGAGAATTTACAGCCGATTTTGTTGTGATTTAACATTTTTTTCCATATCTTGCTCTACCGTTTATTGCTCATATGCTATTTAAGCATACAGGGGATTTCTATATATATAGAAAGGAAAGCTAAGTTTAATTGTTTATAACCTGAAAATCAGTTCGTTCAATTATGAAAAAATTATTTACATTCATCACAATTTTAGGGATGTTCACAATAGGTGTATCCACTATGGTAATGGCCCAGGAAGAGACAGCATCACAAACGACAGAATCAACAATAGATGGCGACACTATTGAGAGTACTTCGATGCATGCTGCTATTAAACAAAAATTTATTGAGGGGGGGGCCGGATTTATGGCATGTATCGCGCTTACTTTAATTTTCGGTTTGGCAGTAGCAATTGAAAGGGTAATCTATTTGAACCTTTCCGATACAAACAACAAAAAATTGATTGCGAAGCTGGAAGAAGAACTGGACAATGGTGGCGTAGAGGCGGCAAAAGAGTATTGCCGTAACACAAGAGGACCGGTTGCCAGCATTTTCTATCAAGGTCTCATCCGTTATGACCAAGGAATTGATATGGTTGAAAAATCTGTGATTTCATACGGGTCGGTTCAAATGGGCCTGTTGGAGAAAGGCTTGTCGTGGATTTCACTATTCATCGCCATTGCCCCGATGTTAGGTTTCCTCGGAACAGTTATTGGGATGATCCAGGCCTTCGATAATATCCAGGCCGCAGGAGATATGAGTCCGGAACTGGTCGCAGGAGGTATCAAGGTAGCTTTGATCACGACTGTGGGAGGTTTGATTGTAGCTATGATTCTACAGGTTTTCTTCAACTATTGCATATCAAAAATTGAAGGTATCGTGAATAACATGGAAGACGCTTCCGTAAGCCTGTTGGACATTTTAGTAAAATACGAGCAAAAAAATAAATGATCATGATTGAAAAGATACTAAACATTGCCACCATTGTGCTGTTTTTGACCACGGCAATCATACTGGGGCTGTTTTTATTCGGAGAAGATATTCCCAACACCCAATATAAGACTCCCGTCTACACAGGAACATTGTTAAACTGGGTATACATATTATGTGGTATTGCCGTTTTTACGGCCTTGCTGTTTCCCACCATAAGACTGTTCACCAGGCCGAAACAGGCAATAAAAAGCTTTGTCGGACTTTTGGGGATTGCTGCTGTTGTATTAATAGCATATACCATGGCCGACGGGACTCCGATGAAAATCACCGGATATACGGGGCCGGACAATGTACCGTCACGGCTTATTCTTACCGATACCATTATATATACGATGTATTTCTTGTTTATAGCTGCAATTATTGCAATCGTTACAACAGAAATACTTAGAAGAGTGAGATAATACGGATTATTATGGCAAGAAAAACACCTGAAATAAACGCTACTTCCACAGCCGATATCGCTTTTTTGTTGCTTGTATTCTTTCTGGCCACAACAACAATGAACGTCGATTCCGGAATTTATAGAAGGTTGCCACCTTATCAACCGGAAAATACGGAAGCTCCGAAATACCTCAAACGAAATATTTTACAGGTAGGAGTGAATATGTATAACCAATTGGCTATAAACTCTGAAGAAGCTGACTTGGCAACGCTGAAAGAGAGGACGATCGAATTTATCCTCAATGTAAACAACAGTGAGGACCTTCCTCAAAAAGAGATAAAGGAGGTTCCGTTCTTCGGAAAAGTCGAAGTATCGAAAGGGGTAATCTCTCTTCAAAATGATAAAGGAACTTCTTATGAAATGTATATTGCTGTCCAGGACGAACTGACTGCAGCATTCAATGAGGTAAGGAATATGAAATCACAGGAGAAATGGGGAAGGAGCTTTAATCAACTGAGTCCCGAACAACAGGAAGCTATTAAAGACCTGATCCCGATGGCAATCTCCGAAGCCGAACCTAAAAATATCGCTAACTTAAAATCGGGAGGAAAAAAATAATGGCAAAATTTAAAAAAAACGACAAAAGAGAGGTTCCTGCCATATCGACCGCGTCGCTACCCGACGTTGTATTTATGTTGTTGTTCTTTTTTATGGTATGCACTACAATGCGCGAAATTGCCCTTATGATTAAAAACAGGATACCGTTAGCAACCCAGACCGTGAAGCTGGAAAAAAAATCGTTGGTAAGTAATATCTATGTCGGAAAACCGGATAATGCTTACCAGGCTGCTTACGGAACCGAGCCTCGGATCCAGCTGAACGATCGCTTTGCTACCGTCCAGGAAATAGGAGCTTTTGTTGTAGCAGAAAGAGAAGCACGTAAAGAAGAAGACCGGAACAGTATTACAAATAACTTAAAGGTCGATGCCGAAGTCACAATGGGTATTGTAACCGAAATCAAGCAGGAGTTACGAAAAGCGAATTCGCTGAAACTCAACTATGGAAGTAGATTAAAGCGGACTAAATAGGCCATATAAAATAAAAGCCTAATCCAAAAGCGAGAGCTAGCCAAACAATGACAACCAACGGATAATGTGTGGGTAAAGTCTTTTGTTTGGCTTTTCTTTTGCGACAATCAAATCCGCCGATAGACAAAGGTAAGACAAAGTTCGATAACCACATCATTGATGTTCAACGGGTTTGAGTAATTATTGCTGCGACACGCCGACTCTATGCGTCAATCTGCCCGCCTTCAGGGTGATGTAGGCCGAACGCAACGGTCCTACATTCTCATCGAGGAATATGTATATGTCCGTTATCGCTCCGCCAGGGCCGCTCATCGCGCTGAGTGTGAGCCAATCCACCAGATCGCCGCCGGCCTCGCCCTCGATCAGTGCCACTTTCCAACCTTGGGCATAGTCCGTATAAACAGACAATTTGTTGGTTGATGTGGGAGTGAGTGCTGCTGAAGCCGGGAGGAAATAGGAGGTCTGTGACACTCCGAGCATATATTGCCCGTTGAATGCCATGTTTTTGACAACGCCCAGGTCATAAGCGAGCAACCGGATGCGGAGATTGGACGGGACGGTGTATGACGCCATGGCGTCTGTAATGGAATTATATCCAGGCCCTTCGGCTGCCGTTACGATCACCGCATACAGAAAATTGCGCAGCAGGGGCATATAATTTCCCGCGGCATCACAAAAATCGATACGGTAGAAATAATTCTCTCCTGCGAATTCCCCTTCGAGCACCAGGCAGGCCGCCTGGCTGCGTGGGATTTCGGCGGCATCCGAAGCCGCAGCCGATTCAAAGGTGTAAATCTGGCGGTTGAACGGATTTATGCCTGCGGCAGGATAGGTCAGGAAACTCCCTGTCTGCTTTCCCGGATCGGCAGGCAGGTTGGGGACCGAGGGTACGGCCGGGATGATGTGGCCCTGCGCATCCCACAATGGGGCGATGCGTCCGACGGTATTGTAGTTGCACAGATATATATTGCTCAATGTAAAGTCGGGAGTATCGATCTGGACATCCACCGCAGCCACCATCCGCACCATTTCCACGCCGGAAACGGTCATCTGTTCAACGACCTGGATGACCCCGCTCTCTCCGAGCATAGGAAACGGGATGTAGCTATTCTCCCCCGTGTCCCACGGCCCTGTGTTGGTAAACTGCAACAGACTCAATACTGCTGTTTTGCCGCTGCCGGGGACAATTGATCCGGCATTGATCAGGCCGTTAACCACTGCATGCGCATTGGCAACAAATACCAGGTCGTAATTCGTTCCGGCAACGAGTTCGACATCGAAAACGGCATTGTACTGTGTACCGGAACCTCCATTGGAAATGCCCGTGCCCTGCCGATAATATTCGAATGTCTGGTTGCCACCGCCATCGTCCGTGAAGGCGAGCACATCGATTTCCCGCACCTCGTTCTCCTTGTTGCCATCCATTGCCCGGGTGACGGGGATGTTCTGGCCGGATATGTTCAATATGACCTTCACTGTAGTCTCTCCGCCCCCGACAGGGGATTCAGGCTCATTCTTATCTTTCGCGCAACCGGACACCACCGGTATCACGCACAATACCAGCGAGACTTTCAATAATATTTCAAAACAACGTTTCATGTCTATATGTTATTGAGGATTTTCCGCGACGCATCTTATGGCATACGCATCGATGTGATTAAAAAGATTGCCCACATTATACGAAACCGAGGTCGAAGTAAAACTCAGACGCGGGCTCATACTGGACGTTGATTCGGTACTCCAATAATATCCGTTGCCGGGTTGCACCAACACCCCTCCGTTATTGCGGGCGCCGGTTACGGGATAAAATCCGCCTACTGAGGCATTGGTTCGGCCGTTGCTGCCGTTCCAGGGGAAGGTCGTGGTGTTCAAGCCTTGCCACAGCGTATATACCGGAACCTTGTAACCTGGGGGACAAGGATCGTAAATCTCCTTATCCGGCAAGTTTCCTCCCCACGAGAAGGACCTCGCATTGTACGGACTGGTGAAGAAACTGAAAGGATTCCGCACGGAACTGGTAACCTCCGTAACCGGCGCATTGATGTTACCGGCTATCGTGGTTATCGCCGGCTGGTTGAGCGTCCCGTTCTGGTCGTACCACAAATCGGTCGCTGCGGGAAATGGATCCTTGCGGCCCCATTGGTAAAGGAGTCCGCCGACCCCGGGGCTGCCGGGAACGTTACTCAACGCACCCAGGTTGCGGTCGAGCCAATTGCCCGAAGGCTGGTAGCCCGTCACCCAGATGTGCCAGCTCCAGCGTATGATGCCGCCGGTAGTCACTGCCACCACCGTATTGCCTACGCTGCTTCCGGGACGGACAAGCAGGTATCCGACAGAACCGTCGCCCGCCGGTATAACCGACCTTACCGCACCTTGTGGCGAAAGGCCGGACGGGGAATCGGTCCAGACAAAGCTGGCCCCGAGCACATCATTCGGCCCTATTTGCTGGCCGACGACAGCGGTTCCCGTCACCGAAGGCGCGTTCGCCCGTTCGACAGGGATCAGGATCGGGTAAGAACCGGGCGCCATCATATAGCAATTCGACGATCCCTCGGGAACACCTGACGCCAGCCATATTTTAACATCGACATCGGGGCAGACGCCATCGATATCTCTGAAGGTCAACACGGCGGTGTCGGCCGTTTTTTGGGGATTGCCCGCAAGCATATCATCCTCATCGTCATAGGTATTAAAAAAGACAAATTCATTCTCGGCATGGCCGCCGGAAGTGGTCAGCAACTCGGTCAACCCACCCTGGACGTTCGTCCCGGATTTGACCTGCACTGTCCAGCCGAAGTTCGAACTGGCCGTGAGGAAGGCCTGCCTCCCGTTCATAAAGTAGATCGAGGCATAACCATAACTCAACCACGGGTCCTTGCTCTGGTTGACCTTGAACGCATATTGCAGGTTACCGACCGTAATCGTAAATTGGGCCGTGCGGTCGGAACCCGTAGCATTGGAGGAACCCGTTATCTGGATATTCCGTTCCATCGAACCGTTAGCACCTATATTGTTTGAAACCGTGAGCCACCCGCTACCGCCGGAGGTATAAACGACCGGACCGATGAAAATACCGACAGGCAAACCCGTATCCACTCCCGTATAGTCGGTCGTCAGGTTCAGGCTCGCCGAAAACCCCTCGTTTCCTGCATTTAACTTATCTCGGCTCAACACCAGGCTGTGCTGCCCGTCGAAAATGACGCTGTTCTGAGCCAGATTCCAGGGAGTTATCTGGGCATCGATCACTGCCGACCCGAAGAAAGCGTCGTCAGGTGTAGTGGCGCCTTTACCCGTGAACTCCCGCACCACAATGTTATACAAGTGGTTGCGCAGAATATCCTGGGAGACGTATCCCGAAGGTGTTTGCGGCGTTTTGATGTCGATGCGGTAATAGCTGATCTCTCCCGAGGCGGAAGGATTGCCCCCGGCATCGTAATTGCCTCCGATCACCAGGCAGGTCGCCAGCTCCCGATCCTGCACCCCTTTCGCTTCGAACGTATAGAGGCTTTGCCTCAACGCTCCAGAGCCGGGCACATTATAAACGAGCGATGGTTCCAATACTGTGGGATCATCGGTAGTCCCGGGATAGAAAGGCGGAACCCCGGCAGCCGTGACCGTTTGGTTCGCCGCATTCCAATCGGCATCGTCATAGGCAACGTAGCCTGCCGTTTTGCGATTGTAGATCATGACCTGGGTCATCACGAAATTGCCTGCCGCTACCGGAGCAAGGCTCACGTCGAGGCGGGCCAGCATGCGTAATATGCCGTAAGGTCCTAATGCGGCCGTCGAAGAGGTTACCGCCACCGGGGCGGTTTTGGCATACATCGGTATGGGTGTGAACTCGGCGGCGCCATTATTCCTGGCTGGCCATTCCGTCTGGCTTGTCACGATGATCTTTTGCAGGGCATCGGACAGGTTGTCCTGTTGTGTGATCCCCGAAGCGACGTAAGCGGCCGAGGCATTGGCTAGGATGACAAAAACCTGAGGCGAATCGAACTTTCTGACAGTTGCCGTAAAAGAACTCGTTGAGGAGTTGTAGCTGCCTGCGGCATGATAGGAATAGCGGTAATCGTCACCCTGCTGCACGAATGCCAGCAGGTCTATCGAGCCGATGAAGCTTTCGTCCTGATCGGAAAGCACTCTTGTCGCAGGCATATTGGCGTCAGAAAGCTCCACCTTGAACCGGATGCGGATTTCCTCTAGCTCTTTGGCGGAAGGCACGGTTTCGTGCACGCACGAGATCATAGCCAAAAACGAAATCAATATAAAGAAGTCTTTCATAACTTTCCTGCACATTTAGAATATGGGCGTGGTGTCGATGTAATCCCAACCGGGCAGGGAAACGGTGACAGAGGTTTGTTCAAATCGCAACATGATCCGTATCGTTTCGCCGCCTCCGTCCTGAATGACCAGGTTGGGATAGAACTCCGCGATATAATTTTGAAGCGACAGGGTGTAGCTTACCGTTCCGGCCAAATTCGTGACGGACACCTGGATCGGGTTTGCGTTGAGGAATTCGGGTGTGTAAAAACGTGAAAGATAAGCCACACCTTGCGGAGTATTCACCGCCTGTCCCTGCTGCAACATACTTTTGGGCGCAGCGACCAGTGGTGTCATATCGAAATAGTAGCCGGGTATGAGTTCGGACAGTCCGGCCGAAGGTGCGACGAGCCCCTGTACGTAGACTTCAATGATCTTGTGCCGGTTGGTAAAATCCATCACCCCGGAAACCATTCCCGTTCCGGGAACGGTTAAGACGTATCCCTCCGTGCCGTTAACCCCGGGAGAATGGTAGAGCGAGTCGCCGGTCTGGACGCCCGAATAAAAGATATAAGACTCTTCCACTGTAAACCCGTCCGTATCAGACACCCCGGTGTTGGGGCCGATATTGCCCCAACCTATAATGTCATAGGTGCCGGCCGGCAGGTCGATCGTAGTACCATGGAAAACATCGAGAGCAGCCTGTGGCACCTCGACGGTACGTATGAATTCGCCTCCGGCCCGGTAAATATAGAGGTTGACCTTGCCGATATGACTGCCGAACCTGTCCTGTCCGTCCTGCATGTAACTGAACGTAAGAGTGACATTCCCGACTGGCGGACACGAACCGACGTCCTCCCTGATACACCCGGAACACACGATGCCGGCGAAAAACAATATATAAGTTGCAAATTTCACGACTGATTGATTTAATCGACTGTTTTACAGTGCATTCATTCCAGGGGTCGGCAATTTACCGCCCCTGAATAAGAGAATCAAGATTATGAACCGATCAGAATCCGGGCTGGACTCCGTCTTCGAAGGTCCAGTCGATCAGGTTGACGGTGACCTCGACATCCAGCGTTTCCAGCTCCGGCTGCTCGGAAAGGTCGTCGGAGGTAAACGCTATGTTGGTGATCCGGTAGATTTTACCGCGCTCGAAAGAGGTGATGACCTCTCCACCACTCGTGCGGAAAGTCTTCACGGTCAGGAATTGCGGATTCTGAAAGCCGGTGATGTCGTCAAGCCGGATAACGATATGCGGGACCAAACCGGAGAAAACATTATACGACCACACGTTCCCTGCTGTCGCCGGCGTGTAGGCATTGGTTCCACCGTCCAGTATCCCTACTCCGGAGACGTTATAGTCGAAATACATGCCGTTATCCGCGGTCGGGTATCCGGTCGTGCCGATCAGGTAAGCGGCCGGGTCGGTACCGTTATCCTTGAAACCTGCAGCATTGCGGGTCGCGTTCAGGTATTGCTGGTTGTCGTATTTATTGATGAATATGCCTTCGACGATCCAGGAGCCCGCTATGCCGGTACCACCGGTGAGAGCGCTTATCTCGATCCTCGATGCCAGAGGACTTACGTCGATATTTGCAGTGGCGACTGTTGCAGGAGCTACAGGCGGTATAATCGGGCTACCCCCGTAGATCGTTGCGACGGTTATGCCCCCCGAAACGTCATATTGGCTGTTAAGCGATATGACCGTCTGCTCAACCACGCTGTATGCACCGGAAGTGGGCAATGTCACGCCTACCGGGATATTGCCGGGAAGGTAAATGGAAAGCGTATTTCCAGGAACCGCGATAACGACGCCTGCCTGGAGCGTTTGGATACCCACGGAAGTAGCGGTCAGCGCCGCATTATCATTGGTTATGTTAAGGCGGCCGGTTATTTGTCCCGAACCGGATACGAAATAGAGATAACCGCTGTTGAAAACCAGCGTGGGGTCGGTCACCCCGGGAGAAATGGATTTTGTCGAAACCTTATTGATCTTTACGAATATACCTTGGGCCCCGCTTTCCGGAGCCGATTCGTTCGTTTTGGTGCAGCTAAAAAGTATAATCGATATAACCGATAAAGCTGCGAGCAGAAATGCTAATCTATGTTTCATGACTATGATTTTTTAGTTATACAAATTTTATCAATATATATGTGTTATTAAATAAAGGGGCATTTCAAAATGTATATAATACTCTGTGATTCTCAAGCCAATTATGCGAATTGCTCTGCCTATCTTTTTACAATCGCACCGCATTTTACGTTTTACTGACGATTATACGGAAAAACAACCGGCAGGTTAGGGTATATCCCTGAAACCTGTCAGATTTTTATGTTACACGATGCTGACCAAAAATACCACGGCCCGGATGAGGTCATTTTGAGTAGGCGTCCCGGAGGCTTTACCGAGAAAAGTCCGCACCTGGGCGTAATTTTTGCCTAATATCAGGCGATGACATCAAGTTTCACGGCAAAACCCTAGCCGTAACTGTTCCGATAACAAATTGAATATGCATTGCCATTTGATTATAAGCCGCAAAAAACCATCGAATAAAGTCAAGATAAGCCCTGAACAAAATTTTGCTAAAGAAAAAAGAGAAAGAATATTTGCAAGCAGGTATATATACGGACAGGCAAGTAGAAATGGCTAAAAACAGGTACTTCTATCGCTGAAATTCCTTACTTTTAGTCTTTTATTCAATAACTTATCCCACAAAGATTATTTTAAAAAATAAAAAGAGGCCAAAGCCCCTTCTTTATTTTAATAATTTATTACCTTTGTGCCCGGAATGGTCCTCTAGTTCAATGGATAGAATGAAAGATTCCGGTTCTTTTGATATGGGTTCGAGTCCCGTGGGGATCACAGACAATCGCTAAAGCTGTATTTATACTCTATTAGCGATTTTTTTGTGCGATTATTATCCTAATAATTTTTAATATATTTTCATTGTGTGCGAAAAAATGATTTTTTGGGACTCTGTATTCTAAAATTTATCAGAAAGATGGGATTGGAATTAGAGCATAAATAGAACACTATCCATATAATAATGTTAAAATTTTAGATTACATTTGTTTGCATCGCCGTGTAAAGAGATATGATATGAAACAAGCATCTTCATCACACATAAAATTTAAAGTCATCATCAGTTATGTTCTTTTGGTCCTACTGAGTGGAATTGCAGTCGCCTACATATATGAGCAAATCACGACTCTGACAAAAGACGAACCCCAGGAAACCAGAATCAGCCATAAGCTGGTAATTGTCGGGAATACAATTACCGAGTTGTATGAAGCAGAGATCGAGCTTAGCAAAATATTTACGCAAACCGGATGCAATAGTCTATTTACTCCTCCGATTGACATCATCCAAAGAATAAAAAGTAATATCGACTCTTTAAAAAATATGACTACGCAAACCGATCAGAAATTACGGATCGATTCGATTCTCTTTTTGCTCGATGCGAAAATTAACAACCTGAACGAACTGCTCCAGACCGATAAAATACCTACTTCCGACGATTTTTATCGCCAAGCCATTGCAAGCATTCAATCGGATAAAAAACCGGCCCAGAAAGCCGATAAAAAAGTCACTCCGGAAATAAAAAAGCCGGTGGCTTCAGAAACACAACCGGAAAAGAAGCGAAAAGGCTTACTCGATATTCTTTTCAAGAAAAAAGAAAAGCCGGAACAAACTGCCAAGGCACCGGCTACGTCGCCTAAAGCATCTGCTCCCGAAGGACAGCGGATGAGCAAAGACAGTGTGATCCATATTCTAAAAACCGTTCAACAGGAGAACCAACGGAAGAAAGAAATCATTACCCAAAAGATCAGCGAAAAAGAGTATAATATCATTCAGCAAAGCAGAGAGATTACAAGACAATTGAAAAGGGTATTGAGCGAATATGAGCAGGAAGAGATTAAGAATTCGTTGGACAAGATCTCTCAACGGGAAGAGATTTTAACGCATACAACAAGAATCGTTGCCTGGATAGTAATTATTGCATTCCTTGTAATCCTGTTTTTCGGCTCTCTTATTATACGGGACATTTCAAATAGTCAACGCATCAGAAGGGAATTGGAAAACGCAAAGAAATATGCCGATCAGTTATTGGAAAGCCGGAAAAAATTCATGTTGGCTATATCGCATGACATTAAATCGCCGTTAAGCTCAATCATTGGTTTTATCGACCTGCTCCTGGATATGGACACTGGCGAACGGCAACGTGAATTTTTAAAAAATATGAAGGCCTCATCCCTGCATATTCTGGATTTGGTCACTAACCTATTGAACATCTCAAAACTGGAAGATTGTGAAATCCAGGCAGAAGAGGTTCAATTTAACCCGAAATCTCTTTTGGAAGAAATCGGCAATAGTTTTGTACCACTTGCAAAACGTAAAGATCTCTCCTTATCCTGCAATATCGCCGAAGGATTGGACGCCGACTTTATCGGTGACACAACCCGTATACGGGAAATTGTGGTGAACATCATGTCAAATGCGGTTAAATACACCTATAACGGAGGGGTATATCTTACAGCGGACATCACCTCCGACAAACAATTGATTCTGAAGATCGAAGACACTGGCGTCGGCATGACCAAAGAAGAGCAGGAGATCATTTTTAAAGAGTTTACCCGTCTTCCTTCGGCTGAAACAGTAGAAGGTACCGGACTGGGATTAACCATCACATTGAAACTGATTCAATCATTAAACGGCGATCTTTCAATTAAAAGCCAACCGGAGAAAGGTAGCTGTTTCATAGTCAAATTACCGTTGAAACAAGCACAAAGGCCTCACAAATAAAACATAAAAAAGTTTTGTCAGACAAAAAAAAATAATCGTCCGAAGCTGATATGTTGCTCGTGTTGTAGCAGGCTGTAACAGCTCCACGGACGATAAAATCTTCTCGATGACTGTGCGTGTATTATTACGATGAGGACAACATTGCCGCAGATAAGCCTATTAACGGCAAGGTGGTGGTCAACCGCACCATAGAACTGATCCCTGAGGAAAAGGAGCAATCCTGGCAAACGGCCGCCGCTTTCAATGAGTACCCCCTGTTTCCCTAAAACGAAAACTGCACCCGTGCCTGCATGACATGGAAATTATCCGCACCGTTGGGAGCATCGCTGCCCACCATTATATACGAGTAATTCAACTTTGCCGCCACATACTGATTAAAGAAATAACTGGCTCCTGCGGTAAGGTCCTGCATTTTTCCCCCGGTGATACCGGCATTCTTATCGGTAAGGTTTGTTATATTATAGCGGAAAAGTACCTCTAAACTTTTAGGACCGGGATTCAGGAGCATCCCGGAAATGTAGTTATAATTATATTTTGTCCCACATACCAGATAACCGGCCTGCGCATAACAACCCCACCCATTATAATTCTCACCTCCATAACGGTTTACATGGGCAAGCATATATTCACTTTGGAAATACCATTTATTATACAAACCAATCACCTCCATATCCCATTTCCATTGATTGATCACATTCGAAACATCTGCTTCTATCAGTGGATTGGTTGTTCTTAAAAGCAGGTCGGTGGGAGTGCCTACACTAAATATTACACTTTCATTCTCCTGCTTGTTATGCTCGCTGAACCGGGAAGCAGCCCCAAGATGGACCAACCTTCTTTCGGCCACCCAAAAACGGGCAATAGCCTTTGCAGACAATGAATATCCTTGGCCATATTGGCTCTGGGCACCGACATCCCCATCATTAAATGCTCCTCCCATAAAATTGAAGAAACCTTTATTATAGCTGTAACTGATACCTAATTTTCGCCTATTTCCTAATGCAACCTCGGTATTTGAAACCGTCATCAGCCGGATATTGGTCGAACCGACACGGGCATTCCCGAAAGGCTCAAAATAATGTCCCAACTTTACCGAATAGAGGTTAGTGCTGTAACCGAGATATACATCCTTCATAGAAAGCCTGTTTCTGGCATATCCAATCTCTATCTTAGCATCCCAGAAGCGTTGAAAAGTAACACAGGTCCCTAAACGCAAATCAACAATTTCTCCGGTATTTCCGCGATCCACCTTATCTTCTATAAATATACCCCCGTCAATAAGGGCACGCCCGATCAAACGCCATTGAAAATCGTTGGCTGGCGACTTAACCATTTCCTGAGCTTTTAATAAGGACGAAAATAAAAAAACGAAAATAAAAAATGCCAAGTATGACAACAAACGACAACACATCTTATTCATGGATTCTTCCAGTTTACTTTAAATTACTCCGCAAAAATATAGAAAATTTAGTTTCCAAATAACTAAAATAACAGTTGATGCCGATAAAACCAATAATGCATTCATTTTCAATACATTTATCATTCATCGACCGTATTTCTTTTTATGCTGAACAGGAAAATCGGACAGACTATTAAGAATCTGCAGAGAAGTTATGAATAATTCTTCGTACTAAATCAGTCCTCTCTCCTTCAACTCCAGATAGGCATTGACCGTATTGACCGTAAAACTCTCCGGCTGGGTCAGAACGGTATGAATACCAAGACGCTTTAACTCTCCGGCGATTCGTCTCTTTTCAATCACAAAACTTCCGGCAATAGTCTTAAAATAAACATCGGAGAGCTTTTCTGCCGGCGTTTCCAACACCTGATTAAGCTCCGTGTTCTCAAACAAAACAATCAGCACCAAATGGTTGTCGGCCAATCGTCGAAGAGCCTGAAAGTGACGTTGCATCGCGGAAAGGGTATCAAAGTTTGTAAACAATACCAACAAACTGCGATTCCGGATCTGTCGGCCTACCGTCGAACAGAGCTGTTCGAAATCGGTTTCCAGGTAATGGGTACGTTGATTATACAACGCCTCGCTGATGCGATTTAGCTGTAATGTCCGGTTATCGGCCTTTATAAGCGTTCCGGGCGTATTGGAAAAGGTCAGCAAACCGGCTTTATCTCCTTTTTTTAAAACAACATTTGAAAGAGCCAACGTCGTATTTATTGCGTAATCGAGCATCGACATCCCATGAAAAGGAGATTGCATCGTACGACCTTTATCAACCAGGCAATACACCTGCTGCGCCCGCTCGTCGGTATATGTATTTACCATCAGCCGGTTGCATTTTGCGGTAGCCTTCCAATTTACCGTACGCGGATCATCTCCCGGTATATAAGGTTTTATCTGTTCAAAAGCCAGGTGCGACCCGATTATCCGCATACGCTTTGTCCCGCTTTCCGCATGACGATTGGTGAACGCCATCAGCTCATATTTATGCATCAAAACAAAAGAGGGGTAAACCGCCACCTTCCGAGACGTTTCAAAAGAGTAGCGTCGCTCCACCAATGACAACCTAGTGGCCACAAAAACCCTGATTTTACCGAACTCATACTCTCCCCGCTTCACCGGACGTAAAGTATAGTCCAGCTCTTCGGTAGTCATTGGGGGTATCTGAAGCTTTAACGTCAGGTCCCTGCGCTGGAAACGGAAAGGTACCTCATCTATAACACGAAATCCGGCAATAAAAAGATAATTATTCGTGATCGTGATCTTGACCGGATTATCTTCCCCGTTAGAAAATTTATCGGCAACTGTCCGAAAGGCCTTGACAGCCCTTCCAAACCCGAAAAGCATCGCCACATCCGTTACAACCAACATTCCGGCCAGAAATAGCAACCACCATATCCAGGCATAGATAGCCGGGAATATAAAAGCAAGTATCAGGGCGAAAACACCGCCCATCAGCAATGTAAAGAAACGTTTGTGCAGATATATTTCAGAAAACCATTTCATATTTACCTCGGTACTTCCACCTTTGACACCAATTGGCCTATCACTTGTTCCACCGTTACTCCTTCAAGCTCTCTCTCCGCCGACAGTTGCACACGATGGCGCAATACCGGCACTGCCAGGTAGAGAACATCCTCCGGCACCACAAAATCGCGCCCTTGGATAGCGGCAAATGCTTTTGCTCCATTCATCAGAGCAATAGAGGCACGCGGCGATGCTCCCAAGTACAACCAGCCGCTATCGCGGGTTGTTGCTACAATATTGACAATAAACGATTTGATCTTGCGATCCACATGCACGTCTTTCACCTGATCACGTAAGGCTTTCAGATCATCTACCGTAAGTACGGCAGGCAGAGATTGCCATGCTTCAATCGCTCGCCGGTCGTGCAGTTCCAATATTTCGATCTCTTCCTCTAATTTAGGATATTGTATGGTGATCTTAAACAAAAAGCGATCCAACTGAGCCTCCGGCAAGCGATAGGTACCTTCGTGCTCCACCGGATTCTGCGTTGCCATAACCAAAAACGGATAATCCATTCTATACTCTGCCCCGTCGTTTGTCACCTGACGTTCTTCCATCACCTCAAAGAGGGCAGCCTGGGTCTTCGCCGGTGAACGGTTGATCTCATCCACTAGTAGAATATTCGTAAAGACGGGTCCTTTCCGGTATTCGAATTTTCCGGTAGAGGGAAGGAATATCGAAGTGCCGAGAATATCACTCGGCATCAGGTCGGGAGTGAACTGAATACGGCTGAAATCAGCATGGATTAACCGGGACAGTACTTTTGCCATTAATGTCTTGGCCACACCTGGTACGCCTTCGATCAATATATGACCGTCCGAAAGGATAGCCGTCAACAGCAGGTTTATAACCTCCTGCTGCCCGACAATAACCCGACCTACCTGTTCTCTCACCTGATTTATTTTCTCGCTGAATACCGTAAAATCTATCCGTGATGTAAACTCAATTCCATTATTTTCCATATTCCATCATTTATTTAGGTATAAGGTGCAGGATTCAATGTATAGAAATAAATCCCTGCCACTATTTTATTTTTTAAACTGTTCTATCTGTTTTTCCAATTTCCGGAGGGTTTCAGGTGTTATCTGCCTTGTTTTCCGGATCTTTTCGATCAGCTTTATTAGCTGGGAAACCTCTGCTTTTTCCACTCCCGACCGGTCGGAGAGCAATTTTATAAAATGCTCCCCCGTTTCATTTGTCTGGAGCTTATAACGGTATCGCACCTCTTCCATAAAAAAATCAATTCGCTTATTGGCAATAGCGTAATGATCCTTATGCCTGTAATAAAGGGAACTCACAGCAGTCACAAATTCCAGGGTTTTATTTTCGAACGGCCTGATAACCGGTATCGCCCGTTGTTCCCGTTTCAAGCGGAACAACGCGTACAACAATCCGCCCAGCAATAACAACCAAAGCGCCCAGCGTAACGCAGGATGTTGTAAAATAACCCTGAATGGACTATTGCCTCCCATCGGACCTAATACCTGATACTCATCCCAAAGCACAAGCCCTTTGTCAGGCAGATATGACAATGCCTTATAGTAATAATCCCCGATGCTATCCAGTATACAGTAATTGGTAAAAGCCCGCGGGTTCAGGTTTAAAAACAGATCCCCTTCCCCGTATGAAAGCCTGACAAAATCGGGTTGGTCTGCGGCTTTCCCCAGCACCTCACCGTTAAATTGTTCTTTCAGCACAAAATATTCATAATTATCCTGGTAGAAAATATATTTCTCTTCCGACAACTCCGGACGGGTGAACCGATGTCCTCTTTTCGTAAATGACGACTCCCGGCCTAATGAGAAAAAAGCCAGTAATGTATCAGGCATTTGCCAGGCTGCTATAAATAATGAATTACCGCGCTCCACAAACTCAAGCAATGCATGTAATTCTATCTCATCAATAATAAAATGGCTGTTGACAAAAACATACGATACCGGTACCTCCTTCTCTTCGCACTGTTGTAACTGCTCCAGAATAGGTAAATGAACCGATTCAACCTTAGCATGAGGAAAAAGTAACGGTAGACTTTGGTAAGCAATATATGTTCCGTATGGGATTTTGTCCTGAACAGCATAACTCTCTTTCCAATCCGGCGGGCGGGGAGTATTTGCCTCATACCAGGTATAAACCAGAGACAACACAACCGGCAATAAAATATACCATATATTTCTCAATCTCTTCATACAAGCTCCTTTTGAAAAGTCTCAAACCGGAAGGCCACTTGCCGGTATGCCAGCTCATCGATCTTAAACTCCCCATAACACACACAATCGAATATCCATCCCAATTGTTTGAATTTCAATTGCCTGTTTCGATCTTCTATTTCATAGACATACATTGTATTGGTCTTGTGACGATTCCAGCGTATGATCCCTTTCTGATCCAGTAAATAGAGCAGATACATATAGTGTATCTGTACAGCTATTTCATAATTCTTTTCCAAAACGGCTTTTTGCAATAATGTCGGATAAGATAGACTATCCACCGGTTCTTGAACAGCCATGTCGGTCGTATCAAACAGACTCTCCCTTCGCGTAATAGGAAAACTGAATTTACTCCTGACAATCTTGTAAATCAAAAAGATTGCCAGCAATATTGCTATTGTTTTTATAGCTATATCAAGCCATTTATCCACTAAGGGGGATGATGTCCGGAACAGACGCTCTAAGAGCCAATGTCTAAACTGTCTCCACCAGTCGGGCACTTTATCCGTTTTTGTAATATAGTGAAAGGCTTTATCATTTTTAAACTGGTCCAGGAAAACGGTTCCTGGGGTACGAAGTTGATAATCCCGATCATTTTGCCTTGTCTGGCCGGCAACAACCTCTTTTCTCTGCTCAGAAAAAGAGTGATCCGTAGCGGTCACGGCAGAAGCCGTTCCGGTACAGCATAATGCCGCCAGAATCCAAAAGCGCAATATGACGTGATTAATACTCTCCTTCATCCCGGCTGTCATATTCTTTTACCTCTTTCTCCTGATGATCTCCCAGCTGGTCGATTTTGCTCAACAATGTAGTATGCTCACGGCTCTCCGAGATACTGAAAAATCTGATACTGACGCCGATAACGAGCAACGTCTGCATAATATGCTGCCCCAGGCTTGCAAGCAACATCCCGAAAGTTATCTCATACGTACCGGGTATTTCTCCGGTAAACGCCGCCTTGAATAAAAGAATCATATAAGGGATATTAAAAGCATAAGCCAACATGCTTATGATCAATTGCAGTACAAATACATACCCGAACAAATTCCACCACTGCCCTTTGACCATACCCATTGAACCGGAAAAACTATCTTCGAATGACTGGTCTTTCAGTATCAACAAATAAGGGATAAATAAGAGCGCCAGAGCAAAATAAATCCCCGGAATAATCATAAACACAAGACCCACAAGCACGATCAATCCATACAATATGCTTGCACCCAACACCTTGCCGATATTACGCTGCATAACCTGCCACACCTCGCCTGCTGTAACAGGTGCTTCATCCCGATGCTGATATTTATCCCAATAAACCCGGATGTATGCTATCACCTCCAACTGGATCCAGAAAAACACCAGTATCGTAGATAGATAACTCAGTCCTACAGTTCTAAAATATGTCGACGATGCTTGTCCATCAAAGGACAAACTATAGATTTCCCATGAAAAAAAACTTTTAAAAAAGAGATCGATAAAAACCACCGGAAGCGCTAATATGGCAAAACTCTTTATAAACGGGACAAACTCCTGTTTTAACAAATTAAATGTTGTGGTTATCGAATCGCTAAATCCCCTCACTATGTTTAAATTAATCTTTTCCATTTTTTTAGTTAAAACCGAAAGCGGTATGCTTTTCTATCGTGATTATTAATTTTTAATTCTCATTTTATATGGATATATAATAAAATACCCTACTACTCCGATTAATGACAGTACGATCACACATGCCCCGACAAAAGGATAGGCTTCCGCATGACGGGTAACAAAACTTTCTATCGCGCCGGCAATGATAAAAAAAGGAATCAATCCGATCACTATTTTTATCCCTTTCAAAGCACCGATTTGAAAAGATTGCAACCGTTTGTAAGTACCGGGAAAAAGAAAACTATTTCCCACTATTATACCGGCGCCCCCGGCAATGATGACCGAAGTGATTTCAAACGTCCCGTGCGCCCAGACCGAAAGAGCCGAATGCAACAACAATCCCTTTCCGTAAAAAAGATACTGAAAGGATCCCAGCATAATACCATTCTGTAAAAGCACCCACAAAGTCCCCACCGAACAGAATACACCGAACACAAAAGCCAGGAAAGATACCCGGATATTATTTATCGTAATACGGAAAAACATATCCCACTCGCCTGAAGAATTATAGATATCCATCGGCTTTCCGGCCGTAATATTATCCAAGGTCCGGTTTACATAAGCATCACCGAGTATCAACCGGACAAACGAATCGTCATATCTCGCGGAAAAAGCGCCGATCATACAAGCCAATACGAAAAAACACAATACAAACAACATCGTCCGACGTTCCTGAGCCATCAATCCCGGAAAATCATTGATCCAGAAAGAGAATAAACTTGTCTTTCGTTGTGACTTGTGGCTATTGATATTGGCGTGATAGCCGGCTATCAGATGATTCAGATACCGTTGCGTATCGCTCCCGGGGTAAAAAGTCCTGGCATAAGCAAGGTCGGCTGTCAATTCCATATAATTCGCAGCAAGCGTATCCGAATCAATTTGTTCCGGACGCTCCATTTTACTCCATTTCTCTTTATTTTTTGCAATAAACCTCGCTTCTTTCATAAAAATCGAATCCCGATCTTAATATACAGATCGAAAATTACCACATAAAAGTATATCTTTTCTTCAAAAAAACATAAGTTTGCAGTCTAAATTGTCTTTAAGATGAATCTCTCTATCCAAACGGCCCAGAACACACATATCGATTATAAGATTGCAGGCGTCGCCGAACGCGTATTTGCGACCTTTATCGATTTTACCGTGATCGGCGGACTGACTATCGTGCTTTCAATGATTGTCAGTTTCAGTGATGCTTTACAAAAAAGCACAATCGTCATAGTCGTCATATTTTCATTACTCTCCCTCTACCACCTTGTCCTCGAACTCTGCCTAAACGGAAGGAGCATCGGAAAGATGGCTTTATATATACAGGTAGTAAGGCTGGACGGTAAAAAACTTACAGGATGGGATTGCCTTCTGCGTTGGATGTTCAGGTTGGTCGATATCACTATTTGTCTCGGTATAATCGGCATGATAAGCATCATTGTAACAAAGAAAGGACAACGTTTGGGCGATCTGGCTGCCGGTACGACTGTCGTTTACCGGAATCGCTCCGTCACTTTAAAACAATTGGATCGATACAGTAATACTGACAACTATGAAGTAGTGTATCCACAGGTACGGATGCTTTCCGACAAGGATATCAACATTATCAAAGAGGTGCTGGCTGAAGCCCGGGCCACGAAAGAATACGAATTACTGGAGCCATTGAGTCATAAAATAAAAGAGTTGACCGGCATCCAAAGCGACCAGAATAACCTGGAGTTTATTCAGACTATTCTTCGGGATTATACCCACATCACACAATAAATTTTTAATATATAAGTATACTATTAAAATATATATATATCATATTGCATCTCTAGTTTATTTTCATACTTTTGCGATAGTATAATTGAGCATATATGTGTGCTTATTACTGCTTAATACATAATAATTTATATCTAATTTAAAATTAAGATTATGCTTATTGCTATTATTTATCTAGCCCTATTTATACTGACGATTGTCAGTATGTGGAAAGTGTTCGAAAAAGCCGGTCAACCGGGATGGGCTTCGATCGTTCCGATCTATAACTTATACATCATGTGTAAAATGGTAAATAAACCGGGTTGGTGGGTCGTTCTGCTCTTTATTCCGATTGCAAATATCGTATTCGGTATTATGTTACTGCATGCTATTTCGCTTGCTTTCGGTAAAGGCGTGGGCTTCACGGTAGGTTTGGTACTTCTGAGTATTGTATTCTTCCCGATCCTTGCGTTCAGTGATGCAACTTATACAAAACCAGTAGAAGGATAATTTTATTCGTATACTAAAGCCGGCTTTTAGCCGGCTTTTTTTATCACCACCCTTCGCCAAAACGATATCGATTATATTTTATCTTGGTGCTTTGGGTCGTTTTTTTTATATTTGCATCCTAAATATCAATCAAAAAACAATTAAATGGCAACAACAGCAGATTTTCGGAATGGGCTATGCATCGTATTTAAAGACGATTTATATACTATCGTTCAATTTCAACATGTGAAACCGGGTAAAGGTCCCGCTTTTGTGAGAACAAAAATGAGAAATGTGAAAACAGGACGGATGTTGGAAAATACGTTCTCATCCGGAGTAAAAATCGAAACGGCAAGAATCGAAAGGCGCCCATTCCAGTTCCTGTATAAAGAGGGAGATGATTATATAATGATGCATACGGAAACTTACGAACAGGTATCTATCTCCGAAGAACTGATCAATGCCCCGCAATTTCTGAAGGAAGGGGATTCGGTAGAAATGGTGGTTCATGCCGACACGGAAACCCCGTTATATGTTGAATTAATGCCCAACGTAGTATTGGAAGTGACATATACCGAACCCGGTTTAAGAGGCGATACGGCTTCTTCAACTGCCCTAAAAGCTGCCGAAGTAGAAACCGGAGCCAAGGTAATGGTTCCCCTTTTTGTTGAAATCGGAGAGAAAATCAGGATTGATACGGCAACCGGCGACTATCTGGAACGGGTCAGAAATTAAGAATGTAGAAAAACTATCGATAAAATAGGGGTTACCCGCGAAACGGGGTAACCTCTTTTATTTTCCCTCTTACCACCTGCCGCTTGCTGCTTATCCCCTTGTCCACTCCCGCTATTTAAAAAATCGAGATACCGATATCCGTAGTAAAACGTTCAAGTGTCTCCACGCCGATATAGGAGTTACCATGCGAATTTAATTCGGGGCTCCATACGGCAATACTTAACCGGCCCGGTATGACGGCAACAATACCGCCTCCTACGCCGCTCTTCCCCGGCATCCCGACACGGTATGCAAAATCACCCGACTCATCATAAAGTCCGCATGTGAACATCAACGCTGCCAAACGTTTCGAAGTACTACTGCTAAGGATCTGTTCCCCATTGTGAGGATTGACGCCCCGGGTCACCAAAAAAAGAAAAGCCTTCGCCAATTCGACACAATTCATTGACACACTACACTGGTTGCAGTAGATATCGACCAACGTATCCACATCACTCTGGATATTGCCGAAACTCTTCATAAAATTCGCCAGGGCCAAATTACGCATTGCATGGGCCTGCTCGGAACGGGCAACCACTTTGTCATAATATATATCATCGTTGCCGGCAAGCGACCGGATAAAATGGATCAATTCCTCTTTAGGACTCGGATAAAGCCTTATCAACTGGTCAGTCACGACCAAAGCTCCCGCGTTGATAAACGGATTACGCGGAATACCGTGTTCATACTCCAATTGCACCAAAGAATTGAACGGAGTGCCGGAAGGTTCCCTATCCACATATCGCCATAATTCATCTCCGATCAGACGGATAACCATAGCTAACGTGAATACTTTTGAAATACTTTGTATTGAAAAACGGGTATAGGCATCTCCTACCGTAAAAAGCTCTCCTTTCGGCGTTGCCACGACAATACCATACTGCCGGGGATTTATATCCGCCAAAGCCGGAATATAACTGGCAACCTTCCCTTTGCCGAAACAATCGTTTAACTCCGCATAGATCTTCTCTATTACTTTCCCATAGTCCATAATAAATCAACTGATGAACGCCCTTCAGGCTTTATATTACAATATTACCTTCCCCTTCCTTATTCAGGATCATGACGACCTGTTCGGCAGCATACTGTTCCGCCTCTTTTTTAGAACCTCCGAAACCCTTTCCCCGAATCTCTCCCATGATGGCAATGGTACAACAAAACTTATCCCTGCGTCTATTAACCGTTTCCTCTGTAAAAAGAGAAATTTCCACCTTATTTTTCTGCCCCCATTCAATCAGCCGGCTTTTATAGTTGGTGTCATTTGCCACCAGGTCCTTAATATTAAAGAAATTCGGAAAAATAAACTTTTCAATAAAATGCTTGGTAACGGCAAAGCCCTGGTCTAGAAATATTGCACCGATAAAGGCTTCAAAAACATCACCGTAAATATGTTTGTTTTTGGATATGTCTGATTTTGCCACAACAGATTTATCCAAACCAATACTAATAGCCAATTCGTTCAAAGATTCCCTGCTGACTACCTTTGAACGCACACGGGTCAGAAAACCCTCATCTTTATTCGGAAAGAATTTATAAAGGAGTTCGGCAATAATAGCCCCCAATACTGCATCTCCAAGAAATTCAAGACGTTCATAATTTAATACGATGCCGTTTTTCGTCATCTTGGATGCCGATTTATGCAATAAGGCTAAACGATAAAGGCCTTTGTTATTAGGTACAAAGCCTAATTGAGAAACAGACAATCCATAAAACCTTCCATTCCGATGAATGTAAAGCCTTATGGATTGAATTATTTTCTTAATCACGACTAAAAAACTAGAAGTGATTATTTTTTAATAACAACACAAGCATTGTGTCCGCCAAAACCAAACGTGTTGCTTAATGCAACATTTACCGTTCTTTTCTGAGGAGTATTGAATGTGAAATTCAATTGGGGATCCAACTCAGGTTCGAGCGTACTAAAGTTAATCGTCGGAGGAACGATATCATTTTTTACCGCCAATACACAAGCGAGGGCTTCGATCGCGCCGGCAGCTCCTAACAGGTGACCGGTCATCGACTTGGTTGAACTGATATTCAACCGGTATGCATGTTCGCCAAATGCTTTTTGTATGGCCTTAGGTTCAGCCACATCGCCCAATCCGGTAGAAGTTCCATGCACGTTGATATAGTTTACGTCCTCAGGCCGCAAACCGGCATCTTCAAGAGCCAGCAACATCACGTCACAGGCACCTTCTCCTTCCGGATCCGGAGCTGTCATGTGATAAGCATCGGAATTAGCACCGCCGCCTGCCAGTTCTGCATAAATCCTGGCACCTCTCTTCACAGCATGTTCATACTCTTCAACGACCAAGCCCGCTCCTCCTTCGCCGATCACAAAACCATCCCTGTCCGCATCAAAAGGACGGGAAGCCGTTTTCGGGTCGTCGTTACGGGTAGACAACGCTTTCAAAGCATTAAAACCTCCCACTCCCGGAGGGGTAATCGAAGCTTCGGATCCTCCGGCAATAATAACATCTGCTTTTCCTAAACGAATCAAATTTAATGCATCATACAGTGCGTGAGCAGAAGCTGCGCATGCAGAAACCGTAGAATAATTCGGGCCTTTCAATCCATATTCTATTGCTATCGTGGCTCCTGCCATGTTCGCAATCATCTTAGGTATAAAGAAAGGGCTGAATCTCGGGGTTCCGTCTCCTGTCGCAAATGCGGCACACTCTTCATAGAATGTCTCCAGACCACCGATTCCGGCGGCCCATATCACCCCGATCCGTTTTTTGTTTTCCTGTTCAAAATCAAGGCCTGCGTCTTTAACCGCCTCTTTTGCAGCAATTAAACCGAATTGCGTATAAAGATCCATTTTTTTCACCTCTTTCCGGTCAAAAAACTGGGCAGGATCATAATTTTTCACCTCACAGGCAAACTGTGTACGAAATTGTGATGCATCAAAACGAGTAATAGGACCAGCGCCACTGACACCTTTTATTAAATTGTCCCAAAACTCCGGCACATTATGACCAAGCGGATTGATCGTTCCGAGACCTGTTATTACTACTCGTTTCTGGTTCATAAAAATAGTATTAAATTACTTTGCGTTAGCTTCTACATAAGAGATAGCGTCACCTACTGTAGTGATCTTTTCAGCCTGATCATCCGGAATCGTGATATTGAATTCTTTTTCCAATTCCATAATCAACTCTACGGTATCCAAAGAATCCGCGCCAAGGTCGTTCGTAAAAGTAGCTTCCGGCTTAACCTCAGTTTCATCAACTCCTAATTTATCTACAATAATTGCTTTTACTCTGTTAGTAATGTCAGACATAGCTTCAAATTTTAATTAGACATTTTAATTTTACACTAGATACACTCCAAATATGCATCTTAAATTCACGGAGCAAATTTAGGCTTTATTTTTTTCTCTAAAAAATTTTTTAACAAGAATAAAGTTTTTCTATCTTTATAAGCTTGATTTTTAATCTTTTACAATATGAAAAAAATAGCAATATTCGCCTCTGGTTCAGGCTCTAACGCTGAAAATATTATTTTATTTTTCGCAAAAAATCCGGAAATCCGAGTAAGTTCGGTCTTCTGTAATATCCCGGATGCTTATGTGCTTGAACGAGCAAAAAAATATCATATCCCGTCCTATATATTTAATAAAGAAGAGCTCCGCGACCCTGAGGGAGTGCTGAAAACATTAAAGGACACCGGCATCGATTTCATCGTATTGGCGGGCTTTTTATGGAAGATACCCTCCGGCATTATTACAGAATTTGACCGGAAAATAGTAAACATCCATCCGGCACTGCTACCTAAATACGGAGGTAAAGGAATGTACGGCATGAATGTACATTGTGCAGTGATCGCTTCCGGCGAAAAAGAGAGCGGCATCACGATACATTATATTAACGAACGGTATGATGAAGGGGATATCGTTTTTCAGGCCAAATGCCCTGTCTCCCCCGGCGACACCCCGGAAATGCTCGCTGAAAAAATTCATGCTTTGGAGCATGCTCATTTCCCAAGAGTAGTCGAAGATATCATCAAAAAAAGATAAAACGGCAAATTACTATAAGTCCCTATAATTCAAAATTTATCCTAATTTATATATGGCTTTCACTCACTTTCACGTCCATTCCCAGTACTCTATTCTTGACGGGGCCGCCAGTATTCCGGGCTTAATCGAGAAAGCGGTAAAAGACGGTATGACTGCGCTTGCACTCACCGATCACGGCAGCATGTTCGGAATAAAACTCTTTTACGACACCTGTGTAAAAAAAGGGATCAAACCGGTTTTAGGATGTGAGGCATATGTGGCACAAGAATCGTTGTATAGCAAAAGTAATCCCGCCGATCGTTCGGGAGACCATCTTATACTATTAGCCAAAAACCTACAAGGATATAAAAACCTGATCAAACTGACATCCATTGCCCACATCGATGGATTCTACTATCGTCCCCGTATTGACAAAAAGATCTTACAGGAATATCATGAAGGACTGATTGTCTCTTCCGCCTGCCTCGGAGGAGAGATTTGCCAGAAAATCATGAACGGCGATCTGGAAGCTGCCGAAGCTACGGCCCAATGGTATAAAAACCTGTTTGGCGAAGACTATTACCTGGAAGTGATGCGGCACCCTTCAGACAACCCGCGGCAAAATGCCGAAATATTCGATAACCAGGAACGCTGCAACAAAGAGATTGCACGTATTGGAAAAAAATTAGATATTAAAGTGATTGCTACCAACGACGTCCATTTTCTGAATGAAGAGGACGCGGAAGCCCACGATTTACTGATTTGCCTGAATACCAGGAAAGATATCGACGACCCTACCCGTATGAGGTATACCCGTCAAGAGTGGTTTAAAACAACTACGGAGATGGAACAACTCTTCAGTGATTGGCCGGAAGTTCTCGGGAACACTCAGGAGATCACCGATAAAATTGAACCATACCATCTTGATTCCGACCCCATTATGCCGCTATTCCCCATCCCGGCGGAATTCGGCTCAACAGACACACACAAACTGAAATATGCCGAAGAGGACCTGAGAAAAGAGTTCGGAGAGCGGTACGATAAACTGAGCGGGGACTATGAAAAGATCCTCCGCATCAAGTTTGAAGCGGATTATTTAAAACACCTGACCTATATCGGCGCCAAAAAAAGATGGACGGACGGTCTGCCTGACAGCGTGCGCGAACGTATCGAATTTGAGCTGGATACCATCAAAACGATGGGATTCCCTGGATATTTTCTGATTGTACAGGACTTTATCGCAGCAGCCCGTCAGATGGATGTTATTGTAGGACCCGGCCGGGGATCGGCTGCCGGCAGCGTCGTTGCCTACTGCCTTGGGATTACCAATATCGACCCGGTAGCATACGATCTGCTGTTCGAACGCTTCCTGAACCCCGACCGGATATCGATGCCTGATATTGACATTGACTTTGACGACGAAGGTCGTCAGAAAGTGCTGGAGTGGGTAACGGACAAATACGGACAGAAAAAAGTGGCTCATATTGTTACCTTCGGCAGCATGGCTGCTAAAATGGCAATCAAGGACGTTGCCCGTGTTCTGCGTCTCGAACTGTCGGAAGCTAACCGGTTGGCAAAAATGGTACCGGAAGTTCCCAAAATGACCCTGAAAAAAGCATACGAAGAAAACAAAGAACTCGAAAAGGAGAAACAGTCTCAAAATCCGCTCATAGCCAAAACGATTCGCCTTGCGGAAATCCTGGAAGGTTCCATCCGACAGACAGGGATACATGCCTGCGGGGTATTGATCAGCAGGGACCCGCTTATCGAACATATCCCGGTGATGCCGACAGAGGGAGAAAGCCTGTTGACCACACAATATGACGGACACTTTGTAGAGCCGATCGGTCTGTTGAAAATGGACTTCCTCGGCTTGAAAACACTCTCCATCATCAAAACCTGTATAAGCAATATAAAAATCTCCAAGCATATCGACGTCGATCCTGACAAGATTCCATTGGAAGACCAGAAAACATTCGACCTGTTTTCAAACGGAGAGACGACCGGCCTGTTCCAATTCGAGTCGCCTGGTATGAAAAAACACCTGCGTGCATTAAAACCGAATCGCTTTGAAGATCTGGTTGCAATGAACGCCCTCTACCGTCCGGGACCGATGGAGTATATCCCACGGTTTATTGCCCGGAAACACGGTGAGGAACCGATCATATACGACCACCCGATGATGGAGCCTTTCTTAAATGACACATACGGTATCACCGTCTACCAGGAACAGGTAATGCTCCAGGCACGTGCATTGGGTAATTTCACCCGCGGTATGTCGGACACCCTCCGCAAAGCGATGGGGAAAAAGCAATTTGATACAATGAATGCGCTTAAAGCGCAATTTATCCAAGGATGCAGCAATAACCCCCAATTTGTCGAAGGGTGCCAGGGAAAACCCATTGGACCGTTGATAGATAAGATATGGGGAGACTGGGAAGCATTTGCCTCTTACGCTTTCAATAAATCACATTCCGTATGTTATGCCTATATTGCCTACCAAACCGGATTCCTGAAAGCCCATTATCCGGCCGAGTTTATGGCGGCAAACTTGAGCAATAACCTCTCCCAGATTGAAAAAGTGACGGTATTCATGGACGAGTGCAAGCGGATGGGACTAAATGTACTGGCTCCCGATGTAAACGAATCGTATAATGATTTCACGGTAAACAGCCGTGGCCAGATCCGTTTCGGAATGGCAGCCATCAAAGGAGTCGGCGAAGGAGCCGTAGAAAAGATTATTGAAGAACGGGAGAAAAACGGGGCCTACAAAGATTTGTACGATTTCTTTGAACGCATCGATTACAAAAGTATCAATAAAAAGACCCTTGAAAGCCTTGTCGCTGCAGGAGGATTGGACAGCTTCGGATACCACCGGGCACAATTCTTCCATCCGGTAGACGCCAGCAATACGGTATTGGACACACTGGTCAATTTCGGACAAAAAAAACAACAGGACAGCATGAGCATGCAAAGTTCTCTTTTTGGCGGGATGGAAGGATATGAGGTTACCAAACCGAATATTCCCGAATGCGAACCATGGCATGATTATGAAAAGTCGAGGAAGGAAAAGGAACTGATCGGTATTTACCTCACATCGCATCCCCTGGATCCGTATAAACTGGAAATGAAAGTGCTCTGTACCCCTATAGAGGATTTAAATGCCGACTTTGAAGCATTCAAAGGCAAAGAGATCACCATTGCCGGCATCATCACGGCTAAGCGGGAAGGAAAAACCAAGACTGGCAAGGATTTCGGGATATTGACCATTGAAGACTTCAGCGGAAGCTATGAACTGACTTTCTTTGGAAAGGACTATACCGATTACCGGCAATATTTTATTAATGAAACCGCCATTTATGTAAAAGGGAAAATACAACCGAAATGGGGAAAGGAAGACAATGATCTGGCATTTAATATACAGAAAATAGATCTATTGGAAACGATTGCGGAGAACATAATACGATCCATCACTTTGCAGGTGGATATTACAAAGCTAACCTCAGATACCGTCAATGAAATATATGACCTGTTTGTACGGGACTCAGTCCATGAGCTTCCGGCAAAACCGGGAAACAAAAAAGAAGAAGAGAACGTAAAAAATGATATCTCTTTATACTTTATGCTTTTTGACGGTCAGGGCAATTCTGTAAAAATGTTCTCAAGAACCTGTAAAATAAAGCGTTCCAGGGAGCTGTACGAATATTTTGAAAATAATGACGCAATTAAGATGAAAATTAATTAGTTTTGCAACATCAAATCAGTATTCATAAATATTTAAATTAAAATACGATGGCTATAGCAGTTAATGATTCTAATTTTGAAGAGGTTGTTTTGAAATCGGCACATCCTGTTCTTGTTGATTTCTGGGCAGAATGGTGTGGACCATGCAAAATGATGTTACCCATTGTAGAGGAACTTTCTACAGAGTACGAAGGCAAGCTTATTGTTGCCAAAGTGGATGTTGACAGTAGTCCGGGTACAGCTGCAAAATTTGGTATCCGTAACATTCCTACGATCCTGTTCTTTAAAGGAGGGGCAGTGGTAGACAAACAAGTAGGGGCAGTTCCGAAAAATTCTCTGATGGAAAAAATAAACGCATTACTTTAAATAAAAATAAAACAACGGGGGAGCAGGATGATTGTCTTGCTCCCCCGTTGTTTTATTTTTTTGACTATATTTTTCTCAATACGATCGAATGGGAATAGAACCGGTTGGCACTATCGATCATCCCCATCAGTTTATCCCAATCCCTTGAAGGAACGTATGCTCTAGCATAAACTTTTTTCACTTTGAGATTCAATATATTGTTATCCGTTGCTGCGGTAGCCTCAAATATACCATACTCATTTTCAAAACGATAATTCAACATTCCGGCATCTTGTACCTGATAGCCCTCCGGAATTCGAATTGCTATTTCATAATCGGACATCCGGGCTGTCGGCAGGTAGGCATCGATTATCCGGTTGCGCTCGCTCTCCGATGGAACCCATTGATATCCGGCCAGTTTACCTGCATCAAGGATCAGATTATCTCCCGCTTTTTTTACAAGCCCGTTTAAAGTATACTTCACACTATATTCCAAATCAGGACTATCTGACGTAACTCCATAACTCTGAATCGAATATTGTAAAATCTGCTCTGCATTTGCCATGTGATACATATAAATCTCCCCTTCAATCCTCTCTTTATAAGTTTCCCTCCCTTCTTCAAAAGCGCCAAATACCTCATCGATTTGTTTCTTTGTTTTGCTTTTCTCTGCCAGCTCTTCAATCAGTGTTTTTTCTATCGAGAGCGAACGACGCATTACGGAATCCCATTTTTCATAGGTGACCATAAGATCCTGCATCTTTTCCTTGTCACTCCCTTTCCATGCCGTATGGCGATCAATTACCAGGCACAACGGATCATCCTGAGAAAAAGAGATGTCGAGTTTTGAAGTAACCCGGTTTTGTTCGGCAGTTGTCACCGGGACATTGTATTCTACAACAAACTCTTCCATCTCTAACTTACGGATACCTCTCGGTCCAAATTTTTTAATAGCAAAGGAAGACACCGTTTCTCCCTCTACGGCTCCCGGTACGTATCCTGTAACAAGATACCGGTACGGAGAAACAAAAAGTTGTGTATTACCATTTGCCATAATAACACAAAAAAGATCTGTAGAACAAGCGACTTCGCCTTTCCGGGCACTATAACGGCTTGTAGTGAACCCATATTTAAATTCTATTTTGTTTTCCAAGAGGTAACGTCCCAATACAAACATAAACCACTCCGTCGTATCTTCATTACCCGGCCAATAAAAATTCAATACTGAATATATATAAGATGCGAGTTCATCATTACCAACAGCAGGATGTTTCTGTTTATAATTTTGTATTGCCGCATTGACACGTTTAATGAAATCGCCGGACATCGGTACATATGCCAGTCCTTTCGCAAAATACTCCTTGGTATCCTTCAATATCGTTTCATACGGTATATCTTTATGTACGCCGGAAGGTCTGGCGCCGGAAGGTTTGAATATCACCCTGGAAGCGTTTTGCAACACCTGAAGCCGGATCATCGGCAAATCACGGTAGAAAGAGGCCCAACGTAATATTTCGATACCTTTCACACATATTACATCCTGCATCTCCGCATCCAGCACGACACATCCATACTCATCCTTTGAGCTCTCTATGTCGGGGGCACCGTTGACCGAGCGATACTCCACCGTAATATCATCTCCAAATTCGCAGTGCACCGAAGAAGAAAGACAGGGATATTCCAATGAATAAAACGAAATGATCTGCGGAGGAATATTCATTGTCCCAAGAACAGAGAGCTCGTAAACAAACATATCAAGAATATCCCCTATCTCCAACCCAGGAATAGCAAGTTTCTTATATGCCTCTTTATCTTTTCTTCCTTCGGTCACCGATACAGCATAAGTCGACACGTCGATCTCCTTTATCGTGCTATCCGGCTTGATAATCCGTATCCCGACAACCGTTTTTACCTCATCCGTGTTGCCGTAAACACTTTTTTTCACTACCTCACGATATGAAAACTCAGTATAATAATTCAACGCCGCCTGATCGTTTATTTTGATCATATAACGATCGATATCCGTATAGAAGACCTTACTCTCGATGTTTCCTGTAAAAAACTCCCTGGCAAAAGATCCTCTCTCCCCGGAAGCCCTTATATATCGATGGCGGGCAAGTATCACCGCCGACTCTCCAGCATATTTTTCAGGAACCGTATGATTACTAAAAGCAGGTATATCCCATGCCCATATAGCAACACGGATTCCTTCAGCACGGGGATCATAAGTATTCGCAACGACACAAACGGAGCAAAATACCATTACTATAAATAAAACAAAAATAAGCTTATATTCTTTTTTCATAAATCACTTTTTTTAATATGACTTGTTCCATATAATACTTCCTAAGCATCGTCACATCGGCATTCCACAACACAAATTGATCCTTTTTCAACCAAGTATCGAGAATCACAATCCTTTTATAGTATTTTATCCTGTTGTCCTCTATACTATAAGTAATATAAATCGAATAACCGAACCTTTCTATTTTCAGGTTCTCAGGAAGCCTCGTTACTTTATATCCTGCAGGAATTTCGACATATCCTTCCCTTACGATATACTCCTTGAATGGAAACAGATAATCATGCTCTCTTTTCGCCGTATCTATTACAGCATCTATATAATCCAACTGAGCATCCATATCTATATATAGTTCGTCCCCGGAGAGCTGTATACCGGATTTACGACTTTCAGAAAAACAGATTTCAATTTTTTCCGACTTTGAATCAGTCCCGGTGATGACAATATCCGAAACTTTATCCTGCACCCTCCCTTTTTCAAGGTATTTTTTCAACGCGTCATTGCGGCGCTGAGTCTCTAACGCGTAGATAGAGGACATCATCACATGCTTGAACTCACCGGTACATACCATTTGAGCTTTTCCGACAAGGGTATCCCCGGATATCTTATACTTACGACACACGCTATCGGCATTCAATACAGGCGTAACCTCCGGGACCCGTTTCCAGAGATAATTCTTTCCGTCTTCAACCAATGCAGCCCTACCCTGTATCCCTTCATGATACTCTCCAAGGGCCATGTATCTGATCGTGGGATCGAGGAATAAGATCCGGCCATTCCAAAAGAGGACACATATCATATGGTTAGCCATAGGTAAAGGAGCCGAATCATCAAATATCACTTCACGCGTACCGATCCAGGCAAGCCTGGCATCAAATCCCTCCGCCCGCAATAACGCTTTCAGTAAATTGGCCATCCCTTTACAATCCCCATATTTTTTGCGCAACACTTCATGCGCATCATCAGGCTTGAATGCGGCAAGACCATTAACGAAAGCCAGGTACCGGATATTATCCTGCACCCATGCGTATATCTCTTTGATCTTCTCCTCATCCGTACGACACTCCCGCGTTATATCGCGCGCAAGCGTCCCGACAACCGTCGTGTCATTCGATGTCATATAGGCTATATCCCTATACCACTTGTAAAGGTGATCAAAACGATCGAAATAGGAAGTCCGAATTTCCCCGAAAGTCGCTTGCTTCGGTACAACCAACAGATATGGATAAATATACTTATAACCGGGCATTTCAGGTTCTTTCACCATTGCGCGCTGGTTATCAATGGTATAAATATATGTTGTCGTATTGGTTTTAGAGTCTTTGACAACATTCTTATTCACATTGGCACCAAAATTCCGTTCGATGATATCGACCTGTATCCATCCGGGAACAACAAATTTTACAACCTTACAGCGTACAAACTGCGGTTCCGTCAGAAATACCGTGGAAAAACAGCGTATATCTTTATACAGTTTCTCGAAATAAACCTGTGCTACTTCATTCCCCGATTTGAACGGCAGGGGGAAATAACAGACTTTCGCATCACTGTAAAAAATATTTTCCTGCTGATACATTTCAAACCGGGGAGCGATCCCTTTTAATCCTTTCACATGAATTTTTCTTATCTCCGTTTGGTCATCATAAAACTCCACAACAGTAATTTTTTCAGGCTTCCCGATGCATTTGTAATTTGCCGTAATCTGTTCCTCAAGTACAACCGATTTGGAAGAGATCTTATATGTAAATACCTGCTCTTTTAAATCAATCACAACATTATCATCTTTCGTTTGAGCACAACAAACCTTCGGCCAAAGAACCAGTAATGCAATCGCAACACCATTTATAAAAATGACAATCTCTCTTTTGAAAAGAATAAGTGATCTGCTATACACCATACATGTCTCGACATAATGGTGTTAAAGATACATAATATCCCCGATTTTTCAAGCTTATCGAAACAAATATTAATTTATACGAATTGTTTGTTAACTTTTCGTGTCCGACTCCTTAGTAATAAAGGCAATACACTGAAAACTAATGGTTATTATGCATTTTCTAATACATTATGTATCCGCAGATTCCTGATAGCACAATCAACAATATCGGGTCGATTTTCTTCAGCGAAGCGACAAATACACCGGCAAAAAGAAGCCAACTTTTATAGTCGATAAAGTTATGGCTGTTGATCAGAAGGAGGGCAGCAGCAGCAATCAGGCCGATGATAGCGGGTTTTAAACCCCTTAAAATGGCGTCGACATAAAAATTGTTACGAAACAGCAGGAAGAAGCGGCACACCAATAACATCAATATAAACGAAGGCAAACTAACGGCAACAGTGCAAATTAAAGAGCCTATTACTCCCTCTCCTGTACTGTATCCCAATTGAGTTGTGGTAGCATATCCGACATAAGTGGCTGTATTGAAAGCGATAGGACCTGGTGTCGTCTGGGAGATTGCCACTATGTCCGTAAAATCGCTTGTCGTAAGCCATTTATGATTTTCCACCACCTCGTGTTGAACAAGCGACAACATAGCATATCCCCCGCCAAAACCGAAAAGCCCGATTTTAAAAAAAGAATAAAAGTAATTTATATATAGCGTGAATAGATCCATTATTGCAAGCTATTGTGTTTCCACTTAAAATAAATGATACTTCCGGCAATTGCGGCCATTACAATATACACTGGGGAAACGCCTCCCAACCATATTGCCAGCAAGGCAACCAATGGGATCCAGAGTGTTTTCCAGGTAACACCGGCCGATTTAGCCATATTCCATAACGGAGCGGCAATCAATGCCACAACGGCGGGCCGGATCCCCTTAAAGACACGTTCAACATCCGGATTATCCTTGAATTCGGTAAAAACCAGAGCAATTAACAAAATAGTAATAAATGACGGAAGAATCACCCCAAGGCTTGTGATAAGGCTCCCTTTTATTCCATGGGTTTTATACCCGACAAAGATAGCCGTATTCAAGGCCATCGGACCGGGAACCGCCTGAGCGACAGCCAGCGTATCGATAAACTCAGGTTCCTCCAGCCACTTCTTTTTTAAAACGACCTCTCGCTGTATCAAAGGAATCATGGCATAACCGCCACCAAAGGTAAACGCCCCAATCTTAAAAAATGACCAAAACAGTTGCCAATAAAACATATACAAAATCTTATTACACAAAGTGAAGATTTATTCTCCCAGTTATATACGCTTCCATCCCGGGATAGATTGACCGGTTTCCGCCAATCCTAAAGTCAAGTACTGTATATTCTGAAAGAAAATCACAATGCCCTCAACTGCCGGATAATCGTATCCCGAAAGGTTGTAAAACGAAGCATATTCGTATCCCGGACAGCCTCTTTCGGTTCGGATTTCACGGTCAACGGATTGACAGGAGTACCGTTTTTGTACACCCTGAAATCCAGATGAGGTCCGGTAGACAATCCGGAACTTCCCACATAACCGATTACCTCTTTCTGGCGTATACGTTTCCCGACAGCCAGCCCTTTCTCGAAGCGGGACAAATGCATATAAGTGGTCGTATACACCGCATTATGCCTTATCTTTACATAATTTCCACCACCACCCCGCTGAAAGGCTTTCTCCACAACCATTCCCTCTCCGATAGAATATACCGGGGTTCCGACAGGTGCCGCATAGTCCACACCATGATGGGGTCTGTATATTTTCAGCACAGGATGATAACGGCTATTAGTAAAGCGGGAAGAGATCCGGAAATAATCCAACGGCGCTTTTAAAAAAGCTTTTTCCAGATTTTTACCGGTTTCATCATAAAAAGTAGAAACACCATCCTGTGTAAAAGGTATTGCAAAATACTCGGTCCCCAGATGAACCATTGACGCACCCTTTATAACAAAATTCTGTAAGCTTTTGTCCCCGACATACTCCTCCTCATATAGTACACTGAACTCATCCCCTTTCGCAATGCCGAAAAAGTCAATCGTCCAGGCAAATATATCCGACAATTTCAAAGCCAATAACGGATCGGCACCATAATTCACCATTGCATTCCACAGGGAAGATTCCACCTTTCCTTTCACGGCCTTCTGGCGATACTCCACTTTGTTCTGCCCTACCGTCACTTTATAGTCGCCATGCAAATCAAATACCACATACTCCCGCCCGCTATGTTCATATACAAAATAGATAGGTTTCTGTATGCTATCTTTTGTGGAAAATACGGCATATGTCTGTCCGCTTCTGACTTTCCTGATATCAAACACACCCTTGGCTTTTTCACATAACGCAAATACCTCTTTCCTGTTCAGACCGTGTGCTCCCATAATATCGGAAAAGAGCTGGTTCTTTTTTATTATACCGAAATCCACATTGTAATTATCCAAAGGAATACCATACTTATAAATAATCTCCTTTACTTCAGTCGAATCAACCACATCTATCTCGTCCAACGGCTCTTTTTCTTGATATTTGGGTATAAAAATGACTACCAATAACATCAATCCCAATAATGCCGAAAAAATGATTCGTTTTCTTTTATTCATCACATCTTCCTATCTAAAATTTTATCTTCTTCGTTTACCTTTCCTTTGGATCACTTCTCTTCTTTTTGTGGTTTCTCTTTTTCTCTTCCCGGAATGTTCCCGGAAATGCCCGGAATCCCGGCCCCGCTCCCTATCTCCGGATCTTTTATCTGCCAATGCAAAATCCAACTGCCGAGCGGCCAAATTTGCCTTTGCAACCACCACTTTCACCTGGCAACCCAATTCATATACCTTGTGATGATATCGTCCGGTAATGCAATATTTCTTCTCATCAAATTCATAAAAATCATCATCCAGTTCGACCATCGAAACCAAACCTTCACATTTGGTGTCATTCAATTCAACATAGAACCCCCACTGGGTCACGCCGGAAATCGTACCCTCAAATTCTTGCCCAAGCTTATCCGCCATAAACTCCACCTGTTTATATTTTATCGATGCCCGTTCGGCGTTGGCAGCCACCTGTTCCATGCCGGAAGAGTATTTGCAATAGCCTTCGTACCGTTCTTTACTCACCGAACGACCACCTTCCAGGTATCGCTGTAACAGCCGATGAGCTATCACGTCCGGATAGCGCCGGATGGGCGAGGTAAAGTGGGTATAATAATCGAATGCCAATCCGTAATGGCCTATATTTTCGGTCGAATAAGCCGCCTTCGCCATTGTTCGTACGGCCAACGTCTCAATCATATTCTGTTCGGGTTTGTCCTTTACCTCTTCCATCAACTTATTCATCGAGGTCGTCAGAGCTTTCCTGCTGTTCATTTTTAATCCGTAACCAAACCGGGAAATAAATTTATTAAACTCGCTCAACTTCTCCTCTAACGGTTGTTCATGGATCCGGTAGACAAACGTCGGCACTTTCTCATTTGTCCTTGCTTTACCGATTCGTTCCGCCACTTTCCGGTTTGCCAGCAACATAAACTCCTCAATCAGCTTATTGGCCTCTTTCGAACGCTTGAAATAGACTCCGATGGGCTTCCCCTTTTCATCCAGGTCGAATTTCACTTCAATCCGGTCAAAATCAATCGCCCCGTTTTTATACCGTTCCGCCCGGAGTTTGATCGCCATATCGTTTAATAACAGGATTTCCTGTTTATAATCGCCAGTTCCCCCTTCGATCATTGCTTGTGCCTCCTCGTATGTAAACCGTCGGTTCGATCGGATCACCGTGCGTCCGAACCATTGGTCCAGCACCTGTGCGTCGCTATTCATCCGGAATACTGCCGAAAAACACAACTTATCCTCATCGGGCCGCAACGAACATACCCCATTCGATAATTTTTCAGGCAACATTGGAATGGTGCGATCCACCAGATATACCGACGTCCCTCTTTTATAAGCTTCCGTATTCAGCAGCGAATTTTCCGGTACATAATAACTTACGTCGGCAATATGTACTCCCACCTCATACAAACCTTTTTCAAGGACACGGACAGACAGAGCATCATCGAAATCCTTTGCATCCTTCGGATCAATCGTAAACGTCACAACACCCCTGAAATCCTTCCGTTTCCCGATCTCTTCAGCAGGGATATCCATAGGAATCCGGTCCGCCAATTTCAATACATTGGCAGGAAACTTCACCGGTAATTCATACTCGGCCATGATTGCATTCATCTCTGTATCGTTATCGCCAGGCATTCCCAATACCTCGATTACTTCGCCGACCGGATTTTTCTGATGCTCCGGCCAATCGGTAATACGTACTACTGCCTTATTTCCATTCTCCGCTCCGTTCAGATGCTGTGTCGGGATAAACACATCATAAGGCAACTGCTTACCTGAAGGGATTAAAAAGGCATAACCGGCCGAAGATTGAATTATCCCGACAAACGTACTTCTCTTTCGTTCCAGTATCTCCACTACCTCGCCTTCCGGGCGGCGGTTTTTACTGCGAGCATACACCAATACCTTTACAATATCTCCGTTCAGCGCATGCTTCAGATTTGCGAAAGCGACAAAAATATCCTCCTTAACCTCTTTCGAAATTATATAAGCGGCTCCCCTTCCCGTCAACTCCACCTCTCCTGTGACATAGGCCCCTATCGTTTTACTCTTAAACCGGCCTGTCGATATTTCGTCCAGATTACCCGCGTCCCTCATCTCTCCCAGCACTTCCGAAATCAAACATTTCGACTCCATGCTTCTTATATCCAGCTGTATAGCCAACTGTTTATAATTAAAAACCTGAGTAGGATGATTGGCAAAAATGCGATCAAGCTGTTTCTTTAATTCTACCTTTCCGACAGTAACCTCTTTTTTCTTTTTATTCTTTGACATAAAATTATCGTCTTACTTTAAACTTCTGTTTACCTTTCGGCTTCTCCGCAGCTTCAGCTCTATTAGCAATGCCACACCATTTTTATTCCTCCGGCTTGCACAGGGACAATCCGGTGGATTATATTACAACTGAATCGTGAGCCTAATTTAGATATAATAAAACAAAAAAGCGGCAAATGCCGCTTTTTTTATTTTATCAATCCCTGATTGAACTTCTCTTTTATCTTCTGGAGCATATCCTCCGTCATGCTTCGTAAGTCGTATTTCGGATCCCATCCCCACTCTTCCCTTGCACAAGAATCGTCCATACTGTCAGGCCAGCTGTCTGCAATCGCCTGTTTTACCGGATCGATCTGGTAATCCATTCTGAACTCCGGAATATGTTTCCGGATCTCTACCGCAATCCCTTCCGGATCAAAGCTCATTGCTGCAATGTTAAAGCTATTACGATGCTTTAGCCTGGCAGGATCCGCCTCCATTAATTTAACGACAGCCTCCAAAGCATCCGGCATATACATCATATCCATATAGGTTCCTTTACCAACATTACAGGTGAATGATTGCCGCCGAACGGCGTCGTAATACACCTCTACAGCATAATCGGTCGTACCGCCGCCGGGCAATGTTACATAGGAAATCAATCCCGGAAAACGCACGCTTCTTGTATCCACTCCGAAGCGATGGAAATAGTAGTCGCTCAATAACTCGCCGGTCACTTTGCATACACCATAGATCGTTGTGTTGGAACGCTGCAATGTATCCTGCGGTGTATTCCTTTTCGGGGTATCTTTTCCGAATGCACCGATCGAACTTGGAGTGAATACCGCGCAATGGTTTTCTTTAGCAATATTCAACGAATTGGTCAAAGCGCCGATATTTACATTCCAGGCAAGCACCGGGTCTTTCTCGCCGGTAGCAGACAAAAGTGCCACCAGGTTGAATATCGTGTCGATACTATATTTCTTAACAATCTTTGCGAAACTCTCACCGTCAAGCGCATTCAAAGACTCAAAAGGTCCTGCTTCCGCCAGGTTCCTGCATTTGTCAGCACTGATATCAGCCGCCACAACATTATTATCTCCGTAAATAGCCCTTAGATAAGGAACAAGCTCAGAACCTATTTGCCCTCCGGCCCCAACAATTAATATTTTTTTCATTTGTATACTATATTTATTTTAACACCACTTTATTGCATACCAAAATCTTTTAAAAAAACCGTATTTTAAATTTTCGATCCTTTAAATTCAATTTTTACTCTTCCCTAAATCCCTTACTTCATTATATAACAGGACAAATATCCTGTTTTTTGCATTCCCTCCAAATTTTTCGCAAATGTAATCAATAAATAATCTCCTGATCCTAAAAATGATATTTTTTTATGTCTTATAGAGAAAGTGACGTCCCCTCTTTTTCCTCTTCTTCATAGAAAAAGTCGACCTGTAATCCGGGCATCTTATAGGCCTGCGTCGCCAACTGGTCACAACGTTCATTTTCAGGAATGTCGCTATGTCCTCTCACCCATACAAACCTCACCTGATGCTTCCGGTAGATCGTTAAAAACCGTTTCCATAAATCCGGGTTTTTTTTCTGCTTGAAACCGATTTTCTCCCAGCCAAATAACCATCCTTTTTCGACAGCATCCACCACATACTTCGAATCGGAATAGACCGTCACCCTGCAACCCGTTTTTTTTAAAGCCTCCAGGCCGACGATCACCGCCAGCAACTCCATCCTGTTGTTGGTTGTCTTCCGGAATCCTCCCATCAGCTCTTTCCGGTGCGGTCCGGCCATTAATACCACCCCGAAACCTCCCGGCCCCGGATTACCGCTCGCTGCCCCATCCGTATATATTGTAATTTGACCTGTCATTTTGCAACTTCGATTTAAACAATACAAAGATACAAATTTATCAGACTCTAAAACCATCCCCGGAGAATATGGATTAGAAGAATATAAATAAAAAGAATCCTGAATTTAAGCATCCAGGATTCTTTTTCTATCATTTATCACCCATTTAAGATTTATTCCGCCGGGTGATCAAATTTACAATCCAGAGCAATACAACTGCTCCGATTACGGACATAAGCAGAAAGCCCAGCAGGCTATAAGTTTGGAATCCTAATAAACCATAGATCCAACCACCTAAAAGCCCGCCTAGAAGCCCGATGATCAAATTAATGACAAATCCATATCCGCTGCCTTTCATGATCCATCCTGCAATGGCTCCTGCTGCAATTCCAATAATAATCGACCATAAAATTCCCATAGTATTTAATTTTTAATTGTTAAAACTGATTCTGCCAATCATTGTTTTTGTGCTATATACGATTTTTATAAGAATATGTCTGATTTTAAACGGTTTATTACGATTGTTTCTCTTTTTTTAAAGGTTTCTGTCATTGTCATGCTTTTTTAAATAATAACCTTTTTAAATTTCGAAATATACATCAGGCCTGAACGGAACGTGCTCGCCATAATGAACATAGCCAAGTTGGTTGCAAAGCATATTTGTTCCGTTGATTTCAATAAGGGGTATATTGGCGTGGGAGTGGCCGAACAACCAATAATCGATGTCGTTATCGTAGATGAAATCGTACAATTCCACAACAAAAGCAGGATTCAACGGACTGTTTCTAAATCTCTCCTGATTGCACAGTGCTGTTGGAATGTGATGCGAGACAACTATTTTCTTTTTTGCAGTACTTTCAGAGAGTGCATGCGCCAAATATGCCATGCAGCGACAATGCACCTGATTATAATCCGCTGCACCGAACCGGCGGCCGTTATATTTTATCCGGCGGCAATCGGCTATTCCGATCTCGATCTCCCATGCCTTTTCGACGGGAACCGGCGACCAAAGGGTAGTAAAAAACAGTTCCGTATCATCGATTAACACCGACTGATTATTCCGGTAGCTTACGTTGGGGCGGATATAATCCGTAAAGTGGTCCAATGTATCGGATAATTCATAACCATCATAATATTCATGATTGCCTGGAACAATATATGTTTGTCTGAAATTATTGGCTGCCCAGTTCCAAAACGGATTCCGGTTCAGGCTTCTGTCCCCAATATAACTGATATCCCCTGCCAGTAACAGAATATCTCCCTTAACAAGCATCGGGTTTGCTTTTAAAAATTTTGCGTTTTGCGAGAATTCCAAATGTAAATCAGAGGCGTATTGAAATATCATAGTTCATCGGATAATTACAACAAATATACACCAATTATTCCAAACAGTATAAAGAAAAATATATCGAAACATATATGGTATATTTAAAACAACTATCAGCCTTGCAACTAATTATTTTGCAAAAATAATCGATTTTGGTGTCAACCGATTTTGGACCTTATGTGTTATATATATAGCAAACCGGAAATTTAAAAAAATAAAAAGAGAAGATTACAATCCATAAGGTAAAGATTTAAAGTTCTCCGGGGAAAAAGATGCCGCCCTGCTGGAGTAGATCATATAAACCTTACTACTTTGAAGAAACGACTAACTTTTTATCATTACGGCAGATCATGAGAAAGTAACTACAAAAACCACAAATTTATGTAGAGGTTGATCACAAATTTCTATCCTCAGAAATTGCTTTTCTTGGAGGCAGCACCCTGTCAGAATCTCAATTGCCAAGAATATCGATTCATTAATCAATTGGATTTCAATTGCATTTGCTTCTTGAATTCATCATCTTACAATTAAAATATTATGAAAAAATTTATTTTCTTACTTCTTCTAATTGTTATTGGAAGCGGAGATTTTATTACAAAACCCGTTTCAGCTCAACCGACGGATCCACCAGATCCAGGAGCAATATATCTCTATGTTGAAGATGAAGATGAAGATCCTGTTCTTTTTGCTCGAGTATTCTTGATAGATGTTGTAACTAATAAGGTTATACTTGAATCAAGTACTGGTGTTACGGGAACGTGTGTGTTGGCATTAATACCACCTGGAACTTATAAAATTCGAGTGTTAAAAACGGCGTATATAGAGGAAACAACTCCATTTTTTATATTATTGCCAAATATGCAGATCATCCTTGAGGTCGTTCTAAGGCAATAAGTTGAATAGAAGCCCGATATTGCAAGTTATTTTTAGTTGATGATATCGGGCTTTATTTTAATCTATTAAGCAATTACAGAATATACAGAATACAAAAATTCAAAGTAATATGAAAAATATATATATCACAGTCGTTTTACTATTGTTGGTTTTTATAACTAAAGCTCAATTAGAAGAAGATGGAATAATAACCTATCGTTATGGTGGTAAAAGTGTGTTGGGAATCTCATTTTATGATGCAAGGACCACCAATCCCGGTGCCCCAGGCCCTCCCGAAAGAATAGAACTTACAAATGTAAAAGTAGAAATTGTTATAAAAAAGGATACAATACGCTTATATTCAGGAGATAAATCAATTATTCAATATACAAAACCACTTAAAGCTAAAGAGATCGAAATTATTATTTCGCGTGAGGGTTATCACACTCTAAAAGAAAAATGGAAAGTAACATCTTTATCCATATCACTCAGAGCCTATCTGACGAAAAAAGAGGAAGAAAATACAAAAGATAAAAAATTAAGTCCGAAATCTGAATAGTTCTGTCATCACTATTATATCTCATAATGGGAATATGAAAAAGAGTATAGTATTACTTTTATGCTTTTATACATTTGTCGCTGGAGCACAAGTTACGGTGGAGAAAAGCAGTATAATTTCTCCCGGGATGGCCTCTTTCATATCTGTCCGTGTTCTGGATGTTGCAACCGATCATCCGGTTCGCGATGCCCATGTAAAATTGGTTTTTGCACCTGGTGATACGGTTGCTATGGCGACAGACATTTATGGGAGCGTTTCTTATATGAAAAGAATCCCGAAAGATACGTTATCGTTGATAGTATCGCATATCGGTTATAAGACCATTTATTACAAATATAAACCTGATATTCCTTATATATCCTTTACGGTGCGCCTTCTTGAAGATACAATAAGTATGAACGCTATTATAGTCAAAGGTGACCGGATTGCAATGGTCCTCAGAGGTGATACGGTGTTTTATAATGCGTCGGCTTTTAAAACCATGCGGGGAGATAATATGGAGGAGCTGTTAAAAAAACTACCCGGTGTGGAATTCCGGAACGGACGTTTTTATGCCAATGGCGAACCGATTAACCGGATTCTGATAAATGGAACAGAGCTTTTCGGTTCGAATACAGAAGCGGCGGGCGAGTTGATCCGTGCAGATGAGGTGAAAAATGTGAAAGTATATGACTACTATTCTGATGAAAAAAGACGTACCGGTGATACGCTGGATGCCAAAGAGCGTGTGCTTGACGTTACGACTCATGAAAAAATAGAGGTCGCCAGGCAAACTTTTCTCGGAGGTTCGGTAGGGCAATTTATAGATAAAAACGAATACGGCAATCGTGATCTGTTATCTAATCTAAACGCTAATCGACAGCGGTATAAGGTCGGCGAATCATTTTTAGCACAAGTCGGTTACAGTAAAAATTCCGGATATCAACATACCGATTATTCAGAGAAATGGGATGGTCTATTGGAGTGGATTCCTCCGCGTGCAAAGAAAATATCTTTTAGAACCAGTAATGATTTTATGAATGAGACGACTGACAGGCATTCCGGTACGAATCGAGCCTATTTTGCTTCGCAGGCATACGATATAAGAAATTATAATAGTGATTTACGACAGGAATCATTAGCAAGGAATTTATCTTCAAAGAATTTCCTCAGTTATAGCATAAATAATCGTAACTATGTTATGGTTTCGATCGGTGCTGCATATGCAAAAAACAGTATAAAAAAAGATAATAAGAGTATGGTGACTACTGACGGATTAGCATCCGAAGGCATAGACATGCATCAATATGATCTGAAAAACAGTTTTAGTATAAACAATATTATAGAATATAATCATAAATTCAAACATGCAGGAAGATCATTCAACCTGATAAGTCTTTATTCTCACGAAAATAATGATGAAAACGGCTGGAACATCGATACGGTAGCGTCAAGTATTCAGCAGATGTTTCTGGAAAACGATGCAAACGGAAAGAATAATACTTACAATCTTCTTATTATGTATGGTGAACCGGTCGCTAAAAACACCCGTCTAGTTTTACAATATAATCTGAGCCACCGCAATCATAAGTCGCGACGGATTGCGACAGACGCACTCACTGGATTTACCGACACATTAAACACGTATGATTACACCCTTCTGGATCTTATCCATTTGGCAGAAATCAGAGTCAACTATAGAAAAGAAAAAATAAAACTATCCGGGAGTGTAAGCTTCCAATCCCTTAATCAGGAACGGGATGAAGCTTTCCCGAGAAAGTATGTTTTTCCGAAGACCTTCAACAATTTTTTATTTCAGCTTGAATGTTCCTATGATGGATCCCTGTCGAGGTTTCAAATGAACTATTCCGAAAATACCATGCCGTTGTCAGTAGAGGAATTAAGGGGAGTGGTCGACAATACCAATTCATTGTTCCTGAAAGCCGGAAATCCCGGTTTAAAGCAGAGCATATTACGCAATCTCAAAATCTCATATAACCTCACATCAATTATATCTGCCAGTTCATGGCATTTTGATTTGGAGGGTTCGATCGTATCCGATTACCTGGCGACAAAGACCCGCTATTTCAGTCAACCTGCTGAACTGCCTGAATATAACTATACGGCAGCGGCAGGCACGACATTGGAAACAAAAGAGAATGTAAAAGGAAGGTGGACATTAAATGCCGATGTCAATTATTCCAAAAATTCATCTTTTCTGGAATCTACATTGAGAGCAATGCTTCGCTATCAGCATAACCATACTCCTTTCTTTACATCGGAAAAGTTATATACTACCGATGCACAGGATTTATCTCTCTTCCTGGATTTTCAAAGCGGATTTTCACGTGTTTTTGAGATTAACCTCTCTTCCAGGGCAGGAGGACTTTATTCGGAAGACAACAATAACCACTCCTATAAAACATTCCGGATATCAGGCTATGCCGGTATCAGGGTCAATTTCCTGCAAAGATGCTGGGTGACCGGTAATATAAACTATCGCTATGTAAATTATATCTCTTCGGAATCTGTCCAGGAAGAGACGATACTGAATGCGGGGGTTTCGTATAAATTCGGAAAACAGGACAGGGGAGCAATCGGCGTTCATTTCAAGGATATCCTGAACCAGATCAAAAGTATTGATATACGGATGAGGGAGGATTATATCGAAACTTCTAAAAACAGAATACTGGGACGCAATGGCTCCATTTCATTTTCGTATAAGTTTTAATTCGGGTTCTTTGAATAATTCATTTGTAACAGTATAATAAAAAATATATCGAAACATATGCTGCATATTTAAATATCTATCAACCTCGCAACTAACGATTTTTCAAAAATCTTCGATTTTTTTTAAAAAAAATCGATTTTGGTGTCAACCGATTTTGGACTTTATGTATTATATATATAGCAAACCGGAAATTCAAAAAAATGGATATAAAAAAGAAAGTGCAATTCACAAGGTAAAGATTTAAAGTTCTCCGGGGAAAAGATGTCACCCTGCTGGAATAAATCATATAAACCTTACTACTTTAAAAGAAACAATTAACTTTTTATCGTTACGGCAGATCATAAGAAAGTATTTACAAAGAATTACAAGTTTATGTAGAGGTTGATCACAAATTTCTATTTTCAGAAATTGCTTTTTTTCTTGGAAGCAGCACCCTGTCAGAATCTCAATTGCCAAGAAAATCGATTCATTAATTAAATCAGAATTCAATGGCACTTGCTTCTTGAATTCACTGACACTACAAAGAAAAAGAATATGAAAAGATTTATTTTTTTACTTTTAATGACTGTTATTGGAAGCGGAGATTTTATGACTAAGCCTGCTTCAGCTCAAACGCTCGATCCTGGAACAATATATGTTTACGTTACAAATCAAGCTGGAATTCCTCTTGGTGGGGCTGATGTGTAGTACCTGATAAATCATATTACCGGGACAATAGTACAAAAAGTGACCACCGGCATTTCCGGATCATGTGTCTTTATAAATGTAACCCCTGGACAATATAGGCTAAAAGTAATGAGGCCCGGTTATTTAGAGTGGAATAGCCTGGGCTTTGTACTGTTACCAAATATGCAAATGACACTGCCTATCGTATTAAGGCAATAGTTTGAATATGAAGCCCGATATTGCTTAAATAAATAATATCGGGCTTCGATAAAGCCATTAAATAGCCAGAAGTGTTAAATAATCCTATATAGATATACTCATCAGAAAATAATAATGTATTAAAAACGAAAAATTACAATCATATATGAAAAAGATACTATTTGTTACTGTCCTACTAACATTAGGACTTATAACTAAAGCTCAATTAGAAAAGGACGGTGTTATTTATTCAAGTAAGGATGGCAGAAGTATGTTGTATATTTCATTTTATGACGCAAGGACCACTAATCCCAACGCCCGGGCGGGCACCCCAGATAGAATAGATCTTACAAACGTAAAAGTGGACATCGTTATAAAAAAAGATACGATACATTTATATTCGGGAAATAATGCGTTTGTTTATTACGCAAAACCTCTGAAGGCTAAAGAGATCGAAATCATTATTTCGCGTGAAGGTTATCACACTCTAAAAGAGAAATGGAAAGTGGAGTCTTTGTCGATATCTCTCAGAGCCTACCTGACTAAAAAACAGGAAGAAAATACAAAAGACGGAGCATAGATTCAAAGTTATTATCACCTTATCATTATAATAAATGGTGAAAAAAATTATAGTGTTGTTTTTTTGTTTTTGTACTTTAGTCGCCGGAGCGCAGGTTACGGTAGATAAAAATCATATAATAGGCTCCGGAATAGGCTCCATGATATCTATCCGTGTTCTGGATGCGGCAACCGACCAAACGCTTAGTAATGCCCATATAAAACTTATTTTCGCACCTGGGGATACGGTGGCTATGGCGACCGATATCTATGGAACAATCTCTTATTTCAAAAAGTTTCCAAAAGATTCGTTGTCCATGGTGATATCGCATGTCGGCTATAAAACGATTTATCATAAATATAAACCCGAAGGGCGCTATATATTGCTTACAGCACGTCTTCTTGAGGACACAATAAACATGAATGCCATCATAATCAAGGGCGACCGGATTGCGATGGTACTCCGAGGCGACACTATATTCTACAATGCTTCGGCCTTTAAGACCATGCGGGGAGATAATATGGAGGAGCTGCTGAAGAGACTACCCGGAGTAGAGTTCCGGGAAGGACGTTTTTATGCTAATGGGGAGCCGGTCAAACGGATTCTGATTAACGGAACGGAACTCTTCGGTACAAACACAAAAGCGGCAGGCGAATTGATCCGGGCGGACGAAGTGAAAAATGTGAAAGTATACGATTACTATTCCGATGAAAGCAGACGAACGGGAGATACCCTGGATGCCAAAGAACGGGTTCTCGACGTCACGACCCATAAAAAAATAGAGGTCGTCAAGCAAACATATCTCGGTGGTTCTGCAGGGGTATATATAGACAAAAACGAGCATGGCAATCGTGACCGGTTATATAATTTGTCTGTTAACCGACAACAGTATAAAGTAGGTCAATCATTCTTATCACAAGTTGATTATAGCAAGAATAGCTCTGTACAACGTAGTGGTTATTCTGAAAACTGGCAAGGCCTATTGTCATGGTATACTCCACACGATAAGAAAATAAACTTCTTCACCTCTACCGATTTTTATGACAAAACGACCGACACCTATTCCAGTACTAACAAGGATTATTTTGCTTCGCCGGCATATAATACAAGAAATTACAGTAGTGACATACTGCAAAAATCATTCGATAGAAACTTCTCTTCAAAAAATACTCTTGGGTATAAGATAAATAACCATAATCAAATTATGTTTTCTGTTAATGCCGTGTACATAAAGAATAGAGTAACAAACGATAATAAAAGTATTTCGACGACAGACGGATTGCCCCCTGAAAGCATTAATATGCATCGATACGATACAAAAAATAGTATTGGAATAAGCAATGGACTGAATTACAGGCATTTTTTTAAAAACGCGGGAAACTCTATTGAGCTGACGGCCTCTTATTTGTTCGAGAATAATGACGGGAACGGCTGGAATGTCGATACGGCAGCTTCAAGTATCAAACGGGCTTTTTTGGAAAATGATATGAAGGGTCGGAACCGTACTTATGGTTTTACAGCCAACTATTCCATATTGGTTGCCAAAAAGGCTTATTTGAATTTACTATACACTCTGAATCATAATACGAATAAGTCTCAGCGGACTGCAACAGACATACTTATCGGTGCCATTGATACATTGAATACCTATGACTATACACTTCAGGACCTTACTCACCAGGGAAAAGTCTATATTGGGTCTAGGGGAGAGAAAATGAGTCTGTCTGGATCTATAAGTTTTCAGTTCCTCGACCAGAAACGGGATGAAGTTTTTCCGGAAAAATATATCTATTCCAAAACCTTCAACCATATCCTGCTCCAGTTCGATTTCTCTTATAATCTGCCGTTATCAAGGCTGGATATTAAATATTCCGAAAACAACCTTCCACTGTCGGTAGAAGAATTAAGAGGGGTGATCGAAAATTCCAATCCGCTGTTTTTGAAAGCCGGAAACCCAAATCTAAAGCAAAGTGTGACACGGAACCTTAAGATCATGTATAATCTTACCTCGATCATGTCCGCCAGTTCATGGAATTTTGAGCTGGAAGGTTCGATCGTATCCGATTATTCAGCAACAAAAACCCGTTATTTTAACCAACCGACCGAATTACCAGAATACAACTATACAGCAGAGGCAGGTACAACCTTGGAAACAAAAGAGAATGTAAAAGGCATGCGAGGGTTAAACGCTACCATCGATTATTCCAAAAACTCCTCTCTTTTAGAATCTACGCTGAGAATAAATGTTCGCTATCGCTATGACCGCACTCCTTTTCTTGTATCGGAAAAGCCCGATGCTACCGATGCTCAGGATTTGTCCGCCACTTTGTATTTTCAGAGCGGATTCTCACAATTTATCGAATTACATCTCTCCTCCACGGCAGGAAGTTCTTACTCAGAGGACAACAATAATCACATTTATAAATCATTCCGGAGAGGGGGGACTGCCAGTGTCAGGGTAAACTTCCTGAAAAGGTGCTGGGCTACCGGCAGCGCAAGATACAATTATATAAACTACATTTCCTCCAAATACACCAGGGAAGAAACAACATTGAATGCTGCATTTCTATACAAATTCGGAAAAAATGACAGAGGAGAGTTTGGACTTCATCTCAACGACATTCTGAATCAAGCCAGAAGTATCAATATAAAAATGCAGCAAGATTATATCGAAACCTTTAAAAACAGAACACTCGGACGCAATGGATCCGTCTCATTTTCATATAAATTTTAGCCATACCCCCGTTAACGAATCAACATTACTCTTCCGTCCAAAAAGGAAAAATGAATCTATGCTCAATACAGCCATATCGGCTGTTTTAAAGCACTTTATACCTTATATATCAGCAGTTCCAATCTTTATTGCAAGGGATAATCCTGTTTTTATTAATGCTTTTTTTCTTCATTAAAATTGAGGATTAAGAAAAATACTATTGAACCAAATAAATCATGCCTTATAAATAGAAATTAAAATCTTACTGTATATTGAATTTTTAAAGCAATATTGCGATTATTTTTAAAATTATCAACTCTGTTTGCGTAACATATTGAAAATAAGATAATTAAAATCATAACAAAAAATAACAGTAGCACTATTGATTAAATGAAGAATTATTTCTTCATTTGTATCTCCAAAATCGGAGTAAAAAACAATTACGACAAAAAGAAATAAATTGAAATATTTCGAAGACAAAAATATGATGATCAACTAAATCATGGCAAAACGTCAAATAAAAATCTGTTTGGGTAGTTCCTGTTTTTCCCGTGGCAACAATGTAAACCTGGAAGCAATCAAAAAATACCTTAAGGAAAAAGAATTGGAAGCAGAGATCCATTTTACGGGACATCTGTGTGAGGAATTATGTAATAAAGGACCTGTCCTCCGGATTGACGATCATATCTTTGAGGAGGTGAATCTTTCCCGTCTGTACAAAATCTTAGAAGAAGAATTTCCATGTTGAGACCTGTGTACACCGAACCGGATAATTGCCAGGATTGCTATAAATGCATCCGGGAATGTCCGGTAAAAGCTATCCGGATTGAAAATAATAAAGCTTCTATTATTGAAGACCGCTGTATCTATTGCGGGCATTGTACCCAGGTTTGTCCTACTGGTGCAAAAAAAATCAGGGATGGATTGACACGAGCCAAACTGATTCTGGAAAAGTACCCGGAGGTTTATTTATCCCTGGCACCTTCTTATGTCAGCGAGTTCGGAGATATTCCGTCCGGCATACTGATTTCCGCCATTAAAAAACTGGGATTTAAAGGTGTTTCGGAAACTGCGCTGGGCGCCGAAATCGTCTCGGCAAAAACAGAAGAGTTTCTGGAGTCGGCAAAAAACGGAGTATATCTCTCTTCCGCATGTCCTGTTGTTGTGGAATATATCCGAAAGTACTCTCCCGAACAACTCTCGCAAATCACTCCTATGCTCTCGCCCATGCTTGCCCATGCCAAGATATTGAAAGAAATATACGGTAACCATATAAAAATTATTTTTGCAGGACCCTGTATATGTAAGAAACTCGAAGCAGACTATTTCAATAACCTGGTGGATGTAGCCATTACCTTTAAAGATCTTAAAGAGTGGCTGGAATCGATGTCGATCGGCATAAACGGTCGCCAACCTATCCATTCGGAAGCAAAATTTATTCCTTACCGTTCGGGTACCGGAGCTCTGTATCCTATTGAAGGAGGGATGTTGCATGGGATCCATCCGGACCAAAAACCGATACATTGCATGGCGTTCTCTGATCTGTCGACAATAAAGGATATACTAAAGGATTTGGGTGCCCGCCGGTACAAAGAGTCGATCTTCCTGGAACTTCTCGCCTGTAAAGGCGGTTGTATCAACGGACCGGCAAAGTTAAGCGCTGTTTCACCGGTATCAAAGCGATACGAGATCATCGACAAATCGGAGATCGGTGTTCCACAGCAAGATTTCAGACATATCGACCTGCATCTTCAATATTGTAAGGATACCACCATTAAGGAACATACCTACACTGAGGAAGAGATTAAACAAGCCATGTTTGCGGTAGGCAAAAACGGACGGGAAGATGAACTGAATTGTAGCGGTTGCGGCTACGACTCCTGCCGCGATTTCGCAATCGCGATGCTGGAAGGACGAGCTGAAGAAAACATGTGTGTCTCTTATATGAGAAAGATTGCCCATGATAAAGCAACCGTGTTACTCCAAAAAATTCCGGCAGGAGTTTTGCTGGTAAACTCCGATTTGAAAATCGTAGATATGAACCGGAGCTGTGCGACTCTGCTGGGGGATGATATATCCGTTGTTTACGACGCTTCTCCGGGATTAAATGGTGTTGCGTTGAAGGGCATATGCTCTTTTGACGACCTTTTCAAAGCTGTACTGACTACCGGAAAAGAGATTACAGAACGCCACATCCGGAATGAAGATAAACCTTTGATTCTCTCGATATACAATATTCAGCCTCATCGGCTAGTTTTCGGTTTATTACAGGATCTGCAGGAATTGAGCACCCGGAAAGAATGGATTATCGAAAAAACCGGCGAAGTGATCAGAAAGCACATGGAGACAGTGCAACAAGTAGCTTGCCTGCTGGGTGAAAATGCCGCTTTTACCGATTCTATGTTACGAACAATCACAGAGGCCAATACGAACAGAACATTTAAGCAAGATGAGAAATAACGGCAATTTCCTGGAGGTTGATTTTTTTCAAAAAAATAAGAAGGGACAAATCGTCTGCGGGGATTGTTTTATGTCTCGAAAACTAAAAGAAGAGGGCCGGGTGATCAGTGTCCTGTCGGACGGTTTAGGCAGTGGGATAAAAGCCAGCGTACTCTCCACGATGACGGCAACCATGGCCATTCGCTTTACTGCGATGAACGAAACGATCCTCACCACCGCAACATCCATAATAAATACGTTGCCGAAAGATATGGTCCGGAAAATCAGTTATGCCACTTTTTGTATATGTGACATCGATTGTTTCGGCAATGTTAAGATCATCGAGTACGAAACACCCGGTTTTTATCTTTACAGGCAAGGAAGATTCATAGATATCCCTTATAAAAAAATAGAAGTTAAACGGGAAGACCTGGATAACACATTTCTCCGCACCTTTGAATTTTCACTGGAAAAAGAGGATCGTATTATCTTTTTCAGCGACGGTATCAGCCAATCTGGGATGGGAAGTCCTACCATGCCTTTCGGCTGGGGAGAAGACTCCGGGCGATATATTGCCGAATTGATCCGGCAACAAAAAGATATCTCAGCCAAAGCGCTGGCTTATAAACTGGTCATTCAGGCCGAAAAAAACGACGGATTCGCATTGAAAGACGACACAACATGCTGTGTGATCTATATGCGGGAACCCCGCAACCTGTTGTTATGTACCGGTCCTCCCTATGAGGAAAAGAACGACAAGCATCTGAGCAAGCAGATAAAAGAATTCAATGGAAAAAAAATACTCTGTGGAGGTACCACCGCCACTATTGTAGCCAGAGAATTAGGCCGTACACTGGAGATCGACCTGGACACAATAGATAAAAACCTGCCTCCGATATCCAAAATGAGCGGCGTCGATCTGGTCACCGAAGGTATCCTGACACTGAGCAAGGTGGAGCAACTTCTGAATGACAGCGGGAATAAACCATTGAAAACCGACGGACCGGCCGAACGGGTAGTAAATCTCCTGCTAAACAGCGACAGGATAAGGCTTCTTGTGGGTACCCGGATTAATACGGCCCATCAGGATCCGAATCTCCCGGTCGAATTGGAGATTCGCAGGAATGTTATCAAAAGAATCAAATATTTATTGGAAACGAAGTACTTAAAGGACATTGAATTAATTTATATTTGATGACGAAAACATCATAAAAATCAACATTATGGAAAAAATTAATTTAAAAATATGTATGGGAACCATGTGCTATGTTCTGGGTGGTGCAGAGCTAAAGGAGGCCATAGAAGATCTTTCTGAAGATATCAGGGATTATCTGAATATCAGCTACTCTCCCTGCTTAGGGTATTGCGAAGAAAAGCAGGAACCACCCTTTATTGAGCTGAACGGAAGAAAAATCGCAGGCGTCAGTAAGACGAACTTGTTACAAATTTTAAAAGAGGAGATACGAGATGTTGTATGATAATTTTGCCATGCTCACAAAGCGTGAACTATTGATTCGACTTGTTAAACTGTTAAAAGAAAAAAATCTGGTAAACGGGGTGAAATATATTCCTATCGAGATGCGCCCCAAAAATAAGAAACCGATCAAATGTTGTGTCCATAAAGACCGCTATATCCTCAAACACAAGATCATTTCAATTCTTGGATTTGAAATTACGGACGAAGAGATCGACCTGATCTCTTTGAGTGAATTCGCACAAAAAGCACTGGACAACAAAAATAAGAAAGAACATATCCTTTCGGTGGTACATGAAGCGTGTAGCGCCTGCCAGCAGTCACAATACTATGTCACTAATATGTGTCGCGGATGTGAGGGACGTCCCTGTGTCATGAACTGTCCGAAAACGGCTATCTCTTTCAAAAGCGGCAAAGCGCTTATCTCACAGGAGGACTGTGTCAGCTGCGGTCTTTGTCAGAAAGTATGCCCCTATCGTGCCATCGTGTTTACACCTGTTCCCTGTGAAGAGGTATGCCCGGTAAAAGCTATCACAAAGGCCGATGACGGAACTGAACAGATCGACAAGAAAAAGTGCATCTATTGCGGCAAGTGTATGCAGATATGCCCCTATGGAGCAATCATGGAGCGTTCGAAAATTATCGATATCCATAAAGGCATCACCCATCCGGACAAAAAAATCATTGCCATACCCGCTCCGGCGATCTACGGACAATTTAATGCAAGTCCGGGACAAATCCTCAATGCCATCAAAAACATCGGCTTCGATGAAGTCATTGAAGTAGCCCTCGGAGCAGAAGACACTTCATTGCATGAATCGGACGAGTTTAAGGAACGGATGGCAGAAGGCCACCCTTTTATGACTACCTCCTGTTGCCCGGCCTATGTCAGTTGGGTAGACAAACACGCTCCGGTCATTAAACCGTTTGTTTCCGAGACCCTCAGCCCGATGGTATATACAGCCAAGAGGGTAAAAGCGCAATATCCCGATGCGGATGTAGTCTTTATCTGCCCCTGTCTGGCCAAACGCTATGAAGCGGAATCGGTACCGGAGGTGGATTATGTGATGAGCTTTGAGGAACTGGGAGCTTTTATGGTAGCTTACAACATTAATGTTGAGGGATGTGACGAACTGCCGCTCGATCCGTGCGTTTCCAAATTCGGCAGAGGTTATGCCCAGGCCGGTGGAGTACGGAATGCGATTGTCAATGCTGTAGGTACCGATTATACGACTCTCAATATTGAAGGTCTCGACAAAAAACACCAAAATGCTTTAAAAGCCATGATCAAAAAACCGGAAGTCCAATTTATAGAAGTAATGGCTTGCGAAGGAGGTTGTATCAACGGTCCTTGTTCCCTGGCTCCATTCTCCCTGGCCAAGCGCCAGATACGGAAAATCCTGGAGTAACGGTCAAAAATAATCAGACTGGTATAACGTTACGGTTTGTGTGACGTTATATCAAGACTAAAACATTCAGAAGAGACATTTCATTTTTTTCATGATATTTTTCCATTTAAAATTCAAATAAATTTGGATGGTTATTTTGGTTAATTTTTGTTTGTTAACTTTGCATCAGGATGTTGAAGAGGACTCAGGCCCTACTGAGGAGCAACCTGCCAGCAATAAGCATCCTGACGGTACGCGGTAACGCTACTTCGGGAG
>JAVBLD010000048.1:0-59633 GCA_031553705.1 Marinifilaceae bacterium | reverse complement strand
CTCCCGAAGTAGCGTTACCGCGTACCGTCAGGATGCTTATTGCTGGCAGGTTGCTCCTCAGTAGGGCCTGAGTCCTCTTCAACATCCTGATGCAAAGTTAACAAACAAAAATTAACCAAAATAACCATCCAAATTTATTTGGATTTTAAATGGAAAATAATTATGTGATTTATTATCCTTTTAAATAGAATTATTCTTATAAAATGCCGGTTTTAAATTGATCTGCAAACTGCTCCCACTGTTCCCTGACATTCTCCAGTCGGTAGGGACTTAAAATCTCAGGGATATTGCATGTCCGGTAAGGGGCGGTGTTGATCCAATCGATGAGCTGCTGTGTGAGCGTATCTTTATCTTTGTATTGGGCTATGATAGGCTGTAATTCGGGTTGAACAGGATATTCTTCCGGCAGGATAGCCGGTTTTCCATACCTTATTAAATCTCCTTCACAACCCGATATTTTGGTTAACCCGTATTGTTCCGTATGGATGGTGTAGCGGGTAGCCAACCTGATCGGGCAGATCAGGAAATCGGTATCGAAAAGTACCTGGTTAAAAGTATCTTGTGCGACGAACGATTTGAAATATTCGAACTCAAAACCTGACCCGGAGAGGGAGAGGAATTGTTGAACGACTTTCCGGCCATAAGCGTTGAATGCACCTCCCAGAATCGTAAATTTTATTGGGTGCTTGCATTCTGGAAGTGCCGACTTTATTGCGTTGTACAAAAGATCATAGTCTCTCCTTTTTCGGTCGATGCTGCCGATAACAGTGATATGTACAAAAGGACGGTCGACGTACATACGGTAGTTCTTTTCATCGAAAAACGCCATGGGAATAGGTTTCATAACTACCCGGTTTGTATCGACCCAACCGCGGTGGGTTACATATTGTGTAATCGTTTCGTTTGGAAACATAAAATACCGGCATTGCGAGAGAAACTTTTTCCTGTAATAGGCCTCCAGCTCCCCGATAGATTTACGCAGGATATGGGAGATATCCTTAAAAAGATAATGCCTCTTCTGAAAAGGCGCGAAACTATTCGCCGGACGGAAGTAGGTGTTTGCATTATGTATACGTAATACAACCGGAGGCTTGAGTTTCAGGTTATAAAACAGACGGAAATGTGACGCCAGCGTATCGAAGAAGATAAAATCCGACCGGTTGATCTCTTGCAAATGTTTATGAAAGAAGGAAGATGTCAACTCCTCTTCTTTCTTCACAAAAAGACGAAATGCAGGTTGGAAACCTTCCTGTAGGAGACCTGTCTGCCTCCAGATTTTTTCTGTTGTATAAATCGAAATATAATCTGTTGAGGAGTTAAGCAGCAAATATAAATTCCGGAGTAAATCCGGATGATAATCTATTTCAATGATGGTAATATTACGCATGACTGGTCGGTTTATTAGTTAGCGAATCGAAAATAGCGCATAGCTGTTTTGTTTCGTGTTGCCGTTCGAACTTATCGACAGTAAAAGTTAAGGATGCCGTTTGATGATGCAGCAGTTCCGTGATTATCCGGCTACACTTTTCTTCATCCGGATAGTCTACCGTAAACCCGGCCCCGTTCCCGGCGATAAGATGTGCCGTCTCCCCTGTTTCGGGACCTATACATAAGATCGGTTTTCGCATGCCCATATATTCGAATAGTTTACCCGGAACAATACCGCGGCCTTCGGAAGTATTATTGACGACGATCAGTAACAGATCCGACCGGGCCAGTTCGCGCAGGGCTTCTTTGTGCGGGATATAATGTTTATAAGTGGTAATCCCTTCGATATTATTCCGGAGCACCTCCTCGTGTAACTCTTCGCATGCGTTGCCGATGAATTGCAACCGGATCCGGTCATTTTTTAGTTTACTCAATGCCTTGATCAATGGGTAAGGAATCCGGTCTTTGGATAGCTCTCCGGTATAGGTGATAAGAAAACAGCTATCTGTTTTTTCGGTAGCCGGCAGCATATCAGCAGCATCGTATCCGTTATAAATGACATCGATCTGCCGGTCTACATGCGATTTTATACATTGGGCGTAATGTTTGGCAGCGGCAATAATCCGGTCGGCATCCTTGAACACGATCTTTTCGAAATGTCCGTCGATTTTCCGGGTTAGCCACGAACGCTTGTTCGCTTGGTAGTGCACTAATTCCGACCAGGGATCCCGAAAATCGGCAACCCATTTTATCCGGTGTTTCCGGGCAATTTTCCGGGCGATCAGTTGCAGACTATGTGGCGGGGAGGAAGAGAAGATCAGATCGATTTTTTCTTCCCGGATAATCCGGCTTGCCTGGCGATGTGCATGAAAGTACCAACCGATTCTGGCATCCGGGATAAACAAATTGAGACGTATCCATTTGGCTATCCGGTCCATGATGTTTTTATTCTTCCGGGTAAAGACATCATTCGTGATTTTTGCATGCTTTTTTTTGCCGGTCAATGATCTGTATAGACTAAAAGGCTGGATTGATCCGGTTTTATATATTTTGATTCCCTTGGGAATTTCCTGTTCAAACGTATGATCTATAGCAGGATATTCACCGTCTCTGACTGTCAGTATGACCGGCTCCCATCCGTATTGCCGCATATATTTAACAAATTTGAGCACTCGCTGGATTGCGGATCCTCCGGCGGGCGGCCAGTAATACGTAACGATCAATACACGCTTCTTTTGCATACCGGTTTCGGGATTATTCGATTCGTATTTATGTATTTATAACCAGACAATAACCTTGTCTATTTCACAGCCCTAAGCCAATCCAAATAGTGTTACAAAGATATGATAAATCGGCATTCCGGCAAATAGGGGAACTATGTACGAATGAAAGATATATTGTTCAAAATAAAATATCCGATGATTTTAATATCTTTGTTTAATTTCTGGCTTGTAATGATTTGTTATTAATTTGATTTGCAATTAATTATACAACTTAATGGAAGAAAGATGAAAATTATCATACTTGGTACGGCGCATCCTTACCGGGGAGGATTGGCAGCTATGAATGAACGCCTGGCAAAACAATTGTTAAAAGAGGGGCATAGGGTTACGATCTATAACTTTATATTACAATATCCCGATTTTCTTTTCCCCGGGAAATCACAATATACCGATGAAGCGCCTCCGGCAGACTTGAAGATTGTCCGGAAAGTAAACTCGGTAAATCCGTTGAATTGGATTAAGATTGGTTTGGAATTGAAAAGAGACAAACCGGACCTGATCATTGTGAAATACTGGATTCCTTTTATGGGGCCAGCTTTAGGGACAATTTGCAGATTGGCCCGCAGGAACAAATACACCAGGGTAATTTGTATTGCCGACAATATGATTCCGCATGAAAAGAGGCCTGGTGACCGGATTTTTACGACCTATTTTTCCGGAGGAGTGGACGGATTTATCGCTATGTCGCATGAGGTATATAATGACATCGCCAAATTGGTGAAATCTCCGCTCCGCCGTTATATTCCGCATCCGATCTATGATCATTACGGTGATATTATTTCCCGGGAGGAAGCTTTGAAGCAGCTGGATCTGGAACCGGCCTGCCGTTATCTGCTCTTTTTCGGATTTATCCGTGACTATAAAGGGTTGGACCTGTTATTGCATGCCATGGCTCTTCCGGGTGTAAAAGAGAGAAATATAAAATTGATCGTGGCCGGGGAGTTTTATACCGACCGGGAGTTTTATCTCAACCTGATTCGGGAATTGCATTTGGAGGAGAAGGTGATTTTGCACAACGACTATATACCTAATGATGTGGTAAACCGTTATTTTTGTGCTTCCGATATGGTGGTCCAGCCTTATAAAACGGCCACCCAGAGTGGAGTTACCCAGATCGGATACCATTTCGATAAGCCAATGCTGGTCACTGATGTAGGGGGACTTGCCGAAATTATTTCCGACAAGAAATCCGGTTATGTGGTGGCTCCCGATCCGGAAGCGGTTGCTAGTGCTGTAATTGATTTCTATGATAATGACCGCCGGCAATCCTTTGAAGAGGAGACCCGCAGGTTGAAACAGCGTTTTGAATGGAGCAATATGACAAAGGCGTTACTGGAACTGTACCGGGAAATAGGAACATGAAGATAGGATTTCGTAATTCTGCAATACACTGAATTATAGAGCCTAATCCTTTAAATTGTATTTAATCCTGTTTTATAATGGCTTCAAAAATAGTTTCAGGTTCGATGTCGAGCATACAAGGGCGTTCGCGTTTGCACGTGTTGCCGTAGTAACAGTCGCAGCCGCTGGAGGGTTCGATGATGACTCCCCGGTTGTACATGTAAAATTCGTGGCGATTGAAAATATTGTTCATCAGTACCAGTCGCTTTTGTAAGGCCGTGGCGATATGCATCATCATCGAAACTTGTGTGACAATGGTGTCGCAGAGGGAACTGAGAGCGATAAATTTTTCCAGTGAAAAGTGTCCGGGATAGTAAGCTCCCGATTCTTCGGCCATTTCCCGGTTTAATTGGTCTTCAGCCTCTCCTCCCAATAGCATGACAAAATAACCTTTTTCCTGTAGCATACGTGATAATCGAACCCAATAGCCGGAAGGCCACAGGCGGGTTTTCCAACGAGCGCCACACCCGGTATTCAGGCCAATGACCTTTTTAGATCCTGCTTTCTCCCGGATATAGGCAAACTCCTCTACAAAAGCTTTATTGTAGTTTAATAAATACGGTTCATCACCAAAAGTCAGGTGACAAATATCAAAAATCTCTTCCAAATAGTGCTTGGTGTTCCGTTTGGAATACTCGTCAAACAGGCCTGTCAATAACTTATGTTCTGCTGCCGGCGTGGCTATCGCAATATGGTGGTCTTGCCAGGTGTAACCGTATTTTTCTTTCGCTTGGACATCAGACAATAAGGAGCAGGCCTCAATTTCTTTATCCAGGTTGATGGCAATATCATATGCGCTGTGTAGTATCCCATAAACAGCAGTAAAATCGAACCGCAAAATCTGATTGATCCACTCTTTCGGCAATACTTCTGGTGAGTGGGTAAGCCAGGTGATATGGCAGCCCGGATATAACTTCCGGTACTTTACAACAAGAGGTGTAGTGCGGATAACATCTCCGATAGCTCCAAGTTTAATGATCAATAGCCGTTTTTCAATCTTTTGATAAACGGGACATTGATCACATTGTACTCCTTTCTCCTTGTTCGGTGTACATGGGATATACCCTTTAAAATGGATACAGTCGAATTTGATATCTGTCTGCTTCATAGCTTATTTATGATAGGCTTCAAAAAAAAGGAGGAGATATCAATCTCTCCTCCTCCCTTACAGAATAGTCATATTAATAGAACTTATACCTGTAATCTTTTACTTGCGCATTTTTTACCAGTGTCTGTACGGTCTGGTATTGCGCCTTATACGCGTTGAACTGTCCTAGTTCCTGGTGGGTGGCCTTTACCATATCAGGAGTCACAGCATCCTGTTTGCGGTTTGTCACCATAATAACAAATACTCCCTGGTTACCCTCGATTGCCGACGAAATTTTTCCTTGCTCGGTCATCGCCACGGTAGCAATCACTTTAGGTTCGATACCTGCTCCCGGCATCTGGAATGAATTGAACGTAATATCGGTGGCATCTTTTACTTCCAGACCAGCCTTTTGTGCAATAGACAGAAGACTCTCGCTGCCGCTACGGGCTGCATCCAATTCTTTTTTCAACATCTCGGCCTTTTTCTTTTGAACGAGTATTTTCTTGATATCGGCAGCAACACTGTTGATTGGTGCGGTACCTTCTTCATTTACTTCTGTCAGTACGGCTACGACGTAAGCGTTACCGGTTTCAAAAATCGTCGAACCTTCAAAAGTATGAATGAGCATTCCGGATTTTTCGGTCCGGTAAGTTTGCCTTACCAATTCTCTTGCATCTTCAATACTCCCGATTGTTTTCTCGTTTTTGTTTACTGTTGCAATACGCTTAACCAGGTTTAATTCGTTTACTTTTTTGTCAAAGTCTCCCAATGTTTCAACTCCGGTTACAAGCATCCGGGCATTATTATAGATACTGTTTGATGTTTCTGCAGAAGGTATCACCTCTTTATCAAAGGTTGCAATTTGTACTTTCTGAACAGGCTTTGCCATATCGGTCACCTGTACAACATGATATCCGTATTGGGTTGCAACTACTTTGATGTCCCCTTTCTGAGCAAAAAATACCGTATCGCTGAAAGGTTGTATCATTGTCTTTTGAGAGAACCAGCCTAAGTCTCCTCCGTTAACAGCTGAAGTCTGGTCTGCCGAATAGGTTTTTACCAACTGTTCGAAGTCGGCACCTTTTTTCAGTAACCCGGCCAGGCTATCTGCTATTTTTTTCAAATCACCCTGATCTCTTTGGGGAGTCAGTAAAATATGACGTGCCCTTACCGAATCCGGAAGCATTCTTTCATGTGCAAGCCTGCTAAGTTTATAAGAATTCTTTTCCAGATAAGGACCATATACTGCTTTAGGATTATTCATTAGAAAGCGGGCCAGGCTATCGTTTCCGATTTCGGATGCTTTATAATAAGTGGGATCGAATTTTGTATCGGATGATAAGTTCACAAATTCACCGGGTTCGCTTGTCTCTGCGAATTCAGTCATAATATCTTTAATCTGTTTTTCCGTTTCAGCAAAGTCGTTCGAAGAAGGTTCGATTGTAAAGTTTACATAGACGATCTTCCTCGATTCCGTTTGTTGGAAACGTTTCGGATTGGCGTTATAGTAACTGTTGATCTCTTTATTTGTCACCTGAATCGAAGAATCGCTGATCGAGCTGTAATTTTTTACGATATAGCTGATATCCGATTGGGTCGCATTGTTCTGAGCATATTCGGTTGCTTCGGTATCGGTGATAAACAGGGCCTTTGAAACCAAAGTGGTATACTTAGTCAGTTTACGGGATGTTGCAATCTCCTCTTCCATGTTCAACCAATAGGCTTTTTGGGGAGAATCGCTCGGAGAGTCGATAAGGGTTTTGATGGTATTCCTTGCCTGATCCATGTCGACATCTCCTGTATTCGGATCGGCGAAAAGCTGCCGTATAGCCGGACTCATGTTGTCTCCGAGTAACATATCGTATAGCTCATCTCCGGTTACTTCTATACCCAGTTCCTCATATTCAGGATTCATAATAGCCTCCATGACTATCTGCTGCCAGGTGTTTTCCCTTAGCATCGAAGACTGCTCTTCGTTCAGATTGGATGTGTTATTCATCAATTTCACCAAGTCTTCGTTGCTGTGCAACTCGTTTTGATATTCCATAATAGAAATACTCTTTCCGGCAATTTCTCCGACTTGATTTCTTTTATAGCTGAAAATGCGTGACCCGGAACTTAAAGCATCTCCTACAATAAATGCGAAAAGAGCCAGACCGATTACGATACTTACAAGTATTCCGCCGCGATTCCTGATTTTTTGTAATGTTGCCATTTATATTAAAATTTAATGTTCTTTATTTATGTGCTTCTGATATGCACTGATCTGTAATATTTTGAAAAACTTTTAAGCCTAAACGGATCAATACATATTAACCATTATTTAGTTGTTTTTCAAGGGGGCGAATGTACAAAATCAATACTGCTTTTGCAAGTAAGCAGGTTTGAAAATTTTATATTCGGCTATTTCTTTGTTGTTTTTTTGTTTTGGATACGCTCTTTTTGGGTGTCGCTTTTTTAGTTGTTGTTTTAGTCTTTTTAGTTGTTGTTCTTGCTACCGTTTTAGTTGCTGCTTTTGTTGCTTTTGTTGTTGTCTTTTTTGCCTCTTCCTTTTTAATGATCTCCATACACTCTTCCATCGTCAAATTTTCAGCTTTCTGACCTTTCGGGATCTTGAAATTCTTTTTCTTATAACTGATATAGGGCCCAAACCGGCCGTTCAATAGCAGAATCCCATTTTCGAATGCTTTGATTTGTTTGTTCTTATCGCTTTCCCTTTTTTCATTAATTCTTTGAATGGCTATATCGAGAGTGATTGTGCCGGGATCATCTACCCCTTTTTTTAACGATACGAATCCATTATTGTGTTTGATATAGGGGCCGAACCGTCCGATTCCGACACTGACCTCTTTCCCTTCGAATTCTCCCAGTTGCCGGGGAAATTTAAATAGTTTGAGCACCTCTTCTAATGTGATTGTCTCCATCAACTGCCCTTTAAGCAGGCCGGCGTAACGAACGCTTTCTCCTTCGCCGATCTGCGCCATCGGACCGAACCGTCCGATTCTTACGCTTACCGTTTCTCCACTGGTTGGATCTGTTCCTACAATTCTTTGCCCGCTGTTCCGTTCGGAATTTTTCAGGGTCGATTCAACATTTTCATGAAAAGGATTATAGAACTCCCCGATCATATTCTGCCACTGGATATCTCCTTCCGCAATGTCGTCGAGAGCCTCTTCAGCTTTTGCCGTGAAGTTATAGTCCATGATATTTTTGAAGTGGGCGGAAAGGAAGTCAGTTACAACGATACCCATATCGGAGGGGAAGAGCTTTTTCTTTTCCGCTCCGAAGATTTTTTTTAAAGACTTAGTTTTGATCGTATTTCCCTTCAATTCGTATTGTTCGATATTTCGTTCCACACCCTCACGCGATTCTTTTATGATATAACCTCTGTTTTGAATGGTGGTGATGGTAGGGGCATAGGTTGACGGACGTCCGATTCCTAAGGTCTCCATCTTTTTCACGAGGCTGGCTTCCGTGTATCTGGGCGGATGCAATGTATACTGTTCGGTCGCTTCAATGATGAGGCGTGTCAATTTATCGCCTTCTGTCAGCATAGGAAGCAAATCGGCCTGTTCATCCTCAACCTCATCGTCGTGGGATTCCATATACATCCTTAAAAATCCGTCAAAGATGATTACTTCGCCGGTAGCAATAAAAGGGATATCATTACCGGATACTGTAATCGTAATATTTGTTCTTTCCAGTTCGGCATCGGCCATTTGCGATGCCAGTGTTCTTTTATAAATCAGATCGTATAATTGTAGTTCGTTCCGGTCGCCGTCGATTTCCGGCTTATCCATATAGGTCGGACGGATAGCTTCGTGGGCTTCCTGCGCCCCTTTGGTTTTGGTTGAAAAATTTCTGGGTTTGGAGTATTTTCCCCCCAACGTTTTACAGATTACCGCTTTTGCATTCCGTATAGCCAGATCGGATAGGTTTACGGAGTCGGTCCTCATATAGGTGATATATCCCTGTTCGTATAATCTTTGCGCAATTGTCATGGTCTGGGAAACCGAGAATCCAAGTTTTCGGGATGCCTCTTGCTGGAGCGTTGAGGTGGTAAACGGCGGAGCCGGTTTGCGTGTTGCCGGTTTTGTTTCGACACGGCTTATTGTAAATGTCGCTTCCCGGCAATTTTCCAGATAGGCTGATGTTGCATTTTTGTTTTTAAAGTATTCCGAAGTTTCGGCTTTTAACTGTGCTTTATCACCATCCGTTTCAAAATGACCGGTCACTCTATAATATTGCTGCTCATGGAAAGCATTGATTTCCCGTTCTCTTTCGACAATCAGTTTTACTGCTACCGATTGCACCCGGCCTGCCGATAGTGCCGGTTTCACTTTCTTCCATAAGACAGGCGAGATCTCAAAACCTACCAGTCTGTCCAATACCCGGCGGGCTTGCTGGGCGTCAACAAGATGGCGGTCAATCAACCTGGGGTTTTGAATGGCATGTAGAATGGCGTCTTTTGTGATCTCGTGGAAGACGATTCTTCTTGTCTTCTCCGGATTCAGATCCAGCACCTCGCACAAATGCCATGCAATAGCTTCTCCTTCGCGGTCTTCATCGGAAGCCAGCCACACGATTTTGGCTTCTTTGGCTAAAGCTTTTAACTCTTTTACAATCGTTTTTTTGTCTGCCGATATTTCGTATTTGGGTTGAAAATTATGTTGGATGTCAACACCGAGATCTTTTTTTTCCAGGTCGCGGATATGTCCGAAACTGGATTTAACAGTATAGTTGCTGCCTAAAAATTTCTCAATGGTTTTGGCTTTTGCCGGAGACTCTACTATTACTAAATTCTCAATCATACTAAGTTTGTTAACTTATTCATTAACCATGTAATTATCTAAAAACAAACCGATAACATGTTTATTATAAGATTACAATGGCATAAGGATTACTTCACTATTTCATCCGGCAGACCATATATCTGCCGGATATTATAAAATCAAGCTGCAAACCTACGTAAAAAAAACTGAAAATTACGAACTAAAAATAAGAAAATCGATCTAGTCCGTTTTAGGTCGTCGATTTTAGATCGGATATAAATCTAGATTTTTTAAGTGTTAAAATCTAAGATTCAGAATCTAAAATCAACCGGCTTGTTTTTTATTTTCCGATGTTTTTTCGGTGAAGAATTTTCGATAAAAGAGGAGCAGCATAAGGACACCTACTGTAATATATGAATCGGCAAAATTGAATACCGGCCTGAAAAACACGAAATCCTTTCCTCCCCAGATAGGTATCCAGTCGGGAAGGTATCCTTCATACAACGGGAAGTATAACATGTCGACCACTTTGCCATGGAGAAAAGAGGAGTAGCCCCCTCCTTCGGGCAGGAATAAAGCAACCTGATGATAGTCGCTTTGGCTGAAAATCATTCCGTAGAACATGCTGTCGATGATATTGCCGATAGCTCCGCAAAAAATAAGCGCGAAAGAAAAAAGTATTCCGGTAGGAGCCTTCTCCCGGATAAGCTTTAGGATATACCACCCTATCGCAAATACGGCAACGATGCGAAACAAACTGAGAAAGGTTTTTCCCGCTTTTCCTGCTCCCAGTTCCATACCAAAGGCCATTCCGTTGTTTTCAATGAAAAGGATTTTAAACCAGTCGCCCAGCACATCAAAGTGTTCTCCAATGGTCATGTGGGTCTTGATCCATATTTTTACAATTTGGTCTAAAGCCAACAGCAGAAAGCAAAAAATCAACAATTTATTTCGCACGCTCATATACTAAATCAGGAATTAAGAATTTTTATCCTCTCTCGATGTTTCAGTTGTCCTGCCCCATCTTGGCATCTATGCTTAATGTTGCATGCGGAACAGCACGTAGCCTTTCTTTCGAAATTAATTTACCTGTAGCCCTGCAAATGCCGTACGTTTTATTTTCGATTCTTACCAAGGCTGCTTCCAGATGTGCAATAAATTTAGCCTGCCGTTGTGCCAGCCTTCCTGCTTCTTCCTTTGAGAGGACGGAAGCACCTTCTTCCAATACTTTAAATGTAGGAGAGGTATCAGCAATATCATTGCCATCGCTTCCTGAAATCGAAGCTTTCAAAGAATCGTAGTCTCTTCGAGCTTTTTCAAGTTTAGCCAGGATTAATTCTTTAAACTCCTGCAGCTCTTCGTCGGAATATCTGGTTTTATCTGCCATAGCTTTAAATTTTTTGGTACAAGTTAATAAAAAAATATAAGTATGATATAAAATATCACGTTTTATACTGCTTCTAATTTGTCGAGGTTACAGTTTCTCTATCTTAATATATGTGACAACATCGTCGATTTCTACTTCTTTTCCGGCCGGATCTTTGGCATCGGTCAGACGAATGTCTTCCGCAAGTACCTGACTGGCAATATAGTCGTAAAAATGTTCGATGGCTTCATTAATTGCAGGATGTTTGCCGATGCTCAATATAATTTTATCGGTTACGTCAAAATCGCTCTCCTTTCTTAAATTCTGGATGCGGTTGATCAGTTCCCTGGCGATGCCTTCTTCTTTCAGCTCAGTAGTCAGAGTGATATCGAGTGCCACAGTAATCTTACCTTCGCTTGCTACCAGCCAGCCCGGAATGTCTTCAGATAAAATCTCCACATCTTCCAACTCGAGGGTCAGGTTTTCCTGATCAATCTTTAATTCATACACCCCTTTCTTTTCAAATTCAAAGATATCATTTTGTCCCATTCCGGCTATTTCCGCAGAGATTTGTTTCATGTATTTACCGTATTTTGGGCCAAGGATTTTAAAGTTCGGCTTGATCTTTTTGACTAAGACACCTGTTGTATTGGTAATATATTCGATCTCCTTGACATTGACTTCCGAAAGAACGATCTGTTTAACGGCATCCAATTGTTCCTGCATCTCAGGATCCAGGATCGGGATCATTAACTTGCTGAGCGATTGACGGACACGGATCTGTACTTTTCTTCTCAGGCCAAGTACCATTGAAGAGATCTGTTGTGCCATTTCCATCCGCTCTTCCAGTTCTTTATTTATCAGGCTTTCGTTTACAACGGGGAATGTGCTCAGGTGTACACTACCGCCAAATCGTCCGGTTACCTGGTTCAGGTCGCTAAACAATCGCTCCATATAGAACGGAGCGATCGGAGCCGAGAGTATCGCTACGGTCTCCAGGCACTGGTATAGTGTCTGATATGCAGAGATTTTGTCCGAAGAGTACTCCCCTCCCCAGTATCTTTTGCGGGATAAGCGTACAAACCAGTTAGAGAGATTCTCAATGACAAAACCCTGAATAGCACGTCCGGCCCGGGTAGGTTCATATTTTTCGTATGATTCCGTTACCTCTTTGATCAGAGAATTTAATAAAGAGAGTATCCAGCGGTCGATTTCCGGACGGTTCCCGGCGGCGATTTCCGCATCGGCGTAACTAAATCCGTCGACATTGGCATACAGGGCAAAAAAGCTGTATGTATTATAAAGCGTTCCGAAGAACTTACGTTTTACTTCATCTACGCCGGCGATATCGAATTTTAGGTTATCCCATGGTTGAGAGTTGGTGATCATGTACCACCTCAGGGCATCGGCTCCATGTTCTTCGATGGTGGCAAAAGGATCTACGGCATTCCCCAAACGTTTGGACATTTTATTTCCCTTTGCATCCAATACCAAACCGTTCGAGATGATGTTTTTGAATGCTACCGAATCGAAGATCATCGTAGAGATGGCATGCAATGTAAAAAACCACCCTCTGGTCTGATCTACTCCTTCAGCGATAAAATCGGCCGGGAAACGATGCTGTTTGTCAATATCGTCTGCGTTTTCAAACGGATAGTGAACCTGGGCATAAGGCATAGCGCCTGAGTCAAACCATACATCGATCAGGTCTTTTTCGCGCACCATTTTCTCCCCTTTGGAAGAGACAAGAATAATATCATCTACATAGGGACGGTGCAGGTCGATCATATTGTAATTTTCGTCCGAGTAATCACCGGTGATAAAGTTTGAGAACGGATTCTCCCGCATAAACCCTACCTGTACGGCTTTATTGATCTCTTCGATAAGTTCTGCAACCGAACCGATACATTTCTTTTCGTTACCGTCTTCGCTGATCCAGATCGGAAGAGGAGTGCCCCAATAACGTGAACGGGACAGGTTCCAGTCGACCAGGTTCTCCAGCCACTTTCCAAATCGTCCCTCTCCGGTACTTGCCGGCTTCCAGTTGATCGTATGGTTCAATTCCAACATACGCTCTTTAACGGCGGTTGTTTTGATAAACCAGGAGTCCAATGGATAGTATAATACCGGTTTATCGGTACGCCAGCAATGCGGATAGTTGTGTTCCTGTTTCTCTACTTTAAAGGCTTTATTCTCTTTTTTCAGCATAACGGAAAGATCGATGTCCAGCGTGGGATCGTCTTCCGTCAGGTCCGGATCGTAAGCGTTTTTGACGAAACGTCCGGCATATTCCTTGTAAAGTTTGACATCTACATTATTTTGTATAAAATCGGGATGAAGGTCGTTCAGCAGAAATAGCCGTCCCTGCCTGTCTACCATCGGTTGTTTGTTCCCTTCCTTATCGGTCAGCAGCATCGGAGCAATTCCGGCAACTTTAGCCACCCTGTCGTCGTCCGCGCCGAATGTCGGGGCGATGTGTACGATACCGGTACCGTCTTCTGTCGTGACAAAATCTCCGGTGACCACCCGGAAAGCGTCGCCTTGCGGTTTCATCCATGGGATCAACTGTTCGTAGCGTATACCCTCCAGCTCGCTTCCTTTGAATTCGCCGATTACTTTATAGGGGATCAGTTTATCTCCTTCTTTATACTCCTCCAATGCCAATGCCTCGGCTTTCGGGTTGAAATATGCGCCAAGCCGGTCTTTTGCCAGTACCACGGTGACAGGCACATAGGTATATGGGTTGTAGCTTTTAACAACAATATATATAATATTCGGTCCTACAGCTAATGCGGTATTTGACGGTAATGTCCAGGGGGTTGTCGTCCAGGCGATAAAATGAACGGTATCGTTCCCTGCGAATAATTTTGCCGACAGGTCGTTTTTTATAATTCTAAATTGCGCCACACATGTGGTATCCTTTACATCTCGGTAGCATCCCGGCTGGTTAAGCTCATGCGTGCTCAAGCCGGTTCCGGCAGCCGGAGAATAAGGTTGGATGGTGTATCCTTTATATAGCAACTCTTTTTCGTACAGTTTTTTCAACAGGTACCATAAGGTTTCTATATAACGGTTATCGTAGGTGATATACGGATTGTTCATATCCACCCAATAACCCATTTTAGTAGTCAGGTCTTCCCATTCACGTGTATATTTCATCACATCTTCCCGGCACTCTTTGTTATATTCGGCAACGGAGATTGTTTTACCGATATTTTCCTTGGTAATACCCAGTTTCTTCTCTACACCCAGTTCCACAGGCAAACCATGGGTATCCCATCCGGCTTTTCTTTCGACATAAAATCCCTGAAGAGTTTTGTAACGGCAAATGACATCTTTTAATGCTCTGGCCATCACATGGTGGATACCGGGCATACCGTTCGCAGAAGGAGGACCTTCATAAAAAATAAATGGAGGGTGTCCTTCGCGCATTTTCAAACTCATGTCAAATGTGTCATCTCTTTTCCAGGTTTCCAACACCTTTTTATTGACTTGCGAGAGGTCTAGGCCTTTGTATTCAGGGAATTTCTTTTTCATGATATGTTTTTATATCAAATCTAAAACAGGGTGCAAATATACCATTTTTTTATAGAAGATATAAGAGTTTTATATTAAATGAACAGCAGGCGGTAAGAAGGGACAATATTTATCCGTTGTTATTCTTATTGTTGTTCGACCGGAGCTCCTTTTTTCCATATCCCTTTATAGAGTAGATCCCCTTTGGCATCGTAGAATTCTCCGTATCCTTCAAACTGGTCATTTTCAAAGTGTCCGGTATACAGACGGCCGTCTTGAAATCGATAGGAACCTTTCCCTTGCCGTTTCCCGTCGACCCAGTCGCCTTTGTATCCCCAGTCCGGATTGAACTCAAAAACCAAGGTCGGCGGCTCATTGTTTTTTTTACCTCCGATCTGACATAGACCTTTAAAATTATCGGGATAATATTGGCGTATCAGAGGATATATGGTGACATAACCATGCCGGAACCAACGGTCGATGATGATATGGGTCACCCGACTCTGGTTTAAGAATGTGAAGATCTCTTCTGGATTCCCGTATTGAGGAAACCCGATGGACTTCCGTCCACCCGAATATAGGTAGAAAAGTTCCGGTTTCCGGCAGGCTATCCTTGCCGAATTGGGTAAATTGGCGGCGCACCATTCGATAGCGCTGATGTATTCTGCTAAAGGCATCCCTCCTACGCCACTTTTCCAACTTTTATATTCCGCCATTATTTGCTCTTCTTTCAAATCCCTTGTATAAGCCGGATACATAAAAATCAGGATAAAAAGAAGGAGACATGCCGTTTGCCATAAAACAGGGAGTGTTTTTTTGAACAAAAGTTTTACTCCCCATTCGATACACTCTTTTAGCCCGTTCAGAAAGAGGAAGATGAAAAAAGGAATTATGGCCAGAAAATAGCGCAATCCGCCGTACTGTTCGGGCCAGACAAGCAGAACTCCCATGGTCGCTCCGATATAAAGGAAAAGTAACAGCGATCCTTCCCGGAGTTTTATTAGTCCGAGGATGAGTAACAAAGCCGTACCTACTCCGCGGAACCAGTCTGACGGGTTTGATCCGTCTTCTTCTTTGATGTGCAGGATAGATACCGGTATCCATTTCGTGATGTATGAACCGAAATTCTGTTGCATTCGCTCTGTCCAATCCTTCCAGGTCTCCATCGTTTCTCCCTTCGGTTTTTTATTAAAATCTTTGATATAATCATTGTCTGTTTTTCCGACATGTTGATTCCGGAGATCCCATGCATATTTTGTTCCGGCAAAGGAAGCGAATGAAACTAAAAATATGATCAGATAATAAATCGTGATTTTTCTATTACCGGTGGACAAGGAGTGAGCTTCCTTTTTCTTGTTCCGGAGGTAGAGGATAAATTGTTTTATACAGACAATTCCATAATAAAAGATGACGGCCAGTATGACAGACGCACCCATCGTACGCACAAAGTAAATATAGTTGATACAGATGATCAAACCCAGCAACGTTAATTTATCAGCCCATCCTTTTTTTGAAAAAAGCTGCTCCGCTTCAATCGAGAGTGCCATACAGACCGCCGAAATACTGAGGAGTATAAACAATGTTTCGCTCATCATGATGGTGGCATAACGCAGCAACTCACTGTGCATACAACACAATAAACAGGTGAACATCGGGAGAATGATATTGCCAGATAGCTTTTTCAGTAAAAAGAACAGTAAAAGTATCGAAAGGCAGAGAAGTACACCATTGGCGATTTTTATTGCTTCGATATTGGCCGGGAATACTTTCATGATTCCTGCTACAAATACCGGATAGCCCGGAGGGAAATGGGTATGGGGCGATTCGGTGAAGGACATGGTATTGGTAAAGCCTTTTCCTTCCGTGAGGGCTTTCCCCAAAGAGTAATAATAGATGTTATCTCCGTTCATATCCGGTTTTATATCATATATCTTTGAATAATTCGATACAAAAAATAGAATGATCAGAAATAAAAAAATATATGGTGTATACCGGGCATTTATGATATTTGTGAAAGAAAATTTCTTGTTCATTTGTATGATGATTTTTCTGTTTTTGTCTTCTGTCGCCGGCTTAAAGATTTAAAATGTTATGATTTGAATTTATGTTTTACCAGTGTCCAGATTGCAATCACGCCGTCTTTCCAATTGATTTTTTTCCCCTCGTCAATACTACGGGGGTAGTAGTTGATCGGAAGTTCATGAATTTTAATCCCCTTCTTACAAATTTTGGCCGTGACTTCCGGACAAAACTCGAATCCTTCACATTCCAGCGGAATGGATTTTAGGAATGCCGCATCGAAACATTTGTAACAGGTAGGTTCATCGGTTAGTTTTTGTGCATAAAGGACATTCGTAATAAAGGAGACCAAACGCCCTCCGAGATAAAAACTGAAGTAGGAATGCTTGTTTTTTTTATTTAAAAACCGTGAACCGTATACAACCTTTGCTTGGTGGTTTATCATCCATTCCAGCAAACAATTATAATCTCTTGGGTCGTATTCCAGATCGGCGTCCTGGATAACGATCCATTGTCCTGATGCTTTTTCTATGCCAGTTCGTAAAGCGGCTCCTTTTCCCCTGTTCTGGGGTTGTTTGTAATAAGCGATGCAGGCGCCTGGATGTTCTTTGATGAATCGGAGGATTTTTTCTTCCATGTTGTCTTTAGAACCATCATCGATGATGATGACTTCTTTTTCAATATTGTAGATCATTTTAACCTGCTCTATCTTCTGTAAGATCTGATAGATAGTAGCTTCTTCATTATAAGCAGGTATGATTATGGACAGCTTGTTATTCATGACATAGTCTATTTATGTGGCTATTATCCTGTTTTTACGGGAATATAAATCATAACAGCTATTGTTTGCCGGTTTTACTTTCAATCCGAAACCGGTTGTCCGGAATCTAAAATCGTAAATCCCGGTTATTTCCCGTTTATCACAAATCTTGCTGTCAGGCGGCTCCGTTGCTCTACCAAAGGCTGTTTATTACCGATGAGTTTCTGGATAATCTCTTTTGTATAATGGCGAATGGTGATTAGTCGGACATGCCTGTTATATAAAACCTCGTAATCGTCTTGCAATTCGTGGATAAAACGGTCAAATATCGACTCGTTATCGTCGATGCAGAACGAGAAGCTGATAGCAGAGTTTTGCATCAGGTTCAGTTTCAATCTGTATTTGGCCAATACCGCAAATATATTGCTTAATTTCTCTTCTGCGATGAATGAGAAGTCGCGAGGATAAAGCGTTAAAAGCACCTGATCGTTCTTATCGATAAAGATAGGAGGCAATTGCAGTTTTTCATCCAGTTCGCGAATAACCGATCCATGTTCTTCCGGGTTCAAAAAGGATTTTACATATAAAGAAATCTTTTTGTTCTCCAGAGGCTTGATTGTTTTCGGGTGAATCACTTTGGCCCCGCAATGGGACAGTTCAATAGCTTCTTTATAAGAGAGCTTGTGAATGACCTCTGTGTTCTCATACAGACGCGGGTCGGCATTCATGATACCCGGGACATCTTTCCAGATCGTTACGTTTTCGGCGTCCAGCAAGCTTGCTAGAAGCGCTGCAGTGTAATCCGACCCTTCACGTCCGAGCGTTGTTGTCTGGTTGGTCATCGTCCCGGCAATAAAACCTTGTGTAACGTACATGAATGTATCCTGAAAGGAAAACAATTTCCGGCAAAGCTGTGCCGAAAGGTCAAGGTTTACATTCGCATTCCGGTAGGTCTGATCAGTTTTCAACCCCTTCCGGATATCGATAAGCTTATTTTTGCGGCCCTGTTTTTCCAAATAAGCGGAAATAATGGTACTTGAAAGCAATTCCCCGAAGCAGACGATACGGTCGTATTCATAGTCGTAACATAATGAGGGCTCGCTCTCCAGCATCTCGTTTAATTTAATGAAAAGGTGCTCTATTTTTGTATCAACCTCTTTTTCTCCTTGTCCGAACAGGCCTTCGGTAATAGCCAGGTGATATGCTTTTATATCCTGAAGTGCGGTTTGGATCTGACCACTTTTTGTATAATAGTGGTTACACAGCCTTTCAAAAGCATCGGTCATCTTTCCCATTGCCGATACGACAACAACTAGATTTTCCCGTTGAGTATTGATGATTTTAAGTAGATTCTTTGCGCTTTCAACATCCATAATGGATGCTCCTCCAAATTTATATATTTTCATGTCCTTAATATATTGAAGCCGCTAAAGTAGTAAAAAAAATGATCTCCGTTTAATCTTGGAGTTTATATTTAAATTGTGTATACAAAGTCCCTTCAAACGTTTGCGTATAATAATTTATAATTATATATTTGCAATTAGTTAAAAAAACAGTCTAATATCATGAATAAAGTAACAACTTTAAATCAATTTATCGTAGAACAACAGGCTGAAATTCCGGGAGCTACCGGGGAGTTCTCTCGTCTGTTACACCATGTTGGAATTGCAGCCAAAAAGGTGAACCGGGAGGTAAATAAAGCCGGTTTAGTGGATATTTTGGGGCGTGCCGGTTCAGCAAATGTTCAGGGAGAAGACCAACAGAAATTGGATGTGTATGCCGATATGACGTTCGTGGAAGAGTTGAGGGTGAGCGGAGAGTGTTGTGGGGTGGCTTCGGAAGAGAATGAAAATGTTGTTATTTTTGAAGATAACTTGTCCAAATCGGCTAAATATATTTTCTGTATGGATCCATTGGATGGTTCTTCTAATATAGATGTCAACGTATCTGTCGGGACGATATTTTCTATTTATAAGCGAAAATCAAAAATCGGCGAATTGGCTGAGGAGTCCGATTTTATGCAACCCGGATTTCAACAAGTGGCTGCAGGCTACGTGATTTATGGTTCATCGACGATGTTGGTTTACACAGCAGGCAATGGTGTGAATGGTTTTACTCTGGACCCTTCCATCGGCGAATTTTGTCTTTCGCATCCACGGATTAAGACGCCTGAAGAGGGAACAATCTATTCTATCAATGAGGGGAATTATGAAAACTTTCCGGTAGGCGTCAAAAAATTTATAAAATATTGTCAGGAAAAGGACAAAAGGACTAACCGTCCTTATACTTCCCGTTATATCGGATCGTTGGTGGCCGATTTCCACCGGAATCTGCTAAAAGGCGGGATTTTTATCTATCCGCAGACCGCTTCTCATAAAAACGGAAAACTAAGGTTGTTATACGAGTGTAATCCGATCGCTTTTATTGCCGAACAGGCCGGAGGACTCGCAATAGACGGGGAAAGAAGAGTGTTGGAAATTGAGCCCGAATCGATACACGAAAGGACTCCATTCTACACCGGTTGTAAGTGTATGGTAAATAAAATGGCCGATTTCTTGCACTTTTTCAACAATATATAATAAAGAGATATGATATTCTGAAAAGCTTTTGATGATGTCGCAGATTACGGGAACCGGTTTTGTATGGTTTCCGTTTTTTTTGATACTTTTGCCGGAGAATAAAAATCAGGCGTAAAAATCTAAAATAGTATATATGGTAAACAAACAATTATTAAATCCTTCCAGCATAGTGGTTGTCGGAGGTTCGGACGATATACAGAAACCGGGAGGTAAGGTGTTGAAAAATTTATTGGACGGGCATTTTAGAGGAGCCTTGTATGTGGTAAATCCTAAAATGGAAGAGGTTCAGGGTATAAAATCATACAAAGAGGTAAAGGACTTGCCGCAGGTGGATTGTGCAATATTGGCTGTTGCGGCGAAATTTTGTCTTTCTGCCGTGGAAGTGCTGGCTAAAGAGAAAGGAACACGTGCTTTTATTATCCTGTCTGCCGGCTTTAGCGAGGAAAATGCGGCCGGTGCCGAGTTGGAAGCTCAGATTGTAAAGATTATCGATTCTGTCGGGGGGGCATTGATCGGACCGAATTGTATCGGCGTGTTGACGACAAATTATAGTGGTGTTTTCACCGCTCCGATTCCGCAACTGGATCCGCACGGCGTGGATTTTATTTCCGGTTCCGGGGCTACGGCGCTTTTTATTATGGACGCTGGCATGCAGAAAGGAGTAAAATTTTCCAGCGTATATTCGGTAGGTAACTCAGCCCAGATGGGAGTCGAAGAGATTCTGGAGTATATGGATGAGTCGTTTGATCCACAGCACAGCTCCCGGGTGAAATTACTATATGTAGAGAGTATTAATAAACCCCAAAAGTTGTTGAAACATGCTTCGTCATTGATTCGTAAAGGCTGTCGGATTGCTGCCATCAAATCCGGCGGCTCGGCTGCTGGTAGTCGGGCAGCGTCGTCGCATACCGGAGCATTGGCGAGCTCGGATGTTGCAGTAGAAGCGCTTTTCCGTAAGGCTGGCATTGTGCGTTGTAATGGTCGTGATGAGTTGGCTACGGTAGCCGGTATTTTTACATATCCGGAATTGAAAGGTAAGAATATTGCCGTAGTGACTCATGCCGGAGGACCTGCTGTGATGCTGACCGATGCTTTGTCAAACGGTGGTCTGGATGTTCCGCATTTGGAAGGAGAAAAAGCGGAGCGGTTGCTGGTAAAACTGTTTCCCGGTTCCTCGGTAGGAAATCCGATCGACTTCCTGGCTACCGGAACAGCGGAACAATTGGGACATATATTGGATGCTTGTGATAACGATTTTGATCATATTGACGGAGTGGCGGTTATTTTCGGAAGTCCCGGACTGTTCCCGATATTCGATGTGTACGATGTGCTAAACCGGAAGATGGAGAGTTGTAAAAAACCGATTTTCCCGATTTTCCCTTCATCACAGATTGTGAAAGACGAGATAGACTCTTTTGTGGGAAAAGGACGGGTATATTTCCCTGATGAGGTGATTTTCGGAAATGCGTTGGTAAAAGTATTTCAGACGCCGCAACCTCAACCGGAGCGGATAGTGTTGCCTTCTGTTGATGAAAAGAGAATCCGTGCGATTGTGGATAAGGCCGGGAATGGCTATTTGTCACCGGTAGAGATTCATGAACTGTTGGACGCTGCTGGAATAACCCGGGCAAAAGAAGGGGTAGTCGATACGGAAGAGGCTGCCGTCGCAGCGGCAAAATCGATAGGTTTCCCGCTGGTGATGAAAGTAGTGGGACCGGTACACAAGTCGGATGTCGGCGGTGTTACATTGAATATTTCCGATGAAGCTACCGTACGTAGCGAGTTTAAGCGGATGATAAAGATAAAGGATACCTATGCGGTAATGCTTGCGCAACAGCTGTCCGGGACGCAGGTGTTTATCGGAGCGAAGCGGGAAGATAAATTCGGACATATGGTGTTATGCGGATTAGGAGGTATCTTTATTGAAGTGCTGAAAGATGTAAAGGCTGGACTGGCGCCGATTTCAAAGGACGAGGCGGCTACAATGATAAAAGGCCTGAAGTCATACAAGATTATACAAGGAATTCGTGGACAGGAACCTGTAAATGAAAATAGGTTTTCCGAAGCGATAGCAAGAGTATCCGTACTGGTTAAGGTTGCACCTGAGATCTATGAAATGGATTTGAATCCGTTGCTCGGTAATAAAGAGGATATAGTAGCTGTAGACGCCAGAATAAGAATAGAAAAATAAAAAATATATAAGGTGCAGGAGATCATTTTGATTACTGCACTTTATATTTTCGTTTAAAGATAGAGGATGAAGCCTTGGAGAGAGTATAGTAAATCGGAGAGGAGGATGATGATTACTATCCTGGTACTGCTTTTGGCTGTGCTTTTAAGTTTAGGGCGTGTACGGGAAGGAGTCAAAAAGGGGATATCCTTTTTTTATAAGGACCTGGTAGGCAAGGAAAGTAAGCCATGAACCGTCTTTTATCTAGTTGTGAATGATTGATTTCCTGTAAAATCCTCTGTCTGAATCGATCAATTGATTATGAAGAAACAAGACATTATTTTCACCTGTTGTGTGGTGACAGGTTTTCTGCCTTTTTTTGTATGTAAACCGGCTTATGAATTTTATCATTCGTTTAATGCTGTTCACGGCATGGTGATGAGCTTTTTTAAATTTGCGGTACTTGCTACATTGGGCGAAGTGATCGGGTTGCGTATTAGCGCCGGAGTGTACAACCGTAAAGGTTTCGGTATTCTGCCCCGGGCTATCGTATGGGGGGTGCTCGGTATGGGGATTAATATGGCAATGATTATATTTTCGAACGGGACACCTGCATTTTTACAATACCTGGGAATGAAAGAGGCTGCTGAAGCTATGGCTGGCGGTTTATCATGGTCGAAACTGGTGGTTGCTTTTTCGATATCGGTTGCCATGAACTCTATTTTTGCTCCTGTTTTTATGACGCTGCATAAAATCACCGATACTCATATCCTGAATAACGGAGGGACATTACGTGGTTTTTTTACTCCGATAAAGGTGCGGGAAATTATGATGAACCTCAATTGGGGGGTACTTTGGGGCTTTGTTTTCAAGAAAACGATACCTCTGTTCTGGTTCCCTGCACATACTATTACATTTTTACTCCCGGGCAATATGCGGGTACTCTTTGCAGCGCTCCTTGGTGTTGTGCTGGGTGTTTTACTGGCCATCGGCGCGCAAAAAGGTAAGCGGAATTAGTTGTAACCTTGTGACTGGACGATCGTAGTAATATGAAGGGCGTTCATGTGAACGGCTTTTATAATGTTATTGCGGTTTATGAAAAAGAGAACAGAGGAACAGAAAGAGGTGCGCCGATTGACGGCAGATTTGGAAAGTAACTATCTTTTGGATAAGCACAGCCGGGATTTGAAATCCGTCGGAATATTTTACGCTCCTTCAGGAGGAAGCGTGCATAGAGTGGCTAAATGCATCAAACGGAAATTGGCCGACCGGAAACCGGATATGTTTTGTATTGCCCTGGTGACTCCGGAGAAGTGGTTGGATTACCGGAATATTATTATTGTATGCTCATCGCTTGGCAACAGTACCTGGGAAGAGGAACAAAAGAATCCGTGGGCTCAGTTTATACCAGGACTTCGCAGGATTAACCTGGATAGGCGTAAGGTTGCCCTCGTAGGTCTGGGTGATCATGTTACTTATCCGAATAACTTTGTGGACACGTTAGGTGATTTTTCACATATTATTGCTGAAATCGGAGGGGTCCTGATAGGAAAAACGCCGGTTACTGATTATACTTTTGTAGACTCCCTGGCATTGGATAAAGGTGTCTTTGTCGGTTTGCCATTGGATGAGGACTTCGAATCGGATAAGACGGAACAACGGGTTGACAGATGGTTACAGGTTGTGAAAAAAGAATTTTAAGATTCCTGATTTTTTATTTTTTACTTTTCATTCTTTATAATATTTACCTTTGCTGCTCTAAACAGATAGGAATGGAGCCAATACATCTAATTTTGACACGTCATGGGGAGACGTTCGAAAACCGTAGGCATGTCATGCAGGGACATACTCCCGGAACTCTTTCTCCGAAAGGAATCCGGCAGGCAAAAGAACTTGCGTTTACTTTGAGCGGCGAGTCGTTGGATGTGATCATTTGCAGTGATCTTGCCCGAAGTTACGACACTGCAATGATTGTCGCAAAATCGCGAGGGATGTCACCACATTCCACCCTTTTGTTGCGTGAGATCGATTGGGGCGTACATACGGGTGGCCGTTTGGATAAACTGGATTGGGAGAATCTTCCGGAAGGGTGTGAAACATTAAAACAGTTGTTTCAACGGGCTGTTTGTTTTATTGACTATCTGAAACAGAATTATCCCGGGAAGCATATACTTGCCGTCGGGCACGGAGCGATTAACCGGGCCATTACCGCTTACTTGACAGGAGGGCAAGCCTCCGATATGCCGAATATGCCGATCATGGAAAATACATCATATTTCCGCTTTACGATAGAATAAAGCAGAAAGATATAAGTTTAGATCTGTCATTTGTAGACATCGGCAAAATTCCTGCCGGTGTCCCACCACAACCGGGTACCCGGATTATCCGGTCCGCCTAGTAAGGCACTGAGCCTATCATAAAGTTCTTTATTGGTGTCAATGATTACTCCCGGAAAGCTTAATCGACGGACCATCGTTTCGGTATCAATACATCCGTTTTTACTGTTGTTTACTTTTACAGGGAATAACCGGGGATAACCTGTCCGTCGCTGTTCTGCCCAGGCCTCGCATCCTTCTGGGAAGATAGCCAACCATTTTTGCGTAATGATTTTTTCCAATTTTGTTTCACGGTCGGCCGTTTCAATCCAGCGGGGCGATACTCTACAGCGGGCTTTGATATTGTTGCTTGCGGTAAAAGCGTCTATATAATCGGCACCTGTCCGGTCGTTTTGCAGGTATTGCTCTACATCCGAAGCGCCCCATTGAGCAAATGAGCTTTTCACCCCATTTTTATAACATGTTTCCGGATCTTCTGCACTCCATCCCCGCAGAGCCGCTTCGGCCCGCAAAAACCATACTTCGGCTGCCGTCATTAGGATCGGAGGGGTTGCTTGGGTTACATATACTTTCGAGTGGGAAGCGTATAATGTATGCGAATGGACCGTACCTTGCCGGACTCCTTTATATAAACCTTTCAACGGAATAGTAATAGAGTCGTTATTATTTTTGTCTTTTAGTATCAAATCCTCCGGACAAGGCCGGAAAAATAGCCTCATGCGCGGATCCTGATAACCGTTGAGGATAGATTCCATCGATGCATTCATAAAGGACTCTCCCCATACGAGATTGATTTCGCCAAGCGGATTTGTATATCCGTTTTTTCCGGAAACGGTGACAATCTCTCCATAGTTTTCAAAGACATTGTAATCGTTATTTAGCGCTTTTAAGTATTCTGTTCTTGCTTTCTCAGGAGCAGCCATTGCAATCCGTATAGCCAATCTTAAACGTAATGAGTTGGCGAATTTTATCCAGGTGGCATATTCTCCATCCAGTAGTATATCGAACCGCTTGAATTCGGTCGCCCTGGGATTCTCCTCCAAATGTTTTATCAATAATACGACTGCTGTGTCCAAATCATTGAAAAAAGCATAATAAGCTTCCTGCTGGGAGTCCGGTTCATATTTGTTCTCTTTTTGACAGGAGTGGGAGTAGATGATAGGCCCGTAGTAATCCGATATCCGGTGCATCACCTCTACTTTCAGTATTTTGGCGATGGCATGGAAGGATGGATAAATTTTTCTGGTGGAATCTTCTGATCTTCTGATTTGTGTAAAAATATAGGCATAAGTATTTTCCCAGGCCAGCCCATTCCATCCATCTTGCATATTATAGTCAGAGTTATGCGATCCTCCGTTAAATGGCTTGTAATCATGCATATATCCGCTGAACATGTCTGCATTTAGGTTTTGCATAAGCTGAAAAGGCCAGTTCCTGCCTTTCCCGTATTCATAATTAAAATAGATCCCTTGCTGTATTACATTCAACGGAGTACCGAGATGGTTGAAATCAATCTTCAAATCGTTATCGGTGATACCCGTTTTATCGGTATTGAGATCCCTGAACCGGTCTGTACATCCGCAGAGACCGACAAGAAGTGTCCATATAACGGATTTATATACTACTCTTTTTATCATAAACAGAACTGATTTTCAATTTTGGATTTTAAAAAGTGAACCTGACATTAAATCCGATGCTCCGGGTTGTAGGCATGCCATATGAGTCTACGGCCTGATTGTCGTTTCCGGTCGAAAGAATCAGATCCGGATCGAAAGGAGCCTTCTTGTAAATAAAGCCGAGGTTACGCGCGATCAAAGAAAACTGGGCACCCTTGAACATTTTTGTCTTTTCAATCCATTTCTGGGGGAGAGAATACCCGAAAGAGAGTTCTCGCAACCGGATATTTGTTGCGTCATATATATAATACTCAGTTACTCCTGAACGACCGCTGACCGATTTATAAAACTCCTTGACCTTTGTGATCCTATTCCCTTCCAGGTTTACATACCCCTTATCCCGGGCATCTCCTGTCGCTTTTGTTACGCCAAACATATCCAGGTCAGCTTCGGTTTGCGATAATACATTACCGCCAAACCGGCTGTCAATAAGAAAATATAGAGAAAGATTCTTGTAAATGAGCGTATTGTTGTAACTTAACACAAAACGGGGATTGGCATTCCCTACTACAATCGTATTCCCTTCTCCTTCCGATATGGGAAGATTTTGTTTCTCCTCTGAAGTTTCAAAAAGGATTTTTCCGTTTTCATCTCGTTTAAAAGCTTTACCGTATATATCTCCAAACGAACCGCCTTCCTTCAATTTCATGGCATAACTGGAAGAAAAACCTCTGGGGCCGTACAGGAATACGGGCAGCTCCTCATGTAGTTTGATCACCTTATTTTTATTGGTCGAATAGTTCACTCCGGCTTTCCATTTGAAGGATTTGCTTAGTACCGGGGTCCCTTCTATGCTGATTTCAATGCCACGATTTTCGATATCGCCGGCATTTACATACCGGAAGGCGTAATCATCACCGTTTTTGGCCGGTAATTTGAAAAATTGATTTCGGGTATTGGTTTTATAAAATGTTGCGTCCAGTTTCAACCGGTATTTAAACATATCCCATTCGGTACCGATTTCTATAGAAGTATTCATTTCCGGTTTCATGTCCTCGAAAGGAGCGGCGTCGGAGGGCTGTATTGTGCCGCCTGCTGTGATGTGGGCTATCGGATTGGTAATGTATAACGGAATATCGTTCCCTACCATACTCCATGAGGCCCTTACTTTTGCCAGATCGATCCATCCGGCCATTTTGAGCATCCGGTTCATAATCCAGGATACACCTGCCGAAGGATAGAAGAATCCGGTTTTTTCGTATTTCGTGAAAGCTAGTGTAGAGGCCCAGTCATTACGCATAGTCATATTCAAAAACAGATATTCGTTATAACCTATCTGGGCTGTAGTAAACAGGGATTGCATTTGCCTATGCGCATTGTTCCGCTCTTCAATATAAGCTGAGGAATTCATATTGATATTGGCAATATTAAAGACATTGGCATATCTCAATGACGCGGTCTTCGAGTCGTAGCGGTTGGAATTGACGATTTTATCCTCAACACTTGCTCCGATAGCGATATGTGTGGAAAAATGGTCGAATTTCCTGTCAAATATTGCGAGAATATCACTATAAAATAGTGTTTCCTGGTAATCGGATTCGATATACCGCCCGTTTTGCCCGGTTAATGCAGGTGCGGTAGAAGCATAGAACTTCTGCTGGAATTCGTCATTGACATAGTCCAGGTTTCCACGCGCTTGGATTGAAAACCATTTTGTGACATTCAATTTAGCCGAAATGGATGCGATGGTACGTACCCGTTGGTCGATGCTTTCGATACGATTTGCAATCCAATACGGATTCTGTTCGAAATCTTCGGTAGGTGAGTGCCAGTTTTGAACATTCAGGTTTCTTGACGGATCCGGCATTTCAAAATGGGCCCGGTATTCGGAAATATCCATTCCCCGCGGAAAGCGGTATAAGCCTACCAACGGATTCATATAGAAACCTCCGGGGGTAGCTTTATTTTTCATATCCTGCTTTATCAGGTTAATATTACCATCCAGCTTCAGACGATCGTTGAAGAGGCCGGTCGTTGACCGGAGCGTAATATTATGCTTTGACAGCCGGCTGTTTTTGAGAAGTCCTGTAGCAATAGTATTGGCGTATGAAAGATAATTCTGTATTTTTTCATTCCCGGAAATGATTGATAATGAGTGAATAAAAGTGATTCCCGTTTTAAAAAAGTCCCCTGCATTATCATAAGCCGGAATGTTTTTCCGTTCGCCCCAACTTTCGATAAGATCACTGACCCCGTATGAGTTTTGAAATTGCGGAAGACAAAAGGCTTTGTCCAAAGTCACATTAGAAGAGATGGCAATCTCCTGTTTTCCTACTTCTCCTTTTTTAGTGGTGATCAGGATAACTCCATTGGCCGCCTGTGATCCGTAAAGGGCAGCAGCAGGAGCGCCTTTCAGTATGCTAATGCTTTCGATATCTTCCGGATTCAGATTGGAAATACCATCCCCTCCGTCCCGGTTTCCGGCATCGGCAACTCCTCCGATGATTGTGTATGGTTGTTCTCCTCCTGAATTGAGCATCGGTACCCCGTCGATTACAAATAAAGGTTGGTTATTACTTGCTACGGAACGTGCTCCACGGATATTTACCTTTGCCGATCCTCCCAGACCGGCTGCACTTTTCCCGATTTGCGCCCCGGCGATTTTACCTATCAAGGTCACAATCATGTTCGGATCTTTGACACGTACTAACTCATCCCCGCTTAATTTTACGACAGAATAGGCAAGAGGGATTTCTCTCCTTTTGATACCCAGAGCCGTTACAATAATATCTTCCAATAAAACATCGTCCTCTTCCAAAATGATTTGATAAAAGGTGTCTTTTTTACAGATAGCAGCGAACGGCTTATATCCGATAAACGAAACAATGAATATTTTCGATTCCGGAACAGTAAATGAAAACTTCCCTTCTATATTGCTGGCAACTCCATTGGAGGTGCCTGTTTCCAATACATTGGCCCCGACAATGGGAGATCCGTTTTTGTCTTTTATGATACCTTGTACGGTGATTTTTTCCGCGGACTTGGAAGAAGAGGACATTGCCGGAAGATTTTCCTGGGCGATCCCCTGTTTGCCGAAAAGTACAAAAATCCCTATAAGGATCGAAAATATCAGATCTTTAACGTGAAACGCTATAATTCTTTTCCCGTAATGTTTATTTTTAAGCATATACACACCATTCCCCAAAATTTACCTTTACAAACTATTTGTCGGGTAAACAAAATAGTCTGCAATGCTATTGTAACTTCTCAATAAATGAAGAGTTTTACGTCTTCATTTTCAATGATATACACACGCGATGTCAAAATACTACTAAGCACATACAAAGATACATTATTAGATGCTAATGACATAATATACAGTGTTAATCTTAACAAGTATTTTGATTTTTAACTTTTTTCTAGCAAAAATCCGGCTATTTCATTGCCGGATAATTAAATGCCGATTCATCTTTTTCTTTTTTCTTTCTCATATTTCATTTTTTAGATTATCTTTGTGCCTCCTATCGAGAATAGGAAAGTTTAATTCATTAAAAATTAAGAGGATGTCAACTAAAATCAGGTTAGCAAGACACGGACGTAAAGGTCGTCCATTTTATCATGTAGTAGTGGCGGATAGCAGAGCTCCGCGTGACGGAAGATTTATCGAAAAGATCGGTTCGTATGATCCTAATACCAATCCGGCAACAATCGACCTTAATTTCGACAGGGCTTTATATTGGTTGAACGTAGGAGCACAACCCACCGATACGACAAGAAACATTTTGTCCTACAAAGGTGTTATGCTGAAAAAACATTTGTTGGAAGGAGTTAAAAAGGGAGCTTTCGATACGGCTGCCGCCGAAGCAAAATTTGAAGCATGGCTGAAAGAGAAAAATTCAAAAATTGAATCTAAAATTAAGAAATTAGCACAGGATGGAGATACGGCTGCTAAAAAGAGATTGGAAGCAGAATCTAAAGTAAAAGCCGCTAAAGCGGAAGTGATTGCTAAAAAGAAAGCCGAGACTGAAGCAGCCGCTGCTGCTGCGAAAGCTGAAGAAGCCCCCGAAGTGGTTGAGGAAGTCGCTGAGAAACCGGCGGAAGAAGCAACTCCTGCTACCGAATAGTTTCATGATTACCCGGAACGATTGCCTTGTAGCAGGAGAGGTGGTAAAGGCCCATGGTCTCCGAGGAGAAGTGATCGTCAGATCCGACAGTAATCTGCTGGAAAAATATATTAATGAACCGGTCTTTATCCAATTGGATGGAGCACCGGTTCCTTTTTTTATAGAAGAGGACGGCTTGTCTGTCAGGAACGACTCTTCTTATATTATTAAGTTTGAATTTGTCGATACAAAAGAACAGGCGGAGCGCCTGACCGGTTGTGAGGTTATGTTGGAAGCAAAACGGATAGAGGAGGAGTTTGAACAATCCGGATCGTCTGCTGCCGATCCTCTCGAATGGCATGGTTTTGCCGTAATAGACAGAAATACCGGTGAAGTGGGTACAATCATTGATATAGCCAATTATTCGGGCAATGTGGTTTTATCCGTTCAGATTTTCGGCAAAGAGATTCTTTTGCCGCTTTCCGAAGAATATATAAAAGAGGTCTGTTTGGAAGAGAACAAGATTCTCGTTCAGATTCCACAAGAGCTTATCGAATTAAATTAAAGAAATCTGATAGTTTTATTTTTCGAATAGCCGGTTTATATTCCGGTTATTGTAATTCTTTGCCTAAAAATCTGATTATAGTTTTCTATTTAGCTTCTATATCTTCCATATCTACTGTTTCCTAGTTTTAAACTGACAGGTTGGGATAGATAGCAAGTTTAAGTTTTTTTATATCCTTATTTTTATTGAAAAAAAAAATTGAAAATTTTCTGGCCATATCCTTCTTTCTAATATATTAATATACAGAATGGTATGTGTATTTTTTGGAAAACTTTTAAAAATGATTTGTTATAAAATATCCTTATATGACCTTTTTTCGTACATTTGTAGTTCAGTCTACTTAGAGAAAACGTGTATTAAAATATAAGATATTATGAATGAAAAAGTAATTACGGGACAGGAGACTTACACCGTAGAAGAGGCTTTCCAAAGTTCCTTGAATTATTTCAATGGTGATGAACTTGCGGCGAGAGTATGGGTAAATAAGTATGCATTGAAAGATTCTTATGGGAATATCTTTGAAAAGAATCCGGATGATATGCATCGCCGGTTAGCGAAAGAGATTTATAGGGTGGATCAGAAGTATCCGAATCCGATTAGTGAAGATGAGATTTTTGAGGTACTACGTGATTTTAAGTATATTGTGCCGCAGGGGGGACCTATGACCGGTATCGGCAACGATTTTCAAATCGCTTCTTTGTCTAATTGTTTTGTGATAGGTCATGAAGGTCCGTCCGATTCGTATGGCGGTGTGATGAAAGTCGATCAGGAGCAGGTACAATTGATGAAAAGAAGAGGAGGGGTAGGACATGATTTATCTCATATCCGTCCTAAAGGATCGCCTGTAAAAAATTCTGCATTGACCTCGACCGGAATAGTTCCGTTTATGGAACGTTATTCTAACTCTACCCGCGAAGTAGCGCAGGATGGCCGTCGCGGAGCGTTGATGTTGAGTGTCTCCATTAATCATCCTGATTCGGAAAGTTTTATCGATGCTAAAATGACCGAAGGGAAGGTAACCGGTGCGAATATATCGGTGAAAATAGACGATGATTTCATGCGCGCTGTAATTAACGACCAGGAATATATTCAAAAATATCCGGTTTATTCCGAGCATCCTGCAAACCAAAAAACAATCCAGGCAAAACAATTATGGAATAAGATTGTACATAATGCGTGGAAATCGGCAGAGCCCGGAATCCTGTTCTGGGATACCATTATCCGGGAAAGCGTACCGGATTGTTATGCTGATAAAGGATATCGGACGGTATCGACGAACCCTTGCGGGGAGATCCCGTTGTGTCCTTATGATTCCTGTCGCTTATTGGCGTTGAACCTTTACTCTTATGTACAACACCCTTTTACCAAAGGTGCATTCTTTGATTTTTCGTTGTTTAAAAAGCATGTAGCTATTGCACAACGAATTATGGATGACATTATTGATCTGGAGCTGGAGAAAATAGATACGATCCTGGCGAAAGTACATGCCGATCCTGAAGATGATGAGGTGAAAGGAGTTGAGTTGAGGTTATGGGAGAGGATTAAAGAAAAAGCACGGGAAGGGAGACGTACCGGAGTCGGGATTACAGCGGAAGGCGATATGTTGGCCGCATTGAATCTGCGCTACGGTAGTGAGGATGCAATTGATTTTGCCGTCGAGATACAAAAAACGCTGGCTGTAGAAGCGTACCGGGCTTCTGTTTATCTGGCAAGGGATCGGGGAAGTTTTAAAATTTATGAGACAAAACGGGAGGCCAATAATCCGTATATTATGCGCCTGAAAGAGGCCGACCCGGAGATGTACAATGAAATGACAAAATACGGACGCCGGAATATTGCCTGCCTGACCATTGCTCCGACCGGGACGACCAGTTTGATGACTCAGACCACCTCCGGTATAGAGCCGGTATTTCTTCCGGTTTATAAAAGAAGAAGAAAAGTCAACCCGAACGACCAGAATGTGCGGATAGATTTTGTAGATGAGTCGGGAGACAGTTATGAAGAGTTTATCGTATTTCATCATAAATTTGCCGAGTGGATGAAAGTCAACGGCTACGACACAAATAAGCGATATACGGATGAAGAGATCGACCGTTTGGTGTTGGAATCTCCCTATAATAAAGCTACCTCCAATGATATTGACTGGATGGCGAAAGTGAGGATGCAGGGAGAGGTACAGAAATGGGTGGACCACTCAATCAGTGTGACGGTAAATCTGCCGGCGGACGCTTCGGAGGAGTTGGTCGGGAAGTTATATATTGAAGCGTGGAAAAGCGGTTGTAAAGGATGTACCGTATATCGCGACGGCTCCAGGGCCGGAGTATTGGTTTCCAACAAAGAGAAAAAGCAACAGGAGATGGCTATGCCTGCAAAACGTCCGAGAGAACTTGACGCTGAGGTTGTAAGATTCCAGAACAACAAAGAGAAGTGGATTGCTTTTATCGGTTTGTACGAAGGCCGTCCGTATGAAATCTTTACCGGAATTGCCGATGACGAAGAGGGGATTATGCTTCCAAAAGCGGTCACTGACGGTAAGATTGTAAAGCAATATGACGATGAAGGTAATTCACGCTACGACTTCCAGTTCAGCAATAAAAGAGGTTTCAAGACGACGGTTGAAGGTTTGTCTTTTAAATTTGACAAGGAGTATTGGAACTATGCCAAATTGATTTCCGGAGTATTGCGTCACGGCTTGCCGGTACATCAGGCTGTCGAACTGGTTGCCGCAATGGAGTTTGATAACGAAAATATTAATACATGGAAAAACGGAGTGGAACGGGCACTGAAAAAATATATCCCAAACGGTACCGAAGCTGCCGGAGAGCGGTGTGAACAGTGTGGTTCCCAGGTGGTTTATCAGGAAGGATGCCTGATCTGTACTACCTGTGGTAGTTCTAAATGTTGTTGATACTATATAGATCCCACTAAAGCGGAGGGCATAGAAGAAAAGTAAAATTCTCTATGCCCTTTTTATGTAAAAGCCTCAAACTAAATCCTTTCCGTTATCCCTACTCCCTATCCTCTGTGAAAGTTGATGATTTATTATTATTTTTTTTGTTAATCTATACCTCCATGCTTCAAATTTGTATCTTTGTCCAAAATGTAGAAGATAATGCAGGTTCATTACGGATTGGGAAATATATATATCAGTACTCCGGTGGTAACAATGGGGAGCTTTGATGGAGTGCATAAAGGACATATCCAGGTCATTGAATGTTTGAAGAGAACCGCTGTTAAATTAGGCGGAGAATCAGTCATCATCAGTTTTGAACCGCATCCCCGCGATGTGTTGTACCCTCTGGAAAAACGACCTGGATTATTAACTACATTGGATGAAAAGATGAAAATACTCGAGATAGCTGGTATCGATCACTTGGTAATATTGCCTTTTACCCGTGAACTGGCAGAACTGACTTATACCGATTTTGTAAAATATATTTTGATAGATAGATTGAATGCGAGAGGGATTGTTGTTGGGTATGATCATCGTTTTGGGAAAGACCGGGAAGGAGATTTCGAGTCGCTGAAGGCACTTGCAGAGAAATATCATTTTTATCTGGAGCAGGAAGAAGCTTACGAAGAGAATCAGATCAATGTTAGTTCAACCAAAATCCGTACGGCGTTGGAGCTGGGGGATGTGGAACTGGTAAAAGAATTCCTAGGGTATGATTATTTTATTTCCGGGAAAGTCGTTGCAGGCGACAGAATTGGACGGGAGATTGGTTTTCCTACTGCAAATATAGAGGTGAGCGATGACCGGAAGTTATTACCGGCATCAGGGGTATATGCCGTAAAGGCATTATTGGGACAACAAGAGTATGACGGGATGTTGAATATCGGCACTCGTCCTACGGTTTGCAAGACCGGGGTGATCCGGCTGGAGGTGCATCTGTTTGATTTTGACAGGGAGATTTATGGTGAGGAGATCAGCGTGAGTCTGCTTTTTAGGGTCAGAGGGGAACGTAAATTTGAAAATATCGGAGAGCTGCGCGGGCAATTGACGAAGGATCGGGAAATAATATCGGATAAGCTCGGGAAATAAAATAACGGATCTTATCTTTAAACGTAGAGCGTATAGTATTGAAATAGGCTACATTGAAAAGGCTGCCCGATCGGGCAGCCTTTTCAATGTAGCCTATAGCTGTTTCAACAAATTTCTTAAATCTGTTTTTTCTTTCAGGATATCGAAAAGTTTGTCAATAGTAACCCGTTCTTGTTCCATCGTGTCGCGGTAGCGGATGGTGACCGTTTGATCATTAAGCGTCTGGTGATCTATTGTGATGCAGAATGGAGTACCGATTGCGTCCTGACGGCGATAACGTTTCCCGATCGTATCTTTTTCGTCGTACTGGCAATTGAAATCGTACTTCAATAATTCCAGCACCTCTTGCGCTTTCTCCGGTAGCCCGTCCTTTTTTATCAACGGCATAATGGCCATTTTTATCGGTGCCAGGGCTGCCGGCAGTTTCAGCACTACACGCAGGTCTTTGCTCCCGTCTTCTTTTTCTAGCTCCTCTTCACAATAGGCGGCAGTCATGACCTGTAAAAACATCCGGTCTACCCCGATAGAGGTTTCGATGACATAAGGAACATAGGATTCATTCAATTCCGTATCAAAGTACTGGATTTTTTTACCGGAAAATTTCTGATGTTGAGCCAGGTCAAAATCGGTACGGGAATGAATTCCCTCCACCTCTTTAAAGCCGAATGGGAACCGGAATTCAATATCTGCAGCCGCATTTGCATAATGTGCAAGTTTTTCGTGATCGTGGAAACGGTAGTTTTCAGCACCGAAACCAAGTAATTGGTGCCATTTCATACGGGTGGCTTTCCAATGGGCAAACCATTCCAATTCTGTGCCGGGGCGTACGAAGAACTGCATCTCCATCTGTTCGAATTCGCGCATCCGGAAGATAAACTGACGGGCAACGATCTCATTCCGGAAAGCTTTGCCGATTTGGGCAATGCCGAAAGGAACCTTCATCCGTCCGGTTTTTTGTACATTCAGGAAATTAACGAATATCCCCTGGGCTGTCTCCGGCCGCAGATATATCTTGCTGGCGCCTTCGGCTGTAGATCCTACTTCGGTAGAAAACATCAGATTGAACTGGCGCACTTCAGTCCAATTGGTGGTGCCGCTGATCGGGCAAACGATCTTTTCATCAACGATGATTTGGCGCAATTCAACCAGGTCATTATTATTCAGTGCTTCTGCTATTCTGTTGTGAAGGACATCGCGTTTTTCGATATTAGCTAAAACCTGCAGGTTGGTTTGCCGGAATAATGCTTCGTTAAAGCTTTCGCCAAATCTCTTTTTCGCCTTCTCGATGTCTTTCTCGATCTTTTCGTCATATTTGGCAATCTGTTCTTCAATCAGGACATCCGCCCGGTATCTTTTTTTAGAGTCTTTATTGTCGATTAGCGGATCATTGAATGCATCCACATGTCCCGATGCTTTCCAGACGGTAGGATGCATAAAGATGGCAGAATCGATACCTACGATATTTTCATGCAGCCGGATCATCGATTCCCACCAATATCTTTTGATATTATTCTTCAACTCGACACCATACTGTCCGTAGTCGTATACTGCTCCCATGCCATCATAGATATCCGATGACGGAAAAACATACCCGTACTCTTTACAGTGTGCTACCAGTTTTTTAAATACATCTTCTTGTGCCATATATCATTTTGTATTTTAATTATCAGGTACGAAATCGCATTGTCTTCTGCTGCTTCCTGCTCTTTATTGCCTATTCCTTTTCGTATTTACCTTTCGGGTGTAAAAGTAAGAAACTCAAAGAGAATACGCAAAAAAATAAGCTGCCGATCGGCAGCTTATTTTATTACATCATTCCCGGCATTCCGCCTCCCATCGGAGGCATCGCAGGCACATTCTCCTGCTTTTCCTCGACCAGTACACATTCTGTTGTCAAGAACATTCCAGCGATAGAGGCAGCGTTCTCAAGCGCTACGCGGGTAACCTTCTTCGGATCAATTACTCCCGCCTCCATCAGATTCTGGTATACTCCGGTACGAGCATTATATCCGAAATCTTTTTTTCCTTCACGTACTTTATTTACTACAACAGCACCTTCTACACCGGCATTGAAAGCGATCTGACGAAGCGGCTCCTCGATGGCACGTTTAATGATCTCGATACCTGTGGTTTCGTCTTCTGTCTCTCCACGAAGTCCTTCCAGTTCAGCTTGTGCACGGATATAGGCGACTCCTCCTCCCGGAACAATTCCTTCTTCGATTGCGGCGCGGGTTGCACTGAGAGCGTCGTCTACACGGTCCTTTTTTTCTTTCATTTCGATTTCCGAAGCGGCGCCGACATAAAGTACAGCTACTCCTCCGGCCAATTTGGCCAATCTCTCTTGTAGTTTTTCACGGTCATAATCGGATGTGGTGTTCTCAATCAATTTCTTGATTTGAGCAACACGGTTGGCAATAGCTGATTTGTCTCCGGCGCCGGAGACAATGGTTGTATTTTCTTTATCGATAGTTATTTTTCCAGCTTTACCCAACATATCGAGGGTTACTCCGTCCAGCTTCAGGCCTTTCTCTTCCGAGATTACTGCACCTCCGGTCAATATCGCCAAGTCTTCCAGCATCTCTTTGCGACGGTCGCCGAATCCGGGCGCTTTTACAGCGGCAATTTTCAAGGAACCCCTCAGGCGGTTTACGACAAGGGTTGCCAGAGCTTCACTCTCTACATCTTCGGCGATAATGATCAACGGACGACCTGTTTGTACTACCGGTTCCAATATCGGCATCAGTTCCTTCATCGTAGAGATCTTTTTATCGTAGAGCAGGATAAACGGATTTTCAAATTCAGCCTGCATTTTTTCACTGTCGGTTACGAAATAGGCAGAGATATAGCCACGGTCGAACTGCATACCTTCCACCACTTTTACTTCGGTTTCGATACCTTTGGCCTCCTCAACGGTAATCACTCCTTCTTTCTTTACTTTTTCCATTGCCTGTGCAATCAATGCACCGATGGTATCATCCCCGTTAGCAGAAACGCGAGCTACCTGACGGATCTTTTCGTAGTTTTCACCTACTTCTTCTTTTTGTTTTTCAAGGCTTTTTACAACTGCCATGACAGCTTTGTCAATTCCACTTTTCAATTCCATCGGATTGGCTCCGGCAGTTACGTTTTTCAATCCTACGTTGATAATTGCCTGTGCCAGGATTGTAGCAGTGGTGGTACCGTCACCTGCGTCATCTCCCGTTTTGGAAGCCACCTCTTTTACCATTTGTGCACCGATGTTTGCATACGGATCCGAAAGCTCGATCTCCTTAGCAACAGTAACTCCGTCTTTTGTAATCTGGGGAGCACCGAATTTTTTTTCGATTACTACATTGCGACCTTTGGGGCCGAGGGTGATTTTTACAGCGTTAGCCAGTTCGTCTACTCCTTGTTTCAATAGATCGCGGGCCTCAATGTTGAATTTTATCTCTTTTGCCATAACTTCTGGTTTTTAATTCTAGTTTTCAGTTTTTAATTCTCAATTTTATAGTACTACCATAATGTCCGACTGATTCATTACCAGGTATTTCTTGTCGTCAATATGAACCTCTGTTCCCGAGTATTTTCCAAATAATACAGTGTCACCCACCTTTATTTCCATCGGTTCATCGGCTTTCCCTTTACCAGTTGCAACTACCACACCTTTTTGGGGTTTTTCTTTGGCTGAATCAGGAATAATAATACCACTTGCAGTTTTTGTTTCTGCTTCAACAGGCTCAACAATAATCTTGTTAAGTACGGTCTTTAGTGCCATAATCTCAGTTTTTAAAAGTTTATAATGAATTATTTGTTTTGTTTTTTGTAATTGTGTCATCACCAATTAAAATGACATCTGCTAAGTCGTCATACATATTTTGTGCCAAAAAAGGTGCTTTTATTTTATATCACATAGCAAAAATTAATGCAACTAATTGATCTACAATATAAAAATATAAATAATAACATTTTTATGCTTTAAACTTATATTGACAGCCGAATGAAAAAAAGTGTCAGCATGAACTGACATACTGACACTTTACGTTTAACCATGTATGAGGTTTATATGTTTTACTCTTTAGGAGTATTGATTGGCTCGGTTCCGTTGTTATTGTTCATCGGGAATGACGGAATAGATTGTTGCGTTGGAGCATTTTGAACCTGGTTTTCGATAGCTGATTTTTTCCCTTGTCTGCTTGCGTCTCTCGGAATCAGGAATGCAGCTAATACACATAAAACGAGCATTCCTCCTGCCAATGTCCAGGTTGCTTTTTCGAGAAAGTCGGTTGTCTTCCGGACACCCATAATCTGGTTATGAGATGAGAAGGAAGATGCAAGTCCGCCTCCTTTTGAGTTCTGAACTAAAACAATCAGTATTAGCAGAACGCATACAATCGAAACTAAAATTGAAATTGCTATATACATATTATTCGTTGTTGTTATTGATTTTCTTTATCTTCTCAATTTGGTCTGCAAAGTAAATACTTTTTTCCGGATATTTCAAACTTAATTTTATATAAGTTGCTATTGCCTTCTCATGTAGTTGTTGTTTGATATAAATCTTTGCCAGCGTTTCGGTGAACAGCTCTTCTGTTTGAAGGTTGTTTTCGATAGAAAGATCCCGGTTGTTTACCGTTTCCGGATTTATCTTGGGCATTGTAGGAGCCTCTGTGATAAACCGGTCAATAAGCGCTTCCTTGCGTTTGCTGCAAGAGGAGATTTCCTTCGGTTTTTCCGGTGCTGGTGGGGCTTTGTCATTCTCCGGTTGGTAAATATCCTCGGCTGCTAGCGACGATTCGAAGACGAACGGGGAGGCATATTCTTCCGGCCTGTGATCGGCGGACTCTTCTTCGTTAAGAATCAATTCCATAGGTATGTATTCCGGTGAGTCCTGTTCCTCTTGCCGGGAGACTATAGGAGTTACAGGCACATCGCCGGAGTCTGCCGTTTCGGTGATATTTATGCCGATAGCTTCGTATGGAAGTATCTCTGAGTCTTCCTCCTGGTGGTGCTCCGGAGCAATGTCTGGAATAACCGGTACAAGTGCTGCAGAAACCTCTTCTTGCAACGCCGAGGTTTCTTTGACCGGTTTCTCGGTAAAATCTCCTGTCGGTTTCGTCGCGCCAAGGTTTATATTGTCTTCGGTGATGATTTCATTTATCTTTTCGGCAACAATTCTTGAATATGCTGGGTTTTTATCAGTACTATCCGGCATGAAGGCATCAAACTCAATCCGGCCGTGCAGATATTTGTAAAGTTGCTTGTGATTGATAATATGCACTGTACTTGACTTGATCTCATCTTCAAACTCTTTGTTTGAAGATGTATACAATGCTTTCAGACATAAGATTCTTGCCGATTGAAAATAGGGATAACTCTCTAAAAGTACACAAAGCTCTTTTAGATCGTTATGTTCGATCTTCCGGGGTTGACGGATGAGTGCCACTAGTTTTTCGACTTTCATAACTTAGGTCGGAATTCGGGTATAATCTTGATTAACGGTGCTGATACATCAATGAACTACCAGTTGACCAATGCCTTATTATAAATATCTTCGATAATTTTGTCCAGGATCTCTGTGATAAGCGACTCTTCAATGGCATCGAAATTAGCGCTTGCCGGGTAGTCGGCATAATTTGAAAACTTGGAGTCAAAATCGTATTTGTCGTCTTTGATGTTTGTATATTTTACACGTATCTCGATCGTCAAACGATTGGAAGCGGCTACCTCGTCTTTTTGTATGTCTATAGGTCTTTGGGAGTAGCCGGTGATCTGACCTTCGAACCGAATGTCTCCATTATTATCGGTCATTTCGCTCAAACCTGTTTTGGATCGGATATAAGTGTTCAGTTTATCGGTAAAAAGCGAACTTAGATAAGGAACAACCAATAATGCTTTGTTGGGAAAATAATCTACCGAATATGTTTTTACTTCGGGCGAAATGTTGGCTCCGGATATCGAATAACGGACCTTTACAATTCCGCAGGAACAAAAACATATACATATAAGTAGCAGACAGATATTTTTTTTTGCCATTCCCATGATTTTAAATTGTGCGCAACTACAAATATAAGATTAAAAAGTAAGAACTGAAAAAGAAAGATAATTTTTAATCTCAATTCTTTAGCTCCGTTTTTCTGCTTCTATACAATATTATATTCTTTCAGTTTTCTGTATAATGTCCTCTCCGAAATGCCGAGGTCTATTGCAGCATCTTTTCTTTTTCCATGGTTTTTTTCCAGTGCTTTTATGATAAGTTCCCGTTCTTTTTCTTCAATCGAGAATGACTCTTCAATAATGGCTTCCGTATCCTGTATCTGGTTGTTTTCGTCCTGGAACGGAGAAGGAGGGGACGGATTCTTGGGTACTTCCGCATCCCGGGTATACAGGTTCCTCAATACGATCGATGTTGTCGGTTCCAGCGCTTGTTCCTGGTTGCCCTCTTTTTGCATCAGATTATATACCAATCGCTTCAGGTCATTCACATCCTTTTTCATATCGAAGAGGATTTTGTAAAGGATTTCCCGCTCGGAAGCAAAATTCGTGTCCGACGTATCATGGCTCGTTGTGATGGCCGGCAATGCCAGATCATTCGATGGAATATATTTTTGTAATGTTAGCGAATCGACTAACCGCTCCTGTTCGAGTATAGATATCTGTTCGGTGATATTTTTCAACTGCCTGATATTCCCGGGCCAACGGAATTCTTCCAGCACGCTTACGGCATCTTCTGTTAAGCGGACTGCAGGCATCCTGTATTTCTCGGCAAAGTCGGCAGCAAACTTACGGAACAACAGCGGTATATCCTCTTTCCGTTCGCGTAAGGGTGGTATATAAATCGGTATGGTATTGAGTCGATAGTAGAGGTCTTGCCTGAATTTTCCGTTTTTTACGGCCGTCTGGATATCGAGATTTGTGGCAGCAATCACCCGTACATTGCTTTTCTGTATTTTAGAGGAACCGACCCGGATAAATTCACCGGTCTCCAATATTCGCAATAGCCTGGCTTGGGTTGCCAACGGCAACTCGCCTACTTCGTCCAGAAAAATCGTACCGCCGTCGGTCACTTCAAAATAACCTTTACGGTCGGATAAAGCTCCGGTAAAAGCTCCTTTTTCATGGCCGAATAGCTCGGAATCAATAGTCCCTTCGGGAATGGCCCCGCAATTCACGGCAATATATGGCGCGTGTTTACGCACGCTGTATCCGTGTATGATGCGTGGAAATATCTCTTTACCGACACCGCTTTCCCCTGTGATCAGAACGGACAGGTCGGTCTGGGCCACCTGTGTCGCGATATTGATAGCCTGGTTTAACTCGTAGTTATTTCCGATGATTTCAAAACGTTGCTTTATCGTTTGTAAATGTTCCATGAAATAATAGTTTTTGTGTTGTCCTGAAAATACCTTGCCGCAAAAAAGGCAGGACTGCCTGACAAAATTACATAAAACGCTGTTATTCCCCAAACGGATAAAAAGAGAAACCGCCTCGAAAAAGGCGGTTTCTGCATAAACAATAAATATACCGGAATCAACCGAATACTTGTTCCATGATTTTAAACAAGTTATCCTTGCTGATAGGTTTGGTTATAAAATAGTCACAGCCCGCCTGTTGAGCTTTAATGGAATCCTCCGTCATTGCAAATGCTGTTTGGATAACGATTGGCACATGCGGATTTATACTCTTGATGATCTTGGTTGCGGTAAGACCGTCCATAACAGGCATTTTTACGTCCATCAATATCAAATCGTAGTTGTGTTTCTTAGCTTCTTCCACGGCAATGGAACCGTTAACAGCATGAACAGCGGAAATTCCTACGCGCGACAACAGAGCCAGCATATATTGGCTGTTGTACAGATCATCTTCGGCCAGCAATACTCTCTTTTGGCTCCATTTGTGTTTTACCGGGATATCGGCTTTGGCTCCTCCGATCGATGCACTTTGTTGTTCGCCATGACTTGTTGCTACGGCATGATGCGCCTCTGGTCCGGCTTCTACATAAGGAATGGTGAAATGGAAGGCAGAGCCGGCATTAACGTTTGAATCTACCCATATAGCTCCTCCCATCAGTTCGACAATATTTTTACAAACAGGCAAACTGAGCCCGGTTTCTCCCTGTAATTCATTTGAGGATTTGGATTTTTCACGACTGAAAAGATGTTGTAATTTCTCTTTATCCATACCGATCCCGGTATCCCTTACGATAAAATGCAACATATTGCCGTCATGTTGATACCAGAATTTAATATACCCTGCTTGCGTATATTTCATAGCATTGGAGATAAGAGAAGAAAGCAACTGGTTCAATTTAGCCTCGTCTGCTATGACGTCGGCTTTTGCAAGCGAACCTTTGTGCGACAGGATGATTTCAATATCGGTTTTTCCTTCAGCTTCCAATCGGTGCTCAAATGAGTTGTGGATCTCGTTCATGAGTTCATTCAGACGAACCCGGTCACTTGACAATGTGATCTCTTTTGTTTCGCTCTTCGAACCGTCGATGGTATTACTGAATAATTGCAGCAATTGGTTGCAATTATTTTTGATGATTTGCATGTAATGGCGACGTTCCTCTCTTGACAACGAATCTTCGTCTAAGAAATCCAGGAAACCGATAATAGAGTTCATCGGAGTGCGCACCTCATGCCCTAAGTTTAACAGGAATGAAGACTTGGATAGGCTTGCATTCTCTGCTATTTTCTCTTTAAGAGCAGAAATATTGGAAAAAGTTAAAAAGTTTACCGGACGGTTATTGAACCAATTCAAGGTAATACATTCTACCTGATAAGTCTGTTTTGTCGATTCATGGAAGAACTCTGCCGATTCGCGAACTTTGCAATCTTTATCAAACAGGTTAATGCAGGTTTGTTCTATAAATGTCTGATCAGCCTCAGTAAAAATATTTAAAGCGTCATTAACACAGACCATTTGCCGGTTGGCTCTATCTACGGCAAAGAAACTACATCCGGTATTCTCGAAAATCTCATGTAGGGTCTTGCTAAAGGGAGTCTGACTCAAAGTACACCCACACGATTCATGCAGGTACTTTTCGATGATAAGCGGTAATGATTCATTCATCTTATTATTATCCATAATTCATTAAATTAGGTTTGAATTTTTTTAGAAAATAGATATGTGTTCAATTTATTAAAAAAGACATCTTTACGGATAGGCTTTGAAATATAGCCATCGTAATCCGCCTCAATAAGTTGCTTTTGGTCTTCGATATTATAGGCTGTCTGTGCAAGAATGACCAAATCGGGCCTCTTGGTTTTTATCAGTCTGGTTGCGGTAATACCATCCATAACCGGCATTTTTACATCCATCAGAACAAGATCTATTTCCGGATGTTTTTCCGTCAACTCTACCGCCTCCTGTCCGTTCCATGCATGAATAAGGTTCACCTGGGTCGATTTGAGCAGAAGTTGCAGGTAGTAGAAATTGTTTTCCATATCCTCGGCTACTAAGATCGTTAACCCTGATAAATCCATTGAATTATCGGTATTTTTGGGGGGAACCGGAGCCTCTGCCGGTAAAGATACCGGCTGGCTTGCCGGTGGTTTTAGTTCTATTTTCGGAATTACTTTCGGCTTTTCTGAAGGCCCTTTCATAATCCGTTCTGCCTTTATGTTGAATTCGAATCGCGATCCGATCCCTACCTTTGAGGTGATATGGAATTCTCCCCCCATAAGCCTCACTAAATTCATCGAAATAGCAAGGCCGATACCGGTACCGCCATATTTGGTTTCTCGTAGGTCATGCACCTGGTGGAATGGCTTCCCGAGTTCTTTGATATGTTCTTCCGATATGCCGATACCGGTGTCTTCCACATAAAACTGAAGCCCCTCTTCGATCACTTTATAGCCGAATTTCACATAGCCTTTTTCAGTAAATTTAATAGCATTAGCGATCAGGTTTCCAAGCACTTGCCGCAAGCGAGCGCTATCGGCCATAAAATAGCAGAAGTCTTCCGCAAAAAAGTCATCAACGATCAACGCCAGTTTTTTATTTTTTTGTGTCAGCAAGCTTGCTTCGTATACCGACTTTATTTCATGGAGCAAACCGTTTATTTCGGATTCTACCGGGATGATTTTCATTTGTCCGGCGTCGATCTTTGAAATATCGAGGATGTCATCAATGATTTTCAGCAACTGGTCGGCGCTACCACTGACGATTCGCATATATTCATGTTGGGTTTCGACCGGCAGGTCGCTATTCTTCAATAAACTGAGAAAACCGATAATAGCATTCATCGGAGTACGGATTTCGTGACTCATATTTGCCAGGAAGGTTGATTTCAACCGGTCAGACTCCTCTGCCTTGTCGCGCGCTTTTATTAATTCGATCTCCAGATTTTTCTGTTCGGTGACATCGCTTATCATGCCGTCGCGATAGATTATACCGTCCTGTTTAAAACCCACGGATTGAAGACGCAACCAACGCATATCATTTCCTTTAAAGTACCGAAAATCGATGGTTCTTTCATCTAGTGATGTGCCGGATTCTCGGGTTAATGATGAAAAAAACGTTTTATCTTCCGGGTGGATTTTATCTATGAATGTATATACATTATCCTTGAATGATTCGAAGGGTATTCCGGTGATTTTGTCCCATTGCGCGCCGGCGTAATCAAAAATGAGTTTCCCGTTGGAATCGTAGTAGTTCCGGTACATTGCACTGTTGATCATATTATCATTCAGCATTTGGATCTTTTGCTCCCTGAGTTTTGCCTCTTCCCGTGAAGCTATCAGTTCCATCTCCATCCTTTTCCGGTCGGAAATATCTATCGTCAGCCCATCCCAGGAGACATCTCCCTGACTGTTGGTATGAGGTGTTTCCGAAAATTGAAGCCAAATAACTTGTCCGTCTGGTTTAATATATCGTTTTTCGGTAACAAAACCTTTATAAGGAGCAGATCTTAAGTCCTTCTCTTTTTTATTTTCCTGATCATCCGGATGAAAGTTGCAAGAGAATTCGGAGAATTTGGATTTAGCGGTACCGTCCAGCTTTCTTCCGCAAACTTTCTCATGACTTGCACTGATATAGCTGATGTAAGTGTCGTGATCCTCCGGGTCGACGTACAACTGGTAGATAAAGCCGTTAAAAAGGTTATCGTTCAAAGATTTGATACGCTGCTCGCTTTCAGTCTTTTCAGAAAGCAGACTTTCAAGGTGTTCTTTGTATTTATTTAACTCTTCCTCCTTTGTCTTTAACTCAGTAATGTCAATAGAGCAACTTAAATGAACAGTCCTGCCATCCGGCCACGGAATCAGGACATCGCTCATTTGCACCCACGTATTCAGATCGGGTTGAAAATGGGTCCAGGATAATGTCCTTTCGGGACCTAACTTCAGAAGCTCTTCTTTTTTACAATAACTGCAGTCTCCACTGCCACCGGCCAAAACTTTCCAACAGGGCTCACCCTCAATATTATATGGATAAAAAGACTTTAATCTTTTATTTGCAAAAATGATTTCTGAAGTATCAATGTCTGTGACATAAATCGATGCATCCAGATTATCAAATATCCGTTGTAATATTTTCTCTGTACTCATTTAGTAATGACCAGTTTATTTTTAATGATGTTGTGTGTTAGTTTTTTTTAAGCACTCATTTGACAAAAGTAGTTATAAAAAAGGAATTACAGAAACAATTATATCAAATACTTATCGAAAATATTTCTGATTTTAAAACATCTCAGAAGTGGTGATTGTTAGAAATGAGCAAGTAATAGTATGATTTTTGAATATGCGCCGTCCCGTTGGGATGTTGGAGATTAATTTTTAATTTTGCCGGCGATATATGATTTTGTACTTGTTCCTGAGAAAGTTTTTCATTTTCAATTAGAAAAAATGAACCTTACGGATGAATTGAATGATAGCCAGAGGGCTGCCGTATTGGATACGGAAGGGCCGGCCTTGGTCATTGCAGGGGCAGGGTCGGGGAAAACGCGTGTGTTGACCTGCCGGATTGCGCAACTGTTAAGCAGAGGTGTGCCGGCCTATAAAATATTAGCATTGACCTTTACCAACAAGGCTGCCCGGGAAATGCACCGGCGTATTTCCCTTTTGACGGGTGAGGAGGTTGCCGCTAACTTATGGATGGGAACATTTCATGCGGCCTTTTCTAAAATCTTGCGAATGGAGGCGGAAAAGTTAGGATATACGTCCAGTTTTACAATATATGACACTCAGGATTCCAAAAACCTGATAAAATCGATTATCAAAGAGATGAAGCTGGACGATAAGCTATACAAGCCAAGCGTGGTGCTCGGCCGGATATCAATGGCTAAGAATAACCTGGTAGTGGCTGAAGCATATGGCCAGTCTCAAAAGATCGTATCGGAAGACAGACAAAATAAAAGACCGCTGCTGGCTGAAATATACAGACAGTATCAGGAGCGTTGTAAACGGAGCGATACGATGGATTTTGACGATCTGTTACTACAGACGAATATCCTGTTCCGGGATTTTCCTGAAGTGCTGGATAAATACCGGCGCCGTTTCGGTTATATTTTAGTGGATGAGTACCAGGATACCAATTATGCTCAGTATTTGATTGTAAAGAAGTTGTCGGAGTTGCACCAGAATATCTGTGTCGTGGGTGACGATGCGCAGAGTATCTATTCATTCAGAGGGGCCAGGATCGAAAATATATTGAACTTTAGGAATGACTATCCGGCCTTTAAGTTGTTCAAACTGGAACAAAATTATCGTTCCACGAAAGTCATTGTCGATGCGGCGGGTAGTGTGATCCGTAAGAATAAAGAGCAGATTCCGAAGCGGATCTACTCGGAAAATGAGACCGGTGAAAAGATAAAGGTGCTCCGGGCATTGTCGGATAAAGAGGAGGGATTTCAGGTGACGCATGAAATATTCAAACTGGCGAATTATGAACAGCAAGAGTACAATGATTTTGCTATTCTCTACCGAACCAATGCCCAGTCGCGTATCTTGGAGGAGGCTTTGCGGAAACGTAATATTCCTTACAGGGTATATGGCGGACAGTCATTCTATCAACGTAAAGAGATAAAAGATCTGCTGGCCTATTTTCGCTTGGCTGTAAACCAAAGTGACGAAGAGGCATTGAGAAGGATTATCAATTACCCTAAGCGGGGAATCGGGGATTCGACGGTCGATAAGCTGCATGAGATTGCCGTACAACATCAGGTCAGTGTCTGGACGGTGTTGTGCAACCTGGATAAAGCCGGGGAGGGTTTTAATGCCGGAACGAATGCTAAACTGAGCAAATTCAGATTATTGATAGAGCGGTTCCGCGAATTGGCCGGGGCGGAAAATGCTTATGATGCAGCCGGTATGATCGTACGGATGTCCGGTATAGTGGACGATCTGTCGAATGACGATACTCCGGAAGGAGTATCCAGGAAAGAGAATGTCCAGGAATTGTTGAATGGAGTTAAAGAGTTTGTTGAGACAGCCTATAAAGAGGGAAGAGATGATAAATTGCCGGCTTTCCTCGAAGGAGTTGCGCTGCTGACCGATCAGGATAATGAAAAAGAGGGCGACCTGAATAAGGTGACATTGATGACTATTCATGCTGCCAAAGGTTTGGAGTTTGCCAACGTTTTTATTGCCGGAGTGGAAGAGGAACTCTTTCCTGTCCTGCAGAGTGTCTCCAATCCTGCGGCACTGGAGGAAGAGCGGCGGCTGTTCTATGTGGCATTGACCCGTGCGAAAAAACGAATATTCATATCGTATGCTACGGCAAGGTATAAGAACGGACAGATTGTTTCTACCCGTGTTTCCCGTTTTGTAGGGGAGATTGATGCCTGCTATATAGAGGGATATGTCCCTTTATGCGAGGAACCGTCCGGATTCAAACTTAATACGCCGGTAGCTGCTGGAAATAGGACGGAACGTATTCCTGAAGCATTGAACATACCGGAAATCGACCGTTCTAAGTTGAAGCCTGTCGAAGCGTCTCAGATCGCCCCGGGTATGATTGTTTATCACCCGACATTTGGGAATGGGAAAGTGGTGGCGACGGATGGTTTCGGCATCCAGAGAAAGGCAAAGGTTCAGTTTGAAAGTGCCGGTATAAGGGTGCTGTTGTTAAAGTTTGCAAAATTATACATGGAACAGAACTAAACCATGCTGAAAAGTGAATAAAAAGATGTACTTTTGTATGCACTATCTGCAAGGTATGCTTTCCGGCAAATAAATTGTCGTACTTTCCCGGAGCGAGATGTGGAGCGCTTTTAAAATTATCCAAATAGATGGAATACAATACTCAGAAGAAAAAACTGCTTCTTCCCGAATACGGTAGAAACATTCAAAAGATGGTCGACTACATTATGGCCATTGAAAATAAAGAAGAAAGGGCTAGGGCTGCGAAAACAGTCATCGATGTGATGGGGAATCTGTATCCTCATTTGCGGGATGTGCCCGATTTCAGGCATAAACTGTGGGATCATTTAGCCATCATGTCCGAATTCAAACTGGATATAGAGACACCTTATCCCTTGCCTTCTATTGAGAAACTAAACGAGAAACCGGAACGTATCCCATACAGTACGAACCATATCAGGTTCAAACATTACGGTAAATCGGTAGAGAAACTGATTCAAAAGATCAGAGAGGCTGATGATCCCGATCAAAAGAGGGCACTGATTGTTTTGACTGCCAATCACATGAAAAAGTCTTTTCTCACCTGGAATAAAGATAGCGTGGAGGATGAACAGATATATGATGATATCAATTCCTATTACGGAGGTACGGTCATTATGCCGGAAGGGATGACCCTTTCCAATCCTAAAGATCTGCTCCAGAAGAAAAGTAAGCCTAGCTCCAATAAATCCGGAAACCAGAAAACATCCAAAAACTCCGGAAGCCTGAATAACGGACGACAATATCATAAGAAGCAACACTGACCTGTATGAGGGCGGTTGTACTCTTTGGAAGCAATGCGGACAAAAAATATGCTATAATCGAAGAGGCCGTTACTCTTCTGGCCAACAGGGTAGGAAAGGTTGTAGTCTTTTCTTCATATTATAACACCGAACCTTGGGGCTTTGATAGTACTGAATGGTTTCTTAATAAAGCGGTTGCTTATGATACTACATTGTCTCCCGAAGCTCTTCTCGCAGTTTGTGCCGAAACGGAAAAACAATTGGGGCGCGTACGTCCGGCAGGAGCGATGCGCTATACTTCACGTCCGATTGATATAGATATCCTGTTTTATGATGCTGTGGTCATCAACACTCCTGCGCTAACCATTCCCCATCCCAGAATCGCCGAACGCAGGTTTGTATTGATACCTCTCTGCGAAATCATGCCCGACTTCGAGCATCCTGTGTACCGCCGGACCATCCGTAAACTGCTTGCTGAATGCACAGACCCTTTGCACGTCCATATTGTATCAACTTTCAATTAAGTTGTCTTTCCACTTGCCCCTGCTACTTCTTAAATCAATCCGGTATGCGGACAATATCCGCGCCGATTTCGTTTAATTTTTTGTCGATCTGCTCGTAGCCACGATCAATCTGGTCAATGTTGTGGATAGTACTGGCCCCTTCTGCAGAGAGTGCGGCAATCAGCAGTGCTATTCCTGCCCGGATATCGGGCGAAGTCATCTTGGTAGCCCGCAATTGCGCTTCGTGATTCTGCCCGATGACTGTGGCCCGATGCGGATCACAGAGGATAATCTTTGCCCCCATATCGATCAATTTGTCCACAAAGAACAAGCGGCTTTCAAACATTTTCTGATGTATCAATACGCTGCCCTGCGCTTGTGTCGCCACTACCAGGAACACACTTAAAAGATCAGGGGTCAATCCCGGCCACGGGGCATCGGCTATTGTAAGAATCGAACCGTCAATAAAACTTTCGATCATATAATGTTCCTGCCGTGGGATATAAAGGCTGTCCCCTTTTTCGTCGATCCTGATTCCTAAACGGCGGAATGCATCCGGAATCATACCCAGTTGGGCGATATTTACATCTTTAATGGTGATTTCGGAGCGTGTCATTGCTGCCAGCCCGATATAACTGCCTACCTCAATCATATCCGGGAGGCAGCGATGACGACAACCTTTCAGGGATTTTACACCCTCAATTGTCAGCAAATTGGATGCGATTCCTGATATCTTCGCTCCCATGGCATTCAACATCAGACATAACTGCTGAATGTAAGGTTCGCAGGCTGCATTATATATTGTTGTCACTCCCTCTGCAAGTGTAGCAGCCATAATAATATTGGCCGTACCGGTAACAGAGGCCTCGTCAAGCAGCATATAACATCCTTTTAGTTTTTCTGCCGAGGCTTTAAAATAACTGTCTTTATTGTTATACTCAAAGATTGCTCCCAGTTTCTCAAACCCGAGGAAGTGCGTGTCCAACCGGCGGCGACCGATCTTGTCGCCTCCCGGTTTCGGAATCACTCCGCAACCGTAAACACTCAGTAACGGACCGAGGATCATAATCGACCCCCTTAGACTGACTGCTTTATTGTAAAAGTCGTCCGTTTCAAAGTAATTGAAATCAATATTGGAAGCTTTAAATGAATATTCGCCGGAGGCAATCCGTTTGACCTGTACGCCCATTCCTTGCAGAAGCTCGATAAGCTTCAACACATCCAAAATCTCGGGAACATTGCTAATGACCACCTCTTCGCTGGTTAGCAGGCACGCGCAGATCACCTGCAATGCTTCGTTTTTTGCGCCCTGAGGACATAGCTCTCCTTTTAGTCTTTTCCCTCCGGTAATAACAAATTTGCTCATGTCGATATCAGTTGAAAGTTGAAAATTAACAGTTGAAAGTGAACTTCTAATTCTTTATCCTGCGTCCTGTAACCTGCACCTCAAATACTGCGTAAAGCTATCAAAAATTAAGGTAAAACCAAAATAATACCTGTTTTCTATTGCCTTAAAGAAAATATATATTTACATTTGTAAAATATGTTTTTTTGAGTTTTGAATCAGAAATAAAATACATTGGAGTAGATATGATTTCGAAATCCGGAATTAAATCATATAGAATGTGAAATATTTTGAAATTATTTGTATATAAGACAGTTGCATAGATGATTTCATTTTTAACTTTTCAATTTTCAAATCTTTGCGTATGAGAAGTTTTTTAAAGTATACTTTGGCTGCAATTATCGGTGTTTTAGTAGCAAATGTTATTCTGCTTTTTGTTTTTTTCGGAATTATCGGAGCCGTCGCGACATTGTCCGATAAACCGATAGAAGTAAAAGAAAATAGTATTCTTAGAATCAAGTTTGAAGGGGAGATTCTCGATAGGGTTTCGGATAATCCTTTCGATTATATTAGGATGTTTTCGTTTAACATGGACAAAAAGCCCCTCGGATTGAATAAGATTTTGGAGAGTATCAAGAGGGCCGGAGAGGATAGCCGGATAAAGGGGATCTATCTTGACCTGACCGATATCAGGGGAAACTTCGGCGCATTGGCAACTGCTGCGGAGATTCGTAATGCACTGACCATTTTCAAAAGTAGTGGTAAGTTTATATATAGTTATTCCAATTTGGGTTATTCGCAAAAAGGATATTATCTGGCCTCGGTAGCCGACAAGGTGTATACAAATCCCGAAGCGCCGCTGGTACTGACAGGAATGAGCAGCAGTGTATCTTTTTATAAGGAGACATTAAGAAAACTTGGGATAGAGCCGGAGGTTGTGAAGGTTGGCAAATTCAAGGCTGCCGTGGAACCGTTTGTTGCCGATGAAATGAGTGATGCCAACCGGGAGCAGATCCAGCGCTACTTAAATTCATTGTGGACTACGACAATAAAAGGGATAGCGGCCGACCGGAATTTGACAGTCGATACGATTAATGCAATCACAGATAAGTTTGATATTTATACGGCGAAAGAGTTTAAGGAATATGGTTTTTTTGACGATGTTATTTTTGAAGATGAGATGTTGGCTTTGCTACGGGAAAAGTGCGGCATTGACCAGGCGGCGAAGTTAAACTTTGTATCGATCGCTGATTACCAGAAAGTACCTCTGACGGGGGAAAAGGCATTTTCAAAAGATAAAATTGCAGTTATTTATGCGCAGGGCGAGATCGGAATCGAGCAGGCCGCAAACTCTATCGGTCCGGAACTGGCCGCTTCGATCCGTAAAGCGCGCGAGAATAAGAACGTGAAAGCGATCGTTTTACGGGTGAACTCTCCGGGAGGAAGCGCATTGGTCTCCGATATTATTTGGCGGGAAGTTGATCTGGCGGCCAAAGAGAAACCATTAATTGCATCAATGGGTAATGTTGCGGCATCGGGCGGTTATTATATCTCCTGCGCTGCGGATACGATTGTGGCCGATCCGGCAACCCTGACAGGGTCTATCGGTATTTTCGGTATGTTCTTTAGCGGAGAGAAACTGATTCAGGATAAAATAGGAATTCATACCGATGTGGTAAAGACAAATAAATATAGTGACTTCGGCGGAAGCTATCCGTTGGGTATTCCGATAAGCTCCCGTCCGATGACGGTTTATGAAAAAAGCGTGCTTCAGAAATATGTAGATCAAGGCTATGAAACCTTTTTGAGTCGGGTGACGGCAGGGCGCGGCATCGGGCGTGACCAACTGGATGCCATTGCGCAAGGGCGTGTGTGGACCGGTGAGGATGCACTGAAAATCGGTTTGGTGGATCTGTTGGGAGGTCTGGAAGATGCGATACGCATTGCAGCCCAAAAGGCAGGTTTGGAGCAATATAGTCTGGTGGAATATCCTGTACAGAAAAATCCGTTCGAAGAATTTCTAAGCGGATTTACAAAAGGAGTGAAAAGCCGGATACTAAAAAATGAACTGGGTCCGTTATATGATCATTGGAATAGTATCAGTAATATGATACATACGGAGGGATTAGTAGCTCGCATCCCTTATGAGATGGTGCTGAATTAGTATATCCCTTCGGATGCCGGATGTGCTAAAATCGGTTTTATGGCGTTTTTAAAACTTTTATTGCTGCCATTAAGTGCATTGTATGGTAGTGTTATCGGGATAAGGAACTTATTGTTCCAGATTGGAATATTGAGGATAAAAACCTTCGATACGCCGGTGTTGTGTGTGGGAAATATTACGGTCGGAGGGACAGGAAAGACGCCCCATACGGAATTGATCTTATCCGAGCTTAAAAAAAAGTTCAGAGTGGCTTATCTCAGCAGGGGATATAAGCGCCGGACAAGCGGTTTTATATTGGCTACCGATACATCAACCGCCCGGGATATCGGGGATGAACCGAAACAGGTGAAACGTAAGTTTCATGATATTATTGTAGCTTGCGACGCAGACCGGGTGAGAGGTATCGGGAAATTACTGTCGTTGCCCCAGAAACCGGAAGTGATCTTATTGGACGATGCCTTTCAGCATCGCTATGTGAAAGCGGATAAAAATATTGTATTGATGGACTACCATCGTCCGGTGTATCAGGATAGCCTGTTGCCCGCCGGACGCTTACGGGAAAAACCGAAGGCACTGAAAAGAGCCGACTATATCATTGTTACCAAGTGCCCGAAAAATATACAGCCGATAGAACGCCGGATTGTCACAAAACAGTTGAAAGTGAGACCATATCAGCAGCTTTTTTTTACCTATATGGAGTATGGAGATATACATTCTCTTTCCGGTGCTGCCGAATCCCCGGTCATTGGAAAAAATGGCACGATCCTTTGTGTTACTGGGATAGCTTGCCCAGCGCCCTATGTGGAGCATCTTAAAAAATATACGGCCGATGTCAGGGAGTTAACCTATCCGGATCATCATTATTTTAGCCCGAAAGATATATGTCATATAGAAGAGGTGTTTGCCGGGATAGAGAATAAAGAGAAATATATTTTTACAACCGAGAAAGATGCGGTCCGGTTTATCGGGGAACAACTGCCTGAACGGATAAAGGAATACATATATTATATACCGATTGTGCCGGTTTTTTTAAATAAAGGAGATCTGTTATTAAATGAATTAATCGAATATGTTGGAAAGAATAAAAGATAGTGCGGCATATATTTCCCGCTTTTTAGGCGGGGAAAGCTGTTCGGTGGGAATTATTCTTGGTACCGGCTTGGGTGAATTGGGAGAGTCGATAGAGATTAAGCATACGATCCCGTATGCTACGATCCCATATTTTCCGGTTTCGACCGTGACAGGACACAAAGGAAATCTGATTGTCGGTGTTTTTGGCGGGAAGAATGTAATAGCCATGCAAGGGCGCTTTCATTACTACGAAGGCTACGCGATGCAGGAGGTGATTTTCCCGGTCAGGGTATTGCATGAGATCGGAATAAAACAGCTTTTTGTTTCCAATGCTGCGGGGGGTGTCAATCAGAGTTTTCTGGTGGGCGACCTGATGGTGATCACCGACCATATCAATCTGTTCCCTGAACATCCGCTAAGGGGAAAGAATATCGATGCCCTCGGACCGAGGTTCCCGGAGATGACCGATGCATACAGCAAGCGTATCCGCAAACTGGCGGAAGAGGCTGCCGGGCGGTTAGGGATCAGTCTGAAAAAAGGCATATACACCGGCTTGCAGGGACCTTCTTTTGAAACTCCTGCCGAATACAACTGGATCCGGATTATCGGGGGGGATGCTGTCGGAATGTCTACCGTTCCGGAGGTAATTGTCGCCAATCATATGGGTATGGAGTGCTTTGGTATGTCGGTTATTACTAACAGCACGGCCTCCGAGGAACTGATTAAAACCAGCCATAAAGAGGTTCAGGATATCGGCCATACGGCTCAACCGCGGATGACTGCGCTATTCAGGGAGATTATACAAAACCTTTAAAAGGGTTGCGGGCGTGGGATTCAAGGTGCGAAAAAAAGTTTTGAAAATCTTTTGGGATTTATAATGAATGATGTATCTTTGCCGACCAATAATGCAAATAATAAATAAAAAAATATACATATGAAAAAGGGTATACATCCTGAAAATTACAGACTGGTAGCATTTAGAGATATGTCTAATGGAACAATCACAATTACCAAGTCGTCGGCAGCAACAAGGGAGACAATAGATGTTGATGGTGTGGAGTATCCGTTAGTAAAATTGGAAATTTCAAACACATCCCATCCTTTTTATACCGGTAAAGTAAAATTAGTTGACACCGCAGGACGTGTTGATAAGTTTATGAATCGTTATAAAACGCACATGGAAAATAGGAAGAAATAATCTTATTTCTTTTTGTATACATAAAAGAGGTTGTCCCAAGACCAAAGCGGACAACCTCTTTGTTTTTGTAAATGATGCGAGATTGGTATAAAATGTTCTTTTAAAATGTTTCTTTCTACTCCGGAGGGGATGATATCGGGAAAGGTCTCCGCCGTCGGTTTTGTAACTTTTGCCGTTCACTGACCTCCGGAACTCGCTTCGCTCAAGCATTCATCGGTCGGGCGTCCGGACAAAAATATAAAACAATTCGCTGGCTCCCGGCATCATCTCCCCCTTCACCGGCAACGTGATCAAACCTGGCAATGTTGAGCTAATTTAAATAGTGCCTGTTCATATTTTTATGTATTACAGGGTAGAAACTCGAATCCGTTTTTTGGTATAGCTTTTGCGTTATTATAAATGAACGTAATAAAATAATTTACTATTGACAAAATGTCAGGTATATATAAATACGAATGACATTTTTTAACTAAGAGAAAGAGAGAGTAAATGGAAAAACTAGATTTGAAAAAGTTGTTTATGGAAGATATAGTAGGCGACTCGTCGGAATTTTTACCATTATTCGGGAGTGAAAAGGAACTATCGGAGCAAATAGAGATCCCTGACACACTGCCAATATTACCGCTTCGTAATACAGTGTTATTTCCGGGAGTGATCATACCGATAAATATTGGCAGAGAAAAATCACTCAAATTGATCAGACATGCCTATAAGCAAAGTTCTGTCGTGGGGGTTATTGCCCAAAAAGATACCAATACCGAAAATCCGGAATTTAAAGATCTTTTCAGAACCGGCACGGCGGCTTCTATTTTAAAGATACTGGAGATGCCGGATGGAACAACTACCGCCATCATTCAGGGAAGAAAGAGGTTTGTATTGGAGGATATCCTGTATGATGAACCATATCATGTCGGAAGAATAACGCTTAAGAAAGAGGAACCTATGCCGGAGAATGACCCGGAGTACGGTGCCATTATCGAGTCGTTGAAGGACCTGGCATTGAAGATTGTGAAATATTCGAGCCATATCCCGACAGAAGCCGGTTTCGCATTGCGAAATATTGAAAACATGTCATTTCTGATCAACTTTATCTCTTCTAATACCGACGTGGAGTATCAGTGCAAACAGGAGTTGTTGGAAACGGACGGTCTGAAGCAGAGAGCGATCAAGTTGTTGGAACTTCTGAGTAAACAGGTGAACCTGTTGGAATTGAAGAATGACATTCAGAAAAAGGTTAAGACAGATATTGATAAACAGCAACGTGAGTACTTTCTGCATCAGCAGATGAAAACGATCCAGGATGAGCTGGGAGGTAATCCGGTGGATGAGGAGATCAAGGAGCTTGAGAATTTAGGGAAGAAGAAAAAATGGGATAAGCAGGTACAGAAGATATTTGAAAAGGAGTTGAACAAATTGAAACGGTTGAATCCGGCGGCTCCCGATTATTCAGTGCAGTCGAACTATCTGCGTGAAATGATCGATCTGCCCTGGAATCACTATTCAAAGGATAATCTCGATTTGATACATGCCCGGAATATATTGGATGAGGACCATTTCGGACTGGAAAAAGTGAAGGAACGGATATTGGAGTACCTCGCCGTACTGAAGCTGAAAGCCGATATGAAATCGCCGATCCTCTGTCTCTATGGCCCTCCGGGAGTCGGAAAGACATCGCTGGGGAAATCGATAGCAAAGGCAATCAACCGGCAATTTGTCCGGATGTCTCTGGGCGGCCTGCATGACGAAGCTGAGATTCGGGGACACCGGAAGACCTATATCGGAGCGATGCCGGGACGTATCCTGCAGAGCATTAAAAAAGCAGGTACCTCTAATCCGGTATTTATTCTCGATGAGGTGGATAAGGTGGGCAATGATTTCCGGGGTGATCCGCAGTCGGCACTCTTGGAAGTGCTGGATCCGGAACAGAACGGTACTTTCCACGACAATTTCCTCGATATCGATTATGATTTGTCGAAGGTAATGTTTATTGCGACGGCTAATGACCTTAGCACGATTGCCCCACCGTTGCGCGACCGGATGGAAATCATTGAGATGAGCGGATATCTGACCGAAGAGAAACGGGAGATCGCCAAACGCCACCTGATACCGAAACAGTTGGAAAATCATGGATTAAAAGGGGAGCATATCACCATTCCTGATCCGATTATTGATGTTATCATTGAGAAATATACCCGTGAGTCGGGAGTGCGTAACCTTGATATGAATATTGCCAAGATCATGCGGCAAGTAGCTCGTAAGGTGGCGATAGATAAAAAGTTTACGGTAATTATGAGCGAACCTCTCCTGAAAGAGTACCTGGGATCTCCGATATTTTCAAGGGAGGAGTATCAAGGCAATGAACTTCCCGGAGTAGTGACCGGTTTGGCATGGACAGCCGTAGGCGGGGAGATCCTTTTCGTCGAATCGAGTCAGAGCAAAGGAAAGGGAGCGTTGACGATGACCGGTAACCTTGGTGATGTGATGAAAGAATCGGCCACCATTGCGCTGGAATATGTAAAAACCCATGCAGCCAGCTTGGGTATTGATGAAAAGGCTTTTGAAGAGAAGAATATACATATCCATGTTCCGGCTGGCGCTGTCCCGAAAGACGGCCCCTCAGCAGGAATCACGATGGTTACCTCATTGGTTTCGTCCCTGACCGGCCGGAAAGTGAAAAAGGCTATTGCGATGACCGGTGAAATCACCTTGCGGGGCAAGGTGCTTCCGGTAGGCGGCATCCGCGAAAAGATCCTGGCAGCCAAACGCGCCGGAATCAAAGAGATCATCCTTTGTTCCGAGAATAAAAAAGACATAGACGATATCAAAAAAGAGTATCTCAAAGGATTGAAATTTCACTATGTCGCGACGATTGACGAAGTTATAAAGCTTGCGATTTTATAAGGGCTTGAAATGTCCATAAAATAAAGTGAACCCCAGAAGTTGTGTTTAGCTTCTGGGAGTTTACTTTTAAAAGTATTTGATGTCTCGGATCTTTACAGCTTTCTGTTCTCTTAGGTCTTTAGACATATTACGATAACCAGTCCCTAAAAAAGGACTGTCATAACTTTTTTGATTGTTAGAGTCTTCGTTTTTATTAGAAATTCTTTTTTAAGCAGGAATTTACGTATAGTCAAATAAAAATAAATCGTCATATATTTGAGTAAATAGAAAGTTCTTCTGCCGAGCTGTGTTATATAGTTAAATCAATGCAATTTGACATATTATTTGTATCTTTGTGCATGAGCTACTCCCTAGATTTCCGCAAACACGTTTTCAAGCTGAAGCAGCAAGAAAAGCTTACTTTCAAGAGGTGGAAAATCCAGCGCGCGTTGACCCCGTGCGCCAATGCGAAGTTGACCCCTTAAAATTTTTTATTTTGACCCCCAAAGTATCCTGGCCGACGGGGTCATTTTTATTTTGGTTTATCTGTTTTTACCTACCTTCATTTTTCTCACGCTCTCCCC
>JAVBLD010000026.1:0-6301 GCA_031553705.1 Marinifilaceae bacterium | reverse complement strand
GCAAAGAATTTTGAATTTTGAATGACTTTTCAATTTTCAATTCTCCATTTTTAAAATCAATAAAGTCCGAACCCTTCCCAAATCTCAAGGCGTAAAACGACTCAAGATCGTCTCGTCGTTGATCTCTTTCGACAACGATTCGATGACGCTCATAGGCACATCAAAAAGATCAAGTATAAGCAGACCGTCCAGGCACATATTAAACTTAGGATCTATATTAAATCCGGCAATCCTGGCATTCAGCGAAATATATTTCTTCAACAGTATCGGCAATTTGTCGCTTGTCGGCTCGATATCCTCGATCATCCTGTCCAATAGCGTGATATTATTATGCGAAGCCTCCAACATCACATCGATATCCGGATCATTGGTTTCAACGCGGTACTTGCTCCGGGGAGAGATATGGCGCGCCAGCTCCCCAGCCCAATGATTCTGTAGAATAAACTTCATGATCAGCTCTTTCGATACGGCTGTATATTTCCCGCTAATCGTAACGGGACCTATCAGGTACCTGTACTCCGGATTCTTGATCAGGAAATAAAGAATACCTTTCCACAACATGAACAATGGCAACGGTTTACGTTGATACTCTTCCCTGACAAACGAACGACCGAGTTCTATCGCCTCATACATCACCGGAAACATAGCCTTACGCATCTTAAACAACGTGTTGATATAAAACCCGTTGATCCCGTAGTAATTCATAATTTCTTTTCCTTTTCCGGCACGGTATGCCCCGACAATCCGGTTGACATCCCGGTCCCAGATAAAAAGATGATCGTAATAAAGGTCGTACTCATCCAAATCGATACTCCGGTTTGTCCCCTCTCCGACAATCCGGAAAGTGACTTCCCTCAAACGGCCGATTTCGTTCAGCACATTCGGAATCTTCATCGCCGGAGCACAATAAATAGAATAGTTTTTAACATTAAATAACAGGTGATCTGCTGTGATAGCTTCAATCTCCTTTTTCAATACATTCTCATCTATTTCCGCTATGATCGGTTCCGCTTTTCGGCTGGCTTCTTGGGATTTCAGGAAGAACTTCTTTACCTCCAGCGACGAACCCAATAAATAGGTCTTTGCCCTCAGAAACCTGCCATATTGGATTAAATCGACAAAAGAATGCTGGGTTGTCGTATCGATAGGATTCCCGATCCGCAACCGCACAACCCTCTTCTTCTTATTCAATAACTCCGAAGGTAACTTCACCGTTCTCAACATCGGATGGATTAACCCTAATATATGGAATAACAGACTATTGGAACCTTTAAAATAGATCGGAACAACAGGTACATCAGCCATCCCGATCAATCTTATCGCCGACGCCTTCCACTCTTTATCTTCGATATTATTCGAATCGGCATGATAGGCCGAAACCTCTCCGGCAGGAAATAAACCCAATGGTTTCCCGTCCGCCAGATGTCGCAATGCCTCTTTCAATCCCCCGGCACTGGAGATGTTTTTCTTGTTCTCAAACGGATTGACCCCCATAAAGTAGTCTTGAATCGGCACAATCTTCTTCAATAGGAAGTTTGCCATCACCCTGTAATCAGGCCGGATTTTACTCAGCAGTTTGATCAGGATGATTCCGTCCAATCCCCCGAAAGGATGGTTCGAAATGGTAATGAATGCCCCCTCTTTTGGAATCCGTTGCAACTCCTCTTCACTCACCTCTATCGTCACGCCCAAGGCTTCGATCAAACGATCCAGAAAAGCTTCCGGATTCTCATCATACACGTTTGAATACAATTTATTAATCTTATCCAACCGCATAATATACATAACCAACTTTGCCACAAGACTGCCGCCAAGATTCCCGCCGAAACGGTTCAAGCTTCCCGAAGCTTTTAATATATCCTCCGACTCTATCAGATTCATAATTATGATATAATTATCTCCTTTATAATTTGCTCTCCTACCTTATCATTTAATGCTTTCGTCAGCCCCTCCTTCACCATCATAATCTCATTCTTCACAACAGCCGACGTAAAACTCACATACAGCTTACCTTGGTAAACACGCAAATTCTTAGTACGGGAAGCGATCATCTGCCCCACCACTTCAGGCCACACTTCACACACCTCGTGCTCTTTAAACTGTTGGTCGATTCCCATCTGTTTAAGCACTAATCTCACCAACTCGTTCATTTGCCGTGTCCGACCCTCTTTCATCCAATAAATACCTAAGAATTAAAATTCAGAATCCACAAACTTTCCTTCTTTTTTCTAATCAGCCTCCATGCTTTATATTGTTGCAAAGATAATATTAAAATGAGAATCATTTACCAAAATGAAAAAATCTCACCGTCATCCACCCGAAACAACTTATATTCCACCTGTTGACCCTTCAAAATCTCGTCTATATGTTCCCGGTTGGTATCAGTAATAAATACCTGTCCGAAATCGTCCCCACTCACAATTTTGACAATCTGTTTCACCCGGTCGGCATCCAGCTTATCAAAAATATCATCCAACAATAATAATGGCTTTACCCTACTTACACGGAAAAGCCATGCATACTGCGCAAGTTTCAGAGCAATCAAAAATGTCTTTTTCTGTCCCTGCGACCCGCTCTTTTTCACCGCATATCCTCCGATATCCAGAGACAAATCATCACGATGCACCCCTACCGTCGTATAATTCATCATTCTGTCCCGGTCCAGAGAACCCCGGAGGGCAGTCAGAATATTCCCATCTTGCACGGAAACCCTGTAATCCAGCATCACCGTTTCGCGCCCCAATGAAATCTGCTCGTAATAGGCCTGAAATACCTCTTTAAAATCGACCAGAAATTCTCGTCTCTTTTCCATGATAAACGTTCCGCATCCGGCAAGCTGTTCATTCCATATCTCCACAGTTTCCTGATCCAAAGCTCTGCCCGCCGCGGAACGCAACAACACATTACGTTGCGTCAACGCTTTATTATAACGGATTAAATGATGCAGATAATTCCGGTCGCACTGGCTAATAATACCATCCATCAACCTGCGCCGTTCGTCGCTGCCACCTTCGATCAATGAGATATCTTCGGGAGAGATCATCACCAAAGGAATAAGCCCTATATGCTCCGACAATTTATTATATGCTTTCTGATTCTTCTTAAAGATCTTTTTCTCTCCCCGCTTCACTCCGCAATAAATATCCAGTTCCTCCCCGTCGCTATATTTTCCCTGCACTACAAAAAAAGGCTCATTATATCGGATATTTTGCACATCCGGCAGGTTAAAGTAACTTTTACACATCGAAAGATGATGGATCGCATCCAGGATATTTGTTTTTCCCACCCCATTATTTCCGACAAAACAATTAAATCCCTGACTGAAAGCCAAAGTCGCTTCTGCAATATTCTTGAAATTGACTATATTTAACTCCCTGATTACCATCCGGCAAATTCCTGCGTTAACATAAATTTTTCATGCTGCGCAAAGATATAATATAAACTAAAACAAAAAAATCCCATATCTATATCTCATGTCAAAAAAAAATTTACCTTTGCACGTTAAAAGAAAGTAAAATCATTCATATTATAATAATATAATATACTATGTCGAAAAAACAACCCACACACGAAGACAACTTTGGACAAATTGAGGAGGTATTGACCAGAGGAGAGCAGTTTCTGGAGAGAAATCAAAAGCTGATTATCAATGTTTTGATTATCGCTGTTGTACTTATCGTAGCTTATTTCGGTTACAAAAAATTTATCCACGAACCGCAGGTAACGGAAGCATCAAATCAGATCTTCGGAGCACAAAACTATTTCGAGAAAGATTCGTTTAACCTGGCCCTTAACGGCGATGGGAATATATTGGGCTTTGCAGAGATTGCCAAGAAATACGACTCAACTCCCTCCGGTAATCTGGCCCATTACTACAGCGGGCTTTGCTGTCTTTATACAGGCGATTATAACAATGCGATCAAATCGTTCGAAAAATTTTCTTCAGACGATTTGCTTTTAGGGAATATGGCTGTCGCTAATATCGGCGATGCCTATATGCAATTAGGAGATTTCAATAAAGCCGCTTATTATTACAAAAAAGCATCCGAATCGAAAATGAATGAATTTTCGACCCCGGTATTTTTAATGAAGTACGGTTTGGCTCTTGAAAAAGCAAATAAATTCGGAGATGCTTTAAAAGCATACGAAAAACTGGATAAGGAATTTCCAAATACACCTCAGGGACGGGAGATTGAAAAATACATTACCAGGATACAATTGAAAATGAAATAATGGAAAAGAGCCTCTATTAATTTGATACGAACCCTAAAGTTTGGACGGATTAATGGTAATTTATATATGAGTTCGGTATTGCACCGGACTCATGTTGTTTAATGCGGTCCTTATCCGCTGATTTGGACTTTCTGACTTTGTCTGTACACGAAGTTAGAAAGTCCTGTTTAGATTAAAAGGGCATTTAGGTGCACAGAGTATCAGGTCATTACTGCTTGATATTTTTAGTTTTTCCATAGCCAAAGACATTCTTTCTTTATCTATATCTTCATTTTTGCCTTTGTATTGTTTTTCAAATATGAGGTCAACATTCAAAGTATTATTTTATGTAAAGAAAGGCAGCGAGAAGCTAAATGGAAACCTGCCTTTGATGTGCCGCATCACAGTAGACGGCGAAGTTAAACAATTCAGCTGTAAAATGGATATTCCGCTCCGTTTGTGGGATGTGAAGAACAACCGGGCAGCGGGAAAGAGTGCCGAAGCGCACAAAATCAATGTCGCTATTGATAGAATCCGTGTGGACGTAAACCGCCGTTATCAGGAACTGATGCAGACGGACGGCTACGTTACCGCCACCAAGTTAAAAAACGCCTATCTCGGTATCGGGGTAAAGCAGGAAACACTACTGAAACTCTTTGAACAGCACAACGCCGAGTTCGAGAAGAAAGTAGGGTATAGCCGGGCGCGGGGTACATTCTCTCGCTACCGTACCGTATGCAAGCACATACGGGAGTTTCTTCCCTCCATTTATCACCGGGAGGATATACCACTAAAAGAATTGAATCTGACATTTATCAACGACTTCGAATACTTCTTACGTGAAGAGAAGAAATGCCGTACCAATACCGTATGGGGGTATATGATTGTATTGAAGCATATAATCTCCATTGCACGGAATACAGGCTTATTGCCGTTCAACCCCTTTGCGGGATATATCAACAGCCCCGAAAGCGTGGATAGAGGGTATCTTACGGAAGAAGAAATACAGACGCTTATAGAAGCCCCGATGAAGAACAAAACCTACGAACTGGTGCGCGACCTTTTTGTTTTTTCTGTTTTCACCGGATTGTCGTATGCAGATGTAAAGAACCTTACCACCGATAACCTGCAAACATTCTTTGACGGTAATCTATGGATAATCACCCGCAGACGAAAGACCAACACCGATTCTAATATCCGGCTGTTGGACGTTCCCAAACGGATAATAGATAAATACAAAGGTTTAACCGGCGATAACCGTGTATTCCCCGTCCCGAGTAATAGCTGTTGCAACGAAAAACTGAAAAAGATAGGCAAGCAATGCGGTATCAAGACACGGCTGACCTATCATGTAGCAAGACACAGTATTCTGTCTTTTTGGCTAAAAAACAGCTAGTTGTAAGAGCAGATTTTTCGGTAGGTAACGATTTAGAAACGAGCGAGGTTCGTTTATTTACGTCATTTTTCACAGCACATACAAAGAACGACCTTCGGATGCAAAGATAGAGAAAATCATTGAACCGCGGTTTTATTTCTTCTTTTTTCGCTGCCAACTCTGCATCCTGTCGAGCAGGGCTTGTTTCAGCCTGTCCAATCCGGGAGTAGGGTTATTGCGGATTTTCATTTCAGCAAAAGTGGCGGAAAAATTGCCTAATTTAACATTAAATACATTGGAAATATAACCCGCCAATTCTGTCAGGCTTACGTTGCCGAAGCACCCTTTACTCTCCCATGCATAAATCAATTCTATTAAATCGGTCTTGTTATCTTGCCAAGTAAGACGAATTTCAGGGAAAGGGATACATGGCTTAAAATATTCCCTTTTCAGATACTTGAGTTCTTTCGTCAGGTAAATAGCCAGCATATCGTTCGCCATGATTTTAGCCACATTATAATCGCCGTTGGTCGAAAACAGCGGGTCGCGTTCATAGTGGAACGTCTCAAGGTATTGTTCCGTGTCGGGCTTGCCCCGCACGAAATAGACAGCATCCAGATAGGTCGCTCCGGAACGGTAATAACGGTAAAAGTCCGCAATCTTATCGTTGAAGTCCTGAATGGCCTCCAACTTCTTTTTCAGGTAAACCTCCTG
>JAVBLD010000022.1:0-118037 GCA_031553705.1 Marinifilaceae bacterium | reverse complement strand
AATTGTTGAAAATAGAATATTTGGGGAACAAGTTAGTGATTTTCAATTTACGGATACAGATGGAATTGAAGTAATTGCCTCTTTAAATGTAGATAGTGATGGAAACTTGTTTGAACTTGATATTTGGAAAACGAATTTTGGAAAACTCATAAGTTACCCTGATTTTGAATAACTAAGAGCAAAGCCCGAATAACTCGGGTTTTGTACCAACATTTCAATGACAGCTCTCTACATTCCGCCCGCTCCCTAAGGCAGGTTCTGCTTGCGTTTCAATGCAAGCAGAACCTGCCTTAAGAGGGTGGGCGGGAGTAATGCGCTAAAAATTAAAAAATTAGCGGCTTTCGTATCTATTTACGACATTCATGCAGTTATTACAAGTACAAAAGTCTTTCAAAAATTTTTCAAATAAATCGGTATTATCTTTTTCTTCAATTATTAAAGCTGGAAGATATTCAACTCCATCAAGAAATTCAGCCAATTCTTTAGCGGGGGAATTTTTATGTGCCAAATTCCGAGCTTCAATAATTAAATCCTGTATTGCTTGTATCGCTTTTTTTTGTTTTCTATTTTCTACCATATAAAATTAACATCAAAAATACTTACACCTCTACTTCCGGGACTAACATAAATTGGAGGTAATGCGTCGCCGGCTTTAAATCCATTATAAATTCTATCATATCGAAATTGATTTAATGGCGTACTTACATCTATAGAACTCTTAAATGGAGAATATAAATCTTTAAGTGGCACCTGAAAGGTTTTTCCTGTATGGTCCATTGCTTTAATTGAAGTATGCCCTAATTCTTGAGCTGCTTTTGCTCTTCTCACACCATCGGCAATCTCAAAAGTTTGTCGTCCCGTCTTAGCGGCAACTTCCACCCTTTCGCCCAAAAAGTCAGCGTTTGCCGCCGTTGTATTTGCAGCAAAAAGGAAGATTAAGCCGATAATATAAAGCCACTTTTTCATAGATGCAAAGTTAAACAAAAATCCGGTTCTTTTTCTTTTCAACTGATGCCCTTTCACTTGAGGAAAAAATAAGGCTCGATTTTTTATGTTGGCTTGGTATTGATTCTGCATACCACGATGTTGTCGTTATATTCTGCCGCAAATTTCTCTGGAAGGGGTGCGATCATCTTACAAAGCCCGCGTCAGAATGCACAAAAGTTTACTAACGCGGGTTTGTCTCCCAGGTATTTCCATTCCTTAGGATTGCTTTCAAACTTAGCAACTTTTTATATAAATAAGTTGACATTTGCATTTTCGGCACGCTCCATATAGCTTGCCACACCTCCCACGGTTACCTCATTCAACAACTCCTCGCGTTTGACGCCCATAACATCCATCGACATTTGGCAGGCGATAAACTCTACGCCGTTGTCGATGGCTTGCTGGCGGAGCGATTCCAACGAATCGATACCTTTATTTTTCATGATATACCGCATCATTTTATCGCCGATTCCGAACATGCTCATTTTGGAGAGATGCAGTTGAAGGGAGTTCGACGGTAGCATCATCCCGAACATCTTTCCGAAAATATCTTTTTTGACTTTGGGTTTTGATGTTTTTTTAATGACGTTCAGTCCCCAGAATGTGAAGAAGATGGTTGTTTTCTGTCCGGTTGCGGCGGCTCCGTTGGCGAGTACGAATGTGGCGAGCGCTTTATCCAGATCGTCGCTAAACATGATCAATGTCTTTGACTTGCTGTCGCACAAAGTCATGGTATTGCACGTTTGGGGCGAACCCTTTTCGATGACAACCGTATATTTTCCTTTGTCTTCCGAATGGGATATCAGGATGTTTCCCGTGGTATTACACCATGCCTGAGCATCGCGGGCAAATCCCGCGTCGGTGGCCACCATCTCAATGCGTTCTCCTTCAATGATGTTGTCAATGGCTTGTTTGATTTTCATCACCGGGCCAGGGCATTGCAGCCCACAGGCATCTATTTTTACGGTTTTTATCTCTTGAGTTATCTTTTGTGTTTCCATATCGGTTTTATCCTCCATTACTATCATGCGTGTTTGATTTGAAACGGGCGCTACCGCTGTCGAGTATGTTTTGTAGCCGCCTGAAAGGTTCTTCACGTTCTCGAATCCGCGAGCCGACAGGATTTTCAACGCCAGGTAACCGCGAAGCCCGACGGCACAGAAGGTATAGACAGGTTTACCGGCCGGAATCTCACTTATACGATCCCGTAACTCGTCGAGCGGGATATTTACGGCTCCGGCAACTGAGCCGAGCGAGTACTCTGCCGGGGTGCGGACATCGAGGAGAAAAACCTCGTTGCGGTCGGCGCTTTCTATGTCCCTCCATGATACGACGGGCATGGTGCCGTTAGCAATATTGTTCGCTACATAGCCCGCAATGGCAACCGGGTCTTTAGCCGACGAAAAAGGCGGCGCGTAGGCATGCTCTGTTTTCATCAGGTCATCAATTGTTCCACCATTCTTAATCAGCAGGGCGATTTGGTCGATGCGCTTGTCTACACCATCGTAACCAACTCCCTGCGCCCCGTAAAGTTTTCTGCTCCGGGGATCGAAAGTCAGCTTGATGGTCAGCGGCAGTGCGTCGGGATAGTAACCTGCGTGTGAAGCGGAATGAGTTGTTGAACTCGCATATACTATTCCCATCTGTTTTAATCGTTTCGCTGCCAAACCGGTGGAAGCGACGGTCATGTCAAATACTTTGGCGATGGAAGTCGCAATCGCCCCTTCATATTTCGTCGTGTTCCCGAACACCATGTTATCCGCCACGATACGTCCCTGACGGTTGGCGGGGTTGGCAAGGTAGTTCAGATACGGTTTTCCCGTCAATGGATGCGGAAACTCAATGGCATCGCCAACGGCGTAGATGTCTTTTACCGACGTTTCGAGGTAGTCATCAACCCAAATTCCTCCGGTTTCACCGATTTTTATTCCTGCTGCCTTTGCAAGTGTGGTTTCAGGACGAACGCCGATCGAAAGAATAACCATATCGGTGGTCAACGTTTCACCGCTTTTCAAAAAAACCTCAATCTTCCTCCCTTTCCGCTCAAAGTGTTCAACGCTCTGTTCGAGGAAAAGCGACACATCCTTCTGCAAGAGGTGTTGATGAATATGTGACGCAATCGAAAAATCGACGGGTCCCATTACTTGATTACTCATTTCGACCACCGAAACATGCGCTCCCGTCGCATGCAGGTTTTCCGCCATCTCCAGACCGATAAAACCCGCACCTACAACTATCGCACTTTCGATCTGGTGTGAAGTAATGTAGTTCTTAATCCGGTCGGTATCTTCGACACTACGAAGCGTAAAAATCCCTTCGCCGTCGATTCCTTTCAATGACGGACGAATAGGAGAAGCTCCGGGAGAAAGCAGCAGCTTGTCATAACGCTCCGGATACATTGAACCGTCCGTGCGGCGAATAGTTACTGTTTTTGCTTTGGTATCAATTTCCACTGCTTCGCTTTCGACCCTCACATCGATGTTGAAACGCTTTCCAAACGATGCGGGCGTTTGTAGAAAAAGCTTTTCGTACTCTGTGATAGTGCCTCCAATGTAATATGGCAACCCGCAGTTAGCGTATGAGATGTATTTGCCTTTTTCGAGCATCACGATTTCTGCAAATTCGTCTATCCGACGGATTCGCGCTGCTGCTGTTGCACCTCCGGCAACTCCGCCGATGATGATGTGTTTCATATCTATACTTTTAATTTATTTCTATTAGAAAAAATTTCTATCGGAAATTATCTTACGAAGGTGTATTCTATTTTCCAATAAAACAAGTTTCCATTGGAAAATAGATGGGACTGTGATATCATAGACAGATTGTTTCTTCTGTAGTGTATTTGGAAAGGTCAAAAGTGCGCGGACAGGTTTGGATAGTAAAGGTTTTAGGTTCTTCCATTTTGCTGCCAATCTTTATAAACTCTTACAAAAATACGGATTAAAAATCTTTTTACCTGAAAAGAAAACGCAAAGAAGAAAAACAAGTACCAAATTTTAAATGAGAAGAATGGAACTTTAAAAAGAGTCTAAAGATATTATCTTTAGACTCTTTAAGGATTATATGTATTGATAGAATATTCTATCAATACATATAATCCCATACCGGCAATTGTACCGGTTTGCTTTTCAGGGCATCTGCGGCTTTATCGCTCAGGTATTTTTTCCGGATGACAATCCGGAACATATATTCATCGAACCAGGTGTCGGTAAAGGTTAGGTAGCCGCCGTTGACTTTGGTGCCCCAACTGTTTTCAAATTCCCATTTTACAGGTTTGTCGTTTTCGTCGGTGTCGCAGCCGATCAAGGCCATCGCATGGGCGGAGCTGCTCTGGCGGGTCAGGATACGCGCTTTTTTATCCATTGTCAGTTTAACGCCTAACAGGGATTCGTAATCGTACATGGTCGGGTCGAGGATTCCTTCTTCCCGGTTGAATTGTTTGCCGACATCGCATGAGGCGTACATCGCTTCGTTATCCTTGATCGAAGCCAATGCCGCTTTTTTGATATCTTCGTTCGGAAGGTTCAGATAGATCCAGTTGATTCCTTCGATTGTGTTCCGGTAGTTCTGGATTTCATATACCTTATAGTATTCCCGGGTCGGGTCGTTCATGATCATGATATAGTTTTCCGGCGTATAGTCGGCCGGAGTGATCTCCTGATAGAACTGTTTCGGGGTATAATCTTTCAGTTCCCGGATGGTTCCCATTTTATCCTTATATCTCCAGGTAAAGGTATGGGGAGGCTCGCCGAGACAAAGGGCCAGAATCCGGTATACATCTTTCAGTACGTTTGTTTTTTCCGCCTGCAGATTTGCCGCTTTTTTCTTGTCGGCAGCCATTTGGCGCAAGGTGTAGCCACCAAGCCTCAACCGTTCGTTGACAATTCCGATCAGCTGGGCAGTGTTATTGGAATGGGCCGTTTCCGGCATAACATCCTGCGGAACAACTCCGTATTTTCTGCCTACATTGTAGTAGAGGTTCCATACGCCGCCGTCATTTACCGGCGACTTAAAGTACTCTACCACCTCCCGGTCGTCCATATTCCGCTTGGCTGTGGAGATGCAGTTTTCCAAAAAGAGATTCGATTTTTCTAGGATATCCCAGAAATAAAGAAAGTTCTGCGAAAAATCGAATTGGTTCAGATTGTATTTTTTCATCACCGACGGGCGCAATACATTCATCGAAGTGAACATCCAGCAACGTCCGGAGCTTTGCTGGTCGGTAATTCCTTTTACATCTACCCGGTATTTGAAATAGTGGTCGATCTTGCCTTGTAGTTCCCGGTTCAACGCATTGTCCCGGATGCTTTTGTCGGCTGTGAGAATGTTTTGAATCGCCCTTGTCGGCGCATCCTTTTTAAAACTTTCCCGGATATTTTCCAAATCTTTTTCGGTAATATTCTGCGCAAATACGTTTAAGCCCAACGTAATAGATGCTACTGTAAATAATATCTCTTTTCTCATAGGTAAAAAATGGCGGCAGGTTGCAGGTGGCAAGGGGTAGGGAGATTAAATCCTGCCACTTGTCACCTGTCACTTGCCTCTGTTATAGATGTATCACTTCGTCATAAGCGGCGGCAGCGGCTTCTATGATGGCTTCGCTCATCGTGGGATGGGGGTGGATTGTTTTGATCAGATCGTGGCCGGTGACTCCTTTCTTGCGGGCCAGTACCATTTCGGCGATCATCTCCGTTACATTGTCTCCTACGAGGTGCGCTCCCAGCAATGTGTTTTGCTTGGCGTCGAAGATCAGTTTTACGAAACCGTCGTTTGCACCGGCAGCACTCGCTTTACCGGATGCGGTGAACGGGAATTTTCCGGTTTTGATCTCCAGACCCGCTTCAACGGCTTTGGCTTCGGTCGTTCCGACGGAGGCTACTTCCGGCGTGGTATAGGTACATCCCGGAATGTTTGAGTAATCGATCGGTTCGGCATGCAGGCCGGCAATTTTTTCAATGCAGCAGAGCGCTTCGGCGGATGCCACATGCGCCAGGGCCGGTCCGTGTACGATGTCGCCGATCGCATAGATGCCGTCGACATTGGTACGGTAATAATCGTCTACTTTTACTTTGCCTTTATCGAGTTCCACACCGGCCTCTTCCAGACCGATATTTTCAATATTCGGAGCAATACCGACAGCCGAAAGTACAATTTCGGCTTCGTACACTTCGATTTCATCCCTTTTATTCCTGATGTTCACTTTTAGTAGTTCGCCGGCGGTGTCGATACTTTCGACGGTCGATTTTACCAGCACTTCAATACCGGCTTTTTTGAAAGCGCGTCCTACCTGTTTGGACACCTCTTCGTCTTCAACTGGCAGGATTGTCGGCATAAATTCGACCAATGTCACTTTTGTGCCCATCGCGTTATAGAACCACGCCAGTTCGGAGCCGATTGCGCCGGAACCTACCACCAGCATCGATGTCGGTTTATGGTTGAGGGTCAACGCCTGCCGATAACCGATAATCCGCTTCCCGTCCTGCGGGATAGCCGGTAATTGGCGAGAACGGGCTCCGGTAGCCAGGATGATATGTTTTGCTTCATATACCGATTTCTCGCCGGCCTCGGTAGTTATCTCTACCTGTTTGCCGGCAGTCAGTTTTCCATGACCACTGATGACGGTGATGTTATTCTTCTTGAACAAATATTGTATTCCTTTGCTCATCTTGTCGGCTACTCCCCGGCTACGGGCGACGATCGCGTTAAAATCGGGTTCGGCGCTTTCTACTTTTACTCCGTAGTCTGCGGCATGTTGGGTATAGGCAAATACCTGCGCCGATTTCAATAGCGATTTGGTCGGGATGCACCCCCAGTTTAAACAGATTCCACCCAGTTCGGCCCGTTCAACTACGGCCACCTGCATACCCAGTTGGGCTCCCCGGATTGCAGCGACGTATCCTCCCGGACCGCTACCGATAACAATCAGATCGTAACTCATGATTCAAAAGCTTTAATTTATATTATTATATAACCAGTTTAAAAATAGAGTGATCGATTTTTAGTAAAAAATTATCACAGCTACAAAGCTAAGAAAAGATTTCTGATTCATCATTTCCATTTCCTGATTCTTTGAATACTCCAGCCGATCATAAAAATCAACAGGAAGCAAACAACAACCGTCGCACCCGACGGAATGTTCAGCCAGGCGGAGATAAAGAGACCGGCCAGGGAACCGGCGACACTGATGATCGTGGATACAATCAGTAGCTGCTTGAAATTTTTATAAAAGAGTCCGGCGATAGCCTGCGGAATCGTCAGGTATGAGATGATCAGTACGATGCCGGCCAGTTTCATGCATAGTACCACACAGATGGCGATAATCAGGGTAATGATAATCTCGATGATCCCTATGTTTATGTGGTGGGTGCGGGCATACTCCTTATCGAATGCGATATAAAAAAGCGGCCGGTAGAAACAGGCGAAGAAAAGGAGGATGGTCAGGCAGAGCAACGCAGATATCAGGATTTGCCCGGAAGTGACCGTCAGGATATTTCCGAAAAGATAGGACATCAGGTTCGGGGCATATCCCGGAGCCAGATAGATAAACAGGACTCCAATGGCCATTCCGGCAGACCAAAAGATACCGATCAACGAGTCTGTCCGGAGGCGCTTGTCCTCGGACAAGAACAGGATGCTCAATGCGGAGAAGACCGAAAACAGGGTTGCTCCCAGCATCGGGGAGAATCCTAGATAATAGGCAAGCCCCAGCCCTCCGAACGAAGCGTGGGTAATGCCTCCACTGATGAATACCATCCGTTTGGCGACAATATAAGTTCCGACCAGCCCACAGCTAATCCCTGTTAACAGGGTGCAAAGCAATGCATTCCGGAAAAAATCGTATAATAATAAATCAAACATGAATATATAAATTTTGAGAAAAGAATCATTCTATATTTTAATCTGGCTCTGCCGTCTTGCTTTTCTGTCGCCCCCTGCAACGTTCAAACAAGTTTGACACTATACTTATTCCTAAGAAAATTCAGCTTTCAATTGAGCCGTCTTGCTTTTTACCGTCTGCCACCTGCCACCTGTTTCCCGGCTCGTGCGTCCGCAGTACCCGGTGGGGAACAGGCCCATGAGTGATGAGTTCGATCGGGCAGTTGTAGGATTTCAATTGCTCGGGAGTGATCAGGTTGGAACGGTGGTAATGCAGGCCACGATTGACACAGGCGATGGTTTTGACATGGGAGCAGATTGTGCCCAGGTCATGGGACACCATCACAATACTAAGGCTTTTGTTCAACTCCTTCAGGATCGCATAAAACTCTTTTTCAAAGTCGCAATCCACGTAGGTGGTCGGTTCGTCGAGCACCAGCACCCGTGGCGAGGAGATCACCGCCCGGCACAGAAATACTCGTTGCATCTGTCCTCCGGACAATTCGCCGATAGGAGCTTTTTTATAGTTGCCTATCCCGTATTTTTCCAATAACTCTTCAGCTTTACTCCGGTCGGCTTTATTGTATTTTTTCAAAAGCCTTTTTCCGGACATCAGGCCGGAGAGTACTGTTTCGGTGACGCTGATTGGAAACCGCTGGTCGAACCGGCTGTTTTGGGGAAGGTAGCCGAAAAGATTTTGCTTCGGGGCATGGTAGATCACTTCACCCTGAAAAGGTTTCAGTAAACCTAGGATAACCCTTAACAAAGTGGTTTTTCCTCCGCCGTTCGGACCGATGATACCGATAAAATCGTCCGTGTGAATCTCAAAATCGATGTCGTATAACACCGCCTGCTGGTCGTAGCCTGCCGTGATATGTTTTAATGTTAGTATTTTTTCCATAGAAGTCCCTGCGTTCGTGGTGAAAGTTTATTTTACCTATAATAAAAGCATCCCTGTGGAATGCTTTTAATGTATCAAACTTATAAATATTGTGTAAAGATTTGGATCAGATGGTTCATCTCTTCAAGCCAGTTCTCGTTTAACGGGTCGATCGGAATAATCTTTCCGCCTGTTTCCGTCGCTACCGATTTTGCATTGTTCTGGTCGAATTGGTTTTGGATAAAGATTATGTTTATTCCTTTTTTCCGTATGATGTCGATCACCTCTTTCAGATGTGTCGGGCTGGGTTCTTTTCCTTCTTCTTCGATCGAAACCTGTTCCATACCGAAGTCCTTTGCAAAGTAGGTTAATGCGGGGTGGTAGATGGCAAAAATCTTACGCTCTTTATCACCGATCGCTTCGGAAGCCTTAGCAGTTATGTCCGCAATATCGGCGCATAATTTTTCGTGGTTGGCTTCAAATACTTCTTTTTGTTCGGGGTATTGTTCAGACAATACCTGCAGGATCGTATCCGCCATCATTCTGACATACCGTGGTGATAACCAGATGTGCGGGTCAACTCCGATCTCCTCTCCTTCATGATGATGGCTCGTTTTGTCATGATGATCACACTCTTCCGTATGCATGCGCCCGCAGGTACCCGGGACCAGTTCGATCCCGTTGGAGTGGTTGATCAACCGGATGTTCTTTTCTTGTTCCAGTACCGGATACAGATGTATCGTTTCGAACGGAAGATAACCGATAGAAAAGTATATTCCGCTTTGATGCAGTTTTTTCAGTTGTTCGATATTCAAATCGCAGGTGGCAGGACTCATACCAGGAGGGATCATCACATTTACCGATACATAATCGCCGGCAATCCGTTCAACCAAATATTTCTGCGGCAGGATGCTGACGCTTACGATACGTCTACCGGACTGTTTGTTTGTGCATGAAAACAGGGAGACCGCAGAAAGAATGATAAGTGATACAAATAATATATTTCTGAATTCCATATAGTTATGTGTTTTTGTTTTATAAATAATTCAAATCTAACAAAGATAGCGAATAGCCGGTATAAAACCGATAATTACCGGATCTCTTTGAGCAGGCTTTCCACAGCAGCTTCGATTTGCAGGTCCTGTCCTTTGAGTGCGTTGGCTGGGTCATTGTCCACCTTGATATCCGGTTCGAGCTGCAGATTCTCAAGGTAACGTCCTTTGTTATCTTTCATCCCCACCTCAGGTACGCCGAAGACCAGCGAAGGGTCCTGCTGGTTTTCCCACCATACGGCGGTCATTGTTCCCGGTACAGGCATGCCGATTAATTTGCCTATCCCCAGCTCTTTGTATGCCCATGGGAAACCATGGGCGTTGCTGTAATTCCCTTCGCTCATCACAACGGCAGAGGGCTTGGTCCATTGGAACAGCGGGTCTTGTCCTATAAATTGTCCACGGGGCACAAATTCTGCATATTTTTTGCCGCTCAACAACGTAAGCAGGTCTTCATGTAGCCATCCTCCCCCGTTGAAACGGGTGTCGATGATCACCGCCGACTTGTTCCGGTAACGGCCTAACAGTTCGGAAAATACTTCCCGGAAGCTCTTGCTGTCCATCGATTTGACATGAATATAACCGATCTTTCCGCCGGATAGTTTATCTACCAGTTCTTTCCGTTGTTTTACCCATCTGTTATATAGTAACTCATTTTGGCTACCCGTAGAGACCGGTTTTACAAATTCAGTCCAGCGCTCTTTGCTTGCTGGATTATATAAGGAGAGAGCGACCCGTTTGTCAATCTGGTCTTTCAATAGTTCGAAATAGTCTTTTCCGGCAACGATCTCTCTCATATTGATTTTTTCGATGATGATGCCGGCTTTGATTTTAGTACCGGCAGAAGTCAACGGGCCCTTCTCGATAACCTCTTGAATCAGCAGGCCGTCGCCTTTGTGGGAAGTATCAAAAAATGCACCTAAAGCTGCCGTCTGAATCGGGCTGCCTCCTCCGGAATATCTGGCTCCGGTGTGCGAAGCATTCAATTCGCCAAGCATTTCACCCAGTATATCGGCGAAATCATAGTTGTTGTTGATATGTGGAAGAAAACGGGCATACTCTTTTTTATAAAAAGCCCAATCCACATGGTGCAGTTGTGGATCGTAGAACTTGTCGACAACCAGTTGCCAAGCATGGTCAAAGATATAGGCGCGTTCCTCCGGCCTTTTTATCTCCAGGTCGGCCTGGTAGCTCACCGGTTTCATCTGTCCGGAATTTACGTCTATTTTATTGATGCGTCCGCCGGACATCATATAAATGTTTTTCCCCTCTTTATCCATTTCGAGACTTCCGGCTCCGCCGTTCAGTTTTGAAAGTATTCTGGTGGATCCTTCTTTAAAGTCGCGTACCCACAGGTCGAAACCGCCTTCAAAGCGGGTTAGATAGTATAGTTTGCTACCATCATTGGTCAGGATGGCATCCCCCAGGCTTGACGAGTTGATGGTCAACCGGGCGATACGGTCCTCCAGGTTGTCGAATTCAACTTTGATTTCCGGCAGTTTTGGAGTATTTGCCTCTTTTTTAGTCTCCTCTTTCTTTGGTTCCTCTTTCTTAGAGACTTCCTTCTTTTCATTTTGTTTCAGTTCTTTGGCAAGAGCGGCTTCCTCTTTGTTCATCCGAAACTCATCCCATGTTTCCGGATCCAGGAACATCGCAAAAATATCGTATTGTGCGCCCCAGCTGCCGTGGCTGCGATAGCCTTCACGGTCGGAATTCCAGATGATCGCCTTACCGTTCATCATCCATCGCGGTTGCTGGTCGCTATATCCACTATTGGTCAGGTTGTGTATTACCCCGCTGCCGTCGGCTTTTATCAGTGCAATGTCGTTGTTCTGCCATCCTCCTTTTTCAAAATATTTGGCCAGGATCCATTTCCCGTCCGGAGACCATTGATACCATTGGTCACCGTCGGAATAGGAGTAGTTATATTTTCCGGCCAGGACGGTTCTTACTTTTTTACTTTTCAGGTTGATTACCCTGATCTCTGTTCGATTGTACAGAAAAGCAATTTCCTGTCCGTCGGGAGAGAAAAAGGGTTCGAAGCAAGCCTGTTTTTCGTTTGTGATCTGTGTTTCTTCGATCTCTTTCGCATAGGTGAATGATTTGTCCGCATTGTCGACAGGCTTGGCCGTGTAAATGTTCCAATGCCCGTTTTTCTCCCCGGCATAAACCAGAAGTTGTCCGTCCGGAGAAAAACTCACCGAACGCTCTTGGGTAGCGGTGTTAGTGATCCGTTTAGTTGTTCCGTATTCTACCGATGTGACAAATACGTCACCCCTGACAATAAATGCGATCTCTTTTCCGTTCGGCGACAGGGACATGCCGCTGCCTCCCCCGTTCGTTTTATTCAGGATGACTGTCGATTCGACCTGGTCGGTCACTACCTGTATATCCAGTTTCTTCGGTTGCTTCCCCTCTTTTAAGGTATATATTTCGCCGTTATAAAAATAGCACAGCGTTCCGTCATTTGATCCGGAAAGAAAACGGACAGGGTGTTTTGTATGTTTTGTAATCTGTTTTACATCCTTCGGATTGTCCAGTGACATTTTGCATACATTGAGATCACCGAATCGCTCGCTGAGGAAAAAAATACTTTTATCGTTCTCGGCAAATACCGGATTCCGGTCCTCCACCTGTTTGTCGGTCAGGTTGGTAAACAGCCCGGTTTTCAGATCATGGATCCAGATGTCACGACACACGGAAGAAGTGTGGTGTTTCCGCCAGTTGTCTTCGTAGCCTTTGGAGTCGTGGTATATGATCTTATCGCCGGATTTATTGAAACAGATGTCGAAAGCGTCAAACGTCAAAAATAGTTCTGGACGTCCTCCGTCTACTGGAATCGAATAGATTTGCGAACCTCTCGGAAACTTGGAATAAACGGCGTCAGGCATTATCGAACAGCGGTAAAGGAGGTGTTTGCCGTCCGGGGTGAAATGCACCGGAATTTCCGGATTGGAATGGAATGTCAGGCAGGTCGGTTTTCCTCCGGTTGCCGGCATCGCAAAAACATCGATGCCGCCGTTGCGATCGGAAGCAAAAGCGATCGTTTTTCCATCGGGCGACCATACAGGAAAAGCATCGTATCCGGGGTGGGTCGTCAACTGTACGGCCCGTCCTCCTTCATTGCCGACAGTGTAAATATCCCCTTTATAACAGAAGGCGATCGTTTTTCCATCTGGTGATATTGCCGGGTAGCGCAGCCATAAAGCACTTTCCTGCGCCCGGATTCCGGAGCAAGTGAAAATAAATATTCCGAAAAGAAGTGTTTTGAACCAGTCCATAGAGTGATAATTAGCGTCAATTTGACATCGTTTTTTAATCTCAATATTTTTTATAGAACGAAGTTTCTGCAATGTCCTTTTAAAAGGGACCAGGGAATTTTTGATATGACGCCAGTCTGATACATACAAGGTGATGTGGTATATAGAGTGTTACTTGTATCGAGCTGACGTAAATTAAGGTTTTGTTCGTTGTCGGCGTAAAATAAGAAAACCGATTGTACAACCGGTTTTCTTTTATAGGATGATTTTTATTTTTTGTATTTGCCTAAATCATCCGGGTTGAAATCCTCGATGAAAGCTGCATGGCTATTCACCTTAGACTGTCCGTATTTGATAAAGATCTGCGCCGATTTAACAAAGCGATCGGCTTTCTGTGCGTCGGCCAGTAGCAGGTGGCCGATGATCGTATAACCGGCTATCTCTACCAGGCGGCGTGCATGAAAATCGATATACTCCGGATTGCCGGCATCGCTGACAATCTTTGTGCAGCATTCCAGCTTATCGGCCATCTCTTTCAGGTCCTGCAACAAATACTCATGCTCATGTGCAATCGGAGCTTTTTCGTATGTCTCCCGGATATATTTCAGGTATTGTCCGGTAGTTACGCCGCGGATCGCAGCGACAACCTGCAACTGGGACGTACCTTCGTAGATATTGGTAATACGTGCATCCCTTACCAGACGTTCGATCGGATAGTCCTTCATATAACCGGAACCTCCGTGGATCTGCAACGAATCGTAGGCAATTTCGTTTACGAACTCGCTACCGAACAGTTTTTGCAATGGAGTGTAGATATCAGCCAGTCTTTGAAACTCCTTCATCTCGTCCTTTTCGTCTTTATCCAACGCTCTATCGTGCGAGAGGTGGTAGTATGTTTTGTAAACGTCTACAAAACGGGCTGTTTCATACAGGATCGTACGGATTCCGTGCAGCTTGGCCTCCATATTGGAGAGCATTTCATATACCGGAGGGAATTCGATGATCGGTTTACCGAATTGTTTCCGTTCTTTGGCATAGGCCAGACCTTCCCGGTAAGCGGCTTCCGCAATACCTACCGATTGGGCTCCGATACCCAAACGGGCACCGTTCATCAACGCCATCACATATTTGATCAATCCCATCTTCCGGTCACCTACCAGTTCCGCCGGAGCGTTTTTAAATACTAACTCGCAGGTCGGGGAGCCTTTGATACCGAGTTTGTTTTCAATTCGTCGTACGGTAACAGCCATGTGTTTCCTGTCATAAATAAACATTGACAAACCGCGTCCGTCGTTGGTGCCCTCTTCCGAACGGGCCAGTACCAGCGAGATATGTCCGTCGCCATTGGTGATGAAGCGTTTTACTCCATTTAGGTACCATTGGCCCTCTTTTTCGTTATAAGTGGCTTTCAGCTGCACGGCCTGCAGGTCGGAGCCGGCATCCGGTTCGGTCAGGTCCATCGCACAGGTTTCGCCTGCGCTTACCCGTGGCAGGTATTTGGCTTTTTGCTCCGCATTGGCGAACTCATGGATCGTTTCAGCACAATCCTGCAGTCCCCAGATGTTGCAGAAGCCCGCATCGGCGCGGGCAACAATCTCTGCGGCCATGATGTAAGGCACGATCGGGAAGTTCAGTCCGTTGTATTCCCTCGGCAGGGAGATACCGCTCAGACCGGCCTGGGCAATCAGAGAGATATTCTCTTCGGTACCACGAGCATATTGTACGTGACCATCTACTACCAGGGGCCCTTCATGGTCTACCGACTCGGCATTGGCAGCAATAGTCTCCCCACAGATCTCCCCAATGATTTCAAGTACCCTGTCGTAGTTGTCAAAAGCGTCTTCAAAATCCCTCGGAGCGTCCTCAAAATGGTCCACCTGGGAATAGTTCCGCTCTTTCAACGCTACAATCTTTTTCATCAAAGGGTGTCCCAGATGAAATTTTATATCTTCGTTATCTGTATAAAAATTAGCCATAACTTTATTTTTTAATCTATAATCAAGCCTTTATTCGCCTTTTACTTGCTGTTTTTCTTATAGTATTGGATCATTTTCGGGATCACTACATTCAGGTCGCCGGTAATTACATAATCGGCGAATTTGTTGATCGGAGCATTGGCATCGGTGTTGATCGCAATTACCATTGCCGATTCGCTCATTCCGGCAGTATGCTGGATCTGTCCCGAAATACCACAGGCAATATACAGTTTCGGGCGTACGGTGGTACCCGTCTGGCCGATCTGACGTTCGTGATCGCAGAAACCTGCATCCACAGCGGCCCGGGAAGCACCTACTTCGGCGCCCAGTACGGCAGCCAGGTCATATAATAATTTGAAATTCTCTCTCGATCCTACGCCATAGCCTCCGGAAACAATGATCGGCGCACCTTTGATGTTTACTTTCGATTTCTCTATATGGCGTTCGATCACCTTCACTACAAAGTCGGTGTCGTTTACATATTTTTTTACATCGATCTGTTTCACCGTTCCTTTGTGGTTAGCATTGAAGATCTCTTTTTTCATCACACCCTCGCGGACGGTTGCCATTTGCGGACGGCAATCCGGATTTACGATGGTAGCCACAATGTTTCCGCCGAAAGCCGGGCGGATCTGATACAGCAGGTCTTTATAAATTTTGTCATTCTTTTTATCTTCGAAATCACCGATCTCGAGGCTGGTACAGTCTGCTGTCAGCCCGCTGTGCAGTGCCGACGATACCCGCGGGCCGAGGTCGCGTCCGATGCTCGATGCACCCATAAAGGCGATCTGCGGTTTCTCTTCTTTAAAAAGGTTCACAAGGATGGAGGTGTGGGGAAGGGTGGTATACGGGTATAGTCTTTTGTCGTCGCCAACCCATAATACATCCACTCCATACGGGAACACCTGTTTTTCAATCTCGTTCAGGTTTGATCCGAGCACTACAGCTTCCAGTTTCACGCCTAACTCGGTGGCAAGGGTACGTCCCTTTGTGAGCAACTCCAAGCTCACATCGACTACAACACCCTCTTCTATTTCGCAATATACAAATACACTATTCATATTTTTTTAGTTGAAAATTGAAAATTGAAAGTTGGAAGTGTTTTCCAGCTTTCATACTTAATATTCTTAATTTATCCGATGGTATGGTTGACGATCAACTCTTTCATCATATTGTCGATATCGGTATCAGTGGCGTTTAATACTTTGGCTTCCTTGGCTTGGAATACAACGCTTTCGATGTTTTTCACCTTGGTCGGAGAACCGTTCAATCCCAATTCCTGTATATCGCATTTGATATCGTTTATGCTCCATTCGGTAATTTTCAAGTAAGGTCTGTCGTTAACCATATTGAAATAGTCCTCTCCTGCATCCTGTGCTTCCTGGGTCGCTTTCGCATGTTTGTATTTCATTACAAGACGTGCATTGCGCGGACGACAGGCAGCTGCCGAACTGTTTACGGTCGCCACGCACGGTACCGGGCATTCCACTACTTCGATACCTCTTTCCAGGCGCCGTTTGATGGTCATTTTCTGTGTGGAACATTCCAAAATATCTTCGGCATATGTCACCTGCGGAAGTTCCAGTTTTTCAGCTACCTGGGGACCTACCTGCGCAGTGTCGCCGTCGATTGCCTGGCGACCGCAGATGATCATATCTACTTCCAGGTTTTTTAATGCGGATGCCAGAGCATAAGAGGTCGCCAATGTGTCAGAACCGGCAAATGCCCTGTCCGATAACAGGTAACCACCGTCTGCACCCCTGTACATGGCTTCGCGGATGATTTCGGCCGCACGTCCGGGGCCCATCGTCAAAACGTGTACCGTAGTACCTTTCATTTTATCTTTCAATCTCAACGCCTGCTCTAAAGCATTTAAATCTTCAGGGTTAAAAATAGCAGGCAAGGCTGCTCTGTTTACAGTTCCGTCCGCTTTCATCGCATCTTTTCCCACATTTCTGGTGTCGGGAACCTGCTTCGCAAGAACAACAATTTTTAGTCCTTTCATACGTTTATATTGTTTTTAATGTAAGAATTTGCTGGTGGCACACCACCTTCATTAATAAATTGTTTCAAAACGAGATGAATAGCCTGTAAACAATTGCTGTGTAGGTTGTTGTGCAACATGTTCATCTCTTTTTTAGGGCTGTTTGTGAATCCAAACAAGCGCTAAAGGTAATGCTTTAAAACTAAAATATAATAATTTTAGTTCTTAAATTAACTGAAACTCATTCTTGGCAGGCAGGATTTTTATCTTATTTTTTAGGGTTATTGATCTCCAATATAGCTCCATTTAACGGCATCTCCGAAGATTCTCTGTTGGGGATGTACCCCTTTGTCACTCAGAATAACGACATTTTCACCTTCATTAAGATAGAATTTGCCGAGGGAATACCAGCCAGCTTCGGGAGTCAAATTTTTCAAGATAATCTCATTTTCTCCATCCCTGTGACGTACCGTATAGTACTGTTCCGGTACAGAATGTTGTGACTCTCCTGCAGTAAGGCTCCTTAAATGTCCCCATTGACTCCTTTGTATGTTTGAAACATAAACCGAGATATCATACCATCCAGGAGTCTCTATCCGGTGACTCCAGTTCACCCATGCTTTTCCTTCTCCGGCATACTTGAATACACAACTCCTGAAATATTTCCCGTAGAAATCGCTACTGATCATACCGTGCCACTGTTGGGAAACCTTATCGTTTTTTTGCATGTGTACATTGTAGGTATATAAATTCCCGGCAGAATCCCTGAAATTATAATCACTGCCTGGTGATGCCATAAATCGTTCCAGAGAACTCATCCCAAGTTTATCCTTTGGAGAAAAATAGTCTGACAGCCTCTTTCTGGACGGAGGATTATTGGCTGTAAACCCGGTATCTTTATTATCCACGATAATCTCTTTTATTGGGGAGATATTGTAATAACCGGATACTTTTACTCCTTGGGTTGTATCGGTGGTATATTTCGGATTTGTTGGGATAAAGCCCGGATAAGTTAAGATACTGGGAATATTCTTCGAAATTCCGGTATTCACATAAATGCGAATAGGCTTCTCCTTTAATATATAGGCGATGCTGGATGACTTACCGGATTCTATGTTTACCTGTTTTACTAAAGCAGGTTGTTCAGATGGGGATTTGGAAGAGTATCCGGGGCCTTCCGGTTTATAAAAAATTTCAACCTCGACAACTCCGCTTGTTTCACTGCTATTTGATATATCCAGGCATACTTTGTAGCCTGAAATATCCTCTTCCGCCGGCATTTCCGTTTCTTTGTTTAGCACTTGCTGCACATAAACATTTCGAATCTCATATCCGGGTATCGATTTTGTGTTATACCATCTGGGTAAGAGTGAATCAATATCCACACCCAGCCAGGTAAAACAGCTATTCCGAAAGTCTGACAAAGGAGGATTATTGAATCTCTGTTTTATTTTATAATCCAATAGAAAATTTTTAATTTTTTCTTCGCTATTACCTCCCAGTGTCAGCCGGTTCCTGAGATCTTCGGTCTTTAATCTGAAAACATAAAAGATCATATCGCCGGATATGGTAGAATCGGACAGGATTGTTTTCAGATTTGAAGAATGAAGTAAACTTACAGCCTGGTCATGTTTGACATTAAAATTATCAAATACGCTGCCAGATTTTGCATCATCTTTCGGGTCCAATAATGCATCTATCATCAAATCCAGTACAGGGTATGTCCTAGAATCAATGCCTGACGTTAAATAAAAGAATAACGGTGTCAATGCATAGGGATTATTATCATTATATCTGGCAAGGTATCTCGTTTCATTAAAAAATCGTAAAAGTGGATTTATTTCAGGTCCAAAATATAGTTTCTGACGGTGAAAATCGGAAACAAACTGGTTCTTTACACCAGTTCTTACTGCGATTTCTACTGTTGGATAAAAACTGCGGCCGGCCTTATAAGCAATAACGGCCCGTTCGACCCGATCCCGAAGACTTTTAAAAAAGCCGGCCTCTGTCAGGATCATTTCGGGCTGGATATATTCGCTTCCGTTTTTTGAATACCGGTAGTAGGTAAAAAAAGATTCCGGAGTTTCAACCATCTGGAAACAGTTAAAAGGATAGGGCATACGGTAATTTTCTTCAAAAAAAGAAAAACAGTCCCGAACCATCCCCTGCACAGAATCTCTTTCGGGGAAATCCTGGAGCGCCGCCCTGTCTTTTTCCGGCACATACAGCCGGATACTCACTGAATCTTCATTTACAAGTTCCGTTAATGAGAAATCACCGATACACAGGGATAGCCCCGTTAAAGGATATTCGGCCGCATAGATCGTGGTATCACCGGATTGACTTTTTACTCCCTGGGAAATAACCGTTTCTTCCCCTTTATTTAATACACGAAGTGTATACCATGTAAACTCCTTTTGCATAAAATGGGGATAGAACACCGTTGTCGTCATGCGGGAAACGGGGTACCAGAGCGCTTCCGGCGTCAGCAAGGTATATCCCTTTTGCAGATAGGCATACCTTTTCCCAAACCGGTAAACGTTTCGGCTGTTGTCGAGGCTTGCAAAGAATATATCATCCGGTATATCGGGATAACATCCGGATTCTTCAATTTTTCCCCGGTAGAGGATATCTATTCCTTTTGATTCCCCGGGTTGAAACGTACAGGGTATACAAATCGCCTGTGCCTTCCGGTAAAAGGTAAGTTCCCGGCCTTCACCATAAATCCCGCTGATCTTTAACCCCGGATTCAGATACAGTACGATCTCTTCCAATGTGGTTGTACCAGGATTGCGGAGTTGCAAGGAACAACTCACCTCCATCCGGTTATGTTTCCGGGTAAAGAAAATCTCCTGGGATGTAATATTCACTGCCGGTTTCCCGGAAAATTCTCGGGCGACTGCTTTGCATTGGGCGCGTATCCTCCGGTCATGGACCTTCTCCCCAATAAAAGCAATCGCGGGGATAAATGCCAACATCAGTAACAAGAGCATTATTTGGCCGGCTTTACGCGGTTCATTCGGATGATTCGGCATCCGGGCGACCGTCCTGACGGCAACCGTACATAATGCTACCCCCAGAAACGCCCAAAAGAGCCGTTGGAAAAGATAGTTCCAGATATCCGGAAAACCCGTTATCCGCGAAAAAATGGCAGGCAGGGTAACGCCCCAAGGGTCGGGAAACGCCCGGTGAACTGAAAAAAGGAGGTAAAGGCCTAAACTATACAATGATATAAACAGGATGAATACTATACTCCGCTGTGGAATAAGTGTATAAGCGACCAATGCTGTTCCCGTAAAGAACAGCAAAGCAGGCAATATCAATGTAAAGGCATAGAAGAAGTAAAAGTACAACCTGGAAATGCTGGTTGTACCGGCAAACTGTATGATAGATGCCAGGGTAAAGGCGGACAGGCAGAGTAAAAGGAAGATACGTAGTGTACTCAGGGTAACCCCTGCCACTATTTCCGCATTGCTTTGCGGACGGGCATGTATCACATCGACCGTATCGGGTTGCCGTCGGGAAACCAGGCTATTGCCTGCACAGATAAACAGAGGCACCGTTTGAAGGATAACCCAGAAAAATGCTGAAGAGTAAGGAAAAAAACTATCGTTGGCTATATCTCCAAGCACCCAATTTCCTGTTATATTCGTTTGGTTGAAGAATTGAAAAAGGAATCCCCCGGCCTGGGCGAATATAACGGCAAGCCAGAACCCCCAATCCCTTACTACACTTTTCGAGTGGTACCGGGCAATGATACGAATCAATTCGTAAGACATGATGTTTTCTGTTTCTTTATCAATAAATATATGAAAATATTCTGATTTTCCAAAAAACAATCTTAACTTGTTAAATCTGATGACGTCTATATAAACAGGTGTATTTCTATGCGTTACGCTCGAAAGGTAAATATTGATTGCGTAATAGACATTCCTCCATAGAACTTAAAAATGAAGGAAGAATAAAATGCATGGAAATATCATTTAACTATTAAAATATCATTTATTATGAAAAAGTTAATTATATTACTTATTTCTACGATTTCTATATCTACGGCTATCGGTTCTTCAAATTATGATCCGACACTAGGTTCAATTAAGGTGATTGCTGTAGATAAAGAAACTAACGCAATCATTTCAGGCGCTATAATTTCAATAAACGGCGCCCAACACTCTGATAATATTTTTACAGGCTGTGTTGGAGATATAGTAACAATTAATGTTACTGCAATAGGGTATAAACCTGAAACAACATTTCGCACCTTGGAAGAGGGAGTAATAATTTTGGCAGTATTTCTTGAGCCTATATGATAGTGACAATTAATTTTGTGAATTTAAAAAACATTAAAAGAGACTGCTTAAAAGAGCAGTCCCTTTTTATAGTATATAGTCTTATAAGTCTGTAATGGTTGTTCAGGACCAGTCGATCATTCTGCAGTTACCTCTTTGCGTATTCCATCCGCCTGGACGGCATATACTTTTGTAGTGGCATTGATTTTTGCTGTTGGTACACTAAAAGAGTAGCTGTTAGAAATGGTTACTACGTTATCGTCGGTTTTTACTTCAAACCCGACGGCTTCATCGCCATTCTTGATCGTATAAAGGTTTCCTGATTTTGTATAGGTCACCGGTTTCGTGATTTTCTGGTTGTTTTTAAATAGAGATACGACATCTCTTCTGGGACTTTGGTTTCGGTCCTCAATAAAATGGATCGAGTTCGGCGCCTTCGGATAAGCTGCGGCTATCCGTTGTTTCAGCTCGGTTACCATTGCTTCGGTGATCTCAACATGTTCCGTTCCGTACTGTGAGATATCTTTATCCAACGGTACAAAAAAGCCCCACATTTCAAAAAAATCGGTCAGGTCCAGGCCTGCCGCTTCACAAGCGGCCTCCACAAACATGAATTGTTGTTCGGCAGCTTTTGTGCTGAAATTTTTCCGTTTGAGATCAAACAGTTTCGGATAAAATTGTGCTTTTTTTCCGGCTTGTTCAAAATAGAGGTATAGCTGCCAATACATCCGCATCTGCAGTTCCAGATGATCCGACATTTCTATATAGGCTTTATTTCCGATCACCCGGTCGGTGTTCAGGGCATCAATGCCGGCTCCCCGTGAGGTATATCCGAAATTTGTCGCCACATAGTTCGAAAACAGATTATTTGAACATTCGGTAGTACCCCGCCAATCGATTGCTTTTTGGTTCTGGTGGCCGAATTCGTGGGCCGGCCCCCACATATTATCATTGGTAGAGGAGCTCAAAAACGTAGCTACGCTCAGGAATTTGTCGGCCAGGATGCTTTGGTTGTACTGGGTATAATACTCCGTTGCGGATTGGTAACCATCGGAGATCGAGATGCCATATTGCCGGTGGTTGAACTGACTGCCGAACAGATCCTTTGTTCCCATCAGGGTCCACTCCAATCGCACTAAATCATCCCATTTCCCAAGCACCTCCACGATCTTGTTTGCGGCAGCCTTTTTCAGTTCACTTGTGTGGAAGGTCAACATAACATACTTGCCTTTGATGTCGAAATGGGGTGCCGTTGCTTTGGCTAAGATTCGTTGCCATTCGCTGTCGGTTTTGTGTTTTGCGAGGTCGAAATAGCCATTTACCTTACCGGATCCCATCGGGATATGAATATCTACCGGTAGCGCTTTCGGGCTTGTGATATCGGTGTGATACATTACATATAGTAATCCGCTGTTCAATATTTTGATTTTGTTAACCCCTTCCTTAAGAAAATAGGAATTCTGGGTCTCTTTGGCATTGGTCACCGATTGTAGAGAGATGTTCTGTCCATGCAGATCGCCGGCCAGAACAACAATCTCTTCACCTGTTTCGACGTAAATGCCGGTGGCGTTGTCATGGTTGCCATATTTACTGGTGCGCAACTTTTCAGCCCATATTTCCGATTCGCTATAGGCGGGGTAGGATTGAATACGGAACTCTTTTTCGTACTCTCCTTTTTTCATTGCGTTGGCAATTGCGGCAAAGTAGGAAGGTAGCGCATTAATACGGGCCTGTGTGACATCCGTACGCAGTTCCCTGCATAGTTTATCGGTGAATACGGTCAATAAAGACTCCGTCAGTTCGTCCGTTACATTTTTCTTCCAGAACTCCAATTCCTGACAGGCTACAAAATTGTTGTTGCCGCTATGTATTTCAAATTTAACCGCCTGGGGAACGATAAGGCCATCAGGAAAGATAATCCGTTGCGGGGATGCACTGAAATAGAAATTGTAGGAACCTTGTTTCTGGTATCCCTGTCCATAATCCACGAAAATATCGAAATTTCCCCATGGGCCGTTGCCGTTTTGTGTCGGGTAGTAGATCATATAATCGATCTTTTGAGGTGCCGGGGAGAAAAAATATTCCAGTTTTACCGGGAAATTGGCCGACTGTTGCCATATCGAATGGTATACCTGGGTATATGAACGGTCCCATGTCTTCTCAATTCCCGCTCCGGACTGATTTTCACTTGCTTTGCCACTGGACGGTTTTACATAAACATCTCCGGAAACGATCAGATCTTCGATCAGCACGACAGGTGTCGTTCCCGATTGTTCTACCGTGATCGTGACCGGTTGCAGTTGGCCTGCTTTTACCTCAAGCGACGCTGTCCGTGCCTCTAAGTTCATATTTTTGTTCAGGGTCACTTTTATTTTTTGTGTCGCCGAAGCGACATCACGATCCACCGTACACCACTCTTCTTCATCAACCCCTTTGTTTGTCCATGTTACAGTCCAATCCGGGATATTGGTAGAGAGAGGGATCTCTATCGTTCGGGTGTTATTGTCGTATTTAAATGTAGTAAGGTCAACCTTTAGAAAAGGTGGGGGAGTTTCCTCTGTATTTTTGGAACACGCTCCGGTAAATAAACTCCAAGAAATACAGTAAATTAGTAAAAGAAGTTTGTTTTTCATACAAATAAATAGTTAGAAATGTGGAGTAACTAATGCAAAAAATTAATGAACATGTATATAGAATCACAAATATATGAAAATGTTTGAGAAATCAAAGCTATTCTATCTCTGGGGCAAAATATTTTTGAAGTTTATTGCTCGAATAGAACATGGAGGTCTGTGGGACATGTAACCCGCTAAAACAAAAGCGCCTGATAGACATCAGGCGCTTTTGTTGTTTAGTGGAGAATTAAAAATTGAAAAGCAAAAAAACAGGATATTTAAAAATATTTAACACTCCTGATTTTATGCTTTTGCTGCTATTTGTAATTTTTCGCAAATTCCCGTCCGGCACGGAGAGCTTTCAGGTTCATGTCGACAACGGCTTCTCCTTTTCTGGCGAAAATCGACCGGATCCCTTCTTCCAGATATTCGAACGGTATCTGGATAAATGGAGAGGCGGCGCCGAGCATTACAAAATTGCTTGCCCTGACATTGCCTGCTTTTTCTTTGGCAATTTCATCTGCATTGATAATCACCTGATGCGGTAAGGCTTTCAAGGTTTTCAGCAAATCTTCTTCATTCGGATAATTCGGAATGTTGATAAAAGGAGTGGAATTGGTTACCACATATCCGCCTTCTTTCAGGAAGGGGAGATAACGTAATGCTTCCATCGGTTCCACCGAGAGAATAATATCGGCAGTACCTTTGGCGATCAGGTCGGAATAAATCGGTGTGTCGGATATTCTCATATACGATTGCACATCTCCTCCGCGTTGGCTCATTCCATGGGTTTCAGCCTGTTTCATATATAGATTATTGGTCAGCGCAGCAGCGCCCAATGCTGCCGCAATAGACAAGATTCCTTGTCCTCCGACGCCTGCCAGTATAATGTCTGTCTTCATAATTAATTGATTGAAAATTGAAAATTAAAGGTTGAAAATGTTCCAGGTTTTGACATTCAACCTTTTTTCTTGTTTCTTGCTGCTTTCTGTATACATACCCTTCTGGGGATGATCACAGAGACACCGGGATATTCCAACTCCTCTTTCAGGATTTGGCACAACTCTTCATGGTTTTTCGGCACCGGCAGCAAAACACGAAGATGCTCCGGCTCTACGCCGATCCCCTGACAAATTGCTTCAAGTCTGCCCAATGCGGAAGACTCCTGGCCTCCGGTCATTGACGTGGATTCGTTGTCCGAGATAATCACGGTAATATTTGATTTTTCGTTTACGGCGTCCAGTAATCCGGTCATACCCGAGTGGGTAAACGTTGAGTCGCCGATCACCGCAACGGCCGGGAATAATCCGGCATCGGCGGCACCTTTGGCCATCGTGATCGAAGCGCCCATGTCCACGCAAGTGTTGATCGACTGGAAAGGAGGCAGAGCGCCTAATGTATAACATCCGATATCGGAGAATACACGTCCTTCGCCGTAGGTGGCAATCACTTCGTTCAATGCTTTATATACGTCGCGATGGCTGCATCCGACACACAAGGCGGGAGGACGCGGCGCTACGATAGATGGAACGGGAGCTCCCTCCTTTACGTTCAGGCCAAGTGCTTTCGCTATCAGGTCGGTATTCAGCTCTCCGTCGCGCGGCAGGGTACCGTCTAAACGGCCCAGTATATTTTCATTGCCCGGATACCCTCTCAGCATCTCTTCTATAATCGGGTAGCCTTCTTCTAATACCAGTATCCGTTTACACTCCTGTTGCAGTTTTTTTATCATTTTACGCGGCAGCGGGTATTGGCTTACCTTTACTACTGAATAGGGACATTTGCCGTTGAAGTTTTCCTGAAGGTAGTTATAGGCAATACCGCAGGCGATAATTCCCAATGATTTGTCGTTGCCTTCCAGATATACGTTGAATGGCGATTGTTCGGAAGCTTTTACGAAATCCGCCTGTTTCTCCAACAGTAATTTATAGCGCTGCCGGGCAATAGCCGGAAGAAGTACGAACTGCCTTTTGTTTTCAGGCAGATGCATGTGATTTTCGGGAAGTCCTTCCAAAGGGGTCACACCGCTTCTGGAGTGGGCCAGACGGGTAGTGATACGGATCATTACCGGACTGCCTACCGTTTCCGAAAGTGCAAAGGCATAACGGGTGGCATCGTATGCTTCCTGTTGATTCGACGGTTCGAGTACCGGAATTAAGGCAAATTTACCATATTCGCGGGAATCCTGTTCGTTCTGAGAAGAGTGCATCGACGGGTCGTCGGCTGCAATAATAACCATTCCGCCGTTTGCTCCTGTGATGGCTGCATTCATAAAACAGTCAGCCGCAACGTTCATTCCGACGTGTTTCATACACACCAGCGCTCTTTTACCGGCATACGACATACCTAAGGCTGTCTCCATCGCCGTTTTCTCATTGGCTGACCATGCCCGGTGTATATTCCGTTTAATGGCCTCTGGAGCACTTTGTATATACTCTGTGATCTCTGTTGAAGGGGTACCCGGATAAGCGTAAACACCGGATATGCCACTGTCGATCGCACCCTGTGCAATCGCCTCAACACCTAGTAATAGCTGTTTTTGCATAAAAAAATCTTAAATAATAATTGATGATTAATAGTAAATAAAACAGAAATAAAACCTTCTTTCGGAAGTTTACGGTTCTTGATGTTCCATTCCCGGCCGGTATTAAAGACCCCAATGGAATTTCAGCGAGCTCACAATGTAGGCCAATACGTAATAGTATTCATCGGGACGATACATAGTGTAAAAATGCTTAAAACGTTTGCATTGAATTTTTTTACGAAAGTAGTCAAAAAACAATAAGATAAAAACGAAAAGAAAAAAAATATTGATGTAGAGTCATAAGGAGCAGGGAGCAAAAAAAATCTTCTTGCCCCCTGCTCCCTATTCGTTGTCCGCCGTTATGTTCCAGATCTCCCATGCTTTTTCGGCCTGACCGGTGAGCATTTCGATGCCGTTACGCACATGGGTGCCGAAAGTGGCTCCGCGTTGCATAAAGGTGGTGATGTCCGGGTTGTATACCAGGTCAAAGAGATAGTGTTCCGGCGTCAGCAAGGCATAGGGAATATCCGGGGATTGAGAGGTATCAGGCCAAGTTCCCAATGGGGTGGTGTTTACGATAAGCTTATGTTCCGGCAGATACACTCCGACTTCCGGGTAACCGATTTCCGTAACGGAATAAGGAGTTCTGGAAACAGTCAATGTTCCGATATGCAGGGAATCCAGTACATAACGTACGGCCTTTGCAGCCCCACCGTTTCCTAATATTAACGCTTTGGTGATTGTCTCCGGGATAAACCGGCATAATGACTCTTTGAAGCCGAAGACGTCGGTATTGTATCCGGTCAGCAGGTTACCGTCCGCTGTCCGGGAAACCTTTACACAATTGACAGCGCCGATTTGCCTGGCTTCATCGCTGAGAGCGTCCAGAAAAGGAATAATCTCCTGCTTGTACGGTATCGTTACATTGAAGCCTTTCAGGCCGGGATAGCCGGAAACGACGGTTCGGACATCCCGGATATCGGCCAGTTCAAAATTCAGATATATTGCCTCTATCTTTTCGCATCTGAACTTTTCAGTGAAATATCGCTGCGAAAAAGAGTGTTTCAGAGAGCGACCTATAAGTCCGTAAGTAGTCATAATTTAAATGCAAAAATATTTTCTCTACAGAAATAAACTCCTAAGCTGCTTCCGGCTTCCGGTTTTTAATTTCTTTCCGATGATCTCAATACTCCAGAACAAGACAAATCCGATGAGACATATCGAAACAGCTTGCCAGATCAGAGGATCCTGTTGGGTAAAACCGGCGTATGCCGCAGGAGATATGCTTTTTTCGATTGTAATCTGTTTAACGATGTCATAATGTTCATTATAGGTGTAAAAAACCTCTTTCCACGGCCATACTTTATTCAACGAACCGACCATAAAGCCGGTCAGCCAAGCCATGGTCATTGTACGGAAGCTTTTTAAAAGCCATGACAACAGGTGTGAAAAACCGATAATGCCAATCACCATCCCCGCCGCGAAAGTAGCAATTACTTCGATCTTTAGATTGCCGACGGCAGTCATGATGAATGCATATTTTCCCATCAGCAGCAAGGTAAAAGTTCCGGAAATACTGGGAAGGATCATTGCACAAACGGTGACGGTTCCCGATAACAGGATAAACCACCGGGCGCCGGGAGTGGAACCAGGAGAGACGACCGTTATGGTATAAGCAATACAAGCATCCATTAAAAGCGAGATAACTGTTAATGTGTCCCATGTTTTAATTTTTTGGGCCACCAGTATTGAGGAGACTATGATCAATCCGAAAAAAAACGACCAGGTTTGTATCGGATAGTTCACCAATAGATAGACTGTCAGTTTTGCGAATGAAAAGATAGAGATCGCGGTGCCAGAGATGACAGCCAATAGAAAATCGCCGTTTGTTTTCTTATGGAACCTATAGAATTTGCCGGAAAAAAGTAGTTTGATGGCCTGCCAGTCAAAGTTTTTAATCGAGTCTATCAGTTCTTTGTATATGCCGGAAATAAATGTAACTGTCCCTCCTGATACGCCTGGAACGACATGCACGGCTCCCATAACGCAGCCTTTTAATATTAACAATAAATAGTTCCGTTTTTTCCGCATGTTTTTGACTCGGTTGAAAATAAAAAGTTGAAAGTATTTTGGTTTTATTCTACTTTTTGTCACTTTCAACTTTTATCCGGCTTCGCTGCCCTGACACCTAACCATCACGGGGAGTATTAAACTTATTTGAAGACTGTCCCGTCTCTGATTTCAGCTTTAATGTCCCGTATTTCGTAAAATATTTCTATGTTCAAGGCGAAAAAGGTCGAATACCGTTTTTACCGGAGTGAAGGTAGTCAACGGCACTTCTACAAAAACGGTAATCCAGTTGGCCATTGCGCCGTTCCATAATCCGGGCAGTTCCTGTACTTTGATCTCTTTCCCTTTGTATGACTTATTTGTGATAAATCCTTGAGCGGGGTCAATAAAATCTTTCAAGTCGAACTTATTGTTTTTATAATCCTTCAAACCACACACCAGGTCGACCGGATTAAAATAGGTCGATTTATCAAAAATCTTTTTTTGACCCTTTTCCTTCAGGTTGATCTGTGCCGATTCGATGATCATCAGTCTCGAACTACCATCGTTGTTTTCTACCCAGAACGGTCCCCCTCCCGGTTCTCCTTCATTTTTTACCATTCCACACACCCTAACCGGACGATTTAATATCTCTTTCAGGTGTTTGATCCGTTTTTTCCGGTCGGAGATAACATACTCTTTCGTTTTTTTATAACCGATCTCCCGGTTTACAAACGCTTCTATTTCGTCCAGGTCCGCATCGGTGACATTCTTTTTGTCGAGCAGGCGGAGGTAGCCGAATATGGTTTCTTGTAAAGAGAGTAATGCCCCGGCCAATAGTTGTTTATATTTGATGGTATCGCTTTTGGCCCTGTCCGGTATGACATTATCGATATTTTTGATAAAAACCAGGTCGGCTTTTAGCTCATCAAGGTTATAAATCAGTGCGCCATGACCTCCCGGGCGAAAAATAATGTTATTATTATCGTCCCTCAATAACTCTCCCGATTCGTTTATGCTGATCGTATCGGTAGACGGCTTTTGGATGGAAAAGGTCACTTCGTATTTGATGTGAAACATCTTTTCAAATACCTTCGAAACTTTTTTCAGCCTCTCTTTGAACAAGCCGATATACTCTTCCGAAACCGTAAAGTGGAGATGGGCTTTTTTCCCGTCGTTTCCGTATAATGCGCCTTCTACCAGGTGTTCATCAAAAGCGGTTCTGACAAAGTCACGGTAGATGTGAAAATCTACAAGACCTTTTGGGGTATTGCCATAGTTCAATCCGTTGTCGGTCAGAAGATAACGCAGGATGGGGATGAATTCTCTTTTCTGTATCATCTTTTCGAGGTTTCTGCCATCTTCTGCAATTACATCGCTCAATCGGTTATAGAAAGGCAATTGGTCCAGTTTGAAAAAGAAATCATGCATGGTGCCACTCCCTTTTTCTTGCATGAATTTCAGGAACTCGGCGGTGTTATCCTTATATGTTTCCATAAAAGAGAACAGGTCTTTGAACATACGGGTCGCCGAACCGGAAGCCGGTACCATCTTTACCATTTTTACCGTTGTGCATGCTTCCCTGTAACGTTTGAGCAGTTTATCACGCTCTTCGGGAGTGAGACGCCGGATACCATTATCGACAGTTGCCGGTTCTGCCAGCCGGACATAGTTGAACCCTTTCCGGAAATTATCCAGTTGCCGGTTTACATGCTCCGGTTTTATATTTCTATGTTTAAAACTTTTCAGATCCTCTTTAGTATACATCTTTATAAATTTTTAGATTGTGAATTTTCAAAATTATAAATGAGATGAGACTATTTATAATCTGCGATTTTTGTTTGCCAGAACAGACTTTTATGCTGTGGGAGAATTTAATGATTACTCTCCCTCTTCTTCGTCGTACAATTCTTCCTGATTGTCTAACTCTTTTTCGTAGAACTCTTCCGCTTCTTCAAGCAAAGAGTCGATATCATCCTGAGACAAAGGTTCTTCGTCTATCCAATAGATCCGCTGACTGCTGTAGAATCCGTCCAGGTCGCATTCAATGATGCAGCGCGGTTTTTCGGTATGTACCACGTAAATCAAATCAGAGGCAGCCTGGGAGTTGTCCGCAATAAGAAACTTAGGTAACATAGTCTTTGTATTATAGATTACATGACAAAGGTAAAATAAAATGATTAAAAAAACATAACTTCCTGAGTCCAAAAATAAAAAAGTGCCTTAACACCTTGTAATTTTGAGCCTTTATGAGACTTTTATTTAAATTATTTTATATTTTTGCAGAAATTCGGGAAACATGGCCTTTAATTATGTGTATGGCAAATAGAATATTAATACAGCTATATATCATTGCATGGGGTGTTATTTTGTTGTCTTTCAGTACTGTAGCTCAAGTGAAGATCACAACGACACCGATAACTCCCCGTACGGTCGGCGCGGACAAGAATATAGCTTTTACTGTAAAAGCGCAAGGGAATAATCTCACTTACCAGTGGTACCGTTCGGAAGCCGGTGGTTGGGTTGCAATGTCGAACGGAGGTAGTACCTCCAGTTCTCCGGGAGTTTCCGGTGCTGCAGCTACGACATTGACATTGATCAAAGTGCCGAGAGTATGGGACGGAAGAAAAATAAAAGTAGTTGTTACGGGAGACGGCGGATCGGATGAAGCCGAAGTCGTATTGAATGTGAAGGACTGTTTTAAAATAACTGCCGGGATTACTATGGGAAAAGGGATTATCCCCAATAAAATTCCCGGAACTATGATAGACGGGCGCTATTGTATCGGGACCGAAATGGGATTACATGCCACGGTAACGGCTGAAGGAGGGAAAGCGATTGAAAATCCGACATATAAGTGGACGATTAACGGAACCCAGACATTGTATACAAATTCGGATGTTTTGTGGCTGATTCCCCAATATTGGGAATATGATATGATGGTCAGGGTATCTGTCTGTTGTGACGGGTCGTGTGATACTGTTTCCTCAAAATATCTGAAGATGGAGGCGCGGGCGGCTAGCCATGCGGTGCTGAATATCACTACTCCCAATATGCAGGACAGTTATTGCCCTGGTGAAGAGGTGCACATGGATGTGACGGTTACCAATGTGGATTCGCCGACTTACCGCTGGTATGTGGATCTGGTAGACAAAGGAGTGGCACCTTCGTTGTCATATATTATGGGACAAAATAACGCCTCAATACAAGTAGTGCTGGAGCCCTCGACGGATGCCTGTTTCAGTGGTTCGTTAAAGGATGAGTTGCTTTTGAAGGTGAAAAGCAACATGGTAATACCCACCTTACACATTGCAAGTAGTTCTGGGGGAGGAAAAATCTGCCAGGGAGATGAGGTGCTTCTGCAGGCCGTATATACAAATGCCGGGAACAGTCCGTCGTTTCAATGGCACAGAGGGATCTGGGATCTCGGGACTGGTGACACTGCAAAAATCACCGTTGATCGGAATATGTGGGTTAAGTGCGAGATGAAAGCGGGGAGTGATGTTTGCTTTAATACTCTTTCTTTGATAGACTCGATGTATGTTGACGTAATGGGGGAAGTTGGAGTCGTGACGATCCAGGCGGACATGGCTGGGAAAAAACTGGGGGATGAGTTGGTGTTTTCGTCTGCCGTTGAAAATATACTTGGGACGCTGAAATATGAGTGGTATGTAAACTCCGTTCCGACGGGGCAAAGTGCCGAAACCTATATATCAAATACGTTACATGATGGGGATATCGTGGAGTGTATGGTCAGCGGGGGGGATATATGCCAGGTAAAGGTGGTCTCAAATCAGATCGTGTTGGACTTTCCTCAGCAGAGGGATACGATTATAGAAGTTTCGCGGGGCAAGTCGATAAAAAACATGAGTCTCTCCAGGTCAGGAGACGGAGGCAAAGACTTTATCTTGACGGAGCCGGCTATGCATGGTCAATCGGGATTGACGCTTGACGGAAAATTCGGATATACTCCGAATTCCGGGTTTGTAGGAAATGATTCGGTGAAATATATCATCCGGGAAAAACTGGATGAAACCCGTTATGATGAGGGGGCTATTTATATTACGGTGAGAGAGGCCAGCCAATACCGGGTTCCGAATATTATTACGCCGAATGGGGATGGGAAAAATGATGTATGGGTATTGGGTTTTATCGCGAATTTCCCGGATCACTTGATCACCGTATATGATAGGGGAGGGAGGATCGTGTTTCAAGCCCGGAACTATCAGAATGATTGGGATGGTACTGGAAATAATAAGAGCGGATATATTGCTTACTATAATCTGACGAGCGGGGTATATACTTATGTAATTGAGCTGGGGGATAGGGATAAGACTGTCTTGAAGTCGTGGTTGGAAATCAGGAGCGATTTGAAGAAAGCCAAGTAATATACCGGATAGTTAAAGAAGATATTCCGGGAGGATAAGGGACCCAAAGATCAAGCGAAGAGCGGAAAAAGCGATAGTTTGTTTTGAGTTTATGGTTTTTGTTTTACATTTGTACGTTAAAATGGTTTTTAGTGTGAGAGATAACAAGTTACATTTGCCGGAAGTTGAGGTTGCAGTAGAGGAGGTTATAAAAAGAAAATGATATACATATGAAGCTTGTATTTACATTATGTTTAGTATTGGCATTTTATGTAGGTTTTTCTCAGAATAATGTGTTAAAATTTACGGACTACGGTACGGCTCTGCCATTGATCAATCCGGCTGCGATGGGATTGGAAAATGGGTTTGGCGGAGTAATGCTGTACAGGAGCCGTTTTGAAAAAACAGAGAATTGGCCATCATTGGGTGCTTTCAATGTGAACTCAATGATACGAGATAAAAACTTGGGTGGGGGATTGACGTTGGTATTTGACAAATACGGTCCTTATCAAAAAATGCTGGCTTACCTCGCCGCGTCCTACAAGTTGACTATCAGTGAAGAAGCCTCTTTGTTTTTTGGAATACAGGCAGGGATTAACTACATTACAAATTCCAATGTATATGATCCTTACGATGAAGAGATTATATTTACGAAGAACTATAGCCAGCCTAATTTTGGCTTCGGACTGCATTACAAAGGGGAAAAGTTTTATTGGGGCTTCTCGATACCGGAATTTAAATACAATTGGATCGACAGTCAGGGAAATCAGGTAAACGATGTGATTTCGAAGATGATTAAGGTGTTTCTCTACGGAGGAGGCCGTTTTGATCTGAGTGAGAAAATGAAACTGGATCCATATCTATATCTGGGCTATTCGGAATTTGAGGAGACGCAGTTTAATATAGGTACGAAACTTACTTACCGGGGAAGTATCCAGATAGGGGCGCAGTACCGGACAAAAGAGGCATATGCGGCAACACTCCGGCTCCGGTTTTTGAATGAACTTTGGGTAGGGTACTCTTTTGAGAAAAGTACTTCAAATGTTGACAATAACTTTAATAACCTACAGGAGATTTCGTTGAGTTTCCGTTTTGGGAAACGGGATCAGGCACCCCCTCCTGACGACCATATAAATTCGATCCGCTATTTTTAATGCATTTTATGCGTCAGGCGGATGTAAGAAAAATAAAAATTTATGAAAAAATTATTTTTGATATTGTTTTTATTGACGGAGATATCAGCATTGGCGCAGAGCCGGGCCGATCGTCTGTTTGAAAAGGGAGAGTACATGGATGCGTTGAAAGCGTACACCAAAGACCTGGAGGGGGTAAAAGACCGTAATGACAAGAAAAATGATAGACTGAAAGCGCGGGTGGCCAACTGTTATTTCCGGCTGAATGATATGGTACGCGCCAGTCAGATGTATAACTCTCTAGACCAAAAAACATTAGGTGCAGAGGATTTATTATTCTTCGCCCATATTCTGCAACGTTCCGGAGATTATGATAAAGCACTTGCTTTAGCCGACCGGGTAGAGGCCTTGAATGGAAGCCGTGAAGGGGTGGAAATTCTAAGGGCATCGTGTGATTTTGCAAAGCGGATAGAGAAGGAGGCCCCGTTATATACAGCTGAAAAGACAAATGTTGAATTTGCAGGTTTTTCTTCCGGGGTGACCTACTATAAAGGCGGTGGGATTATATTGGCGGCTCCCGGCACAGGGACAAATGCAATGAAAGATAGCCGCGGATATAAGGTTACCAGATTATATCAGGCTACCTTTACAGATGCCGGGAGAAATGTGCAACTGATGCCTTTCGGAGATGAGTTGGCAGCGACATACCATGTCGGAGCGGTTGCCTTTACAAAAAAAATCAATAGAATATATTATACGAAAACAGCTCTGAAGAAAGACGGAACAAGTATTTTGAAATTGATGACGGCAGAGGATGTCGGCGGGAAATGGGGACGTATTACCGAGTTAAGTATCAATTCGGACGCATATTCGTGTGCTCATCCTTGCCTTTATAGAGATTCATTATTGTATTTTGTTTCCAATATGCCGGGCGGATATGGCGGAAAGGATATCTATGTAATGCCGATACAGGGAGCTAAATGCGGGAAAGTGCGAAATTTGGGGAATACAATAAACACTTCCCAAGATGAATTGTTCCCGTTTGTATCCGAGAATGGCAAGCTGTATTTTGCTTCGAGCGGACATGTCGGTTTGGGCGGATTGGATGTTTTTGTATCGGAACCCGGAGAGAAGAATCAATGGTCTAGACCCCAAAATATGGGTAAGCCGATTAATTCATCAATGGATGACTTTGCCTTGGTTTTTAAAGATGCGGACTGTCAGTATGGATTCGTTTCGACAAACCGGGTCGGTTCCGGATATGAAGATTTTCTGTTCTCATTGAAACGGTTATCGGAGCAGAAGCCTGTGAAAGAGGAGCCACCGGTGAAAACCGTCGTAACTAAAACCGTGGAGGTGGCGGCGGATGTGCCTGCGCCTGTGGTTTTCTCCGAGGAGAGAAAGCCTGTTGCAGAAGTGAAACGGGAAAAGATTGCGGATGACTACTCCTATTCAATTCAGGTAGGTGCCTACCGAAATCCGGTTCCGCGCACATATTTCGAACGCTTCAAGGAGGTGAAGGTATATTTGGGGCAGGATAATCTGTATCGCTATACTGTCGGCGAGTTCCCTGACAAGAGTGTGGCGCAGTTAGAATTGGTGCAGACGAAACGGGTTGTGAGGGATGCATTTGTTGTAAACGTAGGACAATATGTCACAGATAAAAAAATGCGGAGCGGAGTGAAGGGAGATGCTGTGAGCGATGAAGAATTACTGCTAATCCGGTTGAAAAACTATGATAAGATGAAGCAGGAACGGGCATTGACGAATCCTAATGTTAAGAAATATATGGCTCCGGCTAGAGAGAGCGAAATACATTTAAAGAAAGACATATATGTTATTGTATTGATGTCCGCCGATAAGGTGTTGGATCTCGCTGATTTTGTCGATATCGACGAGGTGGATGTTTATGCTATGACCGGAGGAAAATATATGTACTGCACAGGAAAGTATACAAGCGAGCAGGATGCTCAAATACGACTCAAAACGTTTAAACTGAAATTTAAAGAGGCTTATATCGTAAAAATCAGTACTTACGGGCATTGACATGCTATTGCGAAAACGTCGCATATAAAGCGGGTTTAGGTATGTGCAGGGGAGAAAGCAGGGGATTTTGCCGTCGTATGATGCAGGACTGATAACTCTCTGTATTTGTAGGATAATTGAGAATTCGAAGACCAAGATGATAATTGCAATATTTGGGAAAAGTATAGGCAATGAGTTTCTGCCTCACATGGAAAGAATAGTCCGATGTTTGAAAGGACGGAATGTAACGCTTATTTGTGAAGAGTTGTTTGCCCGTTTTCTGGCGGAGAGGTTGGATATAACAGATTGGTTTGCCGCGACATTTGACAAATATAACCTTCGGGAAAGACAACCGGTCATGTTGTTAAGTGTTGGAGGAGACGGTACTTTTTTGGATGCGATGGTGTATGTAAAAGGGAGTGATATTCCGATGTTGGGCGTAAACAGCGGGAGATTGGGATTTCTTGCTACGGTTTCTGCATCGGAGATAGATGAGGCGGTGGATTGTATTTGTTCCGGGCGCTATGGAATAGAGGTTCGGGATGTGTTAGGATTGAAGGTGGACGGACAGGTGGTGACCGATTTTGATTATGCGTTGAATGAGGTAAGCGTACAAAAGGCTGAAACTTCTTCTTTACTGAATATTCATGCTTATATAGGGGGTACTTATTTGACTACTTACTGGGCTGATGGGTTGATTGTTGCCACGCCGACCGGTTCCACCGCATATTCGTTGAGCGGCGGTGGTCCTATTGTCAGTCCTGATTGTAAAAATATTATTCTGACTCCCGTTTGTCCCCATAATCTGAGTATGCGACCGTTGGTCGTTCCCAATCATGCCAACATACGACTTTGTGTAGAAGGCCGTTCGGGTAATTTTATGCTGTGCATGGACTCAAGAATGCAAAAGATCGAAGATAAACATGAATTGGATATTTTCACCGGTGATATTAAGGTCAATGTGGTGAAACTGGAGCATCATAACTACTACGGGACCCTGAGAAACAAACTGATGTGGGGGGAGGACATGAGGAATGAGAAATTTGGAAGCAGGAGCGGGGGGATGGAATATAAAATATAAAGTCGGTAATTGTAATGGATCGGGTAGGATATTTGATAGCTAATGATCGAAAGGTTTGTTCTCAACCGGTCTGTTATTTTTCATTTTTTACATTGTCTTTTTCCAATCGTTTTTCGGTACTTTCTTATTATCACTTCTTTAGGTTAATTATTCGATTTTTTGCTCCTGGTGTTTCTTTTTTCTTGCTATTGTTGTTATCTTTGAAAGGTTTTTGTCAACCTGGTGCAGAATTGGGCGTTATAGTGGGTGGGGGCTATTATTTGGGCGAATATAATCCGTCAGATCATTTTTCCGGAATGCAGGGATATTTGGGCGGATTTTATCGTTATAACCTGAATGACCGTTTTGCCTTTCGATTGAATGCCGGTTTTTCAAAGATAGATGTGAAAGATGTTCGTTTGCTCGACAATGCGGGAGAAGAGTATGCAAAGGATTTTCATTGTTCCGTGCAGGATTTTAACGGAGTGGTTGAATTTAACTTCAGGTCCTTTCTGGTACGGAAAACGAATCGATCCAGCTGGTGGTCTCCGTACATATTTGCCGGCGCGGGGATTTTGATAGCTGAGGATAAAAGTCGGGCGAATATACCGATGGGATTGGGGATAAAATTTAATTTATTCGGGCAGATGTCATGTGGGATAGAGTGGAGTGCCAGGAAAACGTTTACCGACGATCTGGATAAATTGAGCGATATATGGAAGACCGGGGAGACCAATTTTATTTATAATAAAGATTGGTTTTTTGTAACGGGTATAACGATTTCTTACCGTTTCAGGAAAGAACCGCCGTGTTACCAGTTTTGAAGTAGCATAAGGAATTATGATTTGAATGTATATGAGTTTAAAAGATGAAATATTAGAGGCGGGGGAACTACCCGGTCATGTTGCAGTCATTATGGACGGTAACGGACGTTGGGCAAAAAAGCAGGGATTGGCGAGGGTATATGGCCATAAAGAAGGGGTCAGTACTTTAAAAAAGATCATAGAAGCAAGTAAGGATATTGGATTGAAATATCTGACTGTTTACGCGTTTTCGATTGAGAACTGGAATCGTCCAAAGGAGGAGATTAATGCCTTGATGGAGTTAATGGTGGATGCTATCAACCGTGAACTGGACGATCTGATTCGGAATGGAGTGCGGATACGGGTGATCGGTAATATATCCGACCTGCCGGAGCAAGTGCAGGCGAAACTGAATGGAGCGGTTGAAAGAAGCGCATCCAATTCGGAGTTAAACTTTGTGGTAGCACTGAGTTACGGTTCACGTTGGGAGATCCGGGAAGCAACGAAACGTATTGCTTACGACTATAAAAACGGGATATTGAAGGATATTGAGAATATATCGGACGATCTGTTGGCTTCTTATCTGACGACTGCCGGAATCCCGGATCCTGATATGTTAATACGTACCAGCGGAGAGTGCAGATTAAGTAATTTTTTACTGTGGCAGTCCGCTTATACGGAACTATATTTTATTGATAAATTTTGGCCTGATTTTGAAAAAGATGACTTATATTTGGCCATTCGTAATTTCCAGAAAAGGGAAAGACGTTTTGGGATGACCGAAGAGCAAATAAAAAAATAATGCAAATGATAAGAAGGATAACTCTTTTTATAATAATTCTCTTTTGTTTTTGTCAGTTAAGAGCTCAGACGACAGATACGATCACCCAACCTGAGGTTTATTATTCAACTCCTAAAACATACGAGATCGCAGGTATAGAGGTGACGGGAATTGCAGACTTTTATGAACCGGAGACTCTGATCGGTTTATCCGGACTTTTTGTCGGTGCTGAGATAAAAATTCCCGGCGATGCAATTACAAAAGCAATCAAACGTCTTTATAACCAGGGGATGTTTTCGGAAATATCGATTACAGTCGATAAGATCGTGGACAAAAAAGTGTACCTGATCATGCATTTGATGGAGCGGCACAAATTGTCCAAAATAGACTATCACGGAATAAAAAAATCGGAAGAGACAAAAATAAAGGAGAAGGTCAATGCTGTAGCCGGTACACAGGTAACCGATAATATGATATCAAATTTGAAGCGGATTATCGAGAATTACTACAAAGAGAAGGGGTATTATAATATTACGGTAAAAATTGTGCAACGCGATGACCCTGAAAACCGGAATTTTGTGATTCTGGATGTGACGGCGGAACGGAAGGGCAAAATCAAGATCAGTGAAATCGAGATCACCGGGAATGAAGAGATGGGGACCGGAAAATTGAAGGCTGCGATGAAAAAGACCAAGGAAAAGTCACTGGTGAATTTTTTTAAATCGTCTAAATATATTGAAAATAGTTACGAAGAGGACAAGTATAACCTGTTGGAAAAGTACAACGAGAAAGGATATCGTGATGCTTCGATTATTGCGGACAGCGTAGTACAGGTTTCTCCGAACCGTGTAAAGATCTATATAGATGTTTTTGAAGGAAACAAATATTATTATAACAATATCACTTGGGTTGGGAATACCGTGATGGATTCCGAAAGGTTGGCCCGGATTCTGAACATCAAGAAAGGGGATGTCTATAATAAGAAATATTTCAATGAACGCCTGACATCGGATGACGATGCCGTAGGAAACCTGGTATACCTGAATGAAGGGTATCTGTTTTATCGTGCAATGCCGATCGAAACTATTGTCGGGAATGATTCGATCAATGTGGAGATCCGGATTGTGGAAGGACCGCAGGCGACGATCAATAAAGTGACAATCAAGGGAAATAATCGCACCCACGAACATGTGATCCGCCGGGAACTCTATACTTATCCGGGAGAATTATTCAGCCGGGAGGATGTGATACGAAGTATCCGTGAGTTGGCCAATATGGGACATTTTGATCCGGAGCAGATGGGAAATCCGGATATCGTGCCGAATCCGGAAACCGGAACGGTGGATATCGGCTTCAACCTGGTGGAAAAAGCCAACGATAAGATCGAACTGTCTGGGGGATGGGGAGCCGGGATGATTATCGGTTCGGTCGGATTGACATTTACCAATTTTTCCATGCGTAATGTATTTGATTGGGACTCATACAGACCCCTCCCGCAAGGAGACGGCCAGACGTTAAGCTTGAAAGCTCAGACCAATGGTAAATTTTATACCTCATTCAGTGTTTCTTTTAGAGAGCCTTGGTTAGGCGGGAAGAAGCCGAATTCATTAAGCGTGTCTACCTATTATTCCCGTCAAACCGGATACGCCAACAGTTATTATAACAGCTATTATGTGAATAGCTCCAGGCCGAAAGATATGTTTGATGAGAATCAGTTGATGACTACATTCGGAATAAATGTAGGGTTCGGAAGAAGGATAAAATGGCCGGACGACTTTTTCCAGATGTATAACGAGGTCTCATACCAGCGGTATAATCTGAAGAATTGGGCTTATTATATCATTAGCAACGGACATTCGAACAACCTCTCTTTTGCGACATCGCTGAGCAGGCGTTCTATCGACAATCCGCTGTATACCAGAAGAGGATCCGATTTTACGTTTTCGCTGACCTTTACTCCGCCCTACTCATGGTTTACCGATAAAAACTATGGTAGTCCGAATATAAAAGACGAGGACAAATACCGTTGGATTGAATTCCATAAGTGGAAGTTTATCGGTAAGGTATTTATGCCTTTGGATAAGAAAGAAAAAATGGTATTATATGCCGGCGTACAGTATGGCTATTTAGGGTATTTTGATAAGAACAAACGTTCGCCGTTTGAGGGATTTGAGATGGGGGGCGACGGAATGTCGGGATATAGTTTGTACGGACGCGAATACATTGGCTTAAGGGGATACCGGAACGGTTCTTTAACCAATGCCGGCTCGAATTTTATCACTCCGGCTTCATCCGACGCAAGTTTATACACCAAGATGACGATGGAGCTTCGCTACCCGATATCGTTGGCGCAATCCGCTACCATTTATGCATTGGGATTCCTCGAAGCAGGAAACTCCTGGTATGAATTGCGGGATTTCGAACCGTTTAACGTATATCGTTCTGCCGGGGTAGGTTTAAGGGTGTTTTTACCGATGTTCGGTTTGTTGGGTATCGATTGGGGATATGGCTTTGACGATGTTCCCGGCCGGCCCGGAGCAGCCGGTGCACAGTTTCATTTTATCTTAGGACAGGAGTTTTAAATGGGCCGGGAATACCGGTTTTTGGTTGAGGATAGTATGGAACTGCCCTGAGAGTCTCTTTTTAGTGATTGTTAAATTAGTTTATGCCCTTAGGATGCGGAGAAAAATAATTATTTTACTATTTTTGTCATATACATGGGGTTTTGTAAATGCACAGAGCGGAACACGCTATGCTTTTGTTAATCTGGATTATATATTGAATAATATTCCCGATTACATCAGAGCGCGGCAGGAATTGGATAATTATTCGTTAGCATTGCAGGAAAAGATCGATGCCATTTATCAGGAGATTGCTACATTACAAGGCAAATATAATGCGGAAAAGATTTTTCTAACGGCGGCAATGAAGGAGCAACGGGAGAAAGCTATTGCAGAAAAAGAAAATCAGGCACGACTATTGCAGGAGCAATATTTTGGAGCTAAAGGTGAACTGCTTATTAAACGGAATGAGTTGATAAAGCCGATTCAGGCCGAAGTGCTGGAAGCCATAAAAGAGATTGCGAAAGAAAATAGTTATGGTATGATTATTGATGTATCTGCAGATAACTCGGTTGTCTATTACGACCCGAAGCTGGATAAAAGTGATATGGTATTACGCAAGCTAGGCTATCGCATAAAACAGGAAAAGTAGCCGTAAAATGATTTGAAAAAGTGACCCGTTCAGGGGAATATAAATAGATGTGATTATAAATTTAAGATTAAGATTATGAAGAATACAATGAAGTTGTTTATACTTTTAGCATGTATGATGGCTGCAATGAGTTTATCGGCTCAGAAACCGGTTAAACTGGGGCATATTGAAACGGACAAATTGCTTCAGGCAATGCCTGAGGTGGCTGCAGCAAATGAAAAACTGAAAGCAAAGGAAGCTGAAGCGGTGAAAGAGATGACCAGTCTACAGGAGCAGTTTCAGGCTAAGATGAAAGAATATACCGATAATAATAAGAACTATTCGGAGATTATCCGTCAGTCTAAAGAGCAGGAATTGAATGAATTGAATCAGCGAATTCAAAATTTTAGAGAAGTTGCCACCAACGACCTTCAAAGATCACAACAGGATTTGATGCAGCCGATCATGGATAAAGCGTTGAAAGCAATTAAAGATGTGGGGAAAGAGAAGGGATTTACCTATATTTTTGATGTAGCACAAGGAGGGTTATTATATGTATCAGAGGATTCCGAAGATATATTACCTCTTGTAAAGGCTAAACTCGGATTGAAGTAAGATTTGTGATCATAAGATAGTTATTAAATTTTGAAAATGGAGTTCCGAAGAACTCCATTTTTTATATATTGTAGACGGCTAGCAATACCTAAAACGGTAATTGTACCGACAAGAGAAATAGTATTAAAATCGGATAAGTCACGAATCATTTCTTTTAATATTATTAAAAATCTTATTTTTAAAAGTATCTTTGTAAGAAATAGAATATTTACTTATTCCTTATTCGGAATATACATTCTCTAATAGAATCTATATGGTTTTCACAGAGATTTTGCCTCATGCTTCTTACCCTTTGCCTCGGAAAAAAGGTTCAATTGGTATTTTTGATTCCGGTTACGGAGGGTTGACTATCTTACGGGAGATTGTCCGGGTGTTGCCTGACTATGATTATATCTATTTGGGTGACAATGCGCGGTCGCCGTACGGGACAAGATCGTTTGATGTGGTGTATCGCTATACCGGCGAAGCGGTACGGAGGCTTTTCGACATGGGGTGCAGGTTGGTGATCTTGGCGTGTAATACGGCTTCTGCAAAAGCGTTGAGGACGATACAGCAGATAGACCTGCCTCATTTAGGATCAGAAAAGAGGGTGCTCGGCGTAATCCGCCCCAGCGTTGAAGCGTTAGCGGTATATACACATAACGGGCATATAGGGATTTTGGCTACCAGAGGGACTATTGCATCGTGTTCGTATCCGATGGAGATAGATAAATTATATGGAACCGGAACCTATAAGGTGACCCAAATGGCTTGCCCGATGTGGGTGCCATTGGTGGAAAATAATGAAATGAACAGTGAAGGAGCGGCTTATTTCGTAAAGAAAAATGTGGACGAACTGCTAGAGGCCGATCCGGTAATCGATACCATTATATTAGGGTGTACGCATTATCCATTATTGCGGGATGTCATCTCCAGGTATGTACCGGCATCGGTTAAGCTGATAGAGCAGGGGCATATTGTGGCCGATAGCTTGGACGATTACCTGATACGCCATCCGGAGATGGAGATGCAATTGTCGAAAGAAGGGACGGTTCAGTATTATACTACTGAAAAGACAGAACAGTTTGAGCAGTTAGCCAGCCTGTTTCTGGGAATGGAGGTGAGGGCATTGCCGCTGGATTTGTAGCAGTAGTTTGTTTGATATTCCGGCAATTTCTCCCGGGAACGAATGTTGTAAAACAGGAATTTGATTGCCGGATATTCTCTTTCAGAGAATAGGATATAGATAAAAAATAAAAGTTTTTTATACCTTTGAAAAGAAAATTACAGAGAAGTGTGCATCGTCGGATTCTGTAAAAATGTTTGTTCGGCGCAGGAGATGAAGATTTTAAATTGTGGAGTAGTTAGAGTATGACAGATCAGGAACTGATAAAAGAAGCTTATGAAGATCTGCTGAAGTCTTTGAGAAAAGAGACTACAAAGGAGAATAAGCAAAAGATAAAGGAAGCTTTCGAATTTGCCAATGAAGCGCATAAAGGGGTAAAACGGAGGTCCGGGGTTCCTTATATTTTACATCCGTTGGCAGTGGCCAAAATTGCAACCAAAGAGATCGGATTGGGAACAACGTCGGTGATCTCTGCGTTGTTGCACGATGTGGTCGAGGACACCGATTATACGGTCGAGGATATTGCGAATCTTTTTGGCCCTAAAGTGGCCTCCATTGTAGACGGACTGACGAAGATCAGCGGGGTAATGGGTACTGAGACCAGCGAACAGGCGGAGAGTTTCAGAAAAATGATCCTGACATTGGCCGATGATGTACGGGTAATTTTGATAAAGATCGCTGATCGCTTGCATAATATGCGGACATTGGAGCATATGCCGGAGCATAAGCAGGTGAAAATAGCCGGCGAAACATTGTTTATTTTTGCTCCGTTAGCCCACCGGATGGGATTGCATGCAATCAAAACCGAATTGGAAGATCTGAGCCTGAAATATGAGCATCCGGAAGAATATAAGGTGATTGCCAGAAAAATCGAAGCATATCAAAGGCAGTTTTCCGATTTATTTGAGAAGTTTATTGATCCGATCCGGAAAAAACTGGACGAGAATGGTTATGAGTATACGATTGCTGCCCGAACAAAAAGCGTTTATTCGGTTTGGATGAAAATGCAACGGCAAAATGTCTCGGTCGATGAGATCTATGACTTGTTGGCTGTACGTGTTGTCTTCAAGCCGAAATCCGGACAACCGGAGAAATGGCAATGTTGGAATATCTACTCCTTGATTACCGATCTGTATAGCCCAAAACCGGAGCGTATACGCGACTGGTTGAGTACGCCGAAAGCTAACGGATATGAGGCATTACACTTGACGGTGATGGGACCTGAGGGGCAGTGGTTTGAGGTGCAGATCCGTTCGGAGCGTATGGATGATATTGCCGAGAGAGGATTGGCTGCCCATTGGAAATATAAAGGGGAGGGAGAAAGTTCTGAGTTGGATAAATGGCTGGCCGGACTTAAAGAAATGCTGGATCAGTCGGACGGGTCGGCATTGGAGTTTCTTGATGAATTCAAATTGAACCTGTTCGCTAAAGAGATCCGGGTATTTACTCCTAAAGGATATATGAAGACCTTACCTAAAGGGGCGACAGTATTGGATTTTGCATACGATATACATACTGAGATCGGAAATAGCTGTATCGGAGCGAAAGTGAACCATAAACTGGTGCCGATGAGCTATAAGCTTACCAGTGGCGATCAGGTCGAGATCTTAACCAGTGATAAACAAAAACCTCAAAGGGAGTGGCTCGATTTTGTGGTGACGGCAAAGGCCAACACACATATCAATGCGGCATTTAAGAAACACCGGAAAGAGGCGGTCAGGGCCGGAATCATGGTCTTTGAAAACGTTGTCAGAGAGTTGGGGTTGCCGCCAACTTCCGAGCCATTGAAGAAAGTATTAAGCGAATTTGAGATTGTCAACAAGGATGACTTGTATGCAGCGATTGCTAAAAATACGATCACTGCGGCAGATATAGAAAAAGTGTTAAAGAAAAAAGTGCAGAATAAGTTTGTAAAGTACTGGAAACTGCAATTTTTTAAGAGCGATAAAGAGAAGAGTACCAATAACATACCGGAACAATCGGACGATTCTGATTTTACCATTGCCGCTTGTTGCAATCCGATACCGGGAGATGATGTGGTCGGGATGAAAATTACCGATACCAACCTGATCGTCCACAAGCGTTCGTGTCCGGAGGCAATCCGGTTGATGGCCAGTTTCGGGAACAAAATTGTTCCGGTAAAGTGGGTTAGCCATAAATTGATGTCATTTCTTGCAGTGGTTAAACTGACAGGGATAGATGTCCACGGGATTGTAAACGAGATCACGACGGTGATAGCTAAGGAGAATCAGGTGAGTATGCGTATGATTCACTTTGATACGAAAGACGGAATTTTTGAAGGGTTTCTTCATCTTTACGTCCATAATACAAATGATTTGAATAATTTATTGCTTAAAATCTCGTCCCTGAAAGGGGTGGAAAATGTAGTCAGGGTGGAAAATAAAGAGGGGTAACCAGAAGCTAGAAATCAGAATGATAACTGCGAAGTGGTTTAATATTTTAGATAGATGGAGAAGATAAAAAGTACGGTAAAAGAGATTTTTACAGATTATCTGCAACAAAAGGGCCATCGGAAAACTCCCGAACGCTATGCAATACTGGATGAGATCTATTCCCATTCGGGGCATTTTGATATAGAATCACTCTATGTTTTTATGAAAAACAAAAATTACCGGGTGAGCAGGGCAACACTGTATAATACAATAGAATTGCTGTTGGATTGTAAGTTGGTTGTAAAACACCAGTTTAACAGCAATATTGCGCATTTCGAACGGGCTTATAACAATGTCCGGCATGAGCACCTGATATGCCAGGGATGTGGCAGGGTGGATGAGTTTGTGGATGCCCGGATTGACCAAATTATTGAACAGTTGGAAGATAAATGTAAATTTACGACACACTACCATCAGCTTTATGTTTATGGTCTGTGTAAAACTTGTATGTCGAAAACGGAAAAGGGAACAGAATTTGAAAATAAAAGGTAAACACAAGAGCCTAATATAAAATATGCTATATGAAAGTAGATGTATTGCTTGGATTACAATGGGGAGATGAAGGGAAAGGTAAGATTGTTGATGTTTTGACTCCAAAATATGATTTGATTGCACGTTTTCAGGGAGGGCCGAATGCCGGCCATACGTTGGAGTTCGGCGGGAAAAAATATGTTTTACGCTCTATCCCATCCGGTATATTTCAGGGTGGAAAGCTTAATATCATAGGTAACGGGGTTGTATTGGATCCATTGTTATTTAAACAGGAAGCGGAAAGTTTGGCAGCCAGTGGGCATGATTTGATGCAGCGGCTGTATATATCCAAAAAAGCGCATTTGATTATGCCTACCCACCGGATACTGGATGGTGCTTACGAGGCGGCTAAGGGAGATGCAAAGATCGGTACCACCGGGAAGGGAATAGGACCGGCCTATGAAGATAAAATAGGCCGCAACGGTTTACGGGTGGGTGATATTTTACATGACTTTCCCGGAAAATATGCTGTTGCAAAAGCTAAACATGAAGCTATCCTGCGTTCTTTCCGGTATGAATGTGATATTGCTGCGCTGGAGACCGAATGGTTTGAGGCAGTGGAATACCTGAAACGATTTAAGCTGATCGACAGTGAGTATCTGATCGACCGTTCTTTAAAGGAAGGAAAGGCGCTTCTTGCAGAGGGTGCTCAAGGTACGATGTTGGATGTGGATTTTGGTTCCTATCCGTTTGTTACCTCCTCTTCCACAATTTGCGCCGGCGCCTGTACTGGTCTCGGGGTGGCGCCGCACAGGATAGGAGAAGTATATGGTATTTTCAAAGCCTACTGTACACGTGTGGGAAGCGGCCCGTTCCCTACTGAACTGTTTGATGGGATCGGTGACCGGATGTGTGAATTGGGACGCGAGTTCGGTTCTGTGACCGGTCGGCGGCGGCGTTGCGGCTGGATAGACCTGGTGGCGCTGAAATACGCGGTGATGATAAACGGCGTAACTCGCCTGATTATGATGAAGAGTGATGTATTGGACGGCTTTGATACGATAAAAGCATGTGTGGCATATAAAGTTGACGGAATTGAGGAGTCTCAGCTTCCATACGATGTAAATGCTAAAATCGATCCTGTTTATGTTGAACTTCCCGGGTGGAAAACCAATATGACAAAAATGGTGTCCCAAAATGAATTTCCGAAAGAATTTAATGCATATCTCCGCTTTTTGGAGAAAGAGATAGGCGTACCGATAAAAATCGTTTCGGTAGGACCGGACCGGGAGCAGACCATTGAATTGTAAAATAGGAATTGAGCATTATTGGGTAGAATATTTATACTGTATTTCTGCCGGACAAATTGAAATAAAGAGCCTTTTGGCTCTTTATTATTAATAATGTATCCTTTTGTGATGTATCTTTGAACTTTCTATGCTTTCTGGGCATAGGATTCCCGGGTGTTTTGCAGTAACCCGAACACTAGATGGTGCGGTTGAATGTTGTAAACGGAGAGTAGGTACAGCTTTCCGTTGCTTCGTATATGCTTCTCAGAAATCTCTTCTCCTGTTTTCAATACATTACGGAGCAGGTGTTCGAAGTCACAGATATTGCCAACCGGTATTCCGTTTAATCCGGATGAGGTTTCATAAGATTTTAGAATATCTTCCCCCAGCATATCGGCACAACTCCGGTTCATGTCGACAATGTTCAGATTTGCATCGACGAACAGCACGCCTGCCGGGATCTTATGCAATAAGGTGGTGGCTTTATCATGCGCTATTTTCCGCATATAGGAAACACACATGTTTTCTTCCGCACGTCCTTCCAGCATGGCTTTTGCAAATTCACGGCAAGTATCATAACCGCATCCGCTACAGTTCAGTTCGTCAACGTCCGTAAATTTCCCGATCGCTTCCAATGCTTGTCTGATCTCTTCTTCCTTATAAATGTATGTTTTGGTATTTTGATAGGCTTGGAAGTTCATACCCAGATCCAAATGTGAGAAGTCGGTTTTTAGTTTATTCGAAGACTCCCAGTTGTTGGCAATATTATATCTTTTGATCGCCAATGAGGTTTGGCTAAGTTTAGCCGGACCGTTGATGCATCCTCCCTGGCAGGCTAGCAGTTCAAGAAACAGCGAATCGTGCTCTCTTTTCGTTTTCAGGTTCTTGATTACATCTTTGACGTTGTTCAGATCGGAAAAAGACATTTTGGTGATCTTCTTCTCGTCTTTTACTAATTCCGGCAACATACCTCCTTCGATAGGGTACAGGGAACCAAAATCCGATCTGTATGGAACGAATGTAGCCCCTTTGTCTATCGGTTGTTTATTTATATCAATACCTTCCTTATCCAGCCATAGTCTTAGGTCCTTGAATGTGATAACCGCTTCGATCAGTTCGTTAAAGTGATCCGCTTCCAGCTTCTTACAGATACAGGGACCTGCGAAGACAACCATGGTACCTTCACCATACAGTTCTTTCAGCATTTTGGCGTGCGCTATCATCGGAGAGACAAAGGGGGTGATGCTGGGTATATGTTCTTTTGAGTATTTTTGAATATATTCGATGACAACAGGACAGATGGAAGATATATAAACCCCCGGTTGTGCATCGGTCAGGAAACGGTTCAGTTTTCCCGATACGAGTTCTGCTCCGAGTGCCGTTTCCGAAACGTCGGAAAATCCTAGACGTTTGATGGCGCTGATTAATTTGGCTTCCGGGATATTCTCAAATTCGCTGACATATGAAGGAGCGAGCGATAGAATAACCCGGGAATAATTACGCAATATTATTTTGGAATGGTTTACCCCGTCCCTGATCTTTTTTGCTCCGGTCGGGCATACTTGCGTACACTTTCCACAATAGATACACCGCTCCGGAATAATATTCGCTTTATTATTCTCAACACAGATTGCCTTCACCGGACAGTTCCGGACACATTTATAACAATCCTGACAGTTCTCCGATTCGGTATATATCGGCTTCAATTGCATGATCGTTCTTTTTGTAATATTTTATAAGACGGATTCTCATCTACTTCCGTAGATACTTTTGATCGGCTTTCTGCACCGATTCTAGTATATATTAAAACCTACAGATACTTACTAAGTAATTTATTTAGCAAATGTATCCGGCAATATATTTTGATGATATCCGCACCCACGCTTTCAATCCCGGAGCAGCACAAATTCCCGAAATTGTTACATATCAGATCATATCCATATCTGTTTTTGCAAATGTAAGAATTAAATGATTAATATGGAAGTATTTTATAAACAAAAACCGCCTCTGGGGGCGGTCTTTGCTTTGTATAGATAATAATCTATTTCTTTTTATCGAATTTTTTCAACAGATCGTAAGAGATCGGAGTGGCAACAAACAATGAGGAGTAAGTACCTACAACAATACCAATCAACAGTGCAAATACGAATCCTTTAATGGAGGTACCGCCGAAGATAAGAATTGATAGTAATACCACTATCGTTGAGAATGCGGTACTGAATGTACGGCGCAGGGTCGAATTCAACGCGTCGTTCACAACATCAAAGCTGTCCCGTTTAGGATATAGCTGGAAATATTCGCGGATACGGTCGAATACTACCACCGTGTCGTTAATCGAGTAACCAATCACCGTCAGGACGGCTGCAATAAATGCCTGGTCGACCTCAAGCGAGAACGGCAAGATCCCCGAGAACAGGGAGAATGCCCCAAGCACAACAATGGCATTGTGAGCAAGGCCGATTATCGCACCGGTACCATATTGCCATTTGGTGAAACGCACTACGATGTATATAAAGATCACCAATAGCGCAAGTATAACAGACCATATTGCCCCCCGTGTTACATCTTCAGCCACGGCAGGTCCTACTTTCTGTGACATCTTTCTGTTCACTTCGAGGAATGTCTCTTTGGAGGTTCCGTCCGGTAAGAACTTCTTCAATCCTTCGTAGAGTTTTGTCTCCGCTTCGTTATCCACCTCTAATCCGTCTTCGTTGATTTTATATTTGGTGGCAATTCTCACTTGATTATCCGTTCCGAACGTTTTTACTTCGGGGGTACTTCCGAATACCTCTTCAAGGCTTTTTGCAATATCTTCAACCAATACCGGGTGGTCGAAAGCTACCGTATAGGTTCTACCTCCCATAAAGTCGATCCCTCTGTCAAGTCCTTTAGTGAACAGAGAAATAATACAAATAAGCGTCACGAGACCGGAGAAAATATATCCGAACGAACGTTTCTTTAAGAACGGGAATCTGACATCTCTTAACCAGTTTTCGGTAAAACGGGTGGTAAAGGTTACTTTTTCGCTCTTGTTCAACGGTCTGTCGATGACCAATCTACTGATAAAGATTGCACAGAACAGAGAGGTGAAAATACCGATAATCAATGTTGTTGCAAAGCCTTTGATCGGGCCTTCTCCAAAGTAATAGAGGATAAAACCGGTCAATAAGGTGGTAATATTACTGTCTATAATTGCAGAGTAGGCTTGTTTATATCCCTCTTTTACGGCAAGTTTCATGCCTTTCCCGACTCGGATCTCTTCCTGGACTCGTTCGTATATCAACACGTTCGCGTCGACGGACATACCCATCGTCAATACCATACCGGCGATACCTGGAAGCGTCAGTACGGCACCGATCGAAGCGAATACACCGAACATAAAGAACAGGTTCGCAAACAAAGCGATGTCGGCGGCCATACCTGCACCTTTACTATAGAAGAATAACATGTAGCCTAATACCAGTATAAAGGCAATAATAAACGACCACATACCGGACTGGATCGCTTCGATACCCAATGAAGGTCCTACGATTTCGTCTGCAATGATGCGTGCCGGCGCCGGCAATTTACCCGATTTCAGAATGTTTGCAAGGTCTTCTGCCTCTTTTATAGTGAAGTTACCCGAAATCTGCGAGCTACCTCCTTTAATTTCGTCGTTTACATTCGGGGAAGAGCACACATAGCCATCCAGTACGATCGCAATACAGTGATTGATATTTTCTTTGGTCAACCTGGCCCATATCTTAGCTCCTTCACCATTCATATTCATCGATACTACCGGCATTCCGCTGCGCTCGTCGAACGATTTCCTCGCGTCTTCGACAGCTCCTCCGTCAAGCGGAGCTTTACCTTTGGAGTTTGTTTTAATGGCATGTAATGCGACCATTTCATTATTTGCTTTCATTTCCCACAAAAGACGGGCATTTCTCGGGAACAGCGCTTTAACCTGCGGCAATGCTAGCATGGCATTAATTGCCGAGGTATCTTTTAAACGGGCATAACCGATGATAGAACCGTTTCTTGGGGCTCCATTTTGTTCCACGTTCGGAGAAAGCAATACGAAAAGAGGATTTTCTGCTTTAAATAGCTTTTCATTTGCAAGGTTGTTCAAAGAGTCTTTAGAGGCGATACCGCTGATCAGACTGTTGGATGTGGTATCGATGGCATTTGCTACGGGCATTGTTGTCACAGAGGTTGAATCTCCATCTGCCTTTAACGCTTCGGTAGCTCTATTGATCTCTTTTATTTTTTCGTTTGCATGTGACAAATACTGGAAAAATGCAGGGTTGTCGTATGTTTCATAGAATTCGAGCGCTGCCGTTCCCTGTAATAGTTTTCTAACCCGTTGTGCATCTTTGATACCCGGAAGCTCAATGATAATCCTACCGGAAATGTCTGCTTTCCGGATGTTTGGCTGTGTCACTCCAAACCGGTCGATACGGGTACGAAGAATATTGAATGTGTTGTCGATAGCTCCGTTAGCTTCCGTCCTGATCACATTAAGCACTTCTTTATTTGTGGCTCCGAGCTTGATTTTCTCTTTCAACTCAACGGTTCCGAAAATATTCGGAGATGCCAGCTGGGCTCCCGGAGCGATTCTTTCAAATGCCTCTCCGAAAAGTGTGACAAAATCTTTCGGACTGGTAGTACGCATCCTTGCTGCTTCGGCCAGAGCTTGATTGAAAGCCGGGTCTTCGCTTTGATTGGCAAGGCTCTTTACTACATCCATGACATCCACTTCCATAGTTACGTACATGCCGCCTCTCAGGTCAAGTCCCAAGTTCAGCTCCAATTCCTTACATTCCCGATAGGTGAATTTGGCGATACCGAGGAAGTTATATATTTCCTTGTTGGCGATAGAATCCAGGTATGCCTTTTCCCTGTCCGGGTCTCCCTGTGCATATACCTGCGCAGCCTTTTCTACCCGTGTCGTTTTATAGGTAAACATCAACTGATAAGTACTCACTAACGTCAAAGCTATTGTGAGTAGTGTAATCGCTCCTTTGTTCTGCATTTGTCCGATTATTTATAATTAATTCATTAATGATTTTATCTTTCAGATTTAGTGTGCAAAAGTATAATATTTTTTCAAAAAATGTGCGGAGAACTAATAGAATTTGAAAAAATGATCGTATGTTAATCCGAATGTTGCCGGTTGCGGCAAATCAAAAGGTTGTTCTGGTAGTCAATCAAGACGTTGTATTTTACACAAAAATCACACCCCAGCAGACCGATGATACTGCGGTTTAGTTGTTTGTCATAAATGTCATTGACATAATCCAGGTTGATGGAGGCTACGGGAAGTCCTTTCACTCGCATCCCTCCGATCTTGAAATGTTTGATTTTTACGATCTTCACATCACTGATTTGTCCGGTGACGCTGCCCGATTGCATGTCGGATGTACCGTCCTGCTCTTCGGTTTCTTCTGTCTGGGAGAAAAGGCGTTTGTCAATCACAGTGACCGAGGCGCCGGTATCGATAATAAGATCGCCCGTAATGCCGTTGATTGTGGCGCTCACGATCATGTGAAAGCTACGGTCTTCAAGTCTGATGACCTCGACCGGAATATTGACCGTGCGGTGATTTGTATATGTTGTTCTGGAATACGGTTCGAAATGACACGCCTTTTTATTTTTCTTTCTAAACCTCATAACAGTTATGATTATTATATACTTTGCAAAAGTAAGTAATTTATTTCAAATAAGGCGCCATATACGACTTTTATCCGGTTTTGCCGTCAGCAGCGGAGTTCTGGCAAGTCCGATCCGGTTTGTTCCCGGGAGAATCCGGTAATTTGGCTTGAAAATGAAAGCCTAAAATCTAAAATAAGAATGTTTTTGTTTTTTAAATTCCTCAAAAACCTTAAATTTGTTCGTTTTTTTAATAAGATATTTTACAAAAGAGTTTTGAAGTTTGTTATCGCTTTCAATATTCGACTCTCAACTAATTTTAGATTTATGGCAGGAAATGATAGACTTTTTACTGAGTTTGCGCCGAATACCATGCAGGAGTGGCTGGACAAGGTCAATGTTGACTTGAAAGGAGCTGATTTTAACAGAAGGCTGGTATGGAAAACAAACGAAGGCTTTAGCGTGCAGCCGATGTACCGGTTGGAAAATATGGCGGACTTGAAAAACCTGGATTGTTTGCCGGGCGAGTATCCGTTTGTGAGAGGTAAGAACAAAGACCATAATAACTGGTTTATCCGTCAGGATATCCGGGTGGATAATGTGGCCGAGGCAAATAAAAAAGCATTGGAGGTGTTGGGGAAAGGTGTTGATTCGATAGGCTTTGTAATCACCGGTTGCAAAGAGTTTACAAAAGAGGAGATGGTTCTTTTATTGAAGGATATCTGTCTGGAATGTATCGAGATCAATTTCGTGATCGAGTGCAAAAAATGCGGGATTATCAATACGTTTAAAGCTGTTGTAGCGGATCGGGGTGTCGATCCGGCAAAGATGCAGGGAGGTATTAATATCGATCCGCTGACGGAGCTTACCCTGAAAGGTAAGATCTGTTGCGAAGATCCTTTCGCCGGCCTTCAGAAGATTACTGCGGAAATGGATGGGTTCAAACATTTTAAGACCATAGAGGTCGGAGGTTATGTATTTAATAATGCGGGAGCTTCGATCGTGCAGGAGTTGGGGTTCTCTCTGGCTGCGGGAGCAGAGTACCTGGATAAGCTGACGGATGCCGGGATGAGCATAGAAAAAGTTGCTCCGCGGATACGTTTTCATTTTGCTACCGGTTCGAAGTATTTTATTGAAATCGCCAAACTAAGGGCAGCAAGGTATTTGTGGGCCCATATTGTGAAGGTTTACCAGCCTTGCTGTGATTCGATATGTGCAATGAGTATACATGCGGAGACGTCAACATGGAATAAGACGGTTTATGATCCGAACGTGAATATGTTGCGGACACAGACGGAGACGATGTCTGCCGTGTTGGGTGGTGTGGATTCATTCACCGTGCGTCCGTTCGATGATGTATTTGATGATCCGACCGATTTTTCGGAGCGTATTGCCCGCAACCAGCAATTGTTGCTAAAGGAAGAGTCGCATTTTTCGAAGATCGTGGATGCTGCCGGAGGTTCATATTATATTGAAGAACTGACCGGGTATATCATTGAGGCGGCATGGAAATTGTTTATCGAGGTGCAGGAACAGGGAGGCTATATGGAGGCCCTCAAAAAAGGATTTGTACAGGCGGCTGTTAAGGCTACCGCTCATGCGCGCGATTTGGATATAGCCAATCGTAAGGAGAATCTTTTGGGTACGAATCAATTTCCGAATTTCAATGAGAAGATCGACAAATTGTGTGACGAAGTACTGACTCCTGCGAATTATACCGTCGAGGGTGCTGCGATAGAGACACTTAAACCATACCGTGGTGCACAGGCTTTTGAAGCGTTGCGTTGGAAAACGGACCGGTATGCGGTGAAGAGCGGTCGTCCGCTGGTATATATGTTCCCTATGGGAAATCTGGCTATGCGCAAAGCAAGGGCGCAGTTTGCATGTAATTTTTTCGCTTGCGGAGGATTTGAGGTGGTCGATAATAACGGTTTTGCGACGGTTGACGAGGGAGTGAAAGCCTGCCTTGAAAACAAGGCGGCAATCGTAGTGATTTGTAGTGCAGATGAAGAGTATGGAACGATTGTGCCGCAGATATATGAGAAGTTGAAAGATAAGGCTGTCGTTGTCGTTGCCGGTAGCCCGGAGTGCCGTCCGGAACTGGAAGCACAGGGGATTGCCAATTATGTGCATGTCAGGAGTAATGTATTGGACGAGTTAAAAGGTTACCAGACGAAGCTTGGAATCTAATAGGTGAAAAGTAAAATAATAAACAGATGAAACCGAATTATAAAGATATAAATATTAAGGCGTCAAAGCAGGCGACAACCTCGGCGTCGGAGTGGGAAAAAGCGAATCATATCGCTAAAAGCTGGATCACCCCCGAATTGATACCGGTGAAACCGGTGTATACATCGGAGGACTTGAAAAACATGGAACATCTGGACTATGTGGCAGGGCTTCCTCCTTATCTACGGGGACCTTATTCTGCAATGTACCCGATGCTTCCGTGGACTATCCGTCAATATGCGGGATTCTCTACAGCGGAAGAATCGAATGCTTTTTATCGCCGTAACTTGGCTGCCGGCCAGAAAGGATTGTCGATCGCTTTCGATCTTGCGACACATCGCGGGTACGACTCCGACCATCCCCGTGTAATCGGTGATGTAGGTAAGGCCGGGGTAGCTGTGGATTCGATTATGGATATGAAGATCCTGTTCGACCAAATCCCGTTGGATAAGATGTCCGTATCGATGACGATGAACGGTGCTGTTCTCCCGATCCTGGCTTTTTACATTGTGGCCGGTCTGGAACAGGGCGTCTCCCTTGATCAGTTGTCAGGAACGATCCAGAATGATATTTTAAAAGAGTTTATGGTGCGTAACACTTATATTTATCCACCTAAATTTTCAATGAAGATCATTGCCGATATTTTCGAATATACTTCTAGAAATATGCCGAAATTCAACTCTATATCGATTTCGGGTTACCACATGCAGGAGGCCGGAGCTACCGCCGATATAGAACTGGCCTATACATTGGCCGACGGATTGGAGTATCTGCGTGCCGGCGTGAATGCAGGAATGGATGTTGACTCGTTTGCACCGCGCTTGTCGTTCTTCTGGGCAATCGGAATGAACCATTTTATGGAGATTGCCAAGATGAGGGCCGGCCGTTTGTTGTGGGCGAAGCTTGTGAAGCAGTTTAACCCGAAGAATCCGAAATCGCTGGCATTGCGCACCCACTCGCAGACCTCGGGTTGGTCGCTGACCGAACAGGATCCGTTCAATAATGTGGGACGTACCTGTATTGAGGCGATGGGGGCGGCATTGGGACATACCCAGAGTTTGCATACTAATGCATTGGATGAAGCGATTGCATTGCCGACCGATTTTTCTGCCCGTATTGCACGGAATACCCAGATCTATATTCAGGATGAGACGACGATCTGTAAGTCGGTTGACCCATGGGCCGGTTCGTATTATGTTGAAAGCCTGACCCATGAGTTGGTACATAAAGCATGGGCGCATATCGAGGAGGTGGAGAAACTGGGCGGAATGGCTGCGGCGATCGAATCGGGTATCCCGAAATTGCGTATCGAAGAGGCGGCTGCCCGTACACAGGCCCGGATCGACAGTGGAGAGCAGACGATCGTGGGGATCAATAAATACCGCCTGGCAAAAGAAGACCCGATCGATATCCTGGAAGTGGATAATACGACGGTTCGTGAAGCACAGATTGCACGCCTGAAGGAGTTGCGGGCTAACCGGAACCAGGCTGAGGTAGAAGCAGCTCTGGCTGCCATTACCAAATGCGCCGAGACAGGCGAGGGCAACTTGCTTGAATTGGCCGTAGAGGCGGCTAAAAAGCGGGCTTCATTGGGAGAAATTTCAGATGCATGTGAGAAAATAGCAGGTCGTTATAAAGCAGTAATTAGAACCGTGAGCGGAGTATATTCAAGTGTTGCCGACGAAGACCAGGATTTTCGGAAGGCTAAAGAGTTGGCAGACCAGTTTGCAGAAATGACAGGTCGCCGCCCTCGTATTATGATTGCCAAAATGGGACAGGACGGACACGACCGGGGGGCTAAAGTGGTTGCCACGGGTTATGCCGATATCGGTTTCGACGTAGATATGGGCCCGTTGTTCCAGACACCGGAGGAGACTGCCAAACAGGCTGTTGAGAACGATGTGCATGTAGTCGGCGTATCTTCGCTGGCTGCCGGGCATAAAACGCTGGTGCCGGCCGTAATTCAGGAGTTGAAAAAGCTGGGAAGAGAAGATATCCTGGTATATGTCGGCGGGGTAATTCCTCACCAGGACTATCAGTTCCTGTTCGATGCAGGTGCCATTGCCGTATTCGGTCCCGGTACCAAAGTATCAAAAAGCGCTATCCGGATCCTCGAAATCCTGATGGAGATGGCGAAAAAATAACATATAGGAAAAGGGACTGAATTCGAAGTCTCCTGCAAATTTTAAGAAAGTTTATTTGTCCAAGTTTGGTGTTTTTAACATCTGCTTGGGCAAATTTTTTACAATAGATCGCTTATCGGTATAGGTACTCCACAACGGGTAAGGTTATTATGGTCAAAATCGGATTGCCATGCATATACCTAATAGATATTGAAGCATGCCAAATCGAATAGCTATTCCTAAATTCCCAAAAGATCATTTCTTTATTTTATTTCTATTGTGCTGTAAATATAGCGCAAATATTAGAATATGTTAGAGGTGTTTTGTTCTAGAGGAGCTATTTTATTACTAATCCGGTTTAGATGCTTCAGTCGTTTTGAGCTGTTTTTGAACATGTGCTACGGTGATAAAACTCGGGATAGTACAAAGCATGATCCAGATAAAGAAATGCTGGTAACCGATGTGCTCTTGGATCCAGCCGGAGATCATGCCCGGCAGCATCATACCGAAGGCCATAAATCCGGTGCAAAGGGCGTAATGGGCTGTCTGGTATTTGCCTTCGCTAAACTGTATCATATAGTAGATCAGGGAAGTGAATCCGAACCCGTAACCGAATTGTTCGAATGCGACGCAGGATGAGATTAGTGCCATGTTTTCCGGTCGTGCGTAGGCCATATATAGGTATACCAGATTAGGCAGGTTCATTGCGATGGCCATCCAGCCTACCCAGTATTTCAGCCCGTTGCGTGCAATCAGGACACCTCCGATAATTCCTCCTGCAGTCAGGGCTATGATGCCCATTGTGCCGTAAATAAAACCGACATCCAGCGTATCCAGCCCGAGTCCACCTTTCTCCCTTGCATCCAGTAGAAACGGAGAGGCAAGCTTTGCCAGTTGCGATTCAGCAAACCGGTATAACAGAATAAAGGCTAGGGTTGACAGAAGTTGTTTCTTCCGGAAGAAATCGCCGAAACTCTCCAAAAACGTTTTAGAGAGGGAGCTACCCGATATTTTTTTATCTGACGGAGGATGAGGCAACATAAAGTTGTGGTAAATAAAAAATAATCCGAAAATGATTGCCGATACATAGAAAGCGTTCGACCAGGCTTTTGGAACGGCAATTTCTGCAGGCGAAGAGGCGCCGTAAGAGATCTCCCATAACCCGGCCAGCATAACCAACAAACCTTGTCCGCCGATAGTGGATAAACGATAGAAGGTATTGCGTATGCCGATATAATAAGCCTGTTCTTTTTTGTCCAGCGCAAGCATATAGAAGCCGTCGATTGCAATGTCATGGGTGGCCGAACTAAAGGCGAGCAACCACAGGAATGCCAGGCTGTAACGGAACGGATTGGGACCGGGAAGGGTGAGGACGATGCCTGCAAGCCCTGCCCCGATGATGATTTGCGTGATGAGAATCCACCATCGCTTTGTTTTAAAAATATCTACTATCGGGCTCCATAACGGTTTGATCACCCAAGGGATGTATAACCAACTTGTATACAGTGCGATATCTGTATTTGATATGCCGAGCCGTTTAAACATGATTACCGCAACACTCATTACGATCACATAAGGTAGTCCTTCTGCAAAGTAGAGGGACGGAATCCAGAGCCAGCTTTTCTTCATAAATAATTATAGAGTTGAATGTTGAAAATTGAGAGTTAAAAGTGAAATAAATCGGTGTTTATCTGGGTATAATTTGTACACATCTGCGGTTTGTAATTAATATTTTTTTTCTATATGACTGCCTTTAAAGTAATGGGTTAATATCTCTTTATAGTTATAGCCTTTTGTGGCCATTACTGCGGCGCCGATCTGACAGAGTCCCACGCCGTGTCCCCATCCGGCGCCTTTAAAGATAAAGCCGGCGCCGATTTTCTCAACGACAAAAGCGGAACTGTACAAGTGCGATTCGGAGAAGGCTCTCCGAATGGTCAGCTCTTTGCCGATCGTCATAGTTTTTTTCGTGCCGATGATCTTCAGGTAGATGATACGTCCCGATACGCCCCGTTCTACCGGGATGATACCGGTGATGGTGCCGAAATCAATGCCAAGGCGTTTTCTAACCAGGGCCGATAACTCGTCGGTTTGATAGCTCTCCATCCAACGGAAAAAATGGCGCGTTTCCCGGTCGTAGTCGTTCAGTACGGTCGACAATATCCGGTCATCGCCGGTATTACAGAAAACATCCGGCGAGGCGTAGATCCATCTCCGGGCTTCTGTTTCGTCGGTCAGATCTGTTCCCGATATTGGGTGGTCGGCGTCGACCACCTTGGTCAGATATGGGTGCTCGACCGGTTCCCAAGTGTTGTCGAAGCGTTCGGATATGCCACCACAGCATTTGGAGAAACGGGCGTCGCATATTCTACGATTATATGTGATTACTTCTCCTGAAGTGGATCCGACCGCGTCCTTTACAGCCGGAGTGTAAGCCTTGCTGATCCCTTGGTAGCGTTGGCAATGATCGTCGGCGCATACGTCAAAATGGGCGTGATCCTCCCGGTCATACCAGCGGATATATGAGGTGTCCGAAGAGGTACAAGAGATATAATCGTCTTTTACGGCCAACTCTTTTTCTTTTTGAGCCAGCAGCCAACTCCGGGAGATGACAGCATGTGCTTTCAGCAATTCAACCGGCGAACCGGCGTTCATTTCTGAAGAGATTGCGCTCAACAGATAATCTTCAAGTATTAATTTATTGACGGCAGTCAGGTAAGTACCTTCATCAATGATCTTTAAACAACCTTTGAACTTTTGGTTCTCCTTACGTTCCCAATGGAAGTGTATACCAATGGTCACGTCCAGTAGATCAAAATCGCACTGCTCGTAAGAATCGGGTTCAAAAATGAGCGGTACTTCCGTCAGGGTGTCGTCAAGCCGATATGCTCCGTTTTCATCGCGGCAGATGCTATACTCTCCCGAGTATTGCCGCCCGGTGGCCCTATCTGTAAATATTCCGTTTAACCGGAACCGGATGATCGGAGAGAATAATATTCCGACTTCGATACTGGGAATAGTGGCGTTATCAATCATACTTGTTGTTTTTCATGCTTAAATTTCAGAACTCCGTTCTCAGTCTTTGGACGCAGGTCTGCCATGTTTCGTCAGGCAAGACTACCTGGCCGATCAGATCGGTCAGCAACTTTCGGTTATATTTTTCAAAGTCCTCTTTTCTGGGGGCTATGATTACTCCGGCCATATCGACACATCCGGGGCTAAAGAGTATTTTCTCTTCTTCTTCGGCAAAAAACTGCCATGGGCGGAGTTGTTTTCTCGGTATGACGCATACTGTCCATATATGGTCGTTGAGCCAGACGAACAGGTTGATCATCGGTTCGGATTCGAAGGGTTGTATCTCCCCGATGACCTGTACTATCCGTTCGAATATTCCGGATAACGCTTTCCGGTTATCGGATTGTATGATGACAGCTTTCCGCAAATGCTTTTGTATCGCCAGAAGAGAGAACGTTTCTCTTTGAGAGATAATTTCGGTAATAGAAGTGTTACAGACTTCCTGTTCGAGCAGCAACATGCCTTTGGGAACCATTTGGAAATGGAAATGGTCGGGTGCTGAAGCTCCGCTTTCCGGGCCGTTGTAAAAAACGGTATAATCCTGAAAATCTTCTGCGATGGAAAGCATATCCCCGAAACGGCCGGCAATCAGTTGTTCGCTGTGCGTTGCTGCCGGGATGGTGAAGTGTCGCTCGAATATAGGATACGGATTGACATAAATGCGATACTTATCACTATAATCCAATCCCGTTTGCTTTTCTGGCATATTTTCGGGACAGAGAAAACATTTCCGCTCTTTTAGTGCCTGGGCGTCTGTTTTGGCTGCAGTGGAGATCATCCGGTCGGGATTGTATTGTATCCGGATGTCGAAACCATCGAATGAAATTGTCCGGTATATGACTTTTTTAAGATTGTCATAATTTTTGCGGGCCAATTCAAAGCTTTCAAGTTGGGACAAATAAAGTTGGAATAGGAGGCAGGGAGCAGGGGGCAAGCCGTAGGATGTGGTTGCCCGCACGTGCTGTTGCCTTGCTATCAGCTCTATTGTTCTGAGTTTATCTTTATAAAAATTGTAGCGATTTAGGGTGTTTGAGTCGAGGTTCGAATCGCTGTTTTCCTGCCAACGGCGGCAGAGGTAGAGCGGAGTGTAGATCCGGCCGATCCGGAATTTTCGTGAGATGGCCAACCCGACGGCATAGTCTTCTCCGTAACTGACGTTTGGGATCCCGGTCTCACGTAGCACTGGTGTGAAGAAGGCTCTCGGCGCACCCAGTCCGTTGATCCGGAGGGCATTGTTCCGCCCGTTGTCGGGAGTCCATTCGGAATGGTCGATCACTCCCGGCGGGATCTCTTCCAGGGCAAAGTTTACCATTCTGTAGCTCCCTATCAGCATCGCACAGTTTTGTTCGTAAAAGCCGTCAACGACAGTCTGTAAAACGCGGTTGTCAATATATAGGTCGTCGCTGTCCAGTTGTACCGCAAATTTGCCGCATGCCGGGTGGGTTACGGCAATCATCCAGCAACCGCCGATACCCAGTCCGGTCTGTCCGGGTATGACATGTATCAGTTTAGAATCTGCGGCTGATAATTCCTGCAACAACCGGGTAGTCCCATCGTCGGAGTGATTGTCCACTACGATAACGTTGAAGTCGAAGCCGGTTTGTTGCGCTAATGCCGAGTGCACGGCATCCGCAACGGTTTTTATCCTGTTTTTAACCGGAATGACAATTGTCGCTTCGACCGTGAAACCTGAAATCTTCAGATCGATCTGTGCGAATCCGGGTTTCAGCCATCCCCCGACTGCTTTCAGATGGGCCGTACAGGCTTGTTCCATTTCAATCTGCACGGCTCTGTTTTTAGGATCGACATAGTCAAACTGTTTCTCTCCTGAGAGTCGGTGATCGGTTTCGTTATAAGAAGACAAAAACTCCGGTATTCGTATGATAAGGCCTGCCCGGGATAATCTTAAACGCAGGTCGTATAGGACGGCATAGCGGTACGTTTCTTCCATCTGAGCGACGGCATTTTTCAATGCCTGGGTCCGGTATAGTATGGCCGGACCGAAATCGAAATCATCCCGCAGGCTTCCCGGCTGATATTCTATCGTCCGGCAAGCTACCTGTCTTTTTTCTTCCTCTTTAAAGTAGTCTCCGTATACCATGAAGGCTCCGGTAGCTTCGGCCACTTCTGTCATGCGTTTTAAGGCAAATGTTTCAATATGTACTATTGTTTGTTTTGTGTAGCACAACACATACGGGGTGCAAACCTGTGCTACTATATCTTTTAAAACCGGAACGCTGATATGGAGGGATAATGGGAATACGGTTCCTATTCCGGTCTCTATTGGGAAAGTTTTTTTTATATTATCTACTTGATCTGCAAATGAGAATATAGTTATAGGCTGCATAAACTGTTAAACATTAATATTTTTCTTCAAATATATAATAAAATGAAAATCGAGCCATATTTTTCGATATATTTGTGAAGTAATTCGTTAAATTAAGTGTATGTAATGAGTGTAAGAATTATCTTAAATAAAAGATACAGAGTTATGTTATCGATTATGCTCTGTTTATTCTCATTTTCATATCCGGTTTATTCGGAGAATAATGTAAAACACCCTATTTTAATCATCAGTTCTTACAATCCGGATGCTTCGCTGACTTTCCGGAACATCTCTACATTCATATACGAGTATAAGGCTTTGGGTGGGAATATCTCTTCGATCAGTATTGAAAATATGAATTGCAAAAGTTTCTCCGAGGCAACGAAGTGGGGAGACATTATGAGGAATATCCTGAGTAAATATGTCGGTGATATGACGCCGAAGGCGATTATATTGCTCGGTCAGGAGGCTTGGTTTACTTACATCTCACAAGATAATATCGAAAAAAACACAATCCCTGTATTGTGCGGCATGATAAGCCGGAACGCGGTGATATTGCCTACGGATACCATTAATTTGAGGGATTGGGAACCGGAAAGTATTGATGTTTTTAAAGATTCCAGGATAAATGTGTCGGGATATGCGTATAACTATGATATTGAAAAAAATGTTCGGCTCTTGCTGGATTTTTATCCGGATACCAAACATATTGCATTTATTTCGGATAACAGCTATGGCGGAGTTACGTTGCAGGCTTTTGTAAAAAGCGAAATACGTAAAAAGTTTCCGGATGTGGATCTGATTTTGCTGGACGGAAGAGCCCATACGCTTGATACGATTGTGACTATGATCCGGGAGTTGCCTGAAAATACGGTGATATTACTCGGAACCTGGCGGGTGGATAAAAACGATAGCTATTTTATGCATAATGCTACAGATCAGATGATGGCGGCGAATCCGAAGATCCCGGCATTTACGATTACTTCTATTGCATTGGAACAGTGGGCTATAGGCGGATATATTCCTGATTATACGGATATAGGTGTCGGATTGGCCCAGCAGGTGATGGCTATTGTAGATCATGATTCCAGTCAAATAAAAGGCTTGCAGTTGATGTCGAATAGTTATAATTTCAACTATTTGAAATTGAAAGAGTTTGGGTTTGAAAAGAAGGAATTACCGAAAGGTTCGATTATAAAATATAAACAGGAGACATTTTTTGATAAGTATGAACTTTACATTTGGGCTGTTTGTATTATTTTTGCCGTATTGTTTCTGGCTTTACTGACAACCTTTTCGTTTTATATCAGGACGAAAAAATTGAAGGATGAATTGATTGTTTCCGAAGCGAACCTGTTGAAAGCCAAAGAAAAAGCGGAGGAGTCCGACCGACTGAAATCGGCATTCCTGGCTAATATGAGCCATGAGATACGCACTCCGTTGAACGCCATTGTCGGTTTTTCTAATGTGTTGGTCTCCAGTAATTGTAGTATAGAGGAGCAGAAAGAGTTTGTCGAGGTTATACAGGTGAACTCCGATTTGTTATTGCGCCTGATCAACGATATTCTGGATATTTCCCGTTTGGAGACAGGCAAGACCAAGATTACATATGAGATATGCGAGCTGGTTTCTCTTTGCCAGGGTATTCTGACCACTACTGTCTATTCGAAGAAGACAACCGTTGAATATATTTTTGAACCTCCGATGGAGAACTTTATGTTGCACACGGATGTGCAGCGATTGAGGCAGGTGCTGATCAATTTGTTGTCCAATGCAAATAAGTTTACATGGGAAGGAAAAATCAGGCTTGGTTTCACGATAGATGAGGATACGGATTGCGTAATATTTAGTGTGACAGATACCGGGACTGGTATTCCGCTCGAAAAGCAGAAGCGTATATTCGAGCGGTTTGAAAAACTGGACGAGTATGCGCAAGGTACCGGGTTAGGATTGGCTATCTGTAAAATAATCGTGGAGATGTTGGGAGGAACGATCTGGGTGGATCAGGAATACAAGGAGGGGGCCCGTTTTATGTTCTCTCATCCGATTCATCGCATGCCTCTCCCGTGAGTTGCATAATAGTTCTGCTTATCGTATCGTAATCGAATCCCCTCCCGGCAGCAAATCGGAAAAGTTTTCCTTTGGTTTGCAGGGGGTCGTTGCATTTAATCATTTTTAATTTTTCCTTAAGCAGGGTAAGGCAGATGTTGTCGTATTCGTCCTGTTCCAGCCGTGAAAGTGCATCGGCAATGATATTGGAAGGAATATCCTTTTGTCGGAGCATCTGGAATATTTTTTGTTTTCCCCATTTGTTGAACCGGAATTTATCCGATGCGTAAGATATCGCAAAGCGCGAATCATCAATGAAATGGTGTTCATATAGAAACTTCATGATATGGGTGATTTTTTCTGCGGAGATCTCCCATTTTATTAGTTTCTCCCGAATATCATGACTACAATACTCTTTGTTGCTGCATAGGCCCGCTAGGGTGTTTAACGCTTTTTCCGGCGACATGGTATAGATCGGTTTAAGGGTTGGAAGGAGTATTTTTTTTTGCTTTGATCATGCGGTCCCGTTCGTTTATATCTTTTCGCAGTTCGATATCGGAGTATCCCGACCCGGCCAGCATATCAACCGTGGCTGTTCCCATCGCTTCATTGATTTCAAAAAAGAGTAGACCGCCGGGTTGCAGATATTCCTGTCCGAATTGGGCGATCGTCCGGTAAAAAAGAAGCGGATCGTCATCCGGTACAAATAGGGCGGTGTGGGGTTCGAAATTCACCACCTTGGTATCCATGAGGGCTTTTTCGCTATGACGAACATAGGGCGGATTGCTGATAATGATATCATATTTTTCTTTCGCCCAGGTATCGTAATGAAGTATATCTTCCGTCCGGAAGTCTACTTCGACATGGTGAAATTCTGCATTTTTGCGGGCTTGCTTGATAGCTTCCACTGCGATATCCAATCCCGATACGATCGTTCCCGGACAGTGTACGGCCAGGGTGATGGCGATGCATCCGCTTCCGCATCCGATATCCAGCACATGATGTCCGGGAATGACGTATTCTTGCGCCCATACCACCAGTTCCTCAGTTTCCGAACGCGGGATCAGTGTTGAGCTGTTCAGTCCGAATTTTAGTCCGACAAATTCGGTTTCGCCGATGACATACTGGATCGGTTTTCCGGTTTTCAAAAGAGTTACGATCCCGCAAAATTTATTTATAAGGCTTTCATCTAAAATATGGTGTTTTTTAATATGGATGTCTATATTTGTACAGTTTAGTGCATCCATGAAAATAAGACGGCAAAGGTGGCTAATTTCACGGTCATTATACAGATCTTTTAATTCCTCTGATGCGTATAGTGATAAATGATAGATGGTCTTCATGGTACAAAACTAAGAATTAAAATAGAAAACAAAAAGAGCAATATCTGTGTATAAAACAGTGAGTTGGTAATGTGGCAGGCAGAAGTGCATGGGAAGAGCCTGGCTTTGAGAGCTTTTAATGATAATTTAAAACATGAACTGGTTTGAGATAGCAATATTAGTTTTTGTTATATTGTATATACTTACAGTAACGAGCGTGGTTTTCAGCGTGGTGATGGAAAACCGTAACCCGGTAAGAACATTGGCCTGGATTACGGTTCTGGTATTGCTGCCGTTTATCGGGGTTATATTTTATTTCTTTTTCGGAGTAAACTATCGGAAGATCAAAATGTTTTCAATGAAGGGGTTGGGGGATATGAAGTGGTTGCAATATATGAGCGAGGATCAGAAGCAGCGGATCAAGAAAAACGAATTGCTGAAGAAGGGGGAGATGGAAGATGTGCGGAAGCTTATGACCCTATTGCTGAGTAATAGCAAGGCTCTATTGACCCTGCACAACCGGGTGGAAATACTGAATGACGGAGAAGAGACCTTTCCGGCCCTGTTCGAAGCTATAGCCAAGGCAAAAAAGTTTATACATCTGGAGTATTATATTATTGAAGATGGAGATTTGGCGAACAAATTGCAATATATGCTGATCGAGAAAGCGAAAGCCGGAGTAGAAATACGTATTATATACGATGATGTCGGCTGTTGGGATTTGTCACGAAGTTTTATCCGGGAGATGCAGAAGGTAGGGATTCAGATATATCCTTTCCTGCCGGTGCGTTTCCATAAGGTAATGAATAAGGCGAACTACCGGAATCACCGGAAGATTGCCGTGATTGACGGAGAGGTCGCATTTGTCGGCGGCTTGAATATTGCCGATCGCTATCTGGCGGGAGTCCCGGGGATCGGGATCTGGCGGGATACCCATCTGAAGGTGGAGGGGGAAGCGGTTTCGGCCTTGCAGGTAGTGTTTCTTATCGATTGGTATTTTGTCCGCCAGGAGCTGTTGTTAAACAAAGACGAATATATGCCTTATAAGAAAGGCGAAGGAAATATGATCATCCAAACTGTTTCCTCTGGCCCGGACAGCGATTGGGCTTCGATACAGCAGGCCTATTTTACGCTGATCAATATGGCCAAAGAGTATGTTTATATTTCTACTCCCTATTTCATGCCCGGAGAGACTACCCTTAATTCGTTGAAAACCGCGGCAATGAGTGGGGTGGATGTCAGGATACTATTGCCGTATAAATCGGATTCGTTGCTCACCTACTGGTGTAGCCGTTCATATGTGGAGGAGTTACTGGAGGCCGGGGTAAAGGTGCATTGGTACGAAAAGGGAATAAATCATAGCAAGCTTATCATTGTAGACGGGATGGTGGCGAGTGTCGGGACAGCTAATATGGATATCCGGAGTTTTGAGCAGAATTTTGAGGTGAGCTTGATTATTTACGACCAGCATGTAGCAAAGAGCCTGGCCTCATTTTTTGTTGAGGATATGAAATGGAGTAAAGAGGTGGATATGACTAACTGGAAGTTCAGGCCGAAAAGAGATAAGGTACGGGAATCGGTGGCCAGGTTATTTGCACCATTGTTGTGAGGTTGAAAGCTATGCACAGGTAGTAGGCGGTAAGAAAGAATGATGTAAATTTGTGACTGTTTGTTGGACGATTTTTTCAATACCGGATTTAGGATTCAAAAATTAAAAAATGTATAGTGCTAAAGAGATTTCAAAGATTCTGGGTTGTAAACCCTTTGTGGTCTCTGACCTTGAGATCGATGTGGTAAGTATTGACAGTCGTTCGGTGAATACTCCGGAGAAGACATTGTTTTTTGCATTGAAAGGAAAGAATCATAATGGACACGCCTATATTAAGGGATTGTATGAAAAAGGAGTGCGGCATTTTGTCATTAGTGAGTCTGTCCCCGACCGTGATATGATGAGCGGAGCGAATTTCTTTGAGGTAAACGATGTGTTGAAAGCTTTGCAGCAACTGGCTGCTTTTCACCGGCGGCATAAAAAGGCCAAAGTGATCGGGATTACCGGGAGTAACGGGAAGACGGTGGTAAAAGAGTGGTTGTACCAATTATTGGCGGACGATTTTGTTGTGTACCGTAGTCCGAGAAGCTATAATTCACAAGTTGGGGTTCCGCTGTCTCTGCTGGGAATAGAAGACACTACACAGATTGCTGTCATTGAGGCCGGCATATCCCAGCGGGGGGAGATGGTCCGCCTGCAATATATGATTAAACCGGAGATCGGAATTTTTACCCATCTTGGGGATGCTCACGGGGAGAATTTTGCTTCACGGGAGGAGAAGCTGACGGAGAAGGCGGCACTATTCTCCGAATGCAGTTATGTAATCGGTCACGAAGGTATGGCGATGGATCGTATTGCACTGGCTTTGTCGCCTGAAACAGTTGTGATGACATGGGGAGAGAGCGACAGGTCAACCGTGAAGGTGTATGTCCGGCATATCGGGTTGGCGGATCGTACGGTCGATGTTTATTTTAACGATCGGAGCTTTACGTTAACGATCCCGTTTGCCGACGAGGCGTCGTTTGAAAACGGGATGAATGCTGTCTGCATATTGTTGCTGAAAGCGGTAGCTCCGGAGAAAATCGTTGAGCGGGTGAAGCATTTGCAACCCATTGCAATGCGAATGGAGATTAAAGAAGGTTTTCACCGTTGTATATTGATTCATGATTATTATAATTCGGATCCGGTCTCTTTTCAGTTGGCATTGAATACATTGGCAATGCAGGATCCGAAAAAGAAACGGGTGGTGATTCTTTCCGACTTTATTGATGTTGGCGCCGATAACCGGGAATTATATCAGGAGGTAGCCGTTATGCTGGATAAAGCGGGAGTTTCCGAGTTTGTCGGTATCGGCGAGAATATCAATCGTTGTAAGGCTTATTTTCAGAGGATTGAAAGCCGGTTTTACAAAGATACCGATAGTTTTTTGAAGCATGAAAACCGTGACCGATATAAAGACCGGGTTGTTCTGATCAAAGGTGCCCGAAAGTACCGTTTTGAGTATATTGCCGGATTTTTACAGCAGCAGTCACACAATACAATACTGGAAGTGAATCTGGATGCGATGGTGCATAACCTGAACTATTTCAGATCGCGGGTGCCCTGGCATACAAAAATGGCGGTGATGGTGAAAGCATTTTCGTATGGAAGCGGATTGACGGAAGTGGCGAGTCTACTCCAGTACCAAGGGGTGGACTACCTGATGGTCGCTTATGCGGACGAGGGCGTGGAGTTAAGGACGGCTGGTATCACCATCCCGATTGCCGTGATGAATCCGGAACCGGAGGCTTTTGACCATATTATTGAGTTTAACCTGGAACCGGAGATATACTCCATGGAATTACTGGAAGCGTTCGACCGGGCTTTGGTGAGACATGGGGCGGAAAGGTATCCGATCCACCTGAAGCTGAATACCGGAATGAACCGTTCCGGATTGGACGAGGAAGATATCATTGCATTGCTCGGTTTTTTTGAAACAAAGCGGAATGTTGTGATTCGCTCGGTGTTTTCTCACCTGGCAGGGAGCGATGAAGCGATTCATGACGACTACACATTGTTCCAGATCAAGAGTTTTGCCGCTATGACAGAACAAATACAGAGCCGGTTTGATTATAAGATCTGGCGCCATATATTGAATTCTGCGGGCATTGAACGTTTTTCCGAATATAGTTTCGATATGGTGCGACTGGGGATCGGGTTGCATGGGATCAGCGCCGTCGGGGCTCCTCTTTTGCCGGTGAGTTCGTTTAAAACCTATATCGCGTCCCTCAGAACGGTAAAGAAACACCAGACGGTAGGATATGGACGAAAGGGAATAATCGAGCGGAATTCCCGTATCGCTCTTATTCCGGTTGGTTATGCCGATGGGTTGAACCGGCATTTGAGCAATGGTGTGGAAGAGATGATGGTAAACGGTAAACGGGTACCTGTCATCGGAAATATTTGTATGGACGCCTGCATGTTGGATGTGACCGATGTGAATGTAAAGGTGGGGGATGAAGTGGAGATATTCGGGGAACATATCCCGGTCACCGAACTAGCTGAAAAACTAGGCACAATCCCTTATGAAATACTAACCTCCATATCGCAACGGGTGAGAAGGGTGTACTTTAAGGAGTGATGAGTTATAAGTGATGAATTATGAGTGTTTGATCTGATTTTCAACTCATACTCATAATTTACTAGCCCATTTTTCGATATTTTTTATTGCTATTTCCAGGCGGGTGGCGAAAGCTTCTTTGGTTGCGTATCCGACATGGGGAAGCATAAGCAGGTTCGGGGCGTTAAAGAGCGGATGATTTGCCGGAAGTGGTGGTTCCTGCAGGTACACATCGACAGCCGCTCCGGCAATGACTCCTTTCCGTAGGGCATGATAAAGCGCTTCCTGGTTTACGACACCCCCTCTGGCTGTGTTGATCAGTATCGCATGGGGTTTCATCAGGGAGAATGCCTGTGCATCGACAAAATCGGCGGTCTCTTTATTGGATGGGATATGCAATGATATGATATCCGATTCTTTAAGTAATGTATCTTTGTCTACAAAACGGATATGTTCAATCTGTTTCGGAGTTCTGTTGTAAGCAATGACATGGCATCCGAAAGCATGTGCCAGTTGGGCGACGCGTTGGCCGATGGCCCCGGTACCGATGATGCCGACCGTTTTGCCGCATAGCTCGGTGCCCAGGAAATGCTGGCGGTCGCCTCCGATCCGTGTAATACAGTCGCCTCCGACAATCTGCCGGTATACGGCGATCATCATACCGATGGCCAGTTCAGCTACGGATTGTGTGGAGTAGCCTGCCGCCGGGCACACAGTTATATTTCTGCGTTTGCATTCATCCAGGTCGATATGGTCGAGACCGGTAAAAGCAACGGAAAGCATTTTGAGTTTCGGGCATCCGTCAAAAAAACGCTTTCTGAGAGGAATATTACTGACTACCACAATATCTGCGTCTTTCGCCCGTTCGATCAATATATCTTCATTTTCATCCCGATCGTTGAAGAAACGGATGTCGTGGCCGTTCGCCTCCAGGTTCCGGCATTGTGCCGAAGTAATGCATTCGCAAAGACCAAGCGGTTCAATAAATACAATATTCATTTGACAAATTATATTAAGTAATAATTAGGGTTCTCATTATGTTGTCTTTTGTTTCCAAAGATGCCTGCAAAATTAGTATAATCTTGGAAATCTATTCTATATGACTGTATATAAAAAAGTAAAGAATAGGGCGTTTCTCTTTTTCTTTTCCTATTTTGCCCCAAAAAGGTAAATAATTGAAATTCAATGTATATTTATCAGAGAACATGGTAGACGGTTACGGATAAATTACAGTTAATTCACTGTAAACCAAAATGTTTTGCACTGCTTCAAATAACCGATTATCGCAGAAAAACTAATTGGAAGGTACATGCCGCTGTTTTTTTAGAATTGTGAGTAAATAAAGCGGAAAATCCGCTCGAAGTTAACCTCTCTTGACCAATCTAAATTGACCCTTGCTGGCCGAAGTAAAATGACCCCTGAAAAAGGAAGAAAAAGGCTTGTCTGATTAGGATATAAAAGTTATTTTTTGTTTGAGTCAAAAAAATAAAAAAAACTTTTATCATTATGTCCACTTGTTGCATAGGCAAAGCTTCTGTGGTGGTCTGTTGCTTTGCCGTATCTGGTATTATTGGCATCTTAGTGAAACTTTTTTGGAATAATTGTTGTTAATATAATGGGAAATTTTCAAATTGGAATCAAGCAGATAAGAATTTAAAAGCACATGATGATGAAACTAAATCTTAGAATTACTGTCATTCTGTTGGCGATAGTCATCGGAAACAGCGTTTCGGCGCAGGCCCCCGCACAAAAAATGACCCCCGACCAGGCGAAGGAGGAACAAGCATATACCATAGGTGTACAAGCGGCCATCTGGGGACGACCATTCTACGACTATGTCGCCACTAATTCGAGCGGCGCTAAAGTGGGTGCGGTTTACATTAATTATTTCCATAAGTTCGACAAGCTGAAAACCGCCGCCGACCGTTACGTGGTAACGCCCAACAACGTGACCATCGACGCCTACTGCAACGGTGACCTGAGCATCGAACCGTTGGTGGTTAAAGTGCCGAAACTGGAATCCCCCCGCTGGTACATCATCCAGGTCGGCAACATGTACGACGAGGTGGTGCGTAACCTGGGCGGCTACAAAGGCGAGGAACCAGGGTTGTATTTTGTGACGGGGCCCGACTACAACGGGCCGGTTCCTTACGGCATGGAACAGATCAAGGTCAATACGAATCTGGCTATCATCGCTCTGCGTATTGCCGTGAATGGCGACAAAGATCTGTCTGCCGCAGTGAAAGAGCAACAAAGTTTCCATGTGTTGCCCTATTCCGTTTTCCAAAAGCAAGGGTTGGAGTATACCATTCCCAAGATGGAGTTGCAAAAATACATCTTCATTCCTAAAGCGCCCGAAAACCTGCGTTACTTCGAGCAACTCGGTTTCGGTATGCAGCTTTACCTGTCGCGCAATGCAGACTATTCCGATCCTTTCGTGATGCTTTTCCACACCATCGGATTAAGTGCTGAAAAAGGTTTCGACTGGCAAAGTTTAGACGAGCCGGCCAAGCGTGGACTGGCGCGCGCCGCAGTCGTCGCCGACCAGTTGATTGAAAATGCAAAACTCACTACAGCTACCGTAGTGGAAGGGTGGCGTTATACGATGGGAGGCGGCCGCGCGGGATACGACATTACGCTTCGCGCCGCATTGGCTAAATTGGTTCTCGGGGCGAATGTCGCCGAAGAGTCGCTTTATCCCAACACTGTGGTGGATGCCGACGGCAACAAACTCGACGGGGCCAACAGGTATGTGCTTCATTTGAACAAAGACCAGATCCCGCCCGTCACCGTATTCTGGAACCTGAACATGTTTGGCGACGATATGTTCTTTGTGGAGAACGATTTCAAGCGATACAGCATCGGCAGCACGACCACCGGACTGAAAACCAACAAGGACGGCTCGGTCGATATTTACATCCAGAGCGAAAACCCGGGGAAAGATAAAGAATCGAACTGGTTGCCCGCGCCGAAAGGTAGCTTCAACCTGACCATGCGCCTCTACGGGGCCGAATCGCCGATTTTGAATGGCAGCTATCGTTTGCCGGGAGTACAAAAAGTAAAATGATATGAAAACAAATATCAGAAACGTGGCTGTCCTATTTGCAGTAGCCGTGTTCGGTTTTCCTGCGGCGTCCAACGCCCAGCACCAGCAGATGGATATCGAGATGATCAAGCAGGCCAATAACCCGCTGGCCCCGAAGAAAACGTTCAACGTGCACAATTATGTGATGCCGTCGCTTTATGGAATCCAGGATGCGACGATGAACCAGGTGATGTTCCGCTATGCGCAACCTGTCGGTCGTGTTTTCTTGCGGGCGACGATGCCGTTCGTTACCCAATCGCTGCCGGAAACCGCACCGACGACGGGCTTCGGTGACTTCAGCGTGTTCGCCATCTACAAACTGACGAAAAAGGAAGGGATCAGTTTAGGCGTCGGGCCATTGCTGATCGCGCCCACGGGTAGCCACGGCCTCGGACAGGGCAAATGGCAGACCGGACTTTCGATCATGGCGTTTTTCTCCAAAAGCGACGTGGTCCAGTTTGGCTCCCTGCTGCAATGGCAGATCTCTTTCGCCGGGGATGAAGACAGGGATGACGTCAGCCTGCTCACGCCCCAGATATTTTTTATGTGGCAATTGGGCGGGGGCACCTACCTGCGCAGTACGGGCATCTGGTCGTTCGACCTGAACGATGGAAATTACAACATCCCCATCGGTCTGGGTATCGGTAAGGTACTCAAGTCGCATGGCCGCACCGTGTTCAACATCTTCGCCGAACCGCAATATTCCGTAGCGGTGCGCGGCATCGGGCAGCCTAAATTTCAACTATTTATTGGATTTAATACGCAGTTTTAATGAATGAACCGATGAAAACAATCAGATTGAGTATCAGAACTGCGGCCTTCCTGCTCGCAGCAGCCGTGGCGGTAGTATCCGCTTCCTGCAACCAACCGCAAGGCAAGGGTGAGAAGACAGAAGAAGCGAAACATGCGCAAAGCGGCATCGATAAGATAAAGCACGACCTGCATTATTCCCGCGCCGTGGAAGCGGCGATATGGGGGATGCCCCTGATGAACTTCGACGCCATGCGGCAGGCCTATTTCCGCGATGCCGGGGCGCAGTACAACGACGTGATCTATTTCTCGCAGTTCGCCAACTGGAAATTCCAGACCACCACACCCAACAACTCAACCAACTACGTGATGTTTTTTTGCAACCTTAAAGACAGTCCTGTGGTAGTGGACATACCTGTGCCCGAGGACGCCGCGCTTTTCGGCTCGCTTATCTCAGCTCGGAACAAACCATTGGCAGATGTGGGAAACACCGAGGGTAGCAAAGGTACGGGCGGCAAATACCTCTTGCTGCCCCCCGGCTACAAAGGAAATGTACCTGCCGGCTATACTGCTGTGCCATCCGAAACATACAATATTTATAGCCTTTTGCGCGTAATTCCCAAAAGTAGCAGTAAAAAAGATGTGGACAATGCCATTGCCTACCTGCATAAGTTGAAGATATATCCGCAGAGCAATCCCTCAAAAGCCATCCGTTACATAGATGTATACGATAAACCCTTTGAAGGCATCACTCAATTCGACATCAGCTACTACACCAACCTGGCGAAGCTTGTCAAAGAAGAACCCGTGCAAACGCACGACCTTTCCATGATGGGGTTATTTTATACCATCGGTATCGGAAAAGATATCGAGTTCAAACCGGATGCCGGCATGAAAACCATCTTCGAACAAGCCATTCAAGATGTCCACGCTTATCTGATTGATGGCTATGACCACACGGGCGCTTTCAAGTGGCCGGGCAAACAATGGCGTATCATCGTCTCGCCGGAATTGGTTAAATCGCGCGCCACCGGAACATTCGGACTTTTCCCCGACAGGGTACTGGTCGACGATCTTGCATTCTTTTTCTACGGGGTGTTTGGATCTGCCGTGAAGTCATCGCCCAACCTGTATATAAAAACGTACCGGGATGCCCACGACAAGTTTTTCAACGGCTCAAACACCTACAAATTGACCGTTCCTGCCAATGTGCCCACTACCCAATTTTGGTCGGTCATTGCACAAGACAATCAAACCTCAGGCTTTATCCGCAATGCCCAATCCGTGGGGGTTAACTCATTCCAAAACCTGAAAAAAAATGCGGATGGCTCAGTGGATGTCTATTTTAGCCTCAATCCGCCCAAGGGATACGAAAGCAACTGGGTATCGACCGTCGCCGGACAGGATTTCTTCCTCATGTTCCGCATTTACGGGGCAAATCCCGAAGTGCTAAAAAGCACTTCGCCATGGACGTTGAACGATGTGGTGAAAGTGGAATAAATTAATAACCTAAACAATCGGGAAAGATGAAAACATTAAAAAAAATCAAACTTGGAACACTGCTGTTGGCAATTCCGCTGTTGATGGCATCCTGCAACAATCAACAAAAACAATCGACAGCACAAAAAACGGACGCAACATCCGGGTATGAATTTGTTGGCGGATATCCCACTGCGGCGACCGTACAGAATGCCTACGACGAGGCCGACCTGAACCGCGCGGTTCAATGCTACCGCTTCTTTTATCCTTCGATGTCGGCTTTAGGCGCATGGGATGGAAATATTGCCACTGGGATGAAACCGAATGAAGTCTATGCAAGTATAGATGCGACCCCGAAAATCTGGGCCTTCACCCCTAATTCGGACACTCGCTATGCTGCGCTTGCCCTTGATATGAGCCAATGCGGCCCTGTTGTCATCGAAGTTCCGCCGGGCCCCATTATGTCGGTTGTCAACGACCTGAACCAGCTATATGTAATGGATATCGGCTTGCCCGGCCCCGATAAAGGGAAAGGCGGCAAACATCTGGTCATCCCCCCAGGATATACAGGCAAAATTCCCGAAGGATACTATATCGGAAAATCGACCACCAATCGGTTATTGTTGATGCTTCGCGCCATGGTGCTGGAAGGTGGGGTAGAGGCCGTCAATGCCATGTACGAGAAAGTTAAGATTTATCCCCTGGATAAGAATATCAAATGGCCCGAAGCCAAATGGATAGACTGGGCGGGGCAAGAAAAAGTAGTTATCAATCCGGCCCCATGGGAAGACAATTTGCAGTATTGGGAAAAACTGTCCTGGTTGATAGACAACGAAGCAGTCAATCCCGAATACCGAAGCATGTATGGCGAATTGGCAGAATTGGGTATTGAAAAAGGTAAGCCGTTCAATCCCGATACACGCATGAAAGCCATCCTGGAAAAGGCGGCTAAAACAGGTAACGCCATCATGCGCGTACAGTCGTTTGCCGACCGTCGCCCCGACCGCATCGCCTGGAACGATCGCAAATGGGAATGGGCCGTACTTCGATATGGCGCCGATGGCCAGTTTAATACGGAAAATTATACCGATTTATACGCTCGTGAAAAATGGTTCTATCAGGCTCAAATAGAATCGCCTGCCATGTTTAACCGCAAACCCGGAGCAGGTTCCATTTATTGGCTTGGCGCACGTGATAATACTGGTGCATATCTCGACGGAAGCAAGAATTACAAGCTGACTGTTCCGTTGCCTGTTCCAGCCAAATTGTTCTGGTCGGTTACGGTTTACGATGCGCAAACCCGTGGCGAAATACCTATTCATCCGGACAAAGCATCGGCTATCCGCTCGTTGCACGAAGCCAAAGACCTTAAAGGAACTTTCGTTAATTTGTACTTCGGGCCCGAAGTCCCGGCAGATAAGAATGCATTGTGGGTTCAAACCGAACCAAACAAAGGTTGGTTTACTTACTTCCGCATTTACGGCCCCGAAGGCCCCGCTTTCGACGGCTCTTGGAAACCGGGCGATTTTGAAGAAGTAAAATAATTTATCACACACAAAGAGCCTGTCAGATTTCGAATCCTGTCAGGTTCTTTTTAAATACAGGTACCATGAAAGCCAAATATTTAATCATTCTGTCAATTACCATCCTCATCGGTCTGCAGGCCGGGGCACAGCAAACGGACTCGCTGCAAAAGAAAACGCTTACTGTGGAGGAGGTGACCCGGGAAAAACAGAACCCGATGAGCGGATACCAGACCGTATTCTTGCAAAACGTCACCGTACCCGTGGGCGAAGGCAATGCCAATTCGCTCTCCATCCAGCCGGTATTCCCGTTCACGATCGCCGATAAGGTAAAGATAAACACCTATACCATCATTCCGTTCCAATGGCTTCCGCCGATGACCGAAGGCGGGAAAAAGGTATTCGGAATGGGAAATATCCTGCTGAATGCCTTTATCCGTCCCGCCACGAAGCCCAAAGGCAAATGGATATGGGGCGTAGGCCCAACGTTGCAGATCCCCACCCGGACGACGCCCGAATTGGGCAGCAACCGCCTGAGCATGGGGCCTGCGGGGTTGATTTACTATAACGGGAACAAATTTTCGGGCGGTTTTGTGGCCCAGAACTTCTGGTCGTTTGGCGGTGAGGGCGCCAACAAGGTCAATACGTTCAGCGTACAGTACGTAGCTTATTACAACTTTCCGAAAGGTTGGTACCTGGAGAGCAATTCCACCGTAACATCTAACTGGCTGGCCGATTCGGGCGACAAGTGGATGGTTCCCGTAGGAGCGGGCGCAGGAAAAACCTTTAAGCTGGGCCAGTTCTTTTACAGCGCTTCGATGCAGGGATTCTACAACGCGGTTGTCCCTCGGGAAGTAGGCCGGTGGATGGCCATCGCCCAATTCCAGATCATCTTTGCGCAATAAAGCCCCGGCTTTCGACAGCTCGTGGGAACCCGATGATTTCGAGAAGGTGAAATAATTCCTTCGCATTATAAAGAATCCGGCAGTTGCTAATGTAATTGCCGGATTTTTGCGACATATACAGGTGTATAGAATAATTTCACCCATTAATAAGGGGCTTTTTGTTACATTTACTTTTACGGTATAATAACCCAATATAGAAACTGTATATTTGAAAAGAGAAGTTGCAGTGAACTAACTGTTAGACGAATCACCATGGCTTATGGACTGAATCATATAGCAACTCTCTCTATGGAGAATATAGCCAGTTAGAATTATAGGCTCACGACCTAAATAAATGTATTAGCTTTTCTCATTAATGTTTAATGCTGTAAATACGAAGTTATGAATTATTCTCATTTTGTAGGTCTTGACGTTGGAAAAAAGACTTTTAATTTGGCTTTTGCCTGTCCTTTGTCAATCAAGAAATCCATTGGTTTGCAATGCGGTAAGAATGATCGAATTGATGCTAAAAGAATCGCGAATGGAAGAAATTATTACTTCAAGTATGTCTTTATCGACCAACTATGAGTTATTGAAAAGTATAACAGATATAGGAATGATCAATGCTATTGTCCTGTTATGTGTGACAGATAATCTCCAACGCTTTTCAGAACCAAGAAAATTTGCCTGTTATTGTGGGGTGGCTCCATTTGAACATTCTTCAGGTATTTCTATTCGGGGAAAAACGCAAACTTCTCGCTTGGCAAACAAAAAGGCAAAGGTATATTTGACCAGAGCAGCGATCACAGCGATGTCCTGGGATCCGCAAATGAAAGCATATTATAAACGAAAGATAGCCGAAGGTAAGCATAAAGCTTCGATTGTTAATGCTATAAGGACTAAGATTATTGCCAGATGTTTTGCTGTTACTTACTTTTTTATTCGCTACATTTGCGGAAAATAGTGAAAAAGTTGGATACGAAGGATTTATTAAAGAAATATCTGGCTGCTCCGGTAGTAAAACGACTGACGGAAAAGCTCAAGACTCCGGATAGTCGAAAATATAGATTGATTAACAATGCAGGCTCAGTAATGTCATTACTGGTAAGCGCATTGCATGAAAAAAGAGAGGGAGTGCAGGTGGTCGTGTTGAATGACCGGGAGGAGGCTGCTTATTTTTATAATGATGTATTGATTTTTGTCGATGAAAAGAAGGTCGGTTTCCTGCCTTCGTCCTACCGGCGGGTGATCAATGAAGAGGAGAAAGATAACGATTCGGTTCTGGTACGGACGGAGGTATTAAATAATGTAGTCAACGGACAGATTGATATTTTGATTACCTATCCTGAGGCATTGGCCGAACGGGTGGTAGATAAGGAGGTGCTGGTCAATATGTCGATGACGGTGCGTAGAGGAGATACCTTATCGATCTCCTTTATTGAGAATTTACTGGCTGAGTACGGATTTGTCAGAGAGGATTTTGTGTATGAACCGGGGCAGTTTTCTATCCGGGGTAGTATTGTCGATGTCTACTCTTTTGCCGAAGAGCAGCCGGTACGGCTTGATTTTTTCGGCGATGAGGTAGAGAGTATTCGCTTCTTTGATGTGGAGACACAAACTTCCGATCGACAGGCGGAGAAGATCTCTATCGTACCGGATCTGAGCGGTTCGGTCAGTGGTGCTGGATACACGGATCTGTTTGCCTATTTTACAGAACGGCCGTTATGGTGGATACAGAACGGAATGTTCCTGAATGATAAAATAAAGGCCTTACGGGCGGACGCAGGTGGGGAAAAGGTGTTGACGGCGGAAAGTATATGGTTTGATTATATCAATACCTGTGCGGTGATCGAGTGGGGACCCGATCTTTTTTTTCGGGGCGAATCCGTCGATGCGGAATGCGAGTCGCAACCGGCCGTCAACAAACATTTCGAACTATTTGCAGAAGCATTGCAGGTAAAGCGGAATAACGGGTACGAGCTGTTTGTCTGTTCGAATAACGAGATGCAGATCCAGCGTATCCGCGATATTTTTTCAGACAAAGGTCGTCCGGTGGAGTTTATTTATCTGCGGGGCACGATTCATGAGGGTTTTGCAGATGCATCATTGCGTATTTGTGTTTATACGGAACATCAGATATTCGACCGTTATCATAAATACCGGCTTCAAACGACACGCATCCGGAAAGGGCGGGAGTCGATCACGTTAAGTGAGCTTCAAAACCTGCATCCTGGAGATTATGTCGTGCATATCGATCATGGTATCGGACGGTTCGGCGGATTGGTGAAGATCAATAATAACGGAAGAGAGCAGGAGTCTATACGCCTAGTGTATAAGAACAATTCTGAGTTATATGTCGGATTGCATTCACTACATAAGATATCGAAGTATAAAGGAAAAGACGGAGAATCTCCGGCTGTAAACCGTTTGGGAGGGGAAGCATGGAACCGGTTAAAGCAGAAAACCAAATCCAGGGTAAAAGATATAGCCCGGGAGTTGATTATGCTTTATGCCAAGCGTAAGAAAGAGCTGGCATATGCTTTTTCAAAAGACAGCTATCTTCAGGAGGAGATGGAAGCTTCGTTTATGTATGAGGAAACACCGGATCAGATAAAGGCCATCGAAGCGGTAAAGTCGGATATGGAACACCCTCAGGTAATGGACCGGTTGGTGTGCGGGGATGTCGGTTTTGGAAAAACCGAGATCGCTATCCGCGCGGCGTTTAAAGCGGTGACCGATAGCAAGCAGGTGGCGGTGTTGGTGCCGACAACCGTTTTGGCATACCAGCATTACAATACCTTTTCGAAGCGTCTGGAAGGAATGCCGTGCCGAGTGGAATATATCAGCCGGATGAAAAAGAGCGCTGATATCAAGAGGGTTCTGGACGACCTGAAAAACGGGAAGGTGGATATTATTATCGGGACACACCGTTTGGTTAGTAAAGATGTGGAGTTTAATGATTTAGGATTACTAGTGATCGACGAGGAGCAAAAGTTCGGTGTGGGAGTGAAAGAGAAATTGAAACGGATGAAGGTGAATGTAGATACGATTACCATGACAGCTACTCCGATACCCCGTACATTACAATTTTCGTTAATGGGTGCGCGTGATATGTCGATTATCCGTACCCCGCCTCCCAACCGTTATCCGATCGTCACTGAATTGCATAGGTTTAATGAGAAACTGATCAAAGAGGCGATTTTGTACGAAATGGCTCGTAACGGACAGGTGTTTTTTATTCATAACCGGGTCGAGTCTATCCGGGACATACAACGGATGCTGCATCGTATTATTCCGCAGGTCAAAACCTGTATTGCTCATGGGCAGATGGACGGAGAGCAGTTGGAGAAAGTCATGCATGACTTTATGCGTGGCGATTACGACGTATTGATTGCGACGACGATTGTCGAGTCGGGATTGGATATACCGAATGCCAATACGATCATCATCAACCAGGCGCAGAATTACGGACTGAGCGACTTACACCAGCTTCGTGGACGGGTGGGGCGTTCCAACAGGAAGGCGTTTTGCTACCTGCTGAGTCCGCCGTTGGATATGGTGAATGTGGAGGCCCGCCGCCGCTTGAAGGCGATAGAGGACTTTAGCGGTCTGGGAAGCGGGTTTAATATTGCTATGCAGGATCTGGATATCCGGGGCGCCGGAAATATCCTCGGAGCAGAACAGTCCGGTTTTATTGCCGAGATAGGCTATGAAACCTATCAACGGATATTGAATGAAGCGCTGCTCGAGCTCCGGGATGAAGAGTTTCCGCAATTGGAAACAGCCTCTTCCGATCTCCGGGAAGGTTTTGTTACGGAGTGTGTTATCGATGTCGATTTTGAGGCGTTGATACCGGAATCCTATGTGGAGAATATCAGCGAACGTATCCGGTTGTACCGGGAATTGGACAATATCGATGATGAAGAGGTCCTGAGAAAATTTGAAGAGAGATTGCGCGATCGTTTCGGAGAAATTCCGCCACCGGTGAAAGTATTGACGGAAGTTGTCCGGATCAGACATTATTGTATCCGTCTGGGTATCGAGCGATTGTATGTGAAAGACGGCAGGATGGTGCTTTATTTTATTGGGGAACAGAGTTCTCCGTTTTATCAATCGGAGGTGTTTTCCCGTATGTTATATTTTGTGCAGCAACAAATCCTGCTGTGCCGGATGAACGAGAAAAATAATAAGTTAACATTGATTTTTAGCGGTGTTACCGATGTGATTAAGATGTCGGAATACATTAGAAAGATGAATGAACAGATTATTGATGCGATATTGTAAGATTGTCCGGCTTCCGGTAGGAAAACGGATAGCTCTGTGCAATGTATGCGATGGAATTTGAAATATATAAATTGCTGATTATAAGATGAATTTAGTAGTTGATGCCGGTAATACGAGAGTAAAATACGCTTTCTTTGAAGAGGAAGAGAATCGACCGGTCGATATGGGATTTGGTGCGGCTGCTATGCTTGAAAGGGTTGTTTTTTATAAAGAGCAGGAAAAACGGATAGATTTGCTTTTGACAGGCAGTGGCGTGTTTGACGGACAAGTCGGGCTATCGTTGAAAAAGCTGGCGGATTCTTGTATGGAAGCCGATATGTCTACGTCTTTACCGGTAACAATCGGCTATGGTACCCCGGAGACACTCGGGTTTGATCGGATTGCGGTATGTGTTGGGGCAGAAAGCCTGTTTCCGCAGAAGAACCTGTTGGTTATCGATTCGGGAACCGCCATTACCTTTAATTATATGGATGAACAACGGTGTTTTATCGGAGGGAATATTTCACCCGGATTGGAGATGAGGTTTAAAGCGTTACATCAGTTTACGGCAAAACTGCCATACGTTCATGCCGATGCCCGGTACGGGGGAATCGGTCGTACTACCGAAGAAGCGATCCGGAATGGGGTGATGGACGGTATGCTTTTTGAGGTAAAAGGATATATAGACATATTTTTCCGGCAAAAAGAGAATGCCCGGGTGTTGATTACCGGAGGTAACAGCTGCTTTTTGAAAGGAAGATTGAGCGATGTGAATGTATACTTTGATGATTATCTGGGAGTTGTTGGATTGAATTCAATATTAAAATACAATAAAAAACAAGGTTAAAAACCCAAAATCCTGCCTGATACTTGGGTGTTTTTAAAAAATATTGATATTTTTGCATAAATGAATAGTTAGATTGTTGCCTATTGGAGAGAATGATTTAAACGGAAAAATCATGAAAAAATTAATTGTTTTGGTATTGGGGCTATATCTGGGAGGAGAAAGCACTCTGATGGCCCAGACCGTTGAATCGAAGTCTGATATCGATACAATGGAAGTAATGAAGGAGGTATCCATTTACACCGAATTTGTAAAACAGAAAAATTTCGGGGATGCTTTACCGGCCTGGAGGTATGTGTATACACATGCTCCGGCATTTCAATTGAATACCTACCTTAGGGGGGAGGATATCATGATTGGCATATATCAGTCGACAAAGAATCATGCTTATATCGATACGTTGATGATGCTATATGATAACTGGATAAAATATTTCGGAAATCAAAGATATAGCGAGGGATATATTTTAGGGAAGAAAGGGGCTTCGTTGTACCGTTTCGGCAGGCCGGGGGATGAGACATTGAAAGAAGCTTACGGTTATATGAGAAAATCTTTTGACCTGGAAGGGGCCCGGACAAATGAGGTGACGGCTCAGATGCTGTTTCACGTTGCGGGAGAGATGTTGAAAAAAGAGTTTCTTGCAAAAGACCAATATATCGATCTGTATACACAGCTATCCGCTTGTATTGAGGAGGGGATAAAAAACGGAGGAAGGACTAAGGATAGATTAGTGGCTGCAAAAGAACGTGTAGATGCAATGTTTTACGAATCGGGAGCAGCCGATTGTGCGACGTTGAACCGGTTGCTTACTGTCAGGTACGAGGCAAATAAAGCGGATACAACAGTTCTGAAGGAAATTGTATCTTTATTGCGTAGGAGCGAATGTGTCGATTTGCCTTTATATGCTACGGTTACCGAAGAGTTGTACCGGATGAATCCAAGCGGAGAGGCTGCCTATAGTCTGGCCATCATGTTTTTAAGGCGTCAGGATTTTGCCAAAACGGAGACTTATTTGCGGGAGGCGATAGCCAAAAGCAAGGATGGTCCGGCCAAAGCTGATTATTGCCTTCGTTTGGCACAGGTTAATCTTTCGAAAGGACAACTTCAGGAGGCTAAGAGGAATGCGTCCGAAACATTGCGGATGAATCCGAACCTGGGTCAGGCATTGATTGTAATAGGAAAAGCATACGGACTTTATCGGGATTACGGCAAAGATGATTTTGAACATCGGATGGTATTTTGGGTTGCGGTAGATAAATTCCAACGTGCAAAACAGGTAGATCCTGGCGTGGCTGCCGAAGCCGGTAAGCTGATTGATGAGTATTCGCAACATTTTCCATCAAAAGACGACGCATTTTTCCGGGGGATCAAGCCGGGTGATACGGTGAAACTGGGAGACTGGATTAATGAAACGACAATAGCCCGTTTTAATAAATAAGAGAAATTCAGATGCCTTGATATGACGATACGTTCTCATATATTTTTTGATAAAGGCATTACTGTCCTGTTAGGGATTGTGATGCTTTTGTCGTGTAAAAATGACATGAAAAAAGTGCATGCCATTACAGCAGAAAAAGATTATCCTGAGATGTCAGGAGAGGGATTGACTATGACTTACTCCGATTCGGCGAAGATTAAGTACAAGGTCATGACTCCGGAGTATATAAAAATAAATCAAGGGGAAGAGAAGTATGAGGAGTTTCCTGAAGGTATTCATGCTATTTCTTATAATCAGGATGGTAAAATCATCGGAACGATAACGGCCAAATATGCCCGGAAAGCGGAGAACGAGATGATATGGGAGGTACGGAATGAAGTGGTAGTGAGGGATGATAAAGGTACAAAGCTGGAGACCGAACAGCTTTTCTGGGATATGAAAAAAAAGATCATATATACTACCCGCTATGCCCGTCTGACATCCGACGGAACAATTATAGAGGGGAGTAACGGATTCAAATCGGACCAGAATCTGCAAGATCCGCGTTTTTATAATACTACAGGAGAACTGAAAGTAGAAAACAAATTGTAATTGATACGTATAACTATAAATTCGTTTTTGATGTTAATTTCTTTATTTTAAAAAAATAATAAAAGGTCAAAGGACTTCATGTCGGGAATAGTGATTATATTGATCTGTATGGTGCTGTCTGCATTCTTTTCCGGAATGGAGATAGCGTTTATCGCTTCCAATAAATTGCGGATAGAGATCGATAAATCGAATAAAGGGATTACCCAGTCGTTGATCGACCTGTTTGTGACTCATTCCGGTATGTATATCACAACGATATTGGTGGGGAATAATGTCGTGATGGTTGTTTACGGTACGGTGATGTCCGACCTTTTGACCCAACCGCTTAGCGGGTTCCACTTGTCGCTCGGCTTGGAGATGCTGGTCAAGACGATTGTTTCAACACTGATCATCCTGGTGGTTGCCGAATTTCTTCCGAAGGCCATATTCCGTTTACGTTCCAACCTTTTCCTGAAAATATTTGCAGTTCCGGTATTTCTGTTCTATCTGTTATTTTTTCCGATTTCTTATTTTTCCGTGTGGTTGGGAGGTCTTCTGCTCCGGATCACAACAGGCAGAAAGCTTGAGTATAAGGAATCAAGCCGGGCATTTAGTAAAATAGATTTGAATAACCTGGTGGAGGAGGGAGACAGTTATAATGAACAAAATGAAGAGATGCATGAGATCAAGCTGTTCAGAAATGCATTGGATTTTTCGGGAGTTAAGCTAAGAGAGTGTATTGTCCCGCGGCCCGATCTGGTGGCACTCTCAATAGACAGCGGACTGGACGAGCTGACCAATCTTTTTGTCAAAACCGGTTTATCCAGGATACTAATATATAAGGATAGCATTGATGATATTATCGGTTACGTGCATTCGTCGGCTTTGTTTAAAAATCCTCCGGCGATATCTGCGGTACTCAGCAATATGATTATCGTGCCGGAAACCATGTCTGCCCTCCGCCTGTTGAATTTTTTTATCAAAGAGCAGAAAAGTATGGCAATAGTGGTGGATGAGTTTGGGGTGACGGCAGGAATGGTGACGTTGGAAGATATGATGGAGGAAATTTTCGGTGAAATTGAGGATGAACATGACCAGCAAAAATTAAAAGAGGAGATAATTTCCGATAAGGAGTATATTTTTTCCGGTCGTCTGGAGGTGGATTACCTGAATGATAAGTATCATTTGGATTTGCCGGGGAATGACGAGTATGAAACTTTGGCAGGTTTGATATTATACTATAATGAAAATATCCCCCAGGAGGGAGAAAGTATTGTAATTCATGAAATTATATTTGAAATATTGAGTGTGAAAAATGCTAGGATTGAGGAGATTAAAATTGCTATTTAATTTTTTTTGTTTAGTTTTGTCTCAAAATGTAGGGTGCATTGATTATTTTGATTATTTTTACCACGAATTTTATTAGCCCGAAGCGAAAGGGATAAGGAGGAGATTTTCCCAATGTTGCTGACAGTAAGTTTGATGGGAGAAATTTAAGAAAATTCCTTGTGCTGTATGCATTTGATTGATGTGGCGCTGAAAATGAAATACATGGATAGAGAGGGGATAGATTAAAAAATGTAAGCTAATGTGCATTTATATCGAATACTTTGTATAGATTTGCGTAAATGTGTGTTTGATTTTTTGACATATAGTGTGGGTATGAGTGGATGTTAGACAATATGGATCGGAATAGTGTGTTGCGGAAATGTTGGTAATATGGAAAAATGATTTTATGGAAAAAAGGGTTTATGCTGATAGATTGTTAAGCGTTGCGAAATCGTGACAATTGCACGAAGAGATGCGTGAAAAGATATATCAACCCAGTTTAAATAGTATTTACGAAAAAGTAAAGAAGTATAAATGTGTGAGATTTTTGTAAAACATAGGATTATGTATATAAGATGGTTTGTTTTTACCTTTATCGTAGCGATAATGGTTTCTTGTTCTTCTCATAAAGGGGGAGGAGAACTCGTCGGGACCCGCAAAGTAAAAAAATGGTTTGAGCCTCGGCCTTATGGAATGGTGTTGATACCTACCGGCAGTCTCACAATCGGAAGTAATGACGAAGATATTACTTGGACGATGTCAGCCGGATCGAAGACGGTATCCATACCCGCTTTCTGGATGGACGAGACCGAGATAACCAACGACGAGTATCGTCAGTTTGTATACTGGGTTGCAGATTCGGTGCGGAGACAGAAATTGGTCGACGATGGATTTGAAGAGTTCTTAAAGAAAAACAAAAAAGGGGGAGAAGCAATTGATCCGCCTCAATTAAATTATGATGCAAAGATCGACTCGAGAAAAGAGGAGTATAAGGAAGCTTTAGCAGGGCTGGAGTATCAGGGCGACGACAGGCTTACCAGTGGAGAGCTGGATGTCAGGAAGTTGTCATACAGTTATAGCTGGTACGATTTTGCTCAGGCGGCGAAAAATGATCAATATTATGATCCTGCAACAGATACCTATAAAGGAGGATCTGTTGTGAATGCAAAAGGAGAGAGAGAACCTATAAAAGGTCGTTCTTCATTTATTATGCGTAATAGCGTAAGAATATATCCGGATACATTATGCTGGTTGAAGGACTTTACTAATTCATATAACGAACCCATGGTGAAAGAGTATTTTTCTCATGTCGGCTATGACAACTATCCTGTTGTGGGGATCAATTGGCACCAGGCGCAAGCATTCTGCCATTGGAGAACCCATCTGTTTAATGCTGTAGCGTCTACACGAGTGCAGGCATGGCGTTTACCTACCGAATCCGAATGGGAGTATGCATCCCGTGGGGGAATGAGCGGTAACGCTTATCCTTGGGGAGGCCCTTATACCCGGAATGAAAAAGGATGTTTCCGTGCAAACTTTAAGCCTTTAAGAGGTAATTATATCAGTGACGGAGGTATGTATACCGTACCGGTAGGAAATTACGAACCCAATGGTTTCGGATTGTACGATATGGCAGGAAACGTTGCGGAATGGACTGTTGAATCTTATGATGAGTCTTCTTATCAGGTAACACACGATTTAAGCCCGTACTATCAGACTACCCCTAAAGGTGATGATAATAAGATTCTGAAACGCAAAGTGATCCGGGGAGGTTCATGGAAAGACATTGCAGCTTTCTTACAATGCGGGATGAGAAGCTACGAGTATCAGGATTCGGCACGGAGTTTTATCGGTTTTAGAACGGTTAGAACAAGAATTGAATTTTAAGACATAATAACTATGGCAAAAATATTTCAAACAAAGGCGTATAAAGTCGTAATGGGGTACGTCTATGGCTGGGGAGCTGCAGCCGTTATTATTGGAGCATTATTTAAGATCATGCACTTTCCGGGAGCCGGGGTAGTGCTGACAATCGGTATGGCTGTCGAGGCTGTTATCTTTTTTCTGTCGGCTTTCGAACCGGCGATGATTCACTTCGACTGGGCCCGGGTGTTTCCGATATTAGGAAAAGATCATACGGAATGGGATCCGGAGACGAAAGCGCAGATGCCTAGTATGAATATGACTCAAGCCGGAGGCGCGAAAACGGTCAATGCAAATGTTGATCTGGGATTGGAGCGTTCGGATTTGGATAAGTTGAAATCCGGTATTCAGAAGATTGCCGATTCGGCCGATCACTTTGCCGAAATGGCCGTAGATGCTCCGACTATAGCAAGAAGGATGAATAAGGTGTCTACTTCAATGGAGGAGTTAGGGGAGCGGACACAACAAATGAATAAAGTGTTGCTTGAATCGACGGATAACCTGACCGCACAGATTAAGAGCAACTGCGACAAATTGGCTGCCAACATCGGAGAGTCGGCCGATCGCTTCGGTTCATTCAGCAGAATGATCGACGAGCAGGTACAGCAGGTGAAAACAAATTCCGAAAATTATGCACAACAGATCTCGTCTGTAAGTAAGAATGTCAGCGCATTGAATGCGTTATACGAATTGCAGATCAATGAAACGAAAAATTGTGTGGAGTCATACAAAGGAATGCAAGGAGATATGAAAGAGATGTTGGAAAATGTTTCCTTGAGTCTGGATAATGCAAAACTGTTAAAACAAGAATCGCAACAACTGGCAAGCAACGTTGCTTCATTGAATTCTGTATATGGTAACATGTTGAGTGTTATCAATAAATAATAAAAACCATAAACTCAAAGTTATATGGCTGCAAAAAATTGTCCGGAAACGCCGAGGCAGAAAATGATCGGCATGATGTATTTGGTGCTTACTGCAATGTTGGCATTGAATGTGTCTGCTGATGTATTGGAAGCTTTTTCAAAGGTGCAGCGGGGATTGACAACAACTATAGCTAACTCCAGTAAGCGGAACGTCGAGCTGTTCAATGAGATAGAGATGGCTTACAACCTTAACCAGACAAAGGTCGAGGGTGCCAGAAATAAAGCAATTGCTTTAAAAGAAAAGACGCGAGAGCTTGTAAAATATCTGGAAGATTTGAAATATAAATTGGTTGTATTAGCTGACGGAGAAGAGGAGGCTGACGTACTTAATATTAAGGCTAAAGATAATCTTGACATCGGCGGACAGTTGATGATTACCCAGAAAAAGGGGAAAGAATTGCGTGAAAAACTATCGGCATACCGGGAGATGAGTGTTGAACTTATTCAACCGAAAGATTCGATATTACGGAATACGATACAAAGTAGCCTTGATACAAAGAATCCGCCTGTTGTCGACGGAGAGTTCAAATCATGGGAATCTTCCGAATTTGAAGGAATTCCATTGATAGGAGTGGTGACGATGTTGACGATGTACCAAACCAGGGTGTTGAACGTGGAGGCGGAGGTGCTTCAATATCTTTTCTCGTCGATTGATGCCGAGTCGTTTAAGTTTAATAAACTGGAAGCATTGGTGATTCCGGAGTCGAAATATGTGTTGAAAGGGGAAAATTTCAAAGCAAGAATTATGCTTGCGGCGGTAGATACTACCCAGAAACCCGAAATTATTGCTAACGGAAGAAATGTCGGGTATCAGGGAGACTTTGGCATTTATACCGAACCTGCTTTGAATGTAGGAGTACATAGGCTCAAAGGAGTAATTAATTATATTACACCATCGGGTATTGCGATGCCCCGTGAATTCGAAACAGAGTATGAGGTGGCCGATCCGGCAGTAGTGATTTCGCCGACCAAGATGAATGTATTTTATCTGGGTGTGGATAACCCGGTGTCTCTGGCAGCGCCCGGTATTTCCCCTGAGTTTATCAGTACTGAAATTACGAACGGAAGATTGGATAAGGTTCCCGGAACGGTAGGCGGATATATTGTTCGTCCTCAGATGGCCGGAAAGACATGTGAGATTACGGTTTTTGCTACGATACAAGGACAAAAGCGGAAATTACAGACCCAGATATTCCGGGTGAAGGAGGTTCCCGATCCCGTAGCTAAAGTAAACGGTATCCGGGGAGGAACAATTAAGAAAAATATATTGATTGCTGCCGGGCGGGTGGATGCTGAGATGGAGAATTTTGATTTCGATATGAAGTTCACAGTACAGAACTTTTCGGTATACACAACGGTAGATGGATATGTGAAGGAAGAGCCTCGTTCGAGAGGAGCATCTTTTAGCGATGCCCAGTTGAAATTGATTAATAACTTGAAACGGAATCAAGCGTTAACGATAGAGGAAATAGTAGTGAAAGGACCAGACGGTTCAACTAGGAAATTAGCGTCGATATCATTTAAAATAGATTAAAAAGTAGAGATATGAGCAATAAAATTGTGTTCATCCTGATGATGCTTGTGTGTGCATCATCCTATACGAAAGCTCAAAATGCAAAGGCTTTCTATGAGAATATTGCAAAGAATCAGGATAGTAGAGAGAAGACTCCTGTGGTGTTGGCGCATGTTGAAAAAGAGGATGTTATATGGGCCAAGACGATCTGGAGGGAGTTGGTGCTGAGGGAGAAGATGAATCTTCCGCTGTATTATCCGACTACTCCGTTGGACGGAAGGATGTCGTTGATTGACCTGATGATGTACGGCATCGAAAAGGCAAATAAGACGGCTTATGAAGAAGATGAGTTAATCACTCCAGTTGGGATTGAGGATATAAAATCACGCTTTGGCGGTGGGGCCGATACTTTGGTCAGGAGGAATGCCGATACCGGCGAACTTGAACAAACTGTTGTTACGAATGAGATTCATACCGATGAGGTGAAAAGGCTTTGGATAAAAGAGTTGTGGTATTTTAATAAGAGGACTTCCCGGCTGGAAGTGCGGATCATCGCACTGTGCCCGATTCGTGAATATACAAAAGACGAAGGTGAAGGTTTGTTGAAGCGCGATCTGTTCTGGATCGACTATGGCGAATTCAGGGATATCTTTGTAAAACAGGAGGTATTCAATTTCCAGAACGATGCCGGTAGGTTAAGTTTTGATGATATCTTCCTGAAAAGATATTTTAGTTCCAGAATCTACAAAGAGGCGAACGTATATGATAACCGTTCTATCAGTAGCTATGCAACCGGAATGGACGCCGTATTGCAATCTGATGAAATCAAAAGTAAAATGTTCAATATAGAGCAGGATTTGTGGCAATATTGACAATTATATAGAGAAAAATAAAAAAGAGGGGCTAAGCATTTAGTCCCTTTTTTATTTGCAAAATTTCTTTTTTATTTTTTTATTCTGAATTGTTTCTCGAATCGCTTAATATGACGTTCATCTTTACGATGGCAGATCATCAGGTAGTTATCTTTTTCGGCAATGATCAGGTCTTCGACACCTTGTATGATAACACTTTTTCTCGGGGGAACATTCACAATGCAGTTTTTTGCATCCTGGAGAATCACTTTTGAGGAGTTGACCACATTATTACTCTCATCTTTTTCACATAGTGCATGAAATGCATGCCAAGTCCCGACGTCCGACCAACCGAATTCACCTTTTAAGACATACACATTGGAAGATTTTTCCATAATGCCGACATCGATGGAGACGTTATGACATTGTCCGTAAACGCTTTTGATGAAATTAGATTCTCCGGGTGTGTTCAGCTTGGAATCCGTTGTGAATAGCAGGTGCAAGTCATACATGTGGGTTTTGAATTCCTGGATGATATCCCGGATATGCCAGATGAAAATACCCGCATTCCATAAAAACTCTCCCGAATCGAAGAACATCTGAGCTAGTTCTGCATTCGGTTTCTCGGTAAACGTTTTGACTTCGGATATTTTTTTTGCTTTATGCTTCGATTTGATCTGTATATATCCGTATTCGGTTTCCACCCGTGACGGTTTAATCCCTATGGTGAGCAATCCTCCGCTTTTTTCCACAAAAGCCACGCCATTTTTCAGATCTTCCAGATATGCGGCCTCATTCGTGATAAAATGATCCGAAGGGATAACCACCATATAGGCATCCGGGGAGATCTCCCTGATTTTGTATGCGGCATAGGCAATACATGTTGCCGTGTTACGCACATACGGTTCTTGCAGAATGTTGGAAATTGGTATTTCAGGGATTTGCTGTTGAGTGATCGTTCCGTACTCTTCATTTGTAACGATAAAAATGTGATCGTTCGGAAAAATCTGGGCGATGCGTTCATAGGTTTGGCGAATAAAACTTTTCCCGGTATTTAAAATATCGGAGAACTGTTTCGGATTGCGCCGGTTACTTACAGGCCAAAAGCGGTTGCCGATACCTCCTGCCATAATAATGCAGTATGAATTCAAATTCATGGTAAGAGTAATGTTTTAGTAATATATATATAATTTCAACCTAAGGCACAAACGATAAACAGAAATCCTAAGATGTTCTCCTACGCCGAACCTTTTAATTATTGCCGAAATTACTAATAAATCCACAATAATTTATACTTTTACCTTAAATTTCTAGTATGGAATCTTTATAATGGAAATCAGGTTTTTCATTGTTTGTAAGGTTCCGTATCACTGAAAACTGTTATAACTTTGTAGTGGTTATAATGGTAAGCTTAAGTAGTGATCAATCCAAACAAATGTTCACGATATTTGCAGCAGAACCATTGCAGGAAGGATTGTTTTATAAAGTATGAGTTGATAGAATGGTTATAAAGACAAAGTAGCATTATTAAAAATATTGCAAATGAAGTTTTTGAATACGCTGGGTGCATATCTGCTATTTGTAAAGAAGATTTTTTCCCGGCCGGGAAAAAGGAGCGTTTACCTGAGAGGAGTTGTAATAGAGCTTGAGAAATTAGGCTTGAATTCGATTGTATTGGTGATGATTATCTCCTTTTTTATCGGAGCGGTACTGACTTTACAGACAGCTTATAATATGTCGAGCCCGTTATTGCCAAGATATCTGATCGGATATCTTACTCGAGAGACCATGTTGCTGGAGTTCTCCTCAACAATTGTCAGCCTGATATTGGCCGGAAAGATCGGAAGTAATATTGCTTCGGAGATCGGAAGTATGAGAATTACCGAGCAGATTGAGGCGTTAGAGGCAATGGGAATAAATTCCGTTTCGTATTTGGTGGGGCCGAAGATCATAGCCTCTCTTATGATTAATCCGGTTCTTTATATTTTCAGTGTTTTTATCGGTATAATTGGTGGACTTTTTTCCGGAATGCTGAGTGGGGTAGTTAATTTTGAAGATTTTATCTTTGGGCTACATTTCTCGTTTAATCCGTATTATGTCACCTACTCGATTGTGAAAACACTTTTCTTTGCTTTTATATTTACCTCTATTCCGGCATTCTACGGATATAATGTGCAAGGAGGGGCACTGGAGGTCGGAAAAGCCGGAACCAGATCTGTTGTCGATAGCAGTATCGCAATTCTTATCGCAAACCTGATATTAACACAAATCATGTTGTAATGATAAAGGTCGAAGCACTAAGTAAGTCGTTTGATAATAAGGTCGTACTGTCAGATATAAATTCCACGTTTGAAGAGGGTAAGGTTAATCTGATTATCGGTAAGAGCGGTTCGGGAAAAACCGTATTATTAAAGTCATTGATCGGGATACATACGATCGATCAGGGACGGATCCTTTACGGCAACCGGAATATTGTCGAGATGAACGCAAAACAGATCAAAGAGCTAAGGGAAGAGATCGGAGTCGTATTTCAAGGAGGGGCTCTGTTCGATTCTTTGACGGTGCTCGAGAATGTAATGTTCCCGTTGAACTTATTTACCTCGCTTTCGACAAAAGAAAAGGTAAAGCAGGCTGTTTCTTGTTTACACCGGGTCGATTTAACGGACACGGAACGCCTTTTTCCCAGTGAAATCAGCGGAGGGATGAAGAAAAGGGTGGCTATTGCCCGCGCCATTGTGATGAAGCCCAGATATCTTTTTTGTGACGAACCAAATTCGGGCCTTGATCCGCTGACGTCGATCGTGATAGACAATCTCATCCGGCAGATCACACATGAGTATGGGATGACAACAGTAATCAATACACATGATATGAACTCTGTTTTTGAGATCGGTGAAAAAATCATATTTATACATGAGGGGACAAAAGAGTGGGAAGGTACAGGCGATATGATACTACAATCGGATAATGCCTGCCTGAATGAATTTGTATTCTCATCGGAATTATATAAGAAAATCAAAAAATGCCTATGATAAGGATAAAAATTATACTGATAGTGTCATTGGTGTTGCTGGAGGTCGGATGTTTCCATAAACGGGTGCCGTTGAATAGGAAAGAATTTACGATGCTATTGATTGAGATGCATCGGACGGATGCAGTATTGAACATAGCCCGTAGCGGATCGTTAGCGGATGAAGAGAAGAGCTACACTTATTATAATGCTCTTTTTAAGAAATATGGGATAGATAAAGCCCAGTTTGATTCTTGTATGCATTATTATTCTTCCCAGACTGTTTTGTTTTCCAAAATATATGATGTGGTGATTGATAGCCTGAACAAACAGTTGACAGTGAAAGAGCTGGTATTGAATAGCCTGAAATCGAAAGATTCGCTAAATTTGTTTCCGATAACCGATACCTTGGTATTCGATAGTTGTTATATTGCCGCGTCCATAGAGATGGATAGCATCACTCCAGGCCTTTATCTGTTCAGTGCTACGATTCAGTTTGATACGTTGGATGCCGGCGAAAATAACCGGATCACCTCATTTTTTGTTTCGAAAAACGGCAGGGATACGTTGAAAGTCCATAAAGTGGAGGTTTTTCCCGATAGCATACAACATGTTTATAGCTGGTCGCGATATATTGATACGGCATATAATCGACTAGTTATCAAATTTGTAGATGCTGATAATCTGGAAAAATTGAAGGCCCGTAGCGGGAAAGCATGGGGAATAAACCTGTTTAAGCCTTACCTTTCCGCCAGAAGAGAAACCATGTTGAAGCAGGCGTTACGGCACGAACGGGCTGCTTCTTTACAAAGTAGCCAATAAAATGCGAAGAATAGCGGCAAATTATATTTTATTGCCCGGTTATCCGTTGGTTAAAGCAGGATATGTGGTATTGGACGGCAAGAAAGTAGTGGATGTAATTGATACCGGTGGGAAGATAAGGGAGATTCAGGGCCTTGAATTTTATGGAGGAATGATTATAGCTGGCGATCTTTCCGGAGAGATACCTTTGTTGAAGGCCACGGCTAACCTGTTGGTTGCCATTGAAGAAATATATTCCGGTAAGAAGGTTAGCGACCGGGGATTGCTTATTATAAAAGGAGCTGATCTTGTGCATTTCACTCCTCTATCCGGTATGCTTATCGAACGATTGGTATGAAATGAATATATTATTTCTTTTGTATTTAAAATAGTAAAAATCAATTGATCTGAAATTAAAAACTATGAATTGCTTTGTTATCTCTTTTACCATATTGATATTATTCGCTTTTTCTGCAAATGCAAAAGAAAAGGTAACGTTTGCCGATACGGTAACGATTTCGGTAAAAAGACCATTTTCGAAAGACAGGAAAGAGGATCGGGCCACTATTTATCAGAAATGCGTTGAGTTGGGTGAACTACCGGCTGAGAAGGTTAAGGCACATCCGTCTTCTGTATTTTTCCCGGGAAGTGTATCCGGATCTGCGCCAAGAATTACCAAAGTGGTTAAAGTCAGCCATACCACTATCCCCGGGCATCTGTGGGATATTGCAGGCAAATTGCGTTATTCCGGTGCAATGGCTCCCGTTATGTATTCTACCGGTCTTTATGCTGCTCCGGGAGAGGTGATTACCCTGACAATTCCGGATGAATTGAAAGGAAAGGCATCCGTCCAGATAGGATGTCATAGTGATAACCTGAATAATTGGGTTGCCGGAGGGGAGGATTGGCGCCGTATGCCGTTGATTGTAAACTCACGGGAATTAAAGGAAAAGAAGAATACAATAGCAAATGCCTTCGGGGGATTGATTTATATCATTGCTTCTCCGACGGCGAAGAGCTTTTCTGGAGATATAAAAATTGAGAATGGGATAGCTGCCCCTTATTTTGTACTTGGAAAGACGACTGCCAAAGAGTGGTCGGAAATGATCCGGAATATAGCGGTTCCCTGGGGAGAGTTGGAGGCGAACGGAATCATCCTTACCATATCTTCCGAATCAATAAAACAGATTACAAATCCGGAAGAGAAGGCTGAAACGTGGGATATTATCGTGGGAGCCTGTTACGACCTGGCCCAGATTCCGACGCCATTCTATCGTAAACAGCGTATTGTTTCTGACGTGCATATCGGCGGCGGTTTTATGCATAGCGGATATCCGATTATGGCGCACCATTGCCCGGAACGGAAGATGGAGAGCGAGAGCATCATTTCTGATCCCGATAAGTTAATGCAGCCCAGTAACGGAGGGGCCAACTGGGGATTTTTCCATGAGATAGGACATAACATGCAGAATGTCACCGATTGGGTTTTCAGCGGTACGACGGAAGTCAGCGTAAATTTTTTCTCCATATATATCTTTGATCAGGTGCTCCGGGGACGGGACAATGCACATAGCGGAATCTCGATGAAAGAGACACGGAATATGATGGATAAATATTTTGCAGGCGGAGCCTCGTTTGAAGAGTGGCAAAAGAACCCTTTCCTGGGCTTGGTACTGTTTCGTCAGATACAGGCGGATTTTGGCTGGGATGCATTCAAAAAGGTGTTCCGGCGTTTTAATGAAGAGCATGATGTTGCTACCGCTAGTCCACAGGAACAAAGGGACAGACGGGCCAGGGGGGAATCGGCAAATCAGAAAAAAATAGATGACCTGGTTATCTATTTCTCCGACGCGACACAACGCAATATGATGCCTTTCTTTGTTGCCTGGGGAATCCCTGTATCGGAAATTGTTAAACCGGCGGTTCAAAAGTATCCGGAGTGGATGCCCTATAATTTCCCGCCCCGGTTAAAGTAAGAGATGATGATGCGGTATATTTCGTAAATGTTTTTATAGAATGTCAATTGGTAGTTTTTGAGATTTCTTTGATATGATTCCGTTCTTTATTATGTATGGCAGAGTTTTTTTAATACGGTGTTGATTTTTTATTGATGTTCTCTGGAACTCAATAATTCCACCTGGTAATTGAGCAATTTTTTCTTAGTCAATAGATATTCTCTGCCAATCAGTCGTAAAAACTCATTCATTGCTGTAAACAATGTATCCAGTTCTTTTTTATTATATATCTGGCTCTCGAAATAACTCAAATCGGAAGAGATATATGAGGCCAGTTGTTCTTTCATTTCCTGTGTCAACGCTGTTTGGTATCGTTCATCGTTGATGATCTCATCGAGTGATTTCTTAAATTCGATTTCTATTGCCTTGACCTTTTTCAGCTTTTGCCTGATCGTGTCATAAGGCGTGGTTTCATACACAAACTGGATATCGTTTACCAGTTGGGCGTAAATATTATATTTCTCATCGTATACCTTGTCATACGAGAAAAAGTCCCTGTATAAACTCTCTATCCGACTATCCTTATGTTTAGTTTTGAAAAACTGGTATATAAGTACGTCATTATTTTTGAGCCGATTATTGATATCTTCCTGTTCTGGCTTTAGTTTTTCGAGAAGTATCCGACTTTCCGACTGTTTATATTTCCTGCCGTCGTAATCAAATGTCCTTATCTTAAAGAATTTGTCGGCAATGCTGCTCAATGTCTGGATATCATTTTGCAATGCAATGGAAGTATAAACCAGGTCAACTTTTTCTTGTGAAAACAAATCAGGCAAACAGATACTGCCATTATCCGGTATGTTGTCAAGGTCAAAAGGTACAGGGTTCTTGTGATCGTAGTATCCATTGTACACCTTATCGAAAGTGTCCTCGAAAAGTTGTTTTTCGTAATCGGTTTTGAAATCATCTATGCTGATATAGGTCATTTCACTTTTGGGCGTAGCCATGTTGAAAATCTGTTTGGTAATTTGTTCCTATGTTTTACGGGCATTGTTCAGAATATTGGTTGCCGGGCGATAACTATTTTGTTCCTTCGTGATATTCAGGCGCTCCAGTCTACAGATCCGCTCCTCAATGCTTGGATGCGAAGCCCACTGATCTTTGATGTGGAGTTTGGAGTTGTTGAATCTGTTGTGATCGTACAGTGTAACCTGCGGTAACCCATTTTCGAATGGGATGGAATTTTCTTTGGCGAGTAGTTCCATGACGAATGCTTGTTCCGGGTAGATGTTCCTGCTGCGGGTGTTAGGGTGTCCATCGTAATAATTCAGGACCGAACTGTAAGCATATTGCGCCAGGTTCAACCTCAAAAGCGAACTTTTCAACAGAACATGGCCGGTTACATGGGCTGCGATTTCGTCGGCGTGGAATTCCATTTCGCGGGATAAACTCATGTAGTTGATGTTGACTACCTTGTACATGATCTTTAACAACCATTGTATGCCCTGGCTGATTTTGACTGCAATGGAAATAAAAATGACAAAGTCGCGGTGTACACCCGCCCAATTCTCAATGAGCTTCTTATATGATTCATTATTGTATAACATATTGAATATAACATGATTAACATTGTATACATAGCTGCCAACTTTCATGGTACGTTGCGAAAAATGGCCGAATTCGTGGGCAAGAATTGCTTTTAGTTCCCCGGCTGAAACGCTGTTGGCCAACCCCAAACCGATTTGCAAGTTCTTCTTTATCGGTAGGAACATGCTCCAGAAACTCGAATCGTAGAATACGGAAGCGTTTACGTCATATGACCAATATATTTTTTTCGGAAAGTTTGTATCAACTTCGATAACAATCTCACGGATCAGCTGGAAAAGCTCCGGTTCGTCGGCTTCAGTTATTTCTTGTAAGTGCGACCGATCGACTTTGTGTGACTGGAACATAAATTTCAATAGGAAAATGAGTACCAAAATACCCAGACTTGCTAAGCCGACACCAAGAATCAAGGTGATAAACCGCGGAATGGCAATAATGAATATGATTCCGCCATATATACATAAAGCGGTCAACAGAGTTGCCAATACGATGATAACAATATAAGTGAATGCAAATAGCAATATGGAAGCAACAGTTCTCTTCAATCCTGAGCGGAAATCTTCCGAAAGTTTAATAGATTGCTTTGTCATGAGTACAATTATTTGTGGTTATATGATTTTTTACATGCGACCAGTGGGTTTTTAGTCGATGTTTGGGAATATCGTAATTTATTATATCACTTATATTTGTTAGATAAATCTTTTTCCTCGATTCCAAAACGATGAAGCGACAGCATTGAAAATATGATTAAGCGAGCCATCTTTTGGACGTTTTGGGATTTTTAGCCTCTTTTTAACAATGTGCAAATTTAAAGAATAATTTATTCATTTTTCATATTTTCTTGCGCTATTTCTCATTATTTTTTTATACAGAAGTTATTATGTTGATATAGAGCACTTATTGTTTGGCTATTTTTTAGTACGGTTTGATCGGGTGGTAAAAATTACATTAAATTTTACAATTAAAAATAAAAATAGAGAGATCGATTTGGGTATAGATATAAAAAGCACCCATAAAAGGGTGCTTTTTATATAGGAGTACGTAACTTTTGATAGTTAGTTCGTATGGTGGAGCAGCAGGGAATCGAACCCTGGTCCAAACATGGAATCCATATGCTTTCTACATGCTTAGCTTTTTATTGGTTTTCGAATGTAGCCCGGAAAAGAGCACCCAAACTACACCTTAGCCTCTAAATTTTCACTGCCGATCCGAAGCTTATCGACAACTAACCCTAAATTACCAGCACCCCGATGTCGGAAGGATTAAGGTGGAACCACCGACGGGATGTCTCGTCGCCGCTCCTTGAGCGGTAATTAAGCCAATAATCTACTATAGATTAGGCAGCGAGAGCGTAGTTTCCTTCGCCAATTAAAATTTTGCGTCCGGGATTAACGGGCCGGTTTCACTGCGCCCGACATGCTTACATACCTATTCTTCATGCTGTCAAATCCATGTCTGCCCCTTGAATAAGTGATCACAAAGATATGAAAAAATCGGGAATAATTAAAAATGAGTAGGGAGGTAGTTAAAAATGTTCTTATAAAATAGTTGATTTATTCCATAAAAACGGCGACGGGAATCATTTCTTTCGGAGCAAGAAATGTGATAAGAATGTTTTTAGCAGCTGATTCATACTATATAATGAATTTATGTCTATTTTTGCGGAGGATTAGTATTCCCGGAATAGAAGAATATTATTAATTTAAAAAATTCAAAGACATATCAAATGAAAAACTACTGTCTCTTTTTATTAGTTATGCTTTTTGTCGGAATCGAAGTTTCCGCTCAAAAGAAAAAAATTACGGCAGAACAGCTGGCAAAAGGATTGGATGATTTGGAGACAACATTACCATGGATTGGTAAGTGGCAGGATAATGAACACTTTATTGTGAACAAAGGAAGAGTTTCCTACTTAGTAGATGCTGCAACCGGAAAGGAGACGCCTTATACCAGGGAGCAGCAGCATGTGGTCGGGCTGATGTATAGAGTGCAAACAAAAGGAGGGGAAATCTACTATTCGGATGGAAAAGAGCTTAAACAGTTGACCTATACAACTGCGGAGGAGAAGAATCCGGTATTGTCGCCGGATAGTAAGTGGGTGGCTTTTACCCGTGATAACAACTTATATGCCATTCAGATTGAGACTGGACAGGAGGTGCAATATACATTTGATGGCACCGATCTGATTATGAACGGATATGCTTCATGGGTTTATTATGAAGAAATACTCGGACGGGTGTCAAACTACCGTTCGTTCTGGTGGTCGCCGGATAGTAAGCATATCGCATTCTTCCGTTGCGATGATACGAATGTACCGGTATTTCCGATATACAATTCGACCGGACAACATGGTTTTCTGGAAAATACCCGTTATCCGAAAGCCGGAGACCCGAACCCGGAAGTGAAAGTAGGAGTTGTGGATGTCACTGGAGGAAAGGTGATATGGGCTGATTTTAATGAGAAAGAAGATCAGTATTTTGGAGAACCGTTCTGGCGCCCCGACGGTAGTAGTTTTTTAATACAGTGGATGCCACGGGAACAGAATAATTTAAAGTTGTACGATATCGACCTGGCTACCGGTGTGAAAAAGGAGATATACGATGAAAAACAAACTACCTGGGTGGATTGGATTACGAAGTTTCAGTGGGTGAAAGATGGTTTTATGATGGTGCGTGATTTTGACGGTTGGGAGCAGATATATCTGTATGGGCATAACGGCGCTTTAAAGAGTAAGATAAGTACCGGCCGGAAGTGGAATACTGAGATCCAGAAGGTTGATGAGGCCGCACGGATTGTCTATTTTACTTCAAGAGGCGAAATCTCTACACGGGAAGATCTCTATTGCGCATCGTTTAACGGGAAAAATCAACGGCGTTTGACTTTCGGCGATTACAACCACAGTAAGATTTTGATTTCACCTAATAATAAATATGTCGTTACGATTTGTGAGAATGTCTCTACTCCTCCGCAGATGTTTGTGGTGAATGTAAAAACAGGGAAAGCAAAGAGGCTCTATGATTCAAAAGGGACGAAATTTGACGAATACGATTTCACTTTGCCTGAAGTTGCATGGATCAAGACTCCGGAAGGGTTTAATCTGCCGGCTGTCATCAATTGGCCGGCTAATATTGAGGCAGGTAGGAAATATCCGGTGATTATCCAGATCTATGGAGGTCCGAATGCCGGTACAGTGATGGATCGTTGGATTTCGTTGCGGTTTACGCAGAAGATGGCGAACGAAGGAATAATCAGGATCGTAATAGATCATCGTGGTTCCGGCCATTGTGGAAAAGAGGGGATGAATTATATGCACCGTAATTTGGGAAAATGGGAGATGGAGGATTATATCTCGTGGGTAAAGTATTTGTGCGAAAAACCTTTTGTTGATTCGGAAAAGGTGATGATTACCGGAGGAAGTTACGGCGGTTATGTTACGGCAATGGCATTGACATACGGAGCGGAATATTTCCAATACGGCATAGCTAAATATGGTGTAATGGACTGGTTATTATATGATTCCCACTATACGGAGCGTTATATGGATTTGCCAAAAGATAATCCGGAAGGCTATAAGTTTGCTTCCGTCCTGACGCATGTGGGTAAATATCAAACCGTAGGAAAAGCCATGTTGCGGATAGAGCATGGGACAATGGACGATAATGTGCACATGCAGAATAGCATCCAGTTGATAGATACTTTACAAAATCTGAATAAATCATTTGAGTTTATGCTTTTCCCGAATGAACGGCATGGATGGATGGGGCAAAAAGTGACTTTTGATAGGGCCGAAATGGGGCGGTTTGTAGGCAGGTACCTGTTTAACGGTGAATTTTAAATCTGGTATCGGGTTTATAAAAAAAAGAGAAGAACAGTTGCAGGACTCACATTTTGTCTCTATATTTGCACCGCTTTAGAGCAATGGACTCGTAGCTTAATGGATAGAGCACTTGGTTACGGCCCAAGAGGTTGTGGGTTCGACTCCCTCCGAGTTCACGAACTGAATAAAGGTAAAAAAATCACCTTTATTCAGTTTTTTGTTTATATAGACTTATCGTATAAGTCATAAAACTAAGATCACAGGAAAGAGTTTTATAAGAAAACTCTCCGTTTCTGCCGATCAGCCGGCATATCATGCAAGGGCATTTGATTTGAAAGTTGTGAGATGGAATCCGGCAAGAAAAACTTTATCGGGAACGGCTTCTGTGGTGGATGGAGTTGCTCATTCTCCGGGAAATCGACTGAATACCCCGGTTGGATCAAAAAGCCACCCCTGCGGAGATTTCCAGGTTTTGGGAATATAGTTCGCCGGTGTTGTAACGTTTATATTTCCAATCTGCTTTAAGGTATAAGGTAGTTTCCTTTGGCAGGATATAGTCCCACCGGATGGTCAGATTCACTCCGGTCCGGTCGGCAGAGAGGTAATCGTAGTCGGCATGTAGCGTTCTGCTTACGCTGAGTGCTTCGGGCAGACCGGTCAGCAGGAGTTTTTTTTCTATCGTTCCGGTATATGATGCATCGGCGATGGTGTGAAGGATCGATCTCCGGAAAGAGACCGATGAATGGAAGTGTATACCGCCTGTAGTTTGTATAATATTCATTTTGCGAAGAGGGCTTTGATGGCTCTCTTCTGTTTTAAATATACCTCCGTATGGGGAAATATACCACGAAAACGGCCTGTTCCGGTCATGTCCGTACAATGCGGCGAGTATGGCGTTAACCGTTTTGTTGGCATACATTGCAGCTGAGGCAATCTTTACATAGTTGCCGTAGGTATTCAGTATAAATTTGTCCTCTGTGCCGGTTCTATCCGTATAATCGCCGTTCACTTTTATTCCGAGGGTACGGCCGTTTTGTCTTTTCAGATAGGATATTTCCGCTTTATAACTGTCTTCATCTATGCGGGAGATCGGCAGATATTGAAAGCCGGGCAGCTGTTTCTCAAAAGAGAAGAGTTCGTAAGCGACAGTTGCCGAAAGGCCTTGGCCGGCGACCGGTAGCAATTGAACATTCCAACCGTAAGAACCGCCGTCAAAAAGAACACTGGTATTCTTTCCTGCAAACAGATGGGCGTCTGTTCCAAGCCCGGTCATATGGTATACCTTCGGATTACCCAGGGCATTGTAAAATTCAAGTGTATTTTTTTGTTTGTATTTACGGAGTAGAAAACCTGTTCCAAGCGCATATTTTTTGCTTATTCTGTAATTCAAGCCTCCTTTAAAAGAGAGGTCGGAGGAGATATTGTCGGGACGCGGGTCCTTTACCCGGTACTCCATTAACGCTCGGTAGGCCAGTTCAACCCCCCATGCTATTTTTCCGGTTTTCAGGGCATATCCCCCTTCAAAATCGTATTGTTCATACGAAAGGTTGTTTCCTCCGACCGAATCAGCCATGACGTAAGGGTATACGATATGGTAATCGGAGCTTTCATTCCATTTTATATTATCTCTGTTGCCGTTCAGATAGGACGCTTTTCCCCAGATACGGTGCTTACCGGGTTGTAAAAAAGATTTAGCACGGAAAGCATAATTAGCATGGGCTGTGCCTGTCTGTAGCAACCCGGCATTACCGGTTTGCTTCTCATAACCGACCAGGAGATCCGTTAGTCCGGCGCAGTCCGTATAGGCCATGGCTGCCGGATTATAGACGGATGCTCTGGGGAAGCTGGCGATCGGCGATAGATAGTTTTTTAACCTATCACTAACCGGAATCCTATCCCCGGCATGCAAGTTTGACGATATCGAAAACAACAATATGAAAATGAAACGAAAGCTCGTCATAATATACTTATTTAATGACCTACTTTAAAAAGGGAGTGGCATTTGCTTCGAAATCCACGGCCGAATTATTCGTATCTTTCAAGATGTCTCGGCCATCGGGTGTTGTAGACAATACTTTACGGCGTATGCTCTTGTTGTATCGGGTGGCGTCTCCGAAAAATTCTCCGCAATAGCTCCAGCCCAGGTCCAAAGAGGCAGAAAATACCGGCCTGACAGCTTTGTCCGAAACACTGGTATATACCGCATCGATCACCCACTTGTTCGGAATCCTGTACTCTTCAAACGGTCCTCTTTTATAAGTATTTCCATTGAATACCCATGTCCAGGTATAGGTGTAAATATAGTCTTTGAGGTAAGTCTCCCTGTCTGTTTTTAAACGGCCCATAATCACACTGGTCAGCCCGCTATTGTGCAGCATGAAATTGCTGTAGAGGTTTTCGACATTCGGAACAGCCGGATTATCAACTTCTCCCAGCAATTCCGTGTTACACCATTCCAGATCTGCTTTGCTCAGGTCGAAGGAATTGGCGTTGCCCGGAACGGTTTCGCCGTCGATCTCGCTGTTCTCTTTGTGATTAATGGCGTTGTCTGCAATCAGGAGCGATTTACCCGGTTCTACCGGAAATCTTGTCCCGTCTCCGGGTATAATGACAATACTGCTTACCGGAACATCCGTTTCCAGTATATCCGGATCATAGACGTATGATATTGACGAGTTCAACATTGTGGTGGCTATAAACAGACCGTCGGCATACAATATCGTATCCGAATTATTATATATCCTGATATATTTATCTCCGTTGTATTGTTTCCCTTCGGGGGTCGCCGAACCGGTATAGAATATCTCCTGGATCACGAAGCCCGATGTTTCGCTGTATAGGAACGGGTCCATATTTATTTCTACCGCATCCCCGGTAATCAGTACGGATTCCTTCATCGCCCGTATTTCCGATTCCATCATATTTTGATCCAATGTATAGGTAATACTTCCTTTCACAATGAGGTTGTACGCTCCTTCGGGGATCACCGTTGTGACTGTATTCCCTACCACTGCATGGGCGGAATAGATATTTCCCGAGTTGCGTTCGGTCAGTGTCACCTCGAGATTGGTCAGTGTCACCTCTTCCAGATTCTTCGGATTGCTCAGCCTCAATGTCACCTGTATCTCTTTTATACCTTTGTTATCGTCATTTTCACAGGCGTAGAATCCTATGGCGCAAAGCAATAATGTACATAAAATTAATCGTTTCATTTTGTCTTATTTTTGTGAGTTATACATAATAATTTGTCAGATATTAAAATTCAGTTCCATGCCGAAATAGGGTGTAACATTCCTTTTGATTGTCGCTCCGTTGATTTTATAGTCGGGATGGTAGTCCAACAGCTTATTCACGAACAAGGATAAGCGTATCCTCTCTTTGATATTTTTTGAAGCCTTGAAATTTACATTCATCGCAAAGGGAGTTCTTTTCATCCCGAACAGGCTGGGGTTTGATTCCCTGACCAGATGGCGTAACCTGGTGTCCTTTTTATCTGCTTCGGAATAGGGGTGTACTCCCAACCGGTCAACGTATGCATATGGGGTTCCACCATAGTACATCGTTTTAGCCAACTCAAACCACATACACTGTAAGGAGGTGGAGAATACTAGATCGAGAGAAGGGATGTAGGTGTCGAACATAAAATTGGTATTCAGTTGTTCCCTCAGGTATCCCCCGTCCGGACTGTAAATTCCGATTTCCTGCATCTGGTTCCCTTCAATCGTTTTGGCAGGAGTATAATAACTGGGACAGTTGTTCATATATTTTGTCCTGAACCAGGCTCCAGTGACGGTCAATCTTGTTTTTACCGTTTCGAAGCGTTTTGTGGCGAGGGTCATTTCAACTCCCTCTTTAATCAACATGCTTCCGTTTCCTGTGGCCGACCGGGATGCAACGACCCACTCTTCTTCGTAAGGAAGACCGTCCAGTTCCGGCGGGAGCGTCAGGCTATTCGGGTCAACAGATGAAGCATCATATTTCTTATAAGCCAGGGCTTCAAAGTTTATGTTCTGCGTCCGAAACCCGTTTTCCATTCTTTCCCGGAAATAGGTCACCGACAGGCTATTCTTATCATAAGAGATATTCAGCCTTGTTTCCCATTTTTTGTTCCTGGCCGGTTCCAGATCACAGTTGATGGTTCTTTTTTTGTAAGTCATCAGGTTGATCCGCCGGAGTGCCGGATTATTATGATAATAGTTTAACTGTACAAAATCCAAATATCTGTAGTCCGGATATAATTGATTTAGAGTCGGGAATTTACTGTGCCACCCGATCCCGCCTGAGACGGATATGTTAATATGCCGGCTCCCGACGGGTAGAGAGGGAAATGTCCATTCCGCATTCATCCGGGGATCGAAATAGGGTTTCCCGTTCATGTTATACCCTAAATCCATATTTATCATTGACATACCTCTGATTCCCGCATTGATCCTGAGCCTGTTCCTGCCGACCGGGAATGCTATTTCGTCTTCAATAAAAAGTGCAATATCTTCTGAGGCAGGAATATCGGAATAGGCACGGGGACGAGTGCTCATCCCTGCATTGGGTGGACGGGTAATATCATATACCTGCCCCTGGCCGTAATTTTTATCGAACGACCACTCTGCTCCGGCAATAAAGTGATGGGTGGTATGAAGAAAGATGGCCTTAAAAGTGCTCATAACCTGGACAAAAGCATTAAACGGCTTACCGTCTACAATCAGGTCGGACATCCATTTATTGGGTAGGTACAGCCCGTCCGATACTCCCGTTTCCATTGTGTTTGGAATGGCTTCGGGAGCGGATAGTTGTACGAATTTCGTCTGCTCGATCCGGTCGTGCGAGTAGGATAAGGAAGCGGTCAGTTCCAGCGATTTCAAGGCTTGATTCTTGAAGGTCAATGTAATGTAATTGTTGAAAGCAAATCGGTTATATGAAGATTGATAGCGATCTTTATATAGGTACTCCGTATTTGCGTCGGGTGTGACGCCATCATAAGCATTGGGATCGGTTTTAAGATCATCCAGGGTATGGCTGTAGTCGATAGCGCTATTCCATACAAGATTGTTCCATTTTTTGCCGGTGCGTATCGAAGCTGTTAACCGGCGAAAGCCTTCAAAGCTGTTTGTCGGATCGGTCTTCGAATGAAGGTAATCGATGCCGAAATTACATGATAGATTTTTCGGCTCGAGGCTGATGCCTTTACTTACGGCAAAGAGTTTACTCAGGCCGTCTGCCTTGAACCGGGCCTCCCAGGGCCTTGCTCCTTTTTTACGCTCGATCTTTACCAGGCCACTGGTCAGGTCGCCGTAACGCACCGACGGAATGCCCCGTATGACCTCCACCTGTTCAATCTGGTCGGTGGAGAGGGTGCGCATGTCTACCCCTTTATCTGTGATGTTGCGGTATTTGTGTACGCCTATCGAACCGTTAATATTGACCCCGTCGCTGTATCCCGAAAGGTATTGCATGTTTGCGTCCGTTGAGATTGGGGCGCCGTCGATAAGAAAAGAGGTGCCCAGAGATGAAATATCATATTCGGCGGAGGATATTCCGACCTCTCTTAATCTGATCAGGTTTGCGGAGGAGAGGGACGGGTTAACGGCCATATTCCCCGGCAAGAGTTCCAACAGGTCAGTAAAACTGGATGGCTGAAGATGTTGCATGGCCTTCCGGTCGATAATCGACGAACTGGTTACTCCTTTTGACTCGGAAGCTGTGACAACCACTTCATCCAACAGAGTATGGTTCGGTTTCAGTGTGAGAGGTAAAAAAGTGTCTCGGTTTATATTTATAGCCTGTTCCCGGTTATGATAACCGATAAACGATACCTTTAACCGATACGGTCCGGTGGGGATATTTCTGATGATAAACTCACCTTCTTTATCTGCAACAGCCGTAAATGTTCTTTCACTATCATACAAGATGATCGTCGCAAATTCCAGCACTTCGCGGGTTGTACTATCTTTGATGCAACCCTGTAAAGAGAGCTCTTTTACTGCCTGTGCATACATGGCCGACGGAGAGAACAGTATCCACGCCAAAAGGATAAGGATGTTGAAATCTTTTACCACCACTTACTTCTTAATGCTATCGGTTAATTATAATATAAATCACCGGTATCAGGAGTCCCGCAATCAGATACCACTTTCCGCGACCGGCGATGCCTTTTTTGCCTTTTACCATAAACAGGCCGGAGATCGCGAGAAACAGGAGCGAGGCGACAAAAAAGTCAGCTACCGGACTCCACCCTTCGGCCTTGTTGTAGTGCAATTTGTTGATCTGGTAGATAAACTCGTTTTTGCGGTGTTTTTCATAGTCCACCATTCCGGTAACGGAGTGATAGACTCCGATTCCTCCGTCGAGTAGCAGACGGAAATGCTCCTCATCGATAGGCATGACCTTTTTTAACGCCGGAACATCCTGTCTGTTGTTCCATTGTAAAGGCAATGTTTCGGCGGTTAATCCCGATCCGAGCTTTAATGTCCTCTCTTCCGTTTTGAAAGCAGGGTCTTTCCCGTTCATGTGGTTAAGCAGGTAGCCTGAAATGCCGTATACCAGGCACAGGCCTACCGCCAGAAAACCCAAATCGCGGTGAATCACCCTGATCCAAACGGACAACTTTTTATTTCTCAACCACTTCATAACTTTCCCCGATCATATAGTAGATTGAATAGTAGTCTTTCTGGTTAGCCTTCATCCAATCTCTCATCTCTTTTATATTGCTGAGTTCTGCCTGACAGCTCTCTGCCGAACCGTCTTCTTTCGCTTTCTTTTCTTCGACCTCTTTTTCATGTTGTGCAATATATTCTTGTGTCAGGCGACGCTCCTTCACTACTCCGCAAATCTCCACTTCGGAGCCGGTCAGTTCCCGGTTAAAACCTCCGATCTCTCCGCCTGCTTCCACCCTGAATGAGGTTTTTTGACTTTCTCCGACAATAAAGCAACGCTTGCCCGAATGTTTACAGGTGTGGGTGATATATCCGCGCACTTTTACTTTTTTATCGATCAGTTGATCGGCTACCGATAACAGGCTGTCAAGCGGATAGGCTGTGATATTAACGTTGGCTGTGACTTGGGCACTGGCTGTTGATAACTCTTTTTGTTGATTTGTTTTTTTATTTCCGCATGCTGTCATGCTTAACAGGACAATGGCTAAAAATAGTACTTGTTTCATGTGTAAATAATTGATTGTTGATTAGTAATTTTCGCTCTTATTCTTTGGTCTGTTGTTCCCTGCCTTTTAATGCCAATAATGCAATCAAACCCGCGATTCCCGTTGCTAGGATATATATGATTCCGAATCCTCGCTGCCGTTTTGCAGTTATTACAAAAGCTCCGGTGATCGATGCTAGCAATAGGTTGAATACCATTCCGTTCATGCCGGTAAAATGCAATCTGGGGGTGATAAAATCGCTGTTTCGGCTTTCAAATGTGAGGTATACCGGGAACAACCATTTTGAGAAGGCATCCCATTTGCCGGGCTGTCTGTCAAGATGGGTGTATTGGATTTGTTTCAGGCTTTCCGTATGTAAGGCGAAACAATTCTTTCCTGAAGGAGTTGTAATACTTACCGTCCAATAGAGCAGATTGCCCATAATTAACAGTTCGTCCCGGGATATGTCAATTGTTCCGATATCGAGGCGGACGGGTTTATATTTTCCTTCGTCGCTTTCTATGATGTAGACATCACCGTTCCGACTGAACAGGAATCCGTAAAAACGTTTGTCTCCGACCTCCGTCATTGAGAAATGCACGATGTCGATGTTTTCTCCAATACCGGTATTCCTTACAAAAGGACGGCCGTTTACCATTTTCACATGAAAAAGCGCTCCGTTGGCATCCAGGCAAAAAAAACCTTCATCATAGGCTTTTCGCGGATTAAGATTACCTGCTATCCACTGCGACGGAAATACATATCCTTGTTTTTCCAGCGCTTGCCGGAACAAATTGCTTTTTCCGGCATCGATACCGTTTTCCCGGATATCGATAAACTCGATATGATCTTTCATCCTGAAGACATCATTCGGCATCTCCAATTCCACCCGTTTCGGCATAGATTCGTACATGACGTATAACCCTAATTCAGGCGTACTTACCTGTTCCGGACTGTGGCGGTAAACAACAGTCTTTGCCCTTACGACCGGAGGATCGATTACATGACCGTCAATGCTGTCGGGTAATTTACCGTCTATCATCAGTTGCCGGAAATTAAACAACGGCATTAACGAATCGAACTGTTTTACACTATATACATTACCGGACATGTCGCTCATTGGTTTCTCTTTGTTTGTAAAGTCAATGAAGCAGAGTTCTCTAAGGATCGAACTGTAGTAAACAAAAGGATAGTCGTCCGGCGTATAGGTCATTTTTTTTGTCAATGAAGGCACTCCCCACCACCCGATCAGGGTAATAAAAATAAGGATGCTGTAATAGATTGTATTTTTATATTTCATTCTGAATCAGTTGAATATATTGATTGTATTTTCCTGTCATTTGCTGTTTGCCACCTACCACTTGCCACTTATTTTATTTTTGCACTCCCTCTTTAAATCGTATCGCGGAATAAAACGGAAACGAGAAAGCAACGATTATTAAAACAATTAGATATGGAATAAACGGAATATAGGTTCCCGATCCGGATGCGATGTAAAAAAACGATAATGCGCACACCGCAGCAAAAGCGTTTATAATGCGTTGCCGCCATACCGGTTCGAAACAAACCCAGGCTGAAAACAGATATCCTGCAAATCCGCCCAGAAACCACGGTAGCGATTTCTCCACCATTGCTTCGACAATCTCGGAGGGGTAATAAATAGAGGTTCCTGCCAGCAGGCATCCGTATCCCAGCAGGTAAAAACTTACCAGCACCATTATGCCATACAATAACATGACCGATATAATCCGGCTTTCGGTCAGCGGCAGGTGCATGGTCAGCTTTAGCCGTTTGTACTCCATTTCCGGGACAAATTGTGCAAGTCCCAACAGTATTCCGGCTAATAACGGTATCCATTCGATGATTCCGGATAATAGCGCCGCATCTTTTAGAATCACGTCCGCCCATGCCTGGACGGCGCCGCGGATACGGAATAACTGCCCGAAATTGATAAAGGTATAAACGATAGTCCCGGTAAAAATGACGGATACCAACAGGATAATTCTCCGGGTTTTAATCCACTCTTTATAAAACAGTGCTTGAATCATATTGATAAATGAATTGATAATAAGGTTTAATATTTTCCGGTCAATCCGATAAAGGCATCTTCCAATGAGATATACTCTTCTTTTAGATTGCTTATAGCATAAGGGGATAATTCATTCACCACATTTTCCCGGGATGAAAACGAATAAGTTTCCCAGTTATCGCCGATTTTTTCCGTACTCCATAAATGAGCGGTCCCTTTTATCTCATTTGCATCGGACGTAAAACGATAACGTTTGAAACAGCTGAGAATCTCCCGAGTCGGCCGGTGCAACAAAATGCGCCCGTAGTCCAGAATAATACAGTCGTCGATCAGCCACTCCATATCCTGGATGATATGAGAGGTCAGGAAAATAGTCTTGTTTTCGGCTGTGGCATACTCTTTCAGATACTCTACAAACAGCCGGCGGTAACCCGGGTCAAGTCCCATCGAGAAGTCGTCCAGTATCAGTAGTTCGGGATCCTGTGCAAACAGCAGTCCCAGTGCGATTTGCGAACGCTGTCCGCATGACATTGTGCTTATTTTTTGTGTTTGCGTCACCTGTAATTTTTTGAGAAGCTGGTAATAGGCATCCTTTTTCCAGTTCGGAAAGAAACGACTATAGAATCGCTCAATCTGTCCGACATTGAAATAAGTGTGCTGGATATGCCCTTCGAGCAAAAGTCCGATCTTAGACTTGACGGCTGGGGATCGCTTCTCGACCTCCTCGCCGAACAGCCGGCACATACCGGAGCGAGGCTTGAGATAGCCGTTCAATATATTGATAATGGTCGTTTTCCCTGTTCCGTTTTTCCCGAGAAGGCCTAATATTTTTCCTTTTTTGACTTCAAAATTCAGATTTTCGTAAATCAACTTTTTCCCGTAATAGTGGGTAATGTTCTCGCATTGAATGATTGTATCCATATTTTTTTGCATTGAAAAATAGTCGTCTTTGCCACGCGTTGTAAATACTATTTTTTGATGCCCAAAGGTAGGGTAAGCCTATACGGTGCGAAATACCTAATAATAGGTAATTGTTTTTCGGAGGATACCTAAAAGCTGGGGAGTAAGGAATGATGGATAAAATCGGAATATAGGATTACCGTTCCGGCATTGGGAGCGCAAAAAAATAACCAGAAGTGTAAATATCTTCTGGTTATTTATTGTTCAATACCGTAATAATTTCCTTACGGGAACTGTATCGGAAAGGCCTTATTTTGCAGCCATTTTTTCAATCTCTGTTCCCGCTAACAGGAAGGCTCCGACACCATATAGTTCTGTCATATCACGGGTCACTTTTCTGGGGTCCTGCCCGATGGGCTGTACCCATCCGAGTTTACCCTCCGTATTCACACTGGAAACAAGCGCTTTCCATCCTTTCTCTATGGCAGGCAAAAATGCCGATTTCTTTAATAATCCTTCATTGACTCCATAGGCTAACGCGTAAATCATAAATCCTGAAGAGCTGGTTTCCGGAGCAGGGTAACTTGCCGGATCAAGTAAACTGGCATGCCAGAACCCGTCTTTCCCCTGCAATGTTAAAATCTTTTCGCACATCTCTTTGAATAGTGCTTCGTAGAACGGACGATAAGGATTATCTTTAGGCAGTATCTTCATGATATTGACCAGGCCTCCAAGTACCCAACCGTTGCCTCTTCCCCAAAATACTTTTTTTCCGTTGGCTTCTTTCTTATCAAAATAAGAAGCATCCCGGAAAAATAGTTTTTCTTCTTTGTCGTATAAGAAGTCGTAGCTGGCTTTAAATTCCTGATCCATGAATTTCAGATATTTTTCTTCTCCGGTGATAGTGTATAAATTGGCATATACCGCAGGAGCCATAAACAAAGCGTCACACCAGTTCCATCGTTCCTGGGTTTTCATATTCTCCGTTTTGAGATTGCTCATCACCCAATCCGCCCTTGCGATGGTGGGGGTAAGCATTCCTTGCCTCCGGTATTTTTCATACATTTTCAGATACATTTGTGCGATGCATATATCGTCGGCATGGTACATCCGTTGGGCTACCTGCCAGTAATTCCTGTTTCCGATCCGCGTTAACCAGTTGAATGCTCCGGTATTGCCGGTCGTTGCCGCCCATTCGAAGATACCTAAATATAAGGCTCCGTTTACCCAGGAAAGCTCCTCCTGCCTGCTTCTTCCTTTTTTCCATCTTTCATCCAATTTGTTTATTTGCCAGTCGGCTACTGTTTGCATGACTTCTTTTACCGCTTTTTTATTAAGGTCTCCAGAAAAACCTTTAGATATGTCACTGATTCGGATGGCTGTACAGAAGTCGACAAAGGAGGGATAATGATAGTTATACATCCACATGACCCGGGAATTCGGATCGTTTAACGGAACAAAGGGACGCACATTGTCATGGGCCGAACCGGAAGTAATATCTGTTGTTTTCCATGTCCGTCCTCCATCAGCTGTTTCCCACTTTTGGATTTCGAATATATCGTTGATAGGACGGGAAAGGTAAACTATGTCCGGATTGCTGTGATCAAGATAGACGCCGCCGGAGTAATGAGGTTCGCCTTCGGCCTTTTCACGGGGGATCTCTTTGAAAGGAAACCAACATCCGGCGTCTGTAATTTTCTTATTAATCCATTCTGTGCCGTTCCAACGGGCATACCAGTATTCGTGTCGCAACTCGCTGAAGAACCGGGCATAAACCAAGACCGGCCGGTCTTTTTCATCATAAGCTATATCCCATATCCATGCGCGTTGATTTGTTTTACTCGCATCATATACCATGTCAGTTACATCCGGTGTGAAAGGTAATTCCTCCATATTGCATATTTTCTGACCCGAAGCCGTCTCGAATTGTCCGTTACGATAACATATATAGTGGATTGAGTTTTGCATTTCATTGCGCGGATGCCCGTCGGTAAAAGCAATATGGATCCGGTCTTTTCCGTTATTGCAAACCTTTACATAGGGCCTGACAGCATAATCGGTACGTGCGCTTTTTACCATCGTTTTTTCTTCCGACCAGGTGTTCAGGTCATCGGAATATACCATCTTGAAACGGAAATCAGCTCCGCGATAAAAGAGGTATGTGCGGTGTTTTTCCGCCGATAAGATTGCCGGGTTGGAGTAGCAGGTATTGAACAATTTTTTGTCTTTGGTTCCTACCTGTTGTAGTTCGCCCCAAGCCGAGATATCATTTTTATTTTTAGTGATCCGGTAATATAAAGGTGTTTTACCCATACCGCCATGACCGGAAAAAAACGTGATCAGCCTGCCGTCTTTCAATCTGCAGATAGAAGGATTGGCATGATCATCTTTGTCCAATTTCTCATAATGAAGGAAATGCTTGATTTCCTGATTGACGGGATTATAGGAAAAACTCCAGATATTACCCACACTGTCAACATAGCCGCCATAATATGCACCCTCTACATAGATCGCACGCGGATCGGAGAACCAACACCATGATCCGTTATTGGTTACTTTCACATAATCCTCAGCAGGAGGAGTGTTTTGTGCCAGCAGAGAAGTTGTGCATAAAATGGAAATTAAGAAAGATAGTTGTAATGATTTCATCATTTTAGTTTTTATTAAATTGCACGATAAGCAAAAATAATCAAATAAAGTAAATTCGGTAATCAATCTTTGAAAGAAAAATAATTTTATGGGTATGTGATTCTATAAAAATATAGAATTACAAGTTTCTTATGATAATTTGAATATTCTTTTTCTATTGGAACAGAGGAACAAAGATGCGTGAAGCTATGTGAAAGTCAAATATTTTCCGGCCGATTTCATTGTTTTCCGGTCTGCTGATATATTTTTTGTTATAATATAAACAAATCGGAGTGGATAATTGTTTTATTGCTATTTTTGTCTGCATAACCCCAAAAGTTGGTAAATATGAAGATGATCGATAATATGCTCACCCGGATGAAAGAGAAAGCGCTGGCCAAAACCATAACGGACAGAAGGAGGGAAGTCGAATATAAGAATCTGAGCGATGTAAAGAGTTGTTTGGTATGTTGGACTGCCAATGCCAATCAATTGGTATGGCTGAAAACATTGAAAAGTAAAATGAAGGATGTGGAAATAGAGAGGCTTTGCTATATTTCGCAGGGGTATGAGATGATCGAGTCGGACGATATGGTATGTGTCCGGAACGAGAACCTGGGCTTCGGAGGAAAGATCCAGAATGATCGTTTGCAGGCTATTCTTGCTAAAAAATATGATATGCTGATTGATTTGTCGGTTAAATCGAATGTGATGATCAATTATATGGTGACTACTTCGCAGGCTAAATGTAAAATAGGCATGAAGCGGGAAGGAATCGACACCGATATCGTCATTGATGGGGGATTGGAGCCGTTATTGTTTATCGAAAATATGTTTGAAATACTCTCCAGGCTAAAAGCAGGTTGATTACAACAGAGGCATCGGATAAGAAAATAATTTAATTCAAAACTCGGACATGGAACGTTTTACCGGAATAGGGATAGCTTTGGTTACCCCATTTGATAAAGACAACCGGATTGATGAGGAATCTTTACGGAATTTAGTGGACTATACGATTGACGGAGGAGTTGATTTCCTGACGGTGCTCGGTACGACAGCCGAGTCGGCTACATTGTCGGGTGAGGAGAAAGGAGAGGTAGTCCGGATTGTTGCCGCGCAAAATAAAGGCAGACTACCGCTTATGGTCGGTGTAGGAGGAAATAATACGCGGGAGGTATTACGGGAGTTGAAAGAGACGAGTTGGTTGAAGCAATGTGATTGTGTGCTTAGCGTTACCCCTTATTATAACAAACCTTTGCAGCAGGGATTGTATGAGCATTATAAAGCAATTAGCGAACAATCGCCGCTACCTGTTTTTCTATATAATGTGCCCGGAAGAACCGGAGTGAATATGACCGCTTCGACAACTGCCAGATTATCGCATGATTATCCGAATATAATAGGAGTCAAAGAGGCTGCCGGTAATTTTGAACAGGCCACCGATATCCTGCGGTTAAAGAAAGATGGCTTTGTCGCGTTGTCCGGGGATGACGGAGTGATCCTGCCGCTGATGTCGATCGGTTTTGAAGGTGTTATCTCTGTGATCGGCAACGCTTTCCCGAAAGAGTATTCCATATTGGTTCGTAGTGTAAAACAGGGTGATTACGCCCAGGCGCAAAAGATACACCTGCGGTTTGCCGAAATGTGCAAAGCATTGTTCGCCGAGGGGAATCCGACCGGTGTTAAGGCTGCCCTTCACGCCAAAGGCGTGATCAAACACAACTGTTTACGCCTGCCGTTAGTGCCTGCCAGCGAAGAGCTGTATCAAAGGATTCGAAAGGAGTTGAAATAGAGCAATAAAAATGGAGAGTTTTTACCACTCTCCATTTTTATTGTTCTATTTTTTAATCGTTTTCGGTTTCAGGAGCGGATGACGCATATCATACTCCTTTTTACCATATTGCGATATGTCAAGAATAGCTGGAGGAATCGGTTTTCCCTCTTGTTGTTGAGTTCCTAACTTAGCCCGCACAAATAGTTAAGGTTGAATAATAATTTTAACTTTGAAAAATGGGAACAAAAAGACAGTATGACCGGGTGTTCAAGGAGCATGCGGTAAAGATGAGTTATGAGCGCAACAACCTCAAGGA